>JAGBCD010000010.1 GCA_017938155.1 Paludibacteraceae bacterium | reverse complement strand
CCGGGATAATAAACATAGAAAAAGAATCAGAATATCATTCATCAAACACCCAATAACGCAAGTGGTATCAAGGACATCGTAGTGCACATAACAATAGGGATGGCTGATCACTCGGCGGGAAAATCGCCGAGCACTGAATCAATAGCAAGAAGACAAGAATCCCTAAATGTTATTCGAGGAAATGAACAAACACATAACGATCGCAAGAATACTCGCGGGGAAATCGAAGAGAACCTAACCTATAGCAAGAAGACAAGAATCCCCGAATGATATTCGAGGAAATGAACAAACACATAACGATCGCAAGAATACTCGCGGGGAAATACGCGAACACTATACTGACGGATATGAGAAAGATCCCGAATAACATCCGGGATAATAAACATAGAAAAAGAATCAGAATATCATTCATCAAACACCCAATAACGCAAGTGGTATCAAGGACATCGTAGTGTACATAACAATAGGGATGGCTGATCACTCGCGGGGAAATCGCCGAGAACTGAATCAATAACTTATTGTCATCTCGTTTATTCCTTAATTTATATATTATTTATATCCTGTTATATCTTGTTCCTATTATATTCATGAGATACGCTCATGTAATTGTGGTGGAGTGGGGAGAAGAAAGGAGAGTTGATGTGAATTGTCTAGATTGGTATAGTTCGTTAAGTGGAATAATTCTAAATAATTGTAAAATGTTAAAAAAGTCTAATCAATGTTAATTTTCAATTGGTTAGAGTTTTTTGTTTCACAACTGATACGTGGAACACGGATAAATAGATATAGTGATAATCAATAAGTTAGATGTTTATAAGTTTTGTAAATGGTTGATTGGTAGATGTTTACGCGTAACTGATTGACTATCTCAATAATAGAGCAATTGTGGTAAAAATCGTTTGTTAAGATATTTGCTCAACTAAAAAAAAAGCACTACCTTTGCATTCGATTTCAGGGGTTTTCTAGTTGAAAACATGGGATGATTGCCGATAGCGTGGAGATGTTATTGCGATGCGCTACGGTGAGGTTTTGTGCGGCTGTCGCGTTCGGTAACGAGATTGCATGAATGATATCGCTCGCGTTCGACAATGAAGTCGTATTGACCGATGACGGCGCGTCATTGTTGAGACGACTCATGTCTCCGCTCTCCCAAAAGCAAACAGATGAAATCTTGGTTTACTTTTGGGTTAACAGACCCCTCCGCCCTGCGGGCACCTCCCCTAACTTAGGGGAGGAGTATGAAGAAAGATAAATAAAATAAAGTAGATAATGCAAAAGGATGCAAACATATTGTGGAATGAGTGCACGCAGATTTTGCGTGACAATTTGACACCAAGTGTATATAATACTTGGTTTGCTCCTTTGGAGGTTGTTGACTGGAATAATGACGTACTCGTGCTACGCGTGAAGAGTGAGTTCGTGGTTGAATATATCGAAGAGAACTATATACACCTTCTGAGTCGTTGTATTCGTCGTACCTTTGGCGAAAAGACAAGATTGGAATATCGCGTATTGGTAGATTCAACATCCGGTACCGCAACAACCTATCCATCTGAAAATGCAGCTAATCAGTCGGCAGATCAACAACGATTGTCGTTTACAAACGAGAAATGGGATACACAACTGAATAGCAGTTACACCTTTTCTACATTCGTACAAGGAGAAACAAATAAACTGGCAAGAACAGCTGGTGTAGCGATAAGCAAAAATCCAGGCAAAACAGTGTTTAACCCTCTCTTTATATGGGGAGGAAGTGGAGTAGGTAAGACTCACCTTGCAAATGCAATAGGTAACCATATAGCACAATATATACCTGGTGCGCGCGTGTTGTACGTGAGCGCGAACACATTTAAATTGCAATATCAAGAGGCAGCCTATCGTAATAAGATACCTGAGTTTTTGCAATTTTACCAAAGTGTAGATGTGCTGATACTGGATGATATACAGTTTTTTGCAAATCTAAAAGGAACACAAGATACATTCTTCCATATATTTAATTTCTTGCATCAATCACGCAAGCAACTGATTTTGACTTCAGACCGCTCTCCACTGCAACTCAAGGATGTGGAAGACCGCTTGTTGACACGTTTCAAATGGGGATTGTCGGTAGAGATACTACGTCCTAATTTTGAATTGCGTAAGTCTATTCTGAAAGATAAAGTGCATCGTGATGGCTTGGAATTGTCGGAAGAGATAATTGACTATATAGCAGCCAATGCATGTGAGAATGTTCGTGATATAGAAGGAATATTGGCATCTTTGATGGCATATTCAACACTCATGAATACAGAAATAAACATGGATTTGGCGAAATCAGTTGTATCACGTTTGGTTTCTGTTACTCCACGCGAAGTACTATTGGAAGATGTGGTGGGCATGGTGTGTGAACATACCAATGTAACCGAAAAAGCCATAACGTCCAAATCAAGGCAAAAAGATGTGCTTCGCGCACGACAAATGATCGTATATCTTGCCAAACAACTCACAGGCCATTCACTAAATGAAATAGGTCAAGTGATAGGCAATCGTTCTCATGCTACAGTACTCCATGCTTTCACTATGGTGAAAGACCAAATGGAGTATGATAAGGTTCTAAAGCATGATATCCAATTATTGGAAGGTGAACTGCGTAGATAGTTTTCCCCCTTCTCCCCATAGCAAACAGACGAAGTCTTGGTTTACTCTGGGGGCCCCGTTTTTTTGCAAACAGATGAATCTTGGTGTGCTCTGGGGAACATTACAACTTAGGCAGGAATACTAACAAAATTATCAAATAATGCCATATGAAAAGAACAAAAATATTATTCTCATTGTACATATTATGTTGTGCATTGATATCTTGCGATGGAAGGGGTAATAATCTCAAAGAACCGACTCAGATGGAATTTGAGCAATTGAAGGCAGAAGCTATAGAATTGGCAACTTATCTCACCGACAACTACACAGTCGGTGATAGCATATTTTTTAAGACAGAAACAGGTGAAACAGAGGGATTTATCGTTGAACTAAATTATTTCGAAGAATTAGCAGAAATATTTGAAGCAGAAGGCGGCGATAAGGAAACGGGGGACGATGAGGATGATAAAGGTGAAGAAATTTTCAGTAACAATGTGGTAGGATATAAAATGTGCACTGCTCTGAAAAGTGAAAATGCACATATCCAGGTTAAACTATTTTATATGTTGGAAAATGGGAAAACTTATATTGATGGTACTATAGTCTTAAATAAAAACTATGATTTAGATCGTAGTTACACAACAAGGGATGGTGAAACAATAAAGATTATGGTTGCAGACAAATCATGTATTCTGCAAAAACATGTAGGAATTGTGAAGGTTTGTGGAAACCAACATTCTTGGGAGTTAATCCAATAGATCAGCACTTATAGATTGCTAACTTATATACAAGGAGAGTGATTGCACCTATCAATAGTGTTGTCACTCTTTTTTGTTTGCAGAGTGCTGCGGTTGTTTCCTATCTTGCGTTCGCTCGAACGAACGATTGTTGCAAGATGTCATCGTATCAGAGATGCTGTCACATGCACCTGCGGTGCTTGTTCATGCGACAGAGTCGCTTGGAACTCGCGGGGAAATCCGCGAGCACTGAACCGAAAAATGTAAGAAAGACCCAAATAACATTTGGGATAATGAACATAGAAAAAGCGGGGGCGCTTCAAAGTTTCATGATTTACAGGTTTGGAGGAAAGGCGCAGTCCTACTGTTTAGTGGAAGTCGTAGATAATAGACATAGAAATATAATAAAACCCGAATAATATTCGGGGAAATGAACAAACACGAAGCGATCGCAAGAATACTCGGCGGGAGAATCCGCGAGCACTGAACTGAAAATTGTAAGAAAGACCCAAATAACATTCGGGATAATGAACATAGAAAAAGCGGGGGCGCTTCAAAGTTTCATGATTTACAGGTTTGGAGGAAAGGCGCAGTCCTACTGTTTAGTGGAAGTCGTAGAGAGTAGACATAGAAATATAATAAAACCCGAATAATATTCGGGGAAATGAACAAACACGAAGCGATCGCAAGAATACTCGGCGGGGAAAATCCTCAAGCACTGAACCGAAAAATGTAAGAAAGACCCGAATAATATTCGGGGAAATGAACAAACACGAAGCGATCGCAAGAATACTCGGCGGGGAAAATCCGCGAGCACTGAACTGAAAAATGTAAGAAAGACCCAAATAACATTTGGGATAATGAACATAGAATAAAGAATCCAAATGACATTCATAAACACCCCATAACGCTCGCGTTATGGGGTGTTTGACAATAGATAAAAAGGGACTAAGGTTGTGAATGTCTTCATGTGTCTGCTTGATTGAAATGAGGAAGAAGGGTTTTGTGGAAAAGTTTGGATATGAACAGAAAAAAGTCTTGCATAATTGTTGAAAATGTTGTATCTTTGTACGCTCAAAATAGTGTACTATGGAGAATTATATCGTATCAGCTCGCAAATATAGACCGACTACTTTTGAAACAGTGGTTGGACAAAAGGCATTGACAGAAACTTTTCGCAATGCTATTCGTCAAAATCATTTAGCACATGCATATTTGTTTTGTGGTCCGCGTGGTGTAGGAAAGACAACGTGTGCCCGTATTTTTGCAAAGACGATAAACTGTTTGCAACCTACGGCTGAGCATGATGCGTGCAATAATTGTGAGTCATGTACAGCCTTTAATGAACAACGTAGTTTTAATATACATGAGCTGGATGCTGCAAGTAATAACTCGGTAGAGGATATCCGCTCGCTGATAGACCAAGTACGTATCCCTCCTCAAATAGGTAAATATAGTGTCTATATCATAGACGAGGTTCATATGTTGTCGCAAGGTGCGTTTAATGCGTTATTGAAGACACTGGAAGAACCTCCATCGTATGCTATTTTCATTTTGGCAACGACAGAGAAGCACAAGGTGCCAGCAACGATATTGAGTCGTTGCCAAGTGTATGATTTTCAACGTATCACTATCGCAGATATCATTTATCAGTTGCAATATGTGGCTAATAAGGAAGGTATAGAGGTAGAGGAAGAGTCGTTGAATGTAGTGGCACAAAAGGCAGATGGTGGTATGCGTGATGCGTTGAGTATCTTTGACCAATTGGTGTCGTTTTGTGGAAAGAAAATAACCTATAAGCAGACGATAGAGATACTGAATGTATTGGATTCGGAGTACTATTTTAAGGTCATGTCGTATGCGTTGAGTGGCAATGTGACGGATGCATTGTTGTTGTTTGATGAGGTGCTTCAAAAAGGCTTTGATGCACTGCATTTCGTAGTGGGTTTGATGCAGCATCTTCGAGATGTCTTGGTTTGCAAAGATGCGCGTTCAGCGATATTGTTGGAGACATCGGATGTGGTACGTAAACAGTATGTGGCATGTGCTCAGACATGTTCTCCTCAATGGTTGTTTCAAGCATTGGATTTGGCAAATACGTGCGATGTGCAATATCGAACGGCAAAGAATAAACGTTTGACTGTAGAGCTGTTTTTGGTAAAGTTGTGTCGTTTGGTGCAGGTATTGGAGCAGCGAATGGCGGCGGCATCGGTTCAACAAGTTCCTGTAAGAAATGGTTCATCTGAAGCTCCAAGGTCAGATGAACAAAAAAAAAATAATGAGGTAGCTCATGTTACGGCAGTTCAGTCGGCTGCTCCACAAAATGTAGTGAAAGCGTCATTGCCAGTGAATGGAGGCAAGGGTAGTGAGAAGGAGAGTGTAGGTGCGATAAGAAAGATGCCTCGTATATCTGGGATGGGTGTGCGAATCTCTAAAACGGATGATGAGCCCCAAGAGGTGAAGTCGGCTATCGTGCAAGAGAAGAATGAGTCGTACACAGCAAAGGATGTAGAACAAGCTTGGGAATGGATATGTACAAATTATGAGCGTGATGAGCGTTGGAAAGCGATATTGTCTTCAAGTATTCCTACGTTGTTGTCGAATGGTGAGGTGGAGATAAAATTCTCAAGTGAATTGCAGAAAGTTGAGTTTAAGTCGATAGAAGAGCATGTGCTGAGTAGTCTTCGCCTGCACTTGTGTAATGATAAGGTTCGTTTGAATATCCTTGTAGAGGAAAATAATACTGAACAGAAGGCCTTTACGAATGCGGAGAAATATGAGCAGATGCTTGCGGAGTATCCTGATTTGAAAGTTTTCACTCAATCGCTTGGTTTGTTGATAGAATAATTTAGATAAAAAACAATCGTTTTATGAAAAGTAATGTATTGAAGTTTTTGGTAGTATTGTTCACCATTTTGTTGTGTTCATGTTCGAAGGGTCCATCTCCTATGCGTTTTGCATTGATAACGGATACGCATTTGTCTCGTTCGAATCCAAGACCATTGGAAGATTTGAAGCGTTCGGTGGATGATATTAACCAGAATGATTCGATAGATTTCGTACTATTGACAGGAGACATAACGGAGGCTGGTGATCGTGAGATGTTGGAAGCAGCAAAAGAGACGTTGGATATGCTGAACAAGCCATATTACATCACCTCAGGTAATCATGAGACCACTTGGAGCGAGTCAGGTGTGATGGATTTTAGTCGCGTGTTTGGTGATAATCGTTTCTCGTTTGAATACAATGGTGTTCATTTTGTAGGTTTCAATTCTGGTCCGGTAATTCGTATGGCTGATGGTCATGTGGCTCCTCAGGATATCAGTTGGGTGAAGCATGTGCTTGATTCGGTGTATGCTAAGCATGATGGCAAGCCTGTAGTAGTGGCATTGCATTATCCTTTGAGAGATGGTGATGTGGATAATTGGTTTGATGTAACGGATGTATTGCGTGAGTATAATGTTCAGTTCATAGTTGGAGGTCATTATCATCGTAATATGTTGTGTGATGCAGATGGTATAGCGAATGTATTGGGTCGTTCGAATTTGCGTGACAAGGATGGGGTGAATGGTTATACGATAGTTTCCATTGGTATGGATTCGGTTCGTTTTGCAGAAAAGAGGGTAGGTGAAGCTATGAACCTCTGGTTGAGTTTACCTTTTGAGACGAAGGAGTATGGTGCTCCAGATATGTCGTTGCGTCCTTCTTATGCAGTGAATGAGGAGTATGCAAATGTAAAAGAGGTATGGCAACGTCAGTTGGATGGGGGTGTATATAGTACTCCGGCATTGTGTGGTGAGAAATTGTTTGTAGGAGATGATGTGGGTACTTTTTATGCATTGGATGCAGCGAGTGGTGAAATATTGTGGCAATATGCTACTGGAATGCGTATATTATCCACTCCAGCGGTAGCGGATGGTAAGGTGGTGTTTGGTTCGACAAATTGCAATATATACTGTTTGGATATAGAGACAGGTAAAGAGCATTGGTGTTTTGAAACTTCTAAGGCTGTAATGGGTTGTCCTGTGATACATGAAGGATTGGTGTATATATCGGGTAGTGATAATTGTATGCGAGCATTGTCGTTGGTAGATGGAAAAGAAGTTTGGTGCTTTGATGGTTTGAATGGCTATTCAACTTCTAAGCCATTGGTGTATGGTGATAATTTGTATTTTGGTGTGTGGGATTGTAATATGTATGCATTGAATTTGAAGACGGGTAAAATGGCATGGAAATGGAACAATGGTACGAGCAATGATAAGTTTTCGCCTGCAGCGGTATGGCCTGTAGCAACAGATGGTCGTATCTATTTCAGTGCTCCCGATAGATATTTCACATGTTTGGATGCGGCGACGGGTGAAGTGGTATGGCGTACCAATCGATATAAAGTTCGTGAGACGGTAGGCATGAGTGTTGATGAATCGATGGTTTTCAGCAAATGTATGTGGGATACGGTGGTAGCTGTGAATGCGAAGAGTGATAAGTTTGAACCAATATGGGCTTCGCATGTTGGTTTTGGGTATGAGCATAATCCATGTATGTTGGTTGAGCGAGATGGTGTCGTAATGGTAGGTACTCGTAATGGATTGTTGTACGGTTTGAACAAGAAGGATGGCGATGTGTTGTGGTGTCACAAGATTGGTAATTCGATACTGAACACGGTATGTCCGATTGATGGTTCGAACTGTATAGTGACGAGTAGTGAAGGTACGGTGACTCGTATACATGTGGAGTAAGTAGAAGAAAAGTGTAAGGATGTATGTATGATTTGAAAAAATATCTTCCAACGACACGTAAGGAGTTGAACTTACGTGGTTGGGATGATGTGGATGTGATTTTGTTTTCAGGTGATGCGTACATTGATCATCCGTCTTTTGGTGCGGCAGTTATAGGTCGTGTATTGGAGGATGCGGGTTATCGTGTAGCGATTGTCCCTCAGCCAGATTGGCGTGGTGATGACAGAGATTTTACGAAGTTGGGTAGGCCTCGTATGTTTTTTGCAGTGACGGCTGGTAGTATGGATTCGATGGTGAATCATTATACGGCCGCTAAGCGTTTGCGTTCGGATGATGCGTATACTCCTGAAGGCAGGGCAGGTGCGAGACCAGATTATTGTACACAGACATATTGTAAAATATTGAAGCGTTTGTATCCAGATGTTCCTATTGTAATAGGTGGAATAGAGGCTTCGATGCGTCGTTTGACTCATTATGACTATTGGTCGGATAGTGTGAAGCCGAGTATCTTGGTAGATTCGCAGGCAGATTTGTTGATTTATGGTATGGGTGAGCGTCCTATACGTGCGTTGGCGGATGCGGTGCATGGTCAGTTGGTGGAATATGGTAAGGTAGTAGCAATGCCTCATGATATAGCGCAAATAGCCTATTGGGATAAGCATTGGTGCAAGGAAGAAGAGGAAGAGGATTATGTCTTGTTGCATGGTTATGAAGATGTGGTGAAGGACAAAGTGAAGTATGCCGAGAATTTCAAGAAGATAGAGATAGAGTCCAACAAAACCATATCAACCAAGTTGATTGAACCTATAGGTAGTGGTGCCATCGTTGTAAACTCGACTGGGGAGGGTATGCGTGATGAAGAGTTGGATGGTGTGTATGCGTTGCCGTTTCAATATTTTCCTCATCCCAAGTATAAGGGGAAGCGTATCCCTGCCTATGAGATGATACGTTTTTCGGTTTGTATGCATCGTGGGTGTTTTGGTGGTTGTTCGTTTTGTACGATATCTGCTCATCAGGGTAAGCATATTGTTTCTCGTTCGAAGCAGAGTATATTGAATCAGATAAAGAAATTGTGCCGTTTGCCCGATTGGAAGGGTTATTTGAGTGATTTGGGTGGACCGAGTGCCAATATGTATGCGATGCATGGGGTGGATAAGGGAATGTGTGATAAGTGTGTGCGTGCGAGTTGTTTGTATCCAAAGATATGTAAGAATCTGAATAAAGATTTTGCTCCTTTGTTGGATGTGTATCGAACGGTGGATAGTTTGCCGGAGGTGAAGAAAGCTTTTGTGGGTTCGGGTGTTCGTTATGATTTGATGAGTGAGGCGTATGGCAAGCAGTTGATAACTCGTCATGTGAGTGGTCGATTGAAGGTAGCGCCGGAGCATACGGAGGATCATGTGGTAGATTTGATGCGTAAGCCTAAGTGGAGTGAGTATTTGAAGTTTAGAGACTTTTTTATACGTGTAAATGAGGCTTATGGTTTGAATCAACAGATTATTCCATACTTTATATCTTCGCATCCAGGTTGTACGTTGCAGGATATGAAGAGTTTGTCAAAGGAGATGCAGAAAGTGCATTATCATCCTGAGCAGGTACAGGATTTTACTCCTACACCGATGACTTTGAGTACGTGTATGTATTATACGGGTTTGAATCCATATACGATGAAACCCGTGTATGTAGCTAAAGATAAGCGTTCGAAGCAAGAGCAGAATAGTTGTTTCTTTTGGTGGAAACAAGATAATAAAGTGAAGACAATCAATCGAAATAAAAAACGTTATGAATAAGAAGAAATACCGAATAAACCCCGAGACCTTGGCGCTTGAGCGGATAGAGCATGGTTTTGTGTATTGGTTGCGTCGTTCTGGTTGGTATATATTGGTAGGTATATGTTTGGGTGTATTTTTCTTTTTTGCTTTTTATATGCTGTTTCCTTCTCCTCGTGAGAAGCAATTGATAAAGCAGAATAAGAATCTTGAGGCTCAGTATCAGGTGTTGGATCAGAAAGTGGATCAGATGCAGTTGGTGATGGCAGATTTGAGTCAGCGTGATGATAATTTGTATCGTGTATTGTTTGGCGCAGAACCTATTCCTATAGGTGTACGTCAAGGCGCGACTAAGAAGATTTCGTATTATGAGAGTTTGGAGCATATGACCAATTCACAGTTGGCCTCTGATTTGACGTTGAAGGTGGATATATTGGAGAAGGAGATTTATGTTCAATCGAAGTCGTATGATGAGGTATTGGATATGGCCAAGACTCGTGAGATAAGGTTGGAGAATATTCCTGCTATTCAGCCAGTATTGAATAAGGATTTGACTCGTGTAGCCTCGGGTTATGGTATGCGTATAGATCCCGTGTATCATGTTAGGCGTTTTCATCATGGCATGGACTTTACGGCCCCCACAGGAACGGAAGTGTTTGCGACGGGTAATGCCAAGGTGGTATTCTCAGGTTGGAAGCAAGGTTATGGAAACACGGTTATTTTGGACCATGGTTTTGGTTATCAAACGTTGTATGCTCACTTGTTTAAGTCGCTTTGTAGGGTAGGTCAAAAAGTGAAGCGTAGTGATGTGATAGGTTTGGTAGGAAATACAGGTAAGTCAACGGGCGCGCATTTGCATTATGAGGTTCGTTACAATGGCAAGCCTATTGATCCACGTAACTATTATTTCTACGATTTGTCTCCAGAAGAATATGATAAGATGATTCAGCTCAGCAACAATTTCGGTCAAATGCTTGATTAGCTTGTTGTCCCACAACTACCAGTTGGTATATGAGTGTTGACTTGATGTCTTTTTTGAATCCGAGTACTTTGAGTGTTTTTTGTATGTGTGCTATGCTGCAAAGAATCTTGAAAGCAGTTTTGTGGGAGTGGATGAGGATGTTGAGAAGGTTGTCAATAGCCTGTGTGTCTTTTGAGAAATAGTCGTCGTGTATAACCATAGCGAGTAGTGCACAATAGAGTGCTCTCATGTGTACGTTATTGACATTTTCTGGTTGAGCTCCGAGGAGGAGTAGGTCCATGAGTTGTGGTTTGTATCCTCGTTCGACGATATTGATAAATAACCCACCGATAGCCATAAGTGCGTCGGTGGGATTTTTTTTGTCTAGTAGCATGACTTCAAAATCGGCCTTGTCATCGAATGTTACTTGGCTGATTTTTCGATACCAGTTCAATATTTGTTCATGTTTATTCATGCAATGGCTATGAAAGGCGCCAAGATGGGTTAACCAATTTTGCTGATATGAACTAACTCTTGTTCATTAAGGATTTTGATTTTTCTGCCGTCAATGCTTATGATACCTTCTTGTGCGAACTGACTGAGTGTGCGAATAGCGTTGCTGGTAGTCATGTTGCTCATATTAGCAAGGTCTTCGCGGCTCATATACATACTGATGGTTGTTTGGTCTTCGTCGTATCCGTAGTTGGCTTTGAGTGATAGGAGAGATTCGGCGAGGCGTCCTCGGATATGTTTTTGTGTTAGGTTGACTGTTTGTATTTCGGATATAGCTAAGTCTTTGGCCATGGTGACCATCATGTGAAAACAGAACTCGTTGTTGTGTTGAATGATGTTGAGGAATGCGTCTCTATTGACTTTGTAAACGATGCTTGGTTCGAAGGCGCTGGCGCATGAGTTGTATACGTCGCCAGCAATAGTGGCTCTGTAGCCAAAGATGTCGTAAGGTTTTAAGACGCGGATGATTTGTTGTCGTTGTCCAATGCCTTCTTTGTAGATGCGAATCTTGCCTGAAACGAGCATAAGCATGTGAGTAGGGATGTCTCCCTCATGATGAATAATCTCATTCTTCTTATACGAAACTACTTCTACTTGAGAATCTATGAACAGTTTTTGTTCATCGGTTAGAACGTCCCATACGGGGTTGAGTTCCCAAATTTTTTTGAGTTCTTCTTTATGAACTTTCATAACAAATCAAACAACCAGTGTGTATAAAATCAAAGAATGGATTAATTATAATGTGTCATGCAAAGGTACATGTTTTTTTGTAAATGTGCAAATAAAGTAGTGAAAATTAGTCACTTTTGTTGATTAGGGAGTGATTTATCTATGTCTGTCGCGTTCGGTAACGGCGCGTTCGACAATAAGGTCGTATTGACCGATGACCGCGTCATCGTTGAGACGACTTATGTCTCCGCTCTCCCAAAAGCAAACAGATAAAATCTTGGTTTGTCGCGTTCGGTAACGAGGTTGCACGAATGATATCGCTCGCGTTCGACAATAAGGTCGTATTGACCGATGACTTCGTGTCATCGTTGAGACGACTCATGTCTCCGCTCTCCCAAAAGCAAACAGATGAAATCTTGGTTTACTTTTGGGTACCCAGAGGGTAATGGGCAACTCGTACCTCCGCTTTTCCCCAAAGCAAACAGATAAAATCTTGGTTTGCTTTGGGGACCCCAATTTGAAAGCAATTGTTTACTTTTGGTACCCAGATTGGGGCAACTCGTACCTCCGCTTTTACTCTCCCCATAACAAACAGACAAAGTCTTGGTTTGCTATGGGGACCCCGATTTGAAAGCAAATAGATAAATCTTGGTTTGTCGCGTTCGGTAACGAGATTGCACAGACCGATGACAGATTTGTCATCGTTGAAGCAACTCGTACCTCCGCTTTTCCCCATAGCAAACAGATAAGTCTTGGTTTGCTATGGGGCCAAAACACCAATCATGAGCGAGCTCACGTTGTTCTCTGTGATGCCATAGCTGATAAATAAATTTATCATTTTCAAATGCTCGCTACTTGCGTATATGCATCTTTTGTCTACTTCGGACATCTGCCTTGGCTTTTATTCTTACGCTTATTCCACCCAATAAAAAGCCAATTCCCCCGATGCTACGTTCGCAAGATGCAGCCTATACGCTCGCGCTCGCATTTTGAAAATAAGGCTTTTCGCCTTCTTTGCTACACCATCCCATAGTACAATCATGAGCGAGCTCACGTTGTCCTCTGTGATGCCATAGCTGATAAATAAATTTATCATTTTCAAATGCTCGCTACTTGCGTATATGCATCTTTTGTCGTACCTTTGTAGCGAGAATGAGTGGGCTGATGAAAAGATGTGATGAAAAATACAAAAAAAGTTGCCCACATAAAAAATAACTTTACTATAACTATTATGAATATTTCCATTGTTGTCCCTTTGTTTAATGAGGCAGAATCGCTACCCAAATTGTTTGAATGGATAAATCGAGTAATGAACGAACATAAGTTTACGTATGAGGTAATATTCGTGAATGATGGTTCAACAGATGAGTCGTGGCAAGTGATTCGTGATTTGCAAACTGATCATAATGAGGTTCATGGAATATGTTTTCGCCGCAATTATGGTAAGTCGGCTGCTCTGTACTGTGGTTTCAAAATGGCAGAGGGTGATGTGGTGATAACAATGGATGCCGATTTGCAAGATTCTCCCGATGAGATACCTGAACTGTATCGAATGATAATGGAAGATGGTTATGATTTGGTGAGTGGCTGGAAACAGAAACGTTTTGATAATAAACTCACGAAAAATCTTCCAAGTAAGTTATTTAATGCTACTGCTCGCAAAGTAACAGGTATAGAGTTACATGATATGAATTGTGGCTTGAAGGCTTACAAGAAAGAAGTGATTAAGAATATTGAGGTGTTTAGCGAGATGCACCGTTACATCCCATACTTGGCAAAGAATGCAGGTTTTACCAAGATAGGTGAAAAGGTTGTTCAACATAGAAAACGTGAGTTCGGAACAAGTAAGTTTGGTTTGAACCGTTTTGTGAATGGATATTTGGATTTGATGACCTTATGGTTTTTGAATAAGTTTGGCAAACAACCAATGCATTTCTTCGGTTTGGTAGGAAGTGTGATGTTTGTTTTGGGATTTATAGCAATCTGTGTAGTTGGTGGTATGAAACTATATGCATTGTCGCATGGTATTCAAGCAATGCTGGTAGGTACCAATCCATATTTCCATTTGAGCATATTGATGATGATATTGGGTTGTATGCTCTTTTTGGCAGGATTCTTGGGTGAATTGATTATTCGCAATTCACAAAGCAGAAACGATTATTTGATAAAGGAAGAGTTTTAGATGCGTTCGGTAACGAGGTTGCGCGAATGATATCGCTCTGCTCTATCATTGAAAGCAACTCGTACCTCCGCATTTCCCCAAAGCAAACAGACATTGTCTTGGTTTGCTATGGGGACCCCGATTTGAAAGTAAACAGATGAAATCTTGGTTTACTTTTGGGTACCCGTTTTTCTGCAAACAGACACAGTCTTAAATTGGTAATTGGTAATTGGTAATAGGGGAATAAAAAAGTTTCACGTGCTTCGCACTTGTTTCAAAGTTTCATGCCCTGCGGGCAGGTTTCACGCCTCGCGGCTGTTGAAAAGTTTCACGCACCAGGGGTGCTGTTTCAAGGTTTCATGCCCTACGGGCAGGTTTCACGCCTTGCGGCTGTTGAAAAGTTTCACGCACCAGGGGTGCTGTTTCAAGGTTTCATGCCCTGCGGGTAGGTTTCACGCCTTGTGGCTGTTGAAAAGTTTCACGCACCAGGGAATGAATCTTTGGAGTGTAGTGAATTAGAACCAAGTGCCTAAGCCGATGCCAACGAATTCCACTTTGGTGAGATGGGCCTTCATGTTGGCTTGTATAAAGAGGTGGAAGGGTAGGTGGTAGCGTAATACGATTTGCGTGTAGAGCCATCCGTCGGGATATCCTGCACTCCCCGCTTTGAGAATATCGTATGGGTAGAATATTCCTTTTTTGATTCTTCCATTAGGCTGAGCCTGTGCATCTTGCATGGGTTCTAATTCTTTGATGGGGTCATATAGATAAACGCCAAAATGAAATCCTGCTGTAAAATCTCCGAAAACAAATTCGGGTTGTACACTAAATCCCATTCGCCAACAATCGGCAGGTTGTGCAACGTCTAAATTGGTTTTGATGAATAGTGTTTTGCGTTGCGTGTAGGCACCGTCATAGAAGATGTCGCAACCTCCTCCCAGTCGGAAAATGTTGTGTGCTCGCCAATAGGCTGCTGCTTGAATGGTGCTTGCGAAGAAGGTTTGTTGGTCTTTGTAGTACACTTGTCTGGCACCTCCTGTGAAGGCGAATGCCAATTCCCATTGTTTGGTTCGATGGTCATTGGTTTTGTCCCAAACATGTGTAGGAGAGTTGTTGTACAAAGGGTTGTAGTGGACTCCTATTTCTCCAGAAACGATGTTGTATCCTGAATTGGGTTGTATGGTGCTACCATTGCTGAAATGATACCATCCTGCGGATGCTAAGATGCTCCAACCATTTCGTAATGGGAACTCCAAAAAGAGTGCTTCGGGAAAATGAAAATTAGTAACACTTCCGATGCTTTGGTTGGCATGCCCAAGTTCGAGGTATAGTCGGTCTGGTGGGATGGTGTTTTGGTAGGTTTTGGTAACGAATCCGATGCCTATACCAGGGCGTATTCCCAATCGAAAATGGGGTAGTTTGACCAATGGAATATCCAAGAATACATAAGGTGCGATGATATGTCCAAGTAGTTGGTTGTCTCCTAAATACCAATAACTTAGTGCGGTTCCAATGCCAGCTCGGTTCCAGTCGTTGAGTGCAGTCCATTGGGGGTGGAAAGTGACGGCAAACTCGGCTCCTATAGGCAAGGTGCGATTGGGAGCAAATTTCTCAATTTTTCCATCAGGAAGGATGCCTCCAGTTCGAAGTGATAAACGGTAGGAGGTATTGAGGGCGTTGGCGGAAAAACATGTGAGAAAAACTAATATGCCAGCACAAATTCTTTTCATTTGATGCAAAGGTAATGAATAATTTGCATACGTGCAAAAAAATGCTTAACTTTGCGCACAATTGTAAATTGTGATATAGTATAATTGCAATAAGTCTATGAATGTAGTAAAATCTTGCGATGGTGGATTGGGGATGGGATGGCATTCAAAAGACGGTTGTCGTTGTGAATAATTAATACAAGAAATAGATATGTTTGATAATTTAAGTGAAAGACTTGAGCGCTCGTTTAAGATTCTCAAGGGTGAAGGTAGAATAACCGAGATTAACATTGCTGAGACTGTCAAAGACATTCGCAAGGCATTGTTGGAGGCGGACGTTAACTATAAGACAGCTAAGCAATTTACCGATTCGGTCAAGGCAAAGGCTTTGGGCCAGAATGTGATGACAGCTGTTCGTCCTGGTCAATTGATGGTAAAGATTACGCATGATGAGTTGGCCAGTTTGATGGGTGGTGAGACGGCTGAAATCAACCTTAAGGGCAATCCGGCAGTCATCTTGTTGAGTGGTTTGCAGGGTAGTGGTAAGACTACTTTTGCAGCTAAGTTGGCTAATTATTTGCAAACGAAAAAAGGCAAGCGTGTGATGTTGGCGGCATGTGATGTCTATCGTCCTGCTGCTATTGAGCAATTGCGTGTGTTGGGTGAACAGATACAGGCTAAGGTATATACGGATGAGGGAGAGAGCAATCCTATCCGCAAGGCGGAGAAGGCGGTAGCTGAAGCACGTACGTATGGTTATGATGTGCTGATCGTGGATACGGCAGGTCGTTTGGCGGTAGATGAACAAATGATGGTGGAGATCGCTGCTATCAAGCAAGCTATCAATCCACAGGAGACTTTGTTTGTAGTGGATGCGATGACGGGTCAAGATGCTGTGAACACTGCTAAAGAGTTTAATGACCGTTTGGATTTTGATGGTGTTATTTTGACCAAGTTGGATGGCGATGCTCGCGGTGGTGCTGCCTTGAGTATTCGTAGCGTGGTAAATAAGCCTATTAAGTTTATCGGTACGGGTGAGAAGATGGATGCTTTGGATGTATTCCATCCTAATCGTATGGCGGACCGTATTTTGGGTATGGGTGACGTAGTGTCGTTGGTTGAGCGTGCTCAAGAGCAGTATGATGAAGAGGAGGCTCGTCGTATATCCAAACGAATAGCTAAGAATCAGTTTGATTTTAACGATTTTCTCAGTCAGTTGGCTCAGATAAAGAAGATGGGTAACATGAAGGACTTGATGGGCATGATTCCAGGTATGGACAAGGCTCTCAAGGGAGTTGAGATATCGGATGATGCTTTCAAACCTATTGAAGCAATTATATCTTCAATGACACCAGAGGAGCGTAGTAATCCTGCGTTGTTGAATGGTAGTCGTAAGAATCGTATTGCTAAGGGTAGTGGAACGACTATCGTTGAGGTGAATCGTTTCTTGAAGCAGTTTGAGCAAACGAGCAAGATGATGAAGAAAATGCAGCAAATGCGTAGAAGATAATGGATATATTAGAAAGAATAGATGGCCTGGAGGCGAAGTTTCATGAGGTAAGTCTGTTGATTACCGACCCTGCCGTGATAGCGGATCAAGCGCGTTATGTGCGTTTGAATAAGGAGTATCATGATTTGGAGCGTGTGTTGGTGGCAGCCGAGAGGTATAAGAAAGCTTTGAATAATTTGGAAGAGGCTAAATATGTCTTTTTCAACGAGCAGGATGCCGAGTTGAAAGAGATGGCTCGTGCTGAGATAGACGAGTTGGAGCCTCAGATTCCTTCGTTGGAAGACGAGTTGCGCCTGATGTTGTTGCCGCAAGACCCTGAGGATAGCAAGAATGTGGTGATGGAAATCCGTGGTGGTACGGGTGGTGATGAAGCGTCGTTGTTTGCAGGTGATCTATTTAGGATGTACACCAAATATTTTGAGGTCAAAGGTTTCAAGTACACCATCAGCAGTTTCACGGAAGGTGCTGTAGGTGGTTTCAAGGAGATTATTTTCAATGTGACGGGTCAGAATGTGTATGGCACGTTGAAGTATGAGAGTGGTGTGCACCGTGTGCAACGTATTCCTGCGACGGAGACTCAAGGTCGTGTACATACCTCAGCGGCTACGGTAGCCGTGTTGCCTGAGGCAGATGAACTGGAGGTGCATATCAATGAGGGTGAGATACGTTGGGAGACTTTCCGTTCGGGCGGTGCTGGTGGTCAGAATGTGAACAAGGTAGAATCGGGTGTACGTTTGCGCTACAATTGGAAAAACCCTAATACGGGTGAAGTGCAAGAGATCTTGATTGAGTGTACAGAGACTCGTGACCAGCCCAAGAACAAGGAACGTGCTTTGTCTCGTTTGCGCACGCAGATATATGATAAAGAGCATCAGAAGTATATCGATGATATAGCAGCACGTCGCAAGACGATGGTGTCAACGGGTGACCGTTCGGCTAAGATTCGTACATACAATTATCCTCAAGGGCGAATAACTGACCATCGTATTGGATATACAATTTACAACTTGCCTGCTTTCATGGATGGTGATATACAAGGGGTAATGGATGCGTTGCAAGTAGCTGAGAATGCGGAGCGACTGAAGGAAGGGGAATTGTAGCGTTCGGTAACGTCGCGTTCGGTAACGAGATTGCGCGAATGATATCGCTCGCGTTCGACAATGAGATCGTATTGACCGATGACGGCGGTCATCGTTGAGACGACTCATGTCTCCGCTCTCCCAAAATAAAGCAACCATTTATTTTGGGTACCTAGATTGGGGCAACTCGTACCTCCGCTTTTCCCCATAGCAAACAGACAAGTCTTGGTTTGTTATGGAGGCCCCGATTTTTAGCAAACAGATAAAATCTTGGTTTGCTCTGGGGACCCCGATTTGAAAGCAAACAGACATAGTCTTGGTTTTGTAGCGTTCGGTAACGAGATTGCGCAGAGAGCATCCTTAAAAAATACTCTGTAGCGCTAAAAGCGCGTCCTATAAACTGAGCGCTTGCGCTCACTAATTACCAATTATCAATCATGTATTTATTTTACACACCAGATATAGAAGAGAGCCATTTCCTGAGCGAAGAGGAATCTGCGCACTGCGTGCGTGTACTTCGCTACCAACGCGGGGATGAGATATTATTGACCGATGGTCTTGGAACGACTTATTATGCGCGCATAACCAATCCGCATCCTAAGCATTGTGAGTTTGAAGTGTTGCGATCGGAGAAGCAAACCAAACATCATCATTTTCATTTGCACATAGCCATTGCTCCTACGAAGAACATTGAACGTTTGGAGTGGATGATAGAGAAGTGTACCGAGATAGGTATAGATGAGATTACGCCGTTGTTGTGTCATTTCTCAGAACGCAAGCAGTTGCGTGAAGATAGGCTGAAGAAAATCATCCTTTCGGCAGCTAAACAGTCGCTCAATCCTTATTTGCCCAAGTTGAATTCTTTGACTGATTTCAAAACACTTGTGCAACAAGCACAAGAGGAAGATAAGTTTATAGCCCATTGCTACAAGAATGAGAAACATTTGTTGAAGGACATGATCCATCGTGGCAAGAGTGTTCTCATACTGATAGGTCCTGAAGGAGATTTCAGTGAACCAGAGATAGAAGATGCACTGCGTTTGGGTTTTGTGCCAATTAGTTTGGGTGAGAGCCGATTGAGAACAGAAACAGCAGGAGTGGTAGCATGCCATACGGCGGTGTTGATGAATGAATAGCGCGTTCAACAACCCAGCGTAGGGAATTATGAATTATGAATTTTGAATTTTGAGTTGACAGACCCCTCAGTCCTTCGGACAATGGTTCTATGTTTGCGCTATTTCCTTAGAGTGGGAACTCTTCAGGCGCTACACTCGTCGTGCATTTCGTTGCACTCCTTCACCCTTAACTTAGGGGAGCAGTTTAATTGGTGATTGGTGGTGTAGGGAATTATGAATTTTGCGAATAATCGTTCGACCCAAAGGGGAGATAAGAATTATGAATTTTGCGAATAATCGTTCGACCCAAAGGGAAGATATGAATTAAGAATTATGAATTGACAGACTCTTCAGCCTTGTATGCTTGAAAGAATATTAGAAATAGACAGAGAATGCTTGTTGGCTATCAACGGCTGGCATGCGCCATGGGCAGACACGCTGATGTGGATTGTTTCTGCCAAGGCGACATGGATACCGCTGTATGTATTGTTGGTGGGGTTGTTAGTATGGCGTTTTCGTATGCCTGCGGAGTGGAGGCGTCCCTGTGCATGTGTTCGTTGGTCGATGCCGTTGTGTATTGTTTTGTTGCTTGGTTTTGGGGTGTCGATTGGTTTGGCTGATTGGTTAGCGTCGGGAGTCTTGAAGCCATGTGTTGCTCGTTTGCGTCCGTCTCATGAAGAAGGGTTGGCAGACTTGTTGCATTTGGTTCGCGATTATCGTGGTGGTTTGTATGGTTTTGCCAGCAGTCATGCAGCGAATACGATGGCGTGTGCGTTATTGTTTTCGTTGATATGGAAACGGGGGTGGGTGACGTTGTTGTTGATGATATGGGTAGGGTTGAATAGTTATAGTCGAATGTATTTGGGTGTTCATTATCCCACGGATATATTGTGTGGATGGTTGATAGGTGCAGTAACAGCATGGATGGTGTATGGTGTATTAAAGCACCTTGTCGTGCTGCCTAATAAAGTAAGGAAATGAAGTATCGTACTCCTCAAATATGGTTAGCGGAGCGTTTTTATTATGCTCAGAAGGATGGCAAACAAGCGTCTCGTCCGGCGGTGCGTGTGGCTTTGTTGGGCATCGTGATTGGTGTTGTTGTGATGCTGGTAACCTTGTGCGTGGTGGTCGGCTTCAAGCAAGTGATTACTAACAAGATATCGGGCTTTGGAGCGCATATCCAGGTGGTGAATTTTGACAACAACAACACCTACGAATTGCAACCCATTGTGCCCAGCGACTCGTTGTTGGAGCTGATAAAACAACTACCTCATGTGACGGAAGTGCATCGTTATTATACCAAACCGGGCATTATAAAAACCGATAATGCTTTTCAAGGGATTGTGTTCAAGGGTACGGACTATTGGGATTATTTTCAAGCGAATTTGTTGGCGGGTAGGGTGCCAGAGAAGGACCAAGAGGTATTGATTTCTCATGCTGTGAGTCGCATGTTGTCCATCGAGGTTGGTGATGCTATTTTCTGTTATTTTGTGGGTGAGCAGGTGCGTGTTCGTAAGTTTGTGGTATCGGGTTTGTATATGACGGGTTTGACGGAATTTGACGAGTTGTTTGTCATGGGCAGACCGAATGTAGTGAAGCAGTTGAACTTGTGGCGAGAAAATCAGTGTTCGGGTATTGATGTGATGGTGGATGATTTTGATAGGTTGGAGGAGGTGGCAGACGAAGTATATTTTGCGACGGCTAATCGTTTTGATGAGGATGATAATGCTTATTATACACAGACGATAGAGCAACTTAATCCTCAGATTTTCTCGTGGCTTGACTTGTTGGACATGAATGTGGTAATTATTATCATTTTGATGTTGTGTGTATCCAGTTTTAATATCATTTCTGGTTTGATTATCATGATTTTGGATAGTGTGCAACGGATAGGTATTTTGAAGTCTTTGGGAGCAACGAATAAGTTCATTCGTGATATCTTTTTGTCGCAAGGTATGATGTTGATTTTCAAGGGTGTTATATGGGGTAATGTGATAGGTTTGTTGTTATGTTTGTTGCAGTATGCGACGCATATGATTCCTTTGGATCCTGTATCTTATTATGTGAGTTATGTTCCGATATCTTTCCCTGTGGGTTGGATATTGGGTATCAATGTAATTACTTTGTTGTTGTCGTGGATTATCATGTTGGCTCCTGCGTCAGTGGTAGCGAATATATATCCGAGCAAGGTGATGCATTTTGAATAAAGAGTGAACTAATATGAATTGGCAGACATTGGTACATATTCCTTTGAGTGAACGCAAGTTGGGTTATGAAGATACGTTTTTATCTTTGGGTTCATGCTTTGCGGATAACATGGCTCACAAGATGAAATCATCTTTTTTCCGTGTTGTTACCAATCCTTTTGGCACGTTGTATAATCCCATGTCTATAGCACGATGTTTCGGCAAAAAGTGCGAATATGTGCAAGAATACAATAATGTCTATCATTCGATGTATCACCATGGTATTTTTTCTTCTTCCACACGTGACGAACTGACGTCGCTAACGGATGCTTCGTGGCAAGTGTGCCAGCGTGGGATAGAGGAATCGTCGGTAGTTATTGTGACGTGGGGAACGGCGTGGGTGTATATGTTGGATGGGGTGGTAGTGGCCAATTGTCATAAGATGCCTGCTAATCGTTTTGAGAGACGTCGTTTGACGGTGCAAGAGATAGTGGAGGTGTGGAAAGAGATCATCGAACGTTATGAGGATAAGTATTGGATTTTAACGGTGAGTCCTATACGGCATGTTAAGGATGGGATGCATGAAAATCAGTTGTCTAAGGCGGTTCTTTTGTCGGCAGTGGATGCGTTGCAGCAGTGTTTTCCCTCTCGGGTAGGATATTTTCCTGCGTATGAAATCATGATGGATGAGTTGCGTGATTATCGTTTTTATGCCGAGGATATGCTTCATCCTTCGGACGTGGCGGTAGGGTATATTTGGCAACGTTTTGTAGAAACGATGATGGATGGTGATACGGTACGTGAGATGGCATGTTTTGACCAGTTGTATAAAGACTTGCACCATCGTCCGTTGCATCCTGAGTCGGAGGCGTATCGTCTTTTCCGAGAAGGGTTGGAGGAGAGAATAAGACAAATGATGGTGCGTTATCCGTGGTTGAAAGATGAATTGAAAAGGTAGAAGATATGAATATATTGTACGAAGACAATCATATTATTGCTATCAACAAGACTTGTAACGAGATTGTTCAAGGTGACAAGACGGGCGATGTGCCTGTCAGTGAGCTGGTCAAGGCATATATTAAGGAGAAGTATAATAAGCCGGGTGATGTTTTTTTGGGTGTGACGCATCGTTTGGATCGTCCTACGACGGGAGTGGTATTGTTTGCTCGCACGAGCAAGGCGTTGGTTCGTTTGAATGAGATGTTTAAGTCGCATGAAGAGATCAAAAAAACCTATTGGGCTATTGTGCAGTCGCCTCCTGCTGTGCCTGAGGGCCGTTTGGAGCATTATCTTGTGCGTAATGAGAAGCAAAACAAGTCGTATGTGGCTAAACGGGGAAGGGATGGTTCTTATCCAAAGGAAGCCAAGCGTGCGGTGCTGACATATAAGACGATAGGTAAGAGTGAGCGTTATACGTTGTTGTCGATAGGATTGGAGACAGGTCGTCATCATCAGATACGTTGTCAGTTGGCGGCTATTGGTTGTCCGATTAAGGGTGATTTGAAGTATGGTGCCAAGCGTTCTAATCCTGATGGTGGTATATGTTTGCATGCGAGGAGTATTGAGTTTTTGCACCCTATTATGAACGATGCAACCAAGACGAGGACTCGTATCTATATCGAAGCCCCCGTTCCAGAGGATAAACTGTGGCAGATGTTTGAGGATTAGCTCCGCTGAAGAATTAGCTCCGTAAACTTCGCTGAATAGTTAGCTTCGCTGAGAGATTAGCTTCGTAAACTTCGCTGAATAGTTAGCTTCGCTGAAAGATTAGCCCTTCGGGCTGAATTTTCATGAGCGCAGCGAATCACTCTTCACGAAGTCACTCTTCATGAGCGCAGCGAATTTTTTTTGCATATCCCAAAAAAAATTATTACCTTTGCAAAAACCATAAATTTAATACAAGTATGAAATATCTTTTGTTAGGCGATGAAGCTATTGCGCAAGGCGCGATAGATGCAGGATTGAGTGGTGTATATGCTTATCCTGGTACTCCTTCTACTGAAATTACGGAATATATACAACATCAGCAGTCTAAGGGGACTCATCCTTCTATTTTCTGCAAGTGGGCGACGAACGAAAAAACGGCCATGGAGGCTGCATTGGGTATGGCTTATATGGGTAAGCGTGCTTTGGTGTGTATGAAGCATGTAGGTATGAACGTGTGTGCGGATGCTTTTATGAATGCAGCCATCACGGGTGTTAATGGTGGATTGGTCGTATTGGCGGCGGATGATCCTTCGATGCACTCTTCGCAAAACGAGCAAGACTCACGTTTTTATGCCAAGTTTGCTATGATTCCTTGTTTGGAACCCAGCAATCAGCAGGAGGCGTACGATATCACCCGTTATGCTTTTGAGTTGTCCGAGCAGTTGAAGACACCTATATTATTGCGTGTCACCACGCGCATGGCTCACTCCAGAGCTATTGTTGAGACCACCAACGAACCCATGCCGCAAAAAACGATGCGTTTGCCAGAAGATGTCAAACGTTTTATTCTCTTGCCTGCTTTTGCGCGTAATAACTATGCTCATTTGGTGGAGATGCAGAAGTCTTTTGGGGAGATAAGTGGTCAAGCGGGTTGGAATACTTATACCAAGGGCTCATGTCCTACCAAAGGTATCCTTACTACGGGTATTGCTTACAACTATTTGATGGAGAATTATCAACCACAGATGGGGTATAGTATTTTGAAGGTGGTTCAATATCCGTTGCCTGTTGCTATGATCCAACAGATGGTAGCAGACGGCGTGCAAGAGATCTTGGTGATGGAAGAGGGACAACCGGTGGTAGAGGAGATGATTCGTGGTATGGTACCATCTACTGTTGCCATCAAGGGTCGTTTGACAGGCGATTTGCCACGTGTAGGCGAGTTGACGCCTGACTCTGTTCGTTTGGCGTTGGGATTGGAACCTTTGCCACAACACGATGCCGATGCGTTGGTAGTGAGCCGTCCACCTGCTTTGTGCCAAGGATGTGGCCATAGGGATGTGTATGCTGCTTTGAACGAAGTGGCTCGTGAGTATGCTTCGCCTCGAATTTTTGGGGATATAGGTTGTTACACCTTGGGTGCATTGTCTCCTTTCCATGCTTTGCATGCGACGGTAGAGATGGGTGCTTCTATTACGATGGCTAAGGGTGCTGCCGATGCAGGACAACATCCTGCTATTGCTATTATTGGCGATTCCACGTTCACTCATTCGGGTATGACGGGTTTGTTGGATTGTGTCAACTCCAATGCTAACGTAGTGGTTTTGATTTCCGACAACCTAACGACGGGTATGACGGGTGGACAAGACTCGGCTGGAACGGGACGTATAGAGCAGATTTGTTACGGTTTGGGTGTCGCGCAAGAGCATGTACGCGTTGTGGTGCCATTGCCTAAGAACATGGAAGAGATTAAGAATATCTTGCGTGAAGAGATTGAATACGATGGCACTTCTGTAGTCATTGCACGCAGAGAATGTATTCAGACACTCAAAAGACATTTGAAAGCGAAGAAATAATTAGGAGTTGTATTTGTTAATTTAGAAAATCATTGTTATGAAACGAGATATTATTTTGGCAGGTGTAGGTGGACAAGGTATCCTATCTATTGCTACAGTTATTGGTGATGCGGCTTTGAGTGAAGGTTTGTATTTGAAGCAAGCGGAGGTACATGGTATGTCTCAGCGTGGTGGTGATGTACAATCGAACTTACGTTTATCTTCCGAGCCTATTCATTCGGATTTGATTCCCAAGGGTGGGGCGGATTTGATTATATCATTAGAACCGATGGAGGCATTGCGTTATATGGAGTATTTGAAGGAGGATGGTTGGATTGTTACTTCTTCGGTACCTTTTGTTAATATCCCTAATTATCCAGCATTGGAAGAGGTGTTGGCTCATGTGCAAGCATTTGAGCATCATGTATTGTTGGACGTAGAGCAATTGGCTAAGGAGGCGGGTGCTCCTGCTCAGGCGGCTAACATGGTATTGTTGGGGGCATCTATTCCTATGTTGGGCATTGAGTACGACAAGGTCATTGCGGGCGTCAAGCGTATTTTCGAGCGCAAGGGAGAGAAGGTTGTCAGTGCCAATATCGCTGCCATCGAAGCGGGATACAAGGCTGTGAAGTGATTGGGGAGCAGCGTTGCTGCTGTTTAGAGGACGCGCGCCGCGTTCGGTAACGTCGCGTTCAACAATAAGGTCGCATTGACCGATGACACCGCGTTCGGTAACGAGATTGCGCAGACCGATGACTTTGTCATCGTTGAAGCAACTCGTACCTCCGCTCTCCCTTCTCCCCATAACAAACAGACGAAGTCTTGGTTTGTTATGGAGACCCCGATTTTTAGCAAACAGACATTGTCTTGGTTTTGTCGCGTTCGGTAACGAGATTGCGCAGACCGATGACTTTGTCATCGTTGAAGCAACTCGTACCTCCGCTCTCCCTTCTCCCCATAACAAACAGACGAAGTCTTGGTTTGTTATGGAGACCCCGATTTTT
>JAGBCD010000009.1 GCA_017938155.1 Paludibacteraceae bacterium | reverse complement strand
TGCTACCTACTCTCCAATATGCATCAGAGATGCTTGTTTCACCGCACCTACGGTGCTGTTTATCGCGACAATGTCGCTTATTTCAAGGTTTCAAATTTTATAACTCTTAACTCCTCTCTAAGTTAGGGTGAGAAGGAGTGCAACGAAATGCACTATATATACTGCTCACCTAAGTTAGGGGAGCTGTCCGAAGGACTGAGGGGTCTGTCCACCCCCAAAAGCAAACCAAGACTATGTCTGTTTGCTTTCAAATCGGGGTCCCCATCGCAAACCAAGATTTTATCTGTTTGCTATGGGGAAAAGCGGAGGTACGAGTTGCCTGCGGGGTCCCCAAAAATCTTTGATTTGTTGGGGTGCTCTTCAATGATAGAGCAGAGCGATATCATTCGTGCAACCTCGTTACCGAACGCGAAGTCATTGGTCCATGCAACCTCGTTACCGAACGCGCCGTTATCGAACGCGCAGCCGCCATTTTCAGAGAATCTAAGTAACAACTTAGGCTCTCTTTGTTTTTGTCCATTTTTGTAGCGGTTACCTACTCTCCAATATGCATTAAAGATGCTTGTTTCACCGCACCTACAGTGCTGTTTATCGCGACAATGTCGCTTGTTTCAAGGTTTCAAATTTTA
This sequence comes from Paludibacteraceae bacterium, assembly GCA_017938155.1. Lineage (GTDB taxonomy): Bacteria > Bacteroidota > Bacteroidia > Bacteroidales > Paludibacteraceae > Colicola. The sequence goes on along the minus strand of JAGBCD010000009.1, from coordinate 61,827 downwards.
TAACTCTTAACTCCTCCCTAAGTTAGCGGGTGAAGGAGTGCACGGAATGCACTATATATACTGCTCACCTAAGTTAGGGGAGCTGTCCGAAGGACTGAGGGGTCTGTTAATTCAAAATTCAAAACTCAAAATTCAAAATTACTTATGCGGGGTCCCCCAAAGCAAACTAAGACTTTGTCTGTTTGCTTTGGGGAGAGCGGAGGTACATGTCGCCCACTGATGCGAGGCATCAGTCTTTGCGAGCATGTTACCGAACGCGCCGTTACCGAACGCGCAGCTGCTATCAAAACTCCAGATTTAGAACATATTCTCGTAGCCAGGAGTCTATATCTATCACTTGTTGGTCCTCAGGTCGTGAGGCATTGATATGTTTACGAACGATTTGTCGGCGGTGATAGATGGTGTGCTTTTGTAGATTGAGCACGATACTCATATCGTTGTCCGATGCGCCGATAATGCTTAGTATAGCAAACTGCATGTCGGATTCTGTGAGCAAGGGATATTCCGACTGCAATCGGCTGATAGCTCCATTCAATGCTTTGTCGATGGATGTGATGAGTTCGTTGATACTTTCTTTGTTGACCACTAATTTTTCGTCCCGATATGTTTGCAACCACTTAGGAAATTCTATTTCATTTCCTTTCATGCGTTGCAATTCTATTTCTCGTGTTAGGTTAACTTTCTGTTGCAAACGCTCCAATGCCAATTGTAGTTGTTGAATATATTTGTCTCGTAAAACTTGCATTTGAATGGCATGTTCTTTGCGTTTTGTTTTGTAGTATAGCCACCATACAAGGAGCAGCATGATGGTGAGTATTAGCGTAAGAATAAGGATAAAAGATATTTGTTTGTGCCATTTTTTTTCTCTTTGCAGTTGTTCTGTTTTTCGTTGTTCTCGTTCTACATCGTATTGTCGGGCAATGCTAAAGGTTCGTGTGCTTGCATCGCGTTGTAGTTGGTGTATTGTTTGTTCGTATAAAGAGAGCAATATTGTGTACGCTTCTGGGTGTTTATTCTTCGCGGATAATATACGGCTATTCCAGTAGGCATAATTTTGTTCAAACCAATAGGTATATGCGGAATCAGTAGGTATTAGTTTTTCCAAATAATAAGCGGCAGAGTTGATGTTTTGTTTCTTGAGGTAGATTTCTATTATCTCTGCGTATCGTGTTGATATACCATATTTATTTGCGAGTGTGAGGCACGCCTGCAAACGTTGGTCAATGCTATCCGTTTCGCAGTATTGGTATTTGTATGCAGCTATTTCGGTGCATAGAAGATGGTTGTTGGTTTGTTGCACATAGTGTTCTGCTTGTGCGAACCAGTATTGGGTAGAGTCATTGTTTCCGTTTAGGAGTGCGTTAGTGCGCGCCAGGTCTCGGTATGTGCAGGCGAGAAAGATAGTATTGTTGTGTTGCTCCAAAAGTGGTAGGGCTTTGCGGTAATAGTCGTGTGCTATTTCGTATAGCATTTCGCTCTCATAGGTATTGCCCAAGCAAAGCCATGTGATGCCTAATATTTGATGGGCTAAAACTTTTTCTTGTTCGCTGGTGTTTCTACGTTCCAAAAAGGTTTCTAATTTCTCTTCTGCCTGTTTGAGATAAAATGTAGAGGATTGGTAGTCGCTTGTATGGTTAAACGATGTACCCAACATATAATATGCTTCTCCGAGTGATAATAGATCGTCTGCTTCTACAAGCCGAGGTATTAGGCGTATAATAGTGTCTTGGTAATAAGGAGTGTGCTGTGTACGAGAAAGTGCCAATTGGTATTCTAATTGGTATATGGTTTGCTCATGTTGCGTTAGAGTCTGTGGGTCTATCTGCTGTAAAATGCGCCAAGCACTGTCGGGATTTTCCCATACGATGAGTCGTTCGTTATTTAGAGCAAAAGAGTGATTGTTGACCTTGGTGCAACTAATGGAAAGTGCAAAAATGCACATAAAAACCATGCTCAACACCTGTCGTACAACTTTATTTTTCATATAAAATCCTAATTTGTTGATTATCAATATAGTTGTATAGTCGTGAAATACTACTCGTACAACTGTGAAATTTGCATATGTCACAAAAAAGCGGCACCTTTGCACTGTGTTTCAGAATGCAAAAATAGTATAAATTTTACGCATATACAATTATTATGAAGAAAAATCTATTTTGTTTGTTTTTTGGAGTATTATTCTCCTTGAACATGTATGCGGAATCGAGTCTGCAGGAGGCTAATTTTAGTTGGCGTTTGGATAGTGTTATCTATACCGACGGAAGAGGTTATGCAATTGAAAAATTGGAGCATGTATGCCAATACGCGTATGACGCGCGTTCCTTATCTGTAGTGGATGCAGATCGTTTTTTATGGGAAGACACTTTGTTTTTATTTAGCCCACTAAAAACAGTTTACACTTTGGATGTGGATAGTGGTTTATATTTAAAGGAAACATTCCGTCCGAAGCAGCGTGTGATAGAACGACCTTGGGATTCGTTGCCCTATGTATCTTATGATATTCTTTGGAAACGCGAGTTGTATCTCAAAAATGATTACCGTACTATTTATGATGAGTCGGGGTATGAAATTCGTAAAATTCACAACTATGATTATATCGTATATTTTACAGAGCCTTATGATGGAGTAACTTATTTGCCTGATTGTCGTTATGTGATGATTGCTGATGATACACTGGCAACAGAATACACCTATTACTACGATACGCTTGTAAATATGCGTTTGTCTAAGGAGATTCGCTATACCTACAAGGACCATTTATTGGCGAGCAAAGAGTATAATATCAAGCGCACGTATCATGCAAATGGAGCAATGGCTTCCTATAAATCCAGAAAAGAACTCTATAACGCATTGGGTGTGTTGACGAATGAGATGCAAATTGATATTTCGTGGAATGAGAATGGCGATACCCTCTCTGTGCGTAATTGGAATACATCGCGCAAGGACGGTGCGACGAACGGCACACTCTATGAGAATGCTGATTATACATACGACTCCGTAGGGGTTTTGATACATAAAATGACGGAGCAACAACTTACTCACCGCAAGGATACTTCATGGCGCAAAACACTCAATTATTCGTATGAGAATGGTGACTTGGTGTCCATTAAGTACGAAAATAGAGTGTTTGATTTTCTATCTACGATGAACTATCGCTGGTTAAATTACGAATGGGCAAATGGTGAATGGACGCTAAAGCATGAGGCGGAATGGATACATAAGCCTACTTTGACGGGCGAAAAGGAGCAAACGCTGGTATTGCAGAATACATATGGAGAAAATAGCACCGGTACGCATATTATCAATCAATACGATTCCCTCTATCGCCTTACATTGGCATATGATTCGTCTTATACAAATACACAAGGATGGGTGTGCAAGCGTCAGGAATACAAAGATGGTAAGTTGATTTTGGATAGCAAACGCCGAAAGAACAGCGCTTTCGGAGGGAGATGGTATATTGAATATGAAAAAAGAGTGAAAGATACATATTATGAGGTGATAAAAATAGACTGGAATAGTGGTCATTATGATGATAATGGAGTGGCGGTACGAGATACTATTCGTTGGTACGACCGCAAATATAATAATGGATTTGATGATATCAGTACAGGCGAACTATATAACTCGCAAACCAACACTTGGCGCTATTTTCATGGTGTGAAAATGCAGACTACTTTTGACGACGATGGCGCTCCTGTCTCTGCTTTGGAGTATGGTTATACCGAAGAGGGAATTAGTACCGTACCATCCTATTTTTACACCTATACATATGATAAGAACTTGGGGCTGTATGTCCGCACTGCCGTTAGTCACTTCTATCAAGATGATAATGGTACTCTTAAAACATATGATGTGAATTTCTTTTCACAGGCATTATTCACCAAATCAGGTGAGAATGTTGGTTACAGAGAGAGTCATTATGATAATACGGTGAAAGGTCATTGTCATCGATACGAATACGACGAGATGGGAAGAAAGAAACGCTCAATATCTTATATGTCGGAAGGAACAAAGGATAATATAGGAGAGTGGAAAGAGATAGGAGAGTATAGAGATTATTTCTATTATCCTGCTCCTCATGAGAAAGAATGGGCGTATGATGTAAAATATACTATAGACTCAGTAGGCAATAAAGAGGTGAAAGGCATAAATAAAAATATCAAGTCATTTAATGTATTCGATGAGAATGGTATTTACCTTGAGAAGCACGCATATGCTTGGGAGAATGACACGCTTGTTTGCGATACCATTATTTACAATCGTCCTACCTATAATGCAGAAGGACAACTTGTGGAAAATGATGAATGGAAATACATTGTTTGGAATGATGGAAAAGAACCTACGAACAAGCCTGTTATGTTATACCGCTATTTCTATCGTCCAGATGGCACACGACGAGACTGCTATTTCACCGCTAAGTATACGGATGATAAAGAACTATTCTCTAAAACGCTCACGAATGGCGGTTTGGGAGATGTGCTATTAGACGACCAAGGGCGCGCGATTGAGAAAATATATTATGTGATGGATTCAACGAATACGGTTCTGGTGCCATCCAAACGCGAAGTGTGTCGCTATACAGAAGAAGCCACCGATTGGTATGAGCAAGATGTATATGTATATAAAAGTGCTGAAGAGGCATGGGTATTGGATCAAATCAATTACCGCGGTATCTCTCCCAACACACCTAAAATGAGTTTTGATGACGAGGGCAACATGGTAGAGCGTGCCACAAAAGATGATACGTATTATATAACCTATGGAGCAAGTTTTGAGGAATATCCAGTGTTATGCCCTGCGGCAGTAGGGGTGCAAGAAAATTTCTTCTTCAACCAATACACATTGAATCACTCTATTCTCAATGTGTCCGAATTGAAAGCACGACCATTAAGTATCTATAAGAAAACCGATGTGCAACAAATCCCATATACAACCCATTATTTCTATACCCCACTTACCGAAAATGTGGATAGTATATATAAAGATGAGGGTGTGGAGATTGAGCCAACCGATACAACAGCTCATATCACATGGCCGGAGATAAAAGGTGCCACCGCATATACCATCATCATCTGGGCGGATGCTGGGAGAACAGAGAAAATATGTACCATGCACATGGACAGTGTGGGGCAACTGATAGAGATCGATTTCTCTAAGTTATCCCAAAAACGTAAGGCCGCTTATATGCCGCCATCAACATTCCAAACCACCATCACACAACTGATGCCATTCACACAATATTGGTACACTTTGGAAGCATTTGATAGTATAGGACTGCTCATACACACATTATCTGGTTCTTTCACCACTACGGGTAGCACACAATCCATCGAAGGAATATACATCGACAGCACCCCAAATAGTAAAGTATTGTATAAGGGTCGCCTATATATCAAAACCAATAACGGTATTTATAACGCAGAAGGAAGGAGAGTATTATGAGACAATTCATTATAACCATTGCCCTCGTATGTGGGGCAATGGTAAACCTATTGGCAGCCAAACCCGTCACTGTTGTCCCAGAGGAGACGTCAGCCACCATTACATGGCCCAAAGATGCCAATGCCGAGAAATATCACTTGGATATCTTCAAAGATAGTGTTCGTTTGTTCCGTATTACGCTGGGTCCAACAGGACAAGTGCTCGCTTATGAGAACGGAGCGCCAAGCAGCGCACCTATCGCTTCGCCTCGTCTCATCAACGCAATCTACGAGGGAATGGCCGATACGCAGCCCTCAGACTCGTTATCTTTCAAGGCTACAGGATTGGAGAAAGCGACGTTGTATCATTTTATCTTGTCAGCCGTAGATAATAATGACAAACCGCTGCATGTGTATATAGGTCGTTTTTGTACCAAGGGGAATGACTTAGACATAGATCAAGGGGGAGATGAGGTGTTACCTACACCGCCTATCATCCCTTATTCGCCTTTTGATGATGGCAAAACTACTGCTATCCAGCAACCTTCTACCTCCTCCACCGCACCCTCTACAAAGATTTTGCGTCACGGGCGTTTATATTTCCAATCCCACCAACACACCTACACCCTCACTGGACAAAGGGTGCGATGATAGACCATAGCCAGCTCCTCTCCCTCTCTTTTCGAAAAAAGGGGGGGGGGAGTTTCCTATATCTTTGCTATACCCTTGCTATACCCTTGGGATAATGTTAAAATTCTTGTGTTTGTCCATTCTCCCGAATATATTCGGGCCTCTCCAGATTATTTGTGTGATTATGCATAGTTTACTGCTCGACGATCTCCCGCCGCGTATTCTCTTGTTTCTATGTCCATTCTCCCGAATATTATTCGGGACTCTCTCCTAGATTGTTTGTGTGATTATGCTTGGTTTACTGCTTGATGATTTCCCGCTCTCCCCATAGCAAACAGATTAGCACTTCGCTTTTTTATGAGGAGGAAGGCCTTCCTATGCGGATGCCGCTCCTTCCATTCCGTTGGAAGGTCGCTCTGGGTTTGCGATGGGGGGGGACAGACCCCTACCCCCTACGGGTACTCCCCCTAATTAGGGGGAGAACTTAAATAGTGCATTCCGTTGCACTCCTTCACCCCTAACTTAGGGGAGGAGTTATAAGTGGTGAAACTTTAGACCCTTTAGAACTCTTAGAACCCTTTAGAACTCGCGACGCAGTCGCATGAAACAGCACCATGGGTGCGGTGAAACCCGCACGTAGTGCGCGTGACAATCACATCGGATCAACGTCGGGAATGATAATAGTGCCCAAGCAGTTGCGGAGCGACTGGACGTAATGAATGCTCTCCATAAGGAGCTCTTTGGCACGTTGGATATCTGCATACCCCTCAATGCGCAATAAGATATGACGCAGATAAGCATTGTTCATGCGAGCTACCGAAGGGACAATAATAGGAGAACAACGGTCTCCAAAAACCTGATGCAAACGCTCTTGCAAAAGTGTGGATGCCGCCAATAAACGGTCGTTGTTCTTATGCTTGAGCGTGATATCTATCAAACGATAGAAAGGAGGATAATGAAACAGTTCACGCTCGGCAATCTCATGCTGATACAACCCTACATAATCGTGCTGGGACAAGAACCCAAAAACAGGATGGTCGGGCATAAACGTCTGAATAATCACTTCTCCTCGCTCACCCCGACGTCCAGCACGCCCTGCTACCTGTTCTAACATCTGAAAAGCTTTTTCATAACTTCTGAAATCGGGTGTGTTGAGCAACGAGTCCGCATTGAGTACCGCCACCAAACTCACATTATCAAAATCCAACCCTTTGGTTACCATCTGCGTACCCACCAAGATGTCTAACTGGTGTTGTGCAAATTGGTTGATGAGGTCTTGATGTGCGTTTTTGTTGCGTGTGGTATCCAAATCCATGCGGCCTACTCGGGCCTTAGGAAAGAGACTATACAACTCATCTTCGATGCGCTCGGTACCAAAACCTACCTCCTTCCATTCGCCTCCACATGTGGGACAATGCGATGGTTTGGTCTGCGTGTGCCCGCAATAGTGACACGTGAGCTGTTCTTCGCCCACTTGTATGAAACGATGTTTGTGCAGAGTGAGAGACACATCGCAATTGACACATTTGAGTACTTGTCCGCACTTGCTACATTGGATGTATGAGGAGTAACCGCGTCGGTTGCGAAAGAGAATGACTTGCTTGCCTTGCTCCAAGACCTCCCGTATGCGTTCTACTAAAGGGTCGGAGAAATGGTCGTACATCTCTTTGCGGTGATACTGCCGTTTGAGGTCAATGCCGTGGATGGCAGGTAGTTGGATACCCGCGTGTCGTTCGGCGAGTGTGACCAATCCGAACTTATGTTCTTGATAAGCGTTGTAGTAACTCTCGATGGATGGAGTGGCTGTTCCCAACAACACATGGCAATGGTAATGGTGTCCCATCATGATGGCCACGGAGCGGGCATGATAACGTGGGGTACCGTCTTGCTGCTTGTAACTACTATCATGCTCCTCGTCCACGATGATCAAACCCAAGGACTGGAATGGTAGAAAAACAGAGGAACGGGCGCCTAATATCAGTTTGGCTTTTTGCGTCTGTGGCTCTACAATGCTGTTTTTTATTTCGTTGTATATCTCTACTCGTTCGTCGCTACTGAAACGCGAATGATAGACGTAGAGTTGATCGCCAAAGATGCAACGTAGGCGTTCGGTGAGTTGGGTGGTAAGGGCAATCTCGGGAACCAAATACAAGACCTGTTTGCCCTGTGCCAACTGCTCTTGAATGAGGTGAATATATATCTCCGTTTTGCCCGATGAGGTCACTCCGTGCAGTAGGACCGTGTTGTGCTGTTGCCAGGATAGTTGGATTTGTTGGTAGGCACGCTGCTGCTTGTCGTTCAATGCAAAAGCAGGTTTGATAGTTCCTTGGTAGGGAATGAGGCGTGAGACGGATGTTTTGACCTCTTGCAGGATATGTTTATCCACCAAAGCCCTTAAGATAGCAGGGGACTCTCCCGACCCCTCGATAAGTTCTCGGCGTTCTATTCCTTTGTTGGGTAAGTAATGCTCCACGAAGTATTGCAGCATGGCCAACTGTTTTTTGGAGCGTAGGACGAGTGTTTGTGCTTGTTCGTAAGTCATCCCTTGCTCCCAGTCCATATAGGTGACGGTACGTGCTTTGTAGTTGTCGTCAATGATGCCTGCGGGTAGTGCTGCGGCCATTACTTCTCCCATGGTGCATAGGTAGTAGCGGCTTATCCACTCCCATAACCATAATTGGTGTGGTGTGACGATGGGGGTGGTATCGAGAATGGCGAGTATGGGGCGAATCTGTATCGAGTCGTTTGTAATCGGTTCGGTACGATGTCGATAGACGATGCCCGTCACTTGTTTTTTGCCCAAAGGAACAAGTACCCGCATGCCAATCTGCGGGTACTCAAGCTCATCCGGTATCTCGTAGGTGTACGAATCGGATATGGCTAAAGGTAGTATGACATCAATTAGTCTCAAGTTGTTGCATCTCCTTGGCGTAGCAACTTCTACACAAAGGTTCGTATGATTCGGTTTCTCCCAATAGTACGCGTTTTTCGCTTGAGACGAGTCGGTGGCTGATGTATGCCAAGTCGCCACAGTGTACGCAAATAGCATGGGTCTTATAGACATCTTCTGCTATGGCCATGAGTGCTGGCATAGGTCCAAAAGGTACACCTTTGTAATCCATATCCAATCCTGCCACGATGACGCGTATGCCACGTGACGCGAGTTGGTTGCATACATCGACGATACCCATATCAAAAAACTGTGCCTCATCGATGCCCACTACGTCGATATCGTCTGCGAGTAGTAAGATGTTTTGACTGCTATCAACGGGAGTGGATTGAATGACGTTGTTATCATGGCTGACCACATCTTTCTCGCTATAACGTATATCAATGGTAGGTTTGAAAATCTCTACTTTTTGTTTGGCAAACTGTGCACGTTTCATGCGGCGAATAAGTTCTTCTGTTTTACCTGAAAACATGCTACCGCATACTACTTCGATGCCGCCACGTCTGCGAGCTGGTCCTTGAGTCTCTCTTTCGTTAAACATTATCTATATATATTATAAGGTTATTATGTTAGGCACTTGTGATGCCGAATCGTTATTCTTTCTTCTTGATGTCCTGTACCATCATTTGTATGGTGGACACATTGTTGTAGGTGTTTTCGTTTATTTCGTAGCACACATCTACGGGATTTCCGTTTTGTATGTGTAGTGCCAGTTCTCCCTTGCCAAAGGAAATGCCGGTGATGGCTGCTGTTTGGTCGGTGACATCGAGTCGTAAGTGTTCGCCCATTTTGCCTACGCGTTTGGTATATCGATGGTTGATGACGTTGCGCGTTACGAAGATAGGGCGAGGATTGCCAGGTCCAAAAGGTTCGAGGTGTTGTAGGATGGAGAAGAACTGTTTGTTGATATCAGCAAAACATATCTCTTGTTCGACCCGCATGGTGGGATAGCATTGTTCGGGTTGAATATGTTCGGCTACATAGGCTTCGAATCGTTCTTTGAAGGCTGGGAGGTTGTCTATGTGCATGCTTAGTCCAGCAGCATACATATGCCCCCCGAAATTGGTTAGAAGGTCTCTACAGGAGTCGATAGCAGAATAAATATCAAATCCTCCTGCCGAACGTGCTGAACCGGATATGATACCCTCATCGGAGTGTGTGAGAACGATGGTAGGACGGTAGTAATGTTCTATCAAGCGGCTGGCAGCGATACCAATGACGCCTTTGTGCCAATGTGGGGCATACACGACGGTGGAATATTTGCTCTCGTTGTTGGGGTCTTGCTTGAGTAGTTCCAATGCTTCATCCGTTGTTTTGCTATCGTAGTCTTTGCGCTCTGCATTGTACGAATCGATCTCTCCGGTTTTGGATTGGGCTACCTCAATATCGTCGGTGATGAGTAGTTGTACAGCTTCAGCTCCCGATTTCATACGTCCACTGGCATTGATTCGTGGTCCAATCTTATAGACCAAGTCGGATATGGAGACCTTGTGTGGTTCGATGTTAGCTATTTGCATGAGGCAACGGATGCCTACGAAAGGTTCGCTATTGATTTGTCTGAGTCCGAAATATGCCAATATTCGATTTTCTCCAGTGATGGGAACGATATCCGAAGCGATGGACATAGCCAATAGTGGGAGTAGTTGATAGACTTGTTGGAGTGGTAGATGATGCGCTATAGCATAGGCCTGCATAAACTTAAAGCCCACTCCGCATCCTGATAGCTCTTTGTATGGATAGTTGCAGTCCGCACGTTTCATGTTCAGAACGGCTACTGCCTGAGGTAGGGTGTCGCCGGGTGTGTGGTGGTCACAGATGATAAAGTCAATATCTTTGTTTTGTGCATATGCCACTTTATCAATGGCTTTGATGCCGCAGTCCAAGGCGATGATGAGCGTACATCCTTGCTCTTTGGCGTAGTCTATTCCTTTGAAAGAGATGCCATACCCTTCGGTGTATCGGTCGGGTATATAGAAATCAAGGTGTTGAGTCTGTGTAGATAGGAAACGGTAGATGAGTGCGACAGCTGTTGTGCCGTCCACATCATAGTCTCCGTAGATAAGGATACGCTCTTTGTTTTGTATGGCTTGAGTCAAACGTTCAACGGCAGGTTGCATGTCCTTCATCAAGAAAGGGTCGTGTAGGCAGTCCAACGAAGGGCGCACAAACATACGCGCTTCGTCTGCATTGCGCACGCCACGACACACCAATAGGTGGGCAGAAGCCATGCTGATATGCAGGTCTTTGACCAGTTGTTGTTGAATGGAGAGTTGTTCGTCACTCAACGAGGTTATTTCCCAACGATAATCCACTACTTTGTTCGGTTTTTATATAATTTGGAACTTATCCACATCTTTCCACAGCGGCAATACTTCTCGGAAATGGTGTAGCCGTTCGATATCAAAGGTTGCTATTTTGGTTCCTTGTTCGTCATCCTCGAAGGATGCAATGGGTTGCATTAAGGTGTTGTATGCTACGGAGTGTCCGGTGTAGTGTAGTCCCATACCGTCGTCTCCTACGCAGTTGGTTGCAGCGATGTAGCATTGGTTTTCTATAGCTCTGGCAGCCACGAGGTAGTCCCAATACTGGATGCGTATATCTGGCCAATTGGCGACCACCAAAAGGATATCGTAGTCGTTGCCAGATTGGTTACGTGCCCAAGCGGGGAATCGAAGGTCGTAGCATATGAGCAACTGGAGGCGTACTCCTTGGTATTGGAAGGTGTGTCGTTGCTCTGCTGGAGCAAAAAACTTATCTTCTCCTCCATGGGCATAGAGGTGCCTTTTGTCTTGATACTCGACAGGTTCGTTCGGTTTGACCATAAATCCACGATTGACCAATAGATCGTTTTGTGGGTTGGGTCGGCAGATGAAAGAGCCGACGATAGCGATATGGTGTGTGTCTGCCAAGTGTTGTAATGTGCGTATGGTGGGGCCGTCCATTCCTTCGGCTAACTCGGGATGGTCGGTGCAGAATCCTGTGGTAAACATCTCGGGCAGCAATGCCACATCAGCCTTTCCGGCCAATGTGGCAATTCGCTCCGATGTGGCGTCTAAGTTCGCTTGCTTATCTGCCCACAGGATAGGGTATTGTAGTAAAGCAATTTTGAACACGTTATTTCTTTTTTGCTTCGTTAGGTTTGCTGATGGCTTCGCGCATGGAAGTATCTGCTTGAATGTTTTGCATACGATAATAGTCCATGATGCCTAAGTTTCCGCTTCGGAAAGCTTCAGCCATAGCTTGTGGAACCAGTGCTTCGGCTTCGATAACCAATGCTCGTGCTTCTTGTGCTTTGGCTTTCATTTCTTGTTCGGTAGCAATAGCCATTGCGCGACGCTCTTCGGCTTTGGCTTGTGCGATATTCTTGTCCGCTTGCGCTTGATCCATTTGCAATTGTGCGCCGATGTTTTTACCTACATCAATGTCGGCGATATCGATACTCAATATCTCGAAAGCAGTACCATCATCAAGTCCTTTGCTCAGCACGAGTTTGGATATGCTGTCTGGGTTTTCCAATACAGACTTATGACTTTCGGATGAACCGATGCTGGACACGATGCCTTCGCCTACACGTGCTAAGATGGTATCTTCACCTGCACCACCGACCAATTGGTTGATGTTGGCGCGAACGGTAACACGAGCGCGTGTGATGAGCTGGATACCGTCTTTAGCGACTGCAGTTACAGGAGGGGTGTCAATCACTTTGGGGTTGACAGACATTTGTACTGCTTCAAACACGTCACGTCCTGCCAAGTCAATAGCAGTGGCCATTTGGAAAGGAAGTTGAATATTTGCTTTGTTGGCACTAACAAGTGCATGCACCACGCGTTCGATGTGGCCGCCAGCCAAATAGTGTGCTTCCAAACCATCACGTTTGACGTCGGATAAACCTGCTTTGTGCGCTTCGATAAGGCAGTTAACAATCTTTGTAGGGGGCACTTTACGGATGCGCATCAAAAATAGTTGTATAAGGGATACGTGTACACCGCTGACAACAGCGTTGATCCACAACATAAAAGGAACATAGTAGAAGAATAAAATGACAAAAACAAGGATAATCCCTGTGAAAATAATTCCTGAATCCATAGTATAAAAATATTAATTGGTTAGTAAAATACGTTAAGCTTGGTTGTTTTCTTTCTCATAGATATCCTTGGCCGCTTTTTCCAGGTCGTTGATTTTTTTTCCTGGTTTAGCCAAATTGACTTTGGATTCAATCTTGGTGTCCAATGACATCTTCTTGAGAGCATTGCTTTTGAGGAAAATATATATGGTAATGCATGTAAAGAGGATGCATGCACCCAATGTGATATGACCTGCATAAGCAAAAAGTGGAGTCAGACGAATATAAGCCAAAGTGACGCTTCCAATGAAACATCCAATGCCACAAATACCAGCGAAACCAAATCCTGGCAGGAGAAATATCTCAGCAATCAGCAAAACAATGCCGACTATCAAGAGGAGTACAACGAGAAAAATGTCCATGGTAATCAAAATTTAAAAGGTGAATAAATCAAGGTTCAAATAATATTTGACTGCAAAGATAATACTATTCTTTTGATTAAACAAAAAAATGTTTCGACATGGAGAATTATGAATTATGTACAACCCAAAATGTTTTTAACTTAAAACCTTTTTTACGTTGATAGATTGGTAGATACAAAAAAATATACTATCTTTGCTGCGAACTTTGAAAGAAAAATATACATGCTTATGAAAAAAATATTTTTACTATTAGCCGTTAGTTGTGTAATGCTGACACAAGCAAGCACGTACAATTTTCTTGTATTCACCAATACCGAAGGCACTAATACTGCTTTCAATGTGGATGGACTTACATTGAGAGTAGAAGGCAGTAACTTGCAAGTAACCAATGCAGACGGAACGGTGAATATGATACTGACTGCTCTGAAATCAATGCAATTTTCAGAGGACGGAACCCTCACCGCGTTGGATGATGTCCTGAATGCTGATGCTCCTGTGCATGTTTTTAGCCTTTCGGGAACCTCGCTTGGTACCTATGATTCTATGATGGAGGCAGCTAAAAAACTGAACCCTGGTGCGTATGTGATTTCAAACGGAAATGTAACGCAAACGGTGATGATTAAGAATTAAGAATTTTTGAATTATGTAAATTCGCCTTGTGAATCGTTCGTTCGAGCCAAGGCGAGATAAGAATTTTTGAATTAAGAATTATGAAAAAGATATTTATTTTGATAATCAGTTTCACTATTGGTGGGTTCCTGAATGCTCAAACGATGAATGTGCAAGTGGGACAAGTGATGTATCAATTTCCTGCCGAACAAACAGGGGAGATGATGTATGCCGAAGGTGCTACCTTGTGTATTATGAATAAGACTTTTACTCTGTCGGATGTGACAACGATGTTTGTGGACGAGTCCGAGGTGAAGGATAACACGGTGTCAGTGGTTTACAACGGCGAGACAACAACAATCACAGTGGCTGGCAATGTGGCTCAGTACTTGACAATCACTACGAGTGGGGCACATGTGAATATTGAGCAACATAGTGATTTGACAGAGGAGATAACCTATACATTGTCTGGCAGTTCACAAGATGGTGAGTTCTATATGTCGGGGTCGTACAAAGCGACAGTAGAACTGAATGGCTTGACATTAACCAACGCAAGTCCTGTGAGTTCGGGTGCGGCTATGCATATCCAAAATGGCAAGCGTATAAAAATAAAAGTATTGGATGGCACCCACAATATGCTGGTAGATGCAGATAATGGTTCGCAGAAAGGAGCGTTGTATGTGAAGGGACATCCCGAGTTTTCTGGCAAGGGTACACTGACAGTGAATGGCAAGGTGAAACATGCGATTAAGTCAGGTGAGTATATAAGTGTGAAGGATGCTACCCTCAAGGTCCAATCAGCTGCTGGCGATGGTATCAACTGTGGTCAATACTTCTGGATGAAGAGTGGTGTGGTCGAAATAAGTGGTGTACAGGATGATGGCATACAGTGTGATATAGACGATGCGGATGTAGGTTCAACGGGGGAGACGGCTGATCACGAGGATGAGGACAGCGGAAACATCTATTTGGCTGGTGGTCAAATCACAATTAACACGGCAGGTATAGCTGCGAAGGGTGTGAAGTCGGAAGGCGATTTGATTGTGACGGGTGGAGTGATTGCTATTACCACTACGGGCAAAGGCAAGTGGGATGAAGAGGATCTAAAGACCAAGGCAGCTGCTTGCTTGGGTAGTGATGCCAAGGTAGTGATAGCTGGTGGTACGCTGACGTTGACCAGTACGGGCGCTGGTGGTAAGGGTATCAACTGCGATGCAGAGTTTGAACTGGCAGGCGGTGAGGTGGCCATTGTTACCCAAGGTGCATTGTATTATCACAACGGAACAACCGAAAATACCAACTATACAGGCAATACGGATAATGTGAATAGCGATTATTATTCGTCATCCAAAGGAGTGAAAGCAGATGGAGCCATTACAATCACTGGGGGCAAGATCAGCGTGACTACCGCAGGACGAAATGCTGAGGGTATTGAAAGTAAAACATCTATTTTGATTTCGGACGGCGAAGTGACTGTCAATTCTTATGACGATGGTATCAATGTTGGCGGTGATGGTAGTGATTTGATTATCTCTGGCGGTTATGTATATTCCCGTGCAATGAATAATGATGGCATTGATGGCAATGGCAATGTGTATGTGAAGGGAGGCCTGGTATATGCTATTGGTGCAAATGCCCCAGAAGTGGCAATTGATGCCAATTCTGAGGAGCGAAAGAAACTATATGTGCAAGGGGGAACATTGATTGCTGTTGGCGGATTGGAGAGTGGTGCCCAGATTTCTGGGGGAACATGTAAGCAAACAACTTCATTTAGTGCAGAAACATGGTACGCACTATACAATGGTAGTGATTTAGTGGCAGCATTCAAGACTCCTGCGGCTTCTACTCCTACTTCTGGAGGTTCCCGTCCTGGTGGCGGTCCTGGAGGTGGCGGTAGCAAGAAATTGGTGGTATATACCTCTTCTACTCCGGCATTGAATTCGGGTGTGACCATTACAGGCGGAACAACGTATTTTGATGGCGCTGCAAATATAGGCGGAACTGTGAGTGGAGGAAACGCTGTGATATTGAGTAGATATACTAATACCAGTGGTCCTGGTGGAAGACCGTAATGTCGCATTCGGTAACGACGCGTTCGGTAACATGGTCGCAAAGACTGATACCGCAGTCTTGTAACATGGGTAAGATGATATGCATTTTAGTTTCTCTCTGATAGTACAAAGGGTATCATTTGTATATAGTAAAATATCTATCTTTGCAAAGGTAATTGAATATGTATCAGCGCATGCAGTACTATCTTTCGGGATTACCATGGTCGGATGTGATGGGTACTTCTGAACAACCCTATAAATACAACGGCAAAGAGTTTATGGAGATGCAAGGGTTATAGTTTGTCAACGATGATAAGAAAGATAGCAACTATATGCGCAGCAAATGGTGATAAAATTTACCAATTGAAAATTATAAGAAAGTAAGGTGTATGATACTTTACCAAAATTACATTTTTTTATTCACATTGGGTAAATTATCTCGCATTTTCTCGCAAAAATCGCGTTATTCTTTACCAAATATTATATTTTTCTTGAACATTTGGTAAATTATCCGTACCTTTGCGGCTGAAAAACTTTAACTTTAGGTGTACGATGTACCCATTATTCGTGCATCCATCATGAGAATATGAGTAAGAATTTAGTAATTGTAGAGTCTCCATCCAAAGCCAAAACTATAAAGAAATATTTAGGTGAAGGTTTCCGTGTCCTTGCTTCCAAAGGACATATACGTGACATTGAAGGCGTGGGTAAAAATAGTATGGGCATAGATTTTGACAACAACTATGCACCACATTATGTTATTGACCCACAAAAAACGAGTTTGCTTGAGACCCTCCAGAAAGAAGTAAAGAAAGCCGACATGGTATGGTTGGCGAGTGATGATGACCGCGAAGGAGAGGCCATTGCATGGCATTTGCAACAAGTGCTGGGACTGAACGAAACCAATGCTCGTCGTATGGTGTTTCCAGATATCACGAAAGCATCTATTCAGAACGCAATCAAAACGGCTCGATGGATTGACTATAACCTGGTGAATGCGCAACAAGCACGCCGTGTTTTGGACCGAATAGTAGGTTTTGAGTTATCTCCCGTTTTGTGGCGCAAAGTGACGACGGGGCTTAGCGCTGGACGTGTGCAATCGGTAGCGGTGCGTTTGATAGTGGAGCGTGAGCGTGAGATAGAGGAGTTTGTGAGCACTTCTTCGTATCGTGTGGTAGCCGAGTTTGTGGAGAAACAGCCGCAAGGCAATGAGAGTATTCTCCTCAAAGCAGAACTGAACCATCATTTCTCTACACAGGAAGAGGCGCGCGAGTTCTTGAGTAGGGCTGTTGCTGCAACTTTCGTAGTGGATTCGGTGACCAAGAAACCAGCTAAGCGTGTTCCTGCCGTTCCCTTTACCACCTCCTCTATGCAACAAGAAGCCGCTCGTAAATTGCGTTTTACAGTGAGCAAAACGATGCGTTTGGCACAGTCGTTATACGAGGCAGGTCATATCACTTACATGCGTACAGACTCTTGCAGCTTGAGTCAAGAGGCGATCCGCAATATCAAAACTGAGGTTATCAAACAATATGGTGAGTCGTACCACCAAGCACGTCAATTCAAAACGAAGATCAAAGGGGCTCAAGAGGCACACGAAGCGATTCGTCCTACCTCAATGAAAAACCATGTGGTCGGAGCCAATACCGATGAACGTAAGTTGTATGAGTTGATATGGAAACGTACATTGGCATCACAGATGGCAGATGCTTCGTTTGAGAAAACACGTATCGAGATCACTTCTCCTATGGCTTCGTACCATTTTGTAGCGAATGGTGAGGTGATGCTGTTTGATGGATTTATGCGCGTGTATAGCCAGTCTTCGGAGGATGATAATGCGATGCAAGCTTTGCCCCCAGTACAAGAGGGTGCAGAGTTGCTCTTCAACGAGATGGTAGCACAGGAGTCGTTCACGAAGGCTCCGTTTAGATATCGCGAAGCAGACTTGGTAGAGAAAATGGAGGATTTGCATATTGGACGTCCTTCTACGTATGCTCCTATCATTGAGACAATACAAACACGCAAGTACGTTGAGTTGACCAATATAGAGGGAACCAAGCGCGATTATCAACTATTGATATTGAAGAATGGAAAGATAAGTCATAAGACGAAAGTGGAGAAAGTGGGACAAGAGTCACAAAAACTCAAACCAACTGACTTAGGTCGTGTGACAAATGATTTTCTTGTAGAGCAGTTCCCTAATATCCTCAGTTATGACTTCACAGCGAAGGAAGAAGAGAACTTTGACTTAATCGCTGCAGGCGAGGCTAATTGGGTAGAAGTAATCGATGCTTTTTACAAACATTTTCATCCTGCTATCCAACAAGTGCCCGCAGGCAAGGTGGCTGGCAGATTGATAGGACATGAACCCAAAACAGGTGCTCCTGTGTATGCGAAAATAAGTAAAATAGGACCTTGTATTCAGATTGGTGATGCAGATGTGGATAAACCTAAGTTTGCATCCCTCAAACCAGGTCAATCGTTGTTTACCATCAGTTTGGAAGAGGCATTGGAACTATTTGTGGTGCATAAACCAACTCCTGTGTGTGTGATAGACGGCGAAGAAGTATTTACGGGTAAAGGTAAATACGGCCCATACATCCGCTACAAAGGAGGATTTATATCCATACCCAAGTCGATGAACCCAGAACATCTAACCCAAGAAGATGTAATGACATTGATAGCCAATCATGTAAAACAACAAGATGCTATTCACACTTTTGGAGATATGCAAGTGTTGTCGGGCCGATATGGTGCGTATATCAAGACACCAACCGGTAACTATCGTATAGCCAAATCAGTGGATTTGGAGACGTTGACTAAAGAGGCATGTGAGCAAATCATTGCCAATAGTGCTTCGTCGGCACCACGAACAAAAAAGATTACGCGTAAAAAATAAATAACCATTATGTTGTTACAAATATTAAAATCCAAGATTCATCGTGTTGAGGTAACGGAAGCTAATCTTGACTATATTGGTTCAATAACCATTGATGAGGATTTAATGGAAGCTTCGGGTATCTACGCTGGTGAGAAAGTGTGCGTAGTTGACAATACCAATGGTGCAAGGTTGGAGACCTATGTCATTCCTGGCAAGCGCGGTAGCGGTTGTATTTGTATCAATGGTGCTGCGGCTCATTTGGTTCATGTAGGCGATGTGGTTATCATTATGGCTTATGCCTTAATGACGCCAGAAGAGGCCAAAACTTTTGTGCCTAAGATAGTATTTCCTACGAATAACTTGTTGTAATACGTTAGGGGGAGTTCACGAATAAACGATAAAGTTATGTCTTTTTTTGATTTATTGCATACCGATAGTCATTCTTCTGCTCGTGCGGGTGTTGTACACACGGACCACGGAGATATATTGACACCTATTTTTATGCCTGTCGGCACGGTAGGTACGGTGAAGGGGGTGCATCGTAGAGATTTGGAGGAGGATGTGAAAGCGCAAATCATCTTGGGCAATACCTATCATTTGTACCTAAGACCAGGAACGTCTATCCTGCATCAAGCGGGTGGCTTGCATAAGTTTGAAGGTTGGACGCGCCCTATTTTGACTGACTCGGGTGGTTTTCAAGTTTTCTCGCTAACGTCTATTCGTAAGATGAACGAAGAGGGTGTTCAGTTTTCGTCTCATATTGATGGGCGCAAGTTGATGTTCACTCCCGAAAGTGTGATGGATATAGAGCGTGAGATAGGTGCGGATATCATGATGGCTTTTGATGAGTGTTGTCCTGGCACGGCGGATCGTTCCTATGCCCAACAATCGATGGAAAGGACGCATCGCTGGTTGGACAGATGCATCAAGCGTTTTGATAGTACAGAGGATTTGTATGGATACAAGCAGCATTTGTTTCCCATCGTTCAAGGATGTGTCTATACGGATTTGCGTCAAGAGGCTGCTAAGCGTTTGCGTGATTTGGACCGAGATGGTTATGCTATTGGCGGACTGGCTGTGGGGGAACCTGCAGAGAAAATGTACGAGATGATTGAAGTGGTGAACGATATCTTACCAGAGAATAAACCCAGATACTTGATGGGGGTCGGAACGCCTTGGAATCTATTGGAAGCGATTGAGCGTGGGGTGGATATGTTTGATTGTGTGATGCCTACTCGTAATGGTCGCAATGGTATGATTTTCACTCGTAATGGTGTGATGAATATGCGTAACAAGAAGTGGGAAAATGATTTTTCTCCATTGGACCCAGAAGGCACCTCTTATGTTGATCATCAGTACACCCGAGCGTATGTGCGGCATCTGATTCATAGTCAAGAGATGTTGGGATTGGAGATATTGTCTATTCACAACCTTACATTCTACTTGTGGTTGGTAACAGAGGCGCGTCAACATATTTTGTCGGGTGACTTTACCGCTTGGAAGAAGGAGATGATGCCACGCATCATGCAACGATTATAAACGAGATACCTATTCTTCATGATTAAACGCCTTGATTGGTATATTATCAAAAAGTTTCTGGGGACATTTTTCTTCTCAATCATCCTCATATTGTCCATCGCTATTGTGTTTGATTTGACCGAGAAAAT
The DNA here is from genome assembly GCA_017938155.1 of Paludibacteraceae bacterium. GTDB lineage: Bacteria > Bacteroidota > Bacteroidia > Bacteroidales > Paludibacteraceae > Colicola. Next base: position 41,131 of record JAGBCD010000009.1, on the reverse strand, counting down.
GGACGACTTTTATGAGTACCAACTTTCGGTCAAGGAGATCATCTTGGAGTATTATATTCATTTTGTGCCCTATTATATGAATATGTTTGCTCCACTATTCATATTCATTTCGGTAATTTTCTTTACGAGCAAGTTGGCAGGAAATAGTGAGATTATTGCTATGATGGCCAGTGGTATGAGTTTCAATCGCTTGATGCGACCCTATTTGTTGTCGGCGACGTTGTTGTGCTTGTTGTTTTACTGGATGAGTGGGTATATTATTCCTCCAGCATCGGGTAAGTTGCTTGAGTTTACGGACAAGTATGTGGACCATTTCACGACAGATAATGCGCGCAAGGTTCAGATACGTGTTGAGCCCCAGACTATTTTGTATATCGAAACGTTTAGACAAAACTCCAAGATAGGTTATCGTGTGTCGTTGGACCATTATGAGGGTAAGAACCTCACGTCTCGTATCTCTGCTGATAGGATACGTTACGATTCGGCATATCATTGGCATTTGGAGAACTATACCCGTAGGGATTTTGTGGGTATGCGTGAGTACTTGTCCAAGGGTGAGCGGTTGGACACGATCATTCCTATTCGCCCAGATGAACTGTTTGTGACGGCAGAGTTTGCGCAGCAGATGACCAATCCAGAACTCAAGGCTTATATGGAACGTCAGAAGGCTCGTGGTGCGGGTAACCTTCAAGCCTTTGAGACAGAGTGGTGGAAACGTTGGGCATCCCCTATAGGAGCTTTTATCATGACGCTACTGGGCGTAACGTTGAGCTGCAAAAAAGTGCGAGGAGGAATGGGAAAAAATTTAGGAATAGGTATTACATTGACTGCGGGTTATATTTTATTCTCTACTATTTCGACCACTTTCTCTGTGCGTGGGGTGATGTCGCCGTTTATGTCGGTGTGGTTGCCTAATTTTGTGTTCCTATTTATCGGCGTGGTGTTGTATTTTAGGGTGCGAAGATAGGATAGTAAGAACGAATAAAGGTGTAATTGTATGCAAAAGATTCAAGAAAAGGATAGATTGTATAATTGCTTGCATCCTTATGTAAATTGGATGTTCAAGCATGCGTATCGTCACATCAAGTATGTAGGGAAAGAGAATATCCCCACGGATGGTTCAGTGATTTTTGCTCCCAATCATACGAATGCTTTGCAGGATGCTCTCGCTATTCTGGCTATTGATAACAAACCAAAAGTTTTTGTGGCGAGGGCGGATATTTTTCGTCATCCAACGATAAGAAAGATTTTGACCTTCTTCAAGATCATGCCTATCAACCGTATGCGTGATGGCGTTGATTCGGTGCGTCATAACGATGCGACTGAAACGGCAGCCATAGAGGCTTTGCATGATAAGGTACATTTTTGTATTTTGCCAGAGGGTACTCATCAGGCCAAGCATTCGTTGCTCCCTCTCAAGAAGGGCATTTTTCGTATTGCACTACGGGCAAATGATGCGTTTGGGCATGAGCAACCTATATATATTGTTCCTGTGGGTATCGAATATGCGGACTTTTTTCACTTATGGGATTCGCTGATTGTGAATATAGGTAAGCCTATCAATGTGACAGAAATAGCAGCGAAGCATGCGGATTTGGAGCGACCCGAGTTGATTTTGCATCTTTTGGAGGAGTTGACTCATCGTATGCAAGAGTTGATATTGTGGGTGCCGAATGATAAGGATTATGAGCATAATATCCATGAACTTCAAGCCAATCCACCGGCTCCTTTGAATGCTTTTGCAAAGCATAAGATGTCTAAGTATCTGTTGGGAGCGATGTTGTTGGTACTGTTGCCCTTGTTCCTCTGTAGTGCGGTGATCACTTTCCCGTTATGGAGTGTTTGGCTATTGATTCGCAAGGTGATTAAAGATAAGGCTTTTCACAACTCGGTACAGTTTGTGTGGCAATTGGTTTTTGTGACCTTAACCTTGTGGACAACCTTGCCTTTTTGGATGTTTTTTCAAGAGTATCTATATCTATTTAGGAAACTGATTAAGATTGTTCAACCTTCAAATAATTAAGTTATGGTACGATTTGTTATTATGATGTTGTTGTATGTCGTGGCTCCTGTTTTAATAATAGTTGCTTTTAAGCATTGGAAATGGGTTAAGACATTAGGCACAGTGGTGTTGGCCTATGCAGTGGGAATCATTGCAAGTTTATGTGGCATAACGCATGTGGATGGAGAGATGGTTGCTACGTTCAATACTTGTCAGTCAATGCTGATGAATGTGTCAGTATCGCTTGCTATTCCGTTGATGCTTTTTAACTGTGATTTCAAGTTATGGACCAAGGCTTTGCCTAAGACGGCATGGGCGTTGTTTGGCGGAGTGTTGGCGGTAATGGTCGCAGTATTTTCTGGTTTCTACATATTCAAGGATCTGGTTCCCAATCCTGATAAAGTGTCAGGAATGATGGTGGGCATCTATACGGGTGGTACGATGAACTTCAACGCGCTGGGAGCCTCGTTGCAAGTGGACAAGTCAATTATGGCGATTGTGTTGGCTTTTGAAATGATAGTAACGACTCCATATATTTTCTTCTTGTTGGGATGCGGGTACAAGATTTTCCGAAAGATATTGCCTTATAAGGATATCACGCATAAAGGCCGAACCGATGAAGATATCGAACCTAACGACGTAGAGAACTACGATGGTATGTTCATCAAATCCAATGTGTTGGGCATGCTCAAAGGATTGGGGCTGAGTCTCTTGTTTTTGGCAGTAGGAGCAGGATTGGCTATGTTGTTGACAGGAACGTTGAATGAGTTAGTCGTAATTCTGACCATTACCACACTATCTATTATTGCATCCTTTTTCAAGAAAGTGCGTGAACTACCCAAGACATTTGAGTTGGGTATGTTCTTCATCTTGATATTTAGCGTGATTGTGGCATCGTTGTTTGACATCAATAGTGTAAATGGGTATTCTTTGTATGTCGGAGGTTATGTGTTGTGGATTATGTTGTGTTCTGCTGTTTTGCACCTCATTTTCTGCCGTATAGCCAAGGTGAGTGGAGACTTGTTCTGTGTGAGTCAAGTAGCGTTGTTATGTTCTCCTCCTTTTGTACCTCCGATAGCCAGTGCAATGAAAAATAAAAAAGTTCTTTTGTCTGGGATCGTAGTAGGATTGGTGGGTTATGCGATAGGAACTTATTTGGGTGCGTTGGTAGCATGGTTGCTGAGTAATGTAGTACAATAAAGTGTGAAAAAAATGAAAATGGTTAATAAGAATATTCTCCTATCTCTTGTATGTCTGTTCTGCACGTTGGCAGTACATGCGTCAAACAGACCAGACAAGCAAGTAGTGGACTCTACAGGTAGAAAAATCAAAACTGGGTGGAACTTTGGTATTCTTCCTTCAGTGGCCTATGATGCAGACTTGGGATTTCAAGGAGGATTGCTGACGAATGTATATTTTTATGGCGATGGTTCGCAGTACCCCGAGTATATCCATTCTATCTATGCTGAAGCTGCTTATACAACGAAAAACTATGGTATCTTCAGAGTAAACTATGATAGCAAGTACCTTATCCCAAAGCATCGTTTAACGTTGGACTTGACCTATTTGCCTGATGCGATGTGTGATTTCTATGGTTTCAATGGTTTTCAATCGGTGTATAAATCCGAGTTTCACAAGTGGAACAAAGACCCTAACAAGATGAGTGCAGACTATCAGTCGCGTGCTTTCTATAAGTACAAGAGAGATTTGTTTCGGTTTGCGGCAGACATAGAAGGGACAATATGGAAAGATATTAAGTGGAACGCAGGTGTGGGTGTGTTGGGGTATATGATTAATGAATGTGATATCAGCATGCTCAATGGTAAGAAACATGCTTATAATTTGAATCCAGAGACGGGACTTCCCACTGACCATAAATCACTTGACCCCAATGTGGTAGGGTTATATGAGAAATATATCAATTGGGGTATCATCGATGCGAACGAAATGCGCGGGGGGTGGCATCCATATGTGAGAGCAGGAATCAGTTACGATAGCCGTGATCAGCGCAGTGCTCCTACCAAAGGTATTTATGCGGATGCATTCTTTACTTATACGGCAGCTTTTGATGCAGCATATGGGCGTCAAGCAGAGGCTGGATACAACCATTTGCAGTTTAATTTCACTTTCCGACATTATGTGTCATGTTACAAGGATTGGGTGGTGTTGGCCTATCGATTGGGAACTCAAAACAATTTGGCAGGTAAGTCACCTTTTTACATGAACACGTACCTCAATACGCTTTTCATTCAGAGGGTGCTGTACGAAGGTTTGGGAGGCGGTAACTCGCTGCGAGGTGTGATGAGAAATCGTATATTAGCCAATGGCTTTGCTTATGCAAACGTTGAGTTGCGGTGCAAGTTGGCTAAGTTTGATATCGGGCGTCAACATTTTTATGTAGGATTGGCTCCCTTCTTTGATTTGGGTATTGTGACGCAACCCTATCAATTGGATGAGGCGACTATATCGCAGCGTATCCTGAATGAAGGACTTGTTGTGAGTGACTATTTCAACTTTGATGACAAGGCTATTTATCAACCTCATATGTCAGCAGGTATAGGCCTGAAAGCGGCTATGAATGAGAATTTTATATTGTCGGTGGATTGGGCGATGGCACTTAATCAGCAAGACAACCCCAAACCAGCAAATTTCTATGTCAAAATAGGTTACTTATTTTAAACACTTATACTAATGAAAAGAATCTTACATTTCTGTTTTATGGCATTGATATCCAATGTAATATTAGCATACGATGTGGATGTTGATGGTATTTTTTACAACCTTTTTCCTGAAACCATGACTGCAGAGGTGGCTCCTAAATCGGATGACCAACCAGCAGAACGATTGTACAAGGGGAATATGACAATTCCAGATACGATGTATTGCAATGCGACTGCTTATCGTGTCGTGGGAGTGGGACCTTCTGCTTTTGTAAACTGTGAGGACTTGTTGCATATTGAGTTACCCAAAGGGCTACAATATGTGGCAGATAAGGCTTTCATGAATTGTACCAAACTGCAGCATATCATCCTTCCTGATAGTGTAGTACGCGTTGGTGAAAAAGCGTTTTTCAATTGTCAGCAACTCACAGCACTTATGTTGCCAGACACGATATTTGAGATTGGAAATGAAGCTTTTGCTAAATGTTATAAGCTTACATCGTTGGCCATTCCTAAGAACGTTTGCAAGATCGGTATCAATGCCTTTTGCGATTGCAATTTGTCTTTGGTTGCGGTGCATCCAGACAACAAAGTGTATTGCAGTCGTCGTAACTGTGATGCAATCATTGAAAGGGAAAGTCAGACACTCATCGTGGGAAGTATCAATACCCGTATCCCAGATAGTGTGGCAACGATAGGGTATGGTGCGTTCGCATATTGTACAGGACCAGAGAACCTCTTTATTCCTCGTTGTGTAACGAAGATAGAGGACAATGCTTTCTATGGATGCAACTATATGAAGTCGCTCAAGTTGTCTTCTACGCTGCAGTCTATAGGTGCGCAAGCATTTGCCAATTGTACGGATATCAAAGAGATTTCTTGTCGTGCTGAAGTGCCTCCAGTATGTGGGGAGAACGCGTTCAAGAATGTAAATAAAAAAGCCCAATTGTCGGTTCCAATACAAAGTATAGAAGCTTATAAAAATGCGGATGGATGGAGAGATTTTGAAGAGATAGTAGCCCTCCCAACCAAGGCAACGAAAAAATAATAAAAAGCCTTCTTGTATATGTCTAAAAAATGTATTACCTTTGTCGTCGGATTTTGACGTAATGGTCATGTAGCATCCGTTTTTGGAAAACACATGTGATCAGCATGCCAATACAAAAGGCGAATGAATCCTATAACGAATACTAACTAATAATCAATACCAATATTATGGCAAAAGTTTATCAATCAAATGAGATTAAGAACATTGCTCTCATGGGTGGAAGTGGCTCAGGTAAGACCACTTTGATGGAAGCGATGCTCTTCGAAAGCGGCGTTATCAAACGTCGCGGAACTATTGAGTCACAATCAACAGTATGTGACTATTTCCCAGTAGAGAAAGAATATGGCTATTCAGTATTCTCAACCGTATGTAATGTAGAGTTCTCAAACAAAAAACTCAATATCATTGATTGTCCAGGTTCAGATGACTTCTGTGGTGGTGCTGTAACCGCATTGCACGTTGTAGATACCGCTATCATTACATTGACAGCGAATGGTGGTGTAGAAGTTGGTACACAAAACAACTTCAGATTGGCAGAGAATGCAAAGAAACCTGTAGTTTTCGTTATCAATAAATGCGATCATGAGAATGCAGACTTTGAGCGCACATTCTCAGAACTCAAAGAGACCTTTGGCAACAAATGTATGTTGATCCAATATCCAATCAATGCAGGTAAAGATTTCAACGCAGTAGTGGACGTGTTGAAGGGCAAAATGCTTGTATGGAAAGCTGAAGGTGGTGCACCTGAGTTGAAAGATATCCCAGAAAGCGAAAGTGCAACAGTAGAAGATATACGTGCTAAACTCCATGAGTGGGCAGCTGAGGCTGACGAGACATTGATGGATAAATTCTTCACCGAAGGTACTTTGTCAGAAGAGGAGACCTTGCGTGGTTTGAAGACAGTGTTTGCAGAAGGCAGTATGTATCCAGTTATATGCACCAGTGGTATTAAGGATATGGGTGTAAGACGCTTGATGGACTTCTTGGGCGAGATGGCTCCATCTGTAGCAGATGCTCCTCAACCTACAACGACGGAAGGCAAGGCTGTGGCTCCAGAGGCAGGGGCTCCAACTTCTATGTTCATCTTCAAAACATCAGTTGAACCTCATATCGGTGAAGTAAACTACTTCAAAGTGATGCAAGGTACTGTGAAACCAGGCGATGATATGTTCAATGTTGACCGTGGTAACAAAGAGCGTATTTCACAACTCTACAGTGTAGCAGGTAGTATTCGCGTTCCAGTAGAAGAAGTGGCTGCCGGTGACATCGCTGCAACAGTGAAGTTGAAAGACACCCGTACGGGCAATACCCTCAATAGCAAGGATTGCGATAACCAATATCCAGCTATCGTTTATCCAGACCCTAAATATCGTAGAGCAATCAAGCCTTTGTCAGAGAGTGATTCAGAGAAATTGAGTGCTTTGTTGACTCGTATGCACGAAGAGGATGCTACTTGGGTGATTGAGCAATCCAAAGAACTCAAACAAACCATCGTTAGCGGACAAGGTGAGTTCCACTTGCGTACATTGAAATGGCGTTTGGAGAACAACGATAAGATGATGGTGCAATTTGAGGAACCAAAGATTCCTTATAGAGAGACTATCACAAAAGCTGCAAGAGCTGACTATCGTCACAAGAAACAATCAGGTGGTTCAGGACAATTTGGTGAAGTACACTTGATTATTGAACCATACGAAGAGGGCGTACCTGTAAAAGAGATTTATAAGTTTGGCAACCAAGAGTATCGTATCTCAGTTAAGGATACTCAAGAGATTCCATTGGATTGGGGTGGCAAACTTGTTTTGATCAACTCTATCGTGGGTGGTGCTATCGACGCTCGTTTCATTCCTGCTATCTTGAAAGGTTTGATGGACCGTATAGAGCAAGGACCATTGACAGGATCTTATGCTCGTGACGTGAGAGTAATCGTTTACGATGGAAAGATGCACCCAGTAGATTCAAATGAAATCTCCTTCCGTTTGGCAGGTAGAAATGCCTTTGCAGAAGCATTCCGCAATGCAAATCCAAAGATCTTGGAACCAATCTATGAGGTAGAGGTATTCGTACCAAGTGATATGATGGGTGATGTAATGTCTGATATCACAGGCCGTAGAGGTATGGTGCTCGGTATGGAAGCTGAGAAGAACTTCACCAGACTCAAAGCTTTAGTTCCTTTGAAAGAGATGGCTTCTTATTCAACTTCTTTGTCCAGTATCACAGGTGGTCGTGCGACCTTCACCATGAAGTTCAAGAGCTACGAATTGGTACCTGCAGACGTACAAGACAAACTTATCAAAGAGTACGAAGCAAACCAAAAAGACGAAGAATAATCCCATATATATATTATGGTTATCAAACAACAAATTCCCTTTCGCGAGGGAATTTGTTGTGCTTTGAAACGATATAACTCTGCGAAGAGTTATTCACTACGCTCATGAAAATTCAAATCGAAAGGGCGAATAACGAAGCATAACTCTTTATGCTACAAAAAAAAGATGGCGCGATTCACATCGAGCCACCTTTTGAAAAAAACACTATTTAATAACACAATTGAAAAAAATCTTACAAATCTTATTGTAAATATACTCTTTATTATAATACTAATTTTCTACGTTTTCTAGTTCATCAATGATTTTATATCCTTTGCCGTGGACAGACAAGATTTTGATGTTTGGGCAATCTTGTAAATGGTTCCTCAAATGATTGATGTACACAGATAAGGACCGAGATGCGAAATAATTATCCGTTTGCCACAAGGATTTTAAGATCCGATTGCGCTCTACCAACTGATTGCGTTTGCGGCACAACATAAGCAATAGGTCGTTCTCTCTGGAAGATAAATGAATGTTGCCCAAGGTTTGTTTCACAGAGTCAAAATGCAAGTGACCTAATTGGAAATAAACCAACTTGTTTTCATTCTTTTCTCTCACGCGTCGCAGTATGGCTTCTATCTTCCAAATCAAGATATCCATTGATACAGGTTTGGTAATATAGTCATCACACCCTAACTTGTAGCCATTGATGATATCTTCTTTGGATGCTCGTCCCGAAACGATAATCACGGGTAGTTCGCGGCCGTTAGCGCGCAGTTGTTGTAACATATCAAATCCATTCATGTTGGGCATCATGATATCAAGCAAACAAATATCGTAGTGCGAGTTCATACTCTTTTCCAATCCCTCTTTGCCATCCTTGGCAACGTCCACTACGTAATCATTGTTTCTAAGATAATCGGCTACGATGCTACTGAGATTGATGTCGTCTTCACAAATCAATATGTTCGTTTTTTCTTTCATGATGATAAATGACTGTTATAACAATGCTGAAAAATACTATGCAAAACCTGTGCCAAACTTCATTTTCTTTCAAAAATATATTGAAACTTATGTTGAAAGTTGTAAAATTCAAATTCTTATAGTATCTTTGTAGCGACTTGGAGGATTAGGTTATGAATGTTCTATTAATTTTTACAGGCGGTACCATTTCTATGGTTCGCAATGCTGAGACAGGTGCTTTACGTCCTGCGGATATGGATACTTTCAAAGCATTTGTTCCAGAGTTGTTTATGTCCGACATTGAAATATCGATGCTTCCCTTCAGTCCTTTCATTGACTCTTCTGATGTCAATCCTGACAATTGGGAACGCATGGCACGAGCCGTGTATGACAATTATGACCAGTACGATGGATTTGTTATTTTGCACGGAACCGATACGATGGCCTATTCAGCTTCTGCTTTGAGTTTTATGCTGGAGAACTTGAATAAACCTGTTGTTTTTACGGGTAGCCAATTGCCTGTGGGTGTGTTGCGTTCGGATGCCAAAGAGAATCTATTGACTGCCATTGAGATAGCTTCGGCCAAGAATGAAAAAGGTGAAGCGATGGTTCCAGAAGTGACCATATTCTTTGAAGACAAGTTGTTTAGAGCCAATCGTACAACCAAAAAGAATGCTGAACACTTTGCTGCTTTCAATAGCTACAACTATCCAGCTTTGGCCAAGGTGGGGGTACATATCATCTATCAACCTCACTTGATTCATTATCCTTCTAAGAATCTACCCCTTAAGCTTCATACCAAGACCGACCCTTCCGTTGCTATTCTCAAGTTATTCCCCGGAATAACAGAGCCTGTTGTACAGTCCATTTTGTCTATTCCTGGGTTGAGAGGCGTAGTATTGGAAACCTATGGCTCGGGCAATGCTCCATCGGTACAATGGTTATACCACCAATTGCGCAATGCCGTGAACAAAGGTATCATCATCGTCAATAAAACCCAATGCAATACCGGTTCGGTAGAGATGGGATTGTATGAGGTGAGTATGAACCTACTCAAAGCTGGAGTATTGTCGGGATATGATATCACTACTGAGGCACTGCTGACCAAAATGATGTACTTGCTTGGAGAAAATCCTAACGATACGCAAGAAGTTAAAAGACTATTACAAATCTCTATTTGTGGAGAAATAACCAATGAATAATATGAAAAATCAAGAACCCAAAGCATTGTGGAACTATTTCTATGACTTAACACAGATTCCACGCCCATCAGGAAAAAAAGAAGAAATATCAGCCTTTTTGGCTAATTTTGGTAAATCATTAGGTTTGGAAACCATCGTTGATGCGATAGGTAACGTTATCATTCGCAAACCAGCATACAAAGGGTATGAAGATCACCCAGGAGTAGTTCTCCAAGGACACATGGATATGGTTCCTCAAAAAAATAACGCTGTTGCTTTTGACTTTGAGAAAGACCCCATCCGTGCGTATGTAGAGGAGAATGGCGAATGGGTAACGGCCGATGGTACCACTTTAGGTGCAGACAATGGTATAGGTATAGCAGCTGCTATGGCTATCTTGGCAGATAAAGATGCAGTTCACCCTCCATTGGAAGTGTTGGTTACTGTGGATGAAGAGACAGGTATGTATGGCGCGGAAGCGTTAGAAGGTGGCCTATTGCAAGCACAAACATTATTGAACTTGGATAGTGAGTCAGAAGGAGAATTGTATATCGGATGTGCAGGAGGTATTGATACTACCGCTACGTTTGATTATACTCCCGTAGCTGTTGAAGAAGGAGATATAGCTTTGGAGATCACCCTTACAGGACTCAAAGGTGGACACTCTGGTTGTGACATCAACCTGCAACGTGCCAATGCCAACAAGTTGTTGTTCAGATTCTTGAAAGATGCTGTGGCTAATTATGAAGCTCGATTGGCATCCGTAGAAGGAGGTAGTTTGCGAAATGCTATCGCTCGTGAAGCTTCTGCTGTCATCACAATCCCCGCAGCTGCTAAGGATGAGGTGTTGGAGTTATTGGCGGATTATGAGAACCTTTTCATCAAAGAGTACGAAGGGGTGGAAACCAACATTAGCATGACTGCTAAAGAAGTGGTTTGTCCACAAGAGGAACTGCCAGAAGATGTGCAAGATTTCTTGATTCATGCTATATGTGCGTGCCCACACGGCGTTTTCCGTATGATACCTGAGATGCCTGAAGTAGTAGAAACAAGCAATAACCTCTCTACCATTAAGACCGAAAACAATCAAATAACCGTTCTATGCTTGACTCGTTCTTCTGTTGAGTCACGCAAAACTGAATTATGCGAGATGATTCAATCGGTATTCGCTTTGGCAGGAGCAAATGTGAAATTCTCAGGAGCTTATCCAGGGTGGAAACCCAATGTGAATAGCCGTGTATTGGAGATAATGAAAACAACCTACAATACCTTGTATGGCAAAACTCCAAACATTATTACCATACATGCAGGATTGGAATGTGGTATCTTAGGAAGCAACTATCCTAACATGGATATGATTAGTTTTGGACCTACTATCCAGTATCCACATAGTCCAGATGAACGTGTGAATATAGCATCTGTTCAGAAGTTCTATGAATATTTGCAGGCTACGTTGAAGGCATTATAGTATTCCACTTTTTACCATGAAAAAGACTATTCTAACCTTGTTTAGTATGATGTGTGTGTCCACTTTGTTGGCATGCACATCGTTCATTATCAGTGGTCAAGCGACTCCCTCTGGCAAACCGATGATGTTCAAACATCGTGATACGGGTGAGTTGAACAACCGAATAGCCCATTTCCAAGGGCCCAAATATACTTTTGTGGGGCTGGTCAATTCGCCCTCACTACATGGTGAAGTGTGGGCGGGCATGAACTCAGAAGGTTTATGTATTATGAACACAGCTTCTTATAACCTCAGAGAAGACACCTTGTCCTGCCAGATGGATAGGGAAGGAGAATTGATGTTTCATGTGTTAGGCAATTGTGCTACGATAGAGGATTTTGAAGCATGGATGCAGACTTACCCCCAACCTTGGGGAGTGGAGGCTAATTTTGGACTCATTGATGCCCATGGCGGTGCTGCTTATTATGAGATGAACAATTCCAAGTGGATTAAGTATGATGTCAACCAATCTGCTACTGGTTATCGTGTGGTAACTAACTTTAGTGAGGCAGGCCGTTATGAGGATTACGAGGGTTGGGAACGTTATCAGACTGCCACTGCTATCATGAGAGATCGATTCTCTTGTGACGATGAAATGACAGCCATTGAGGCGATTGATCTTTTCTCTCGTCAGTACAAGCATGAAGTGTTGGGTGTGTCGTATGAGCCTACCCACACGCCTCAGTATATAGCAGACCAAGATTTTATTCCACGTCGCATTACCTCTGCGGTTATCGTTTTTGAAGGTGTAGCGAAAAATGACAATCCTGCTTACACCTTGATGTGGAGTATGTTGGGTTATCCTGCTTGTGCAGTGGCTGTACCTATCGTGATGAGTGACGCATCGCATTTGCCCGATTATATGGTAGCAAAAGATATGAAGAAAAAAAATCAAGACCCCACATTGTTGCATAGTGAGATGTGTGACGCGTCATTGAAAATCAAAAACCAATGGGTTTTTCCATTGAAGATTAGCAACGGAAACAAATATGTTCATATTGGAAATATCTTACAGGGAGCTGAGAATAAACCTTCGTTACTCTCTTGCACCAAATCAACAGAGACCTTAATATGCAAAGAGTTTCTTCCATTGTATTACCAATGGGTAGAAGGCAATGTGACCCAAGCGGATTTTTTGGCCAAATATGACTATTTAGCTCAAAGATGGATGAACTATTTTTATGAGTCCTTTGCTCCTTATACTCAACCCTAAAGGATAACAATCGCACCTTTGTGGATGGCGATACCTTTATGTCGAGTAGGATCAACGGGGATGCCTAATACATTATAGTATAGGGCGTTCTCTGTTTTTGAACCAATTGTTTCAATGTTAGAACTTGGATCCATAGGGGTGGATGAGGTGGATAGAGAGATGATGCCGTTGATCTCTTCTATCTGGTTGAGGTAGGTGTCAAACAAGCGAGTGGTACGTACATTGAGTGAACCAGGGAAGGGTATACTTGGTTTATTTCCACCAGCAGAGGAACTGGTATAGACACTCTGTGACTCGTCGGCACTAAGCAAGGTATAGCGAACGATGGGACCATTGGGGGAGTTATCTATCCATGCTTGTTCGTTGTAGATGACTTGCCATATCAACATGCCGTGTCCTGGTAAGTAAGCGTCCCAATGCTCATATTGACGATTCTCAATGTAATATACAGTATCTGTACACAAGGCTCCTGTGGGACTCCCATTTTTGCGTACTTGGAAATATGTCATTTGATCCGCAGGAAGGGATATGGATTGTCCTTGGGTGAGTACGGTAGGTTCTGCCCATCCTAAAAAATACTTGTCGTATGCCGAGTAATTGGGAGGTGTGCGTGATTCATTGAGGTAATTGCCGCTACCCATGATAGACCAACTACCTGGGGTTTGATTCTTAAGATGGCTATAAGCATTGTCCGTGATATAGTAGTCTGGGAGACCTAACAAATGGCTAAACTCATGGCATATCGTACCTATACCATCACGTAGTTTTTGTGAATAATTCAGTTCGTTGGAACAAGCATAGGTCATGAGTGTCTTGCCATCAAACATGGGTAAGTTGTAATCAATGATATCCCATGTTTTTTCGTCGCACGTGACATAATAGGTGGACTGATTGGTATAACCGAAATAGAGCGAAGACATGATGTCCCATGAGTGAGGCCATATGGTTGCTTGTTCGCCGCCATCGGCTTGACCATACCCCGCATACACGATGTAAATAAGGTCCACATCATTATCTCTATTGAAATCGTATTGGGCAAAATCTACGCCTATATTATTTGCTTCACGACATGCATCGTACACAAAGTCAAAAATGTATCGGTCATTACCTGTTCCTGCGGTATCTTTGCCGTAATAAGCGGCAGTATGAGGGAGGGTGACAGGACCGATGACATCAAATTGAGGACTATATTTACCATTTGATTGGTCTTCAAAATATTGTTTGCACGAACCTGTAGCACCATTGAATGTGTAGTGACTGCTGTTTGCCAAGGAGTCGTAAGCTATCTGTGTGTTAATCGAATCAAACTTAATATCAGTAAATTGCGCCAAGATGAGTAATCCTTTCGTTGGGAAAGGAGTAGTATGAACTGCTTGGTTCATACGACGATGCGAAGTAGCCAAAGGGTGTTGCTTGAGAATACTTTTTCTCATAGGTTCTACACCCCCAATGGATGGATGGGGAGCTACAGCTAATATGCTGATAGAAAACAATAAAAAAAGAGTGGACAAACCTATTCTTTTGTTTACGGACGGAATATTCATAACGATAATCATCTAATGTTAGTAACTCACGTTGCAAAAGTACAATAATTTTTACGCATGAACAAAAAAAAGGATATATTTGTTTGACAACATAACACAACAATTGTGTTTTTTTTGGGATAATATGCCCAATTGTTTGGCAACTTAATTTGTTTATCCAAAATATTAGTATTACCTTTGCAAGGTATTATGTTTTAATGATTGTGAATAGATTTCGACAAAAATTTGTATTACTTCTCTGGTGCTTTGTAATGGGAGCATATGCGGTTCCCCGTAGCACCTCCAGTACAGGCATGGAAGGGGTAGTCGTTGATGCGCAAACGGGTGAAACACTTCCCTTTGTGCAGATTCTGTTTGCAGGAACTACGACAGGGACAACAACAGACTTGGATGGCAAGTTTGTATTGGTAAATAACGAAGGTTTTACGACTCTGGAGTTTCGTATGGTGGGCTATAAAACGAAACAGATTCACCTAAAAAAAGGAACTTTGAAGAAACAGAAAATAGAGTTAGAACCAGACGTGTATAAGTTGTCGGATGTCGTTATCAAACCTACTCGCAAGCGTGAGCGATATAGACGTCGGGGGAATCCAGCGGTGGACTTAATCAAGAATGTCATTGCCAACAAAGGTGTCAATCGTGTGGGAGGTATGGAAAGCTATAGCGTGGAGAGTTATGAGAAATTGGCCTTTTCACTTGAACCATTTGACTTCAATTTGGATAAGAATAAGTTTTGGAAGAATTTCAAGTTTGTAGAGAAATATATTGACACGCTTCGTGTAGAGCATGGAGTGTTGATACCAGATACCAATTTCTTGTCGGTTGATACTATCACGATAGGTCAGGACTCTTTGGTTATCAATACCGATAGTGTTCGCATCCTTCGTGACTCCACTTTGCTTAAGGCAAACGAAACCCGTATGGTCACCTTATCCGTTCGTGAAACAGTAGCCGATGAGTACTATCATGGTTCCTCCAGAGGTGAGCAGAAAGTGGTCAAGGCCATGCGATGGGAAGGTTTTGATAAGTTGTTTGATAACGGGGGATTGACGGAGAATATGAGGGCTGTTTTCCAACCGATGAACATTTTTCCGAATGACATCAACCTACTGTTGAATAGGTTTGTGAGCCCATTATCATCCACTTTGGCTGTCAGTTTTTATCACTACTATATCATGGATACGGTTATGATAGATGATACTCCTTGTGTAGATTTAGCATTTGTTCCTGTTAATAGCGAGAGTTTTGGCTTTACGGGACACTTGTATATCGTAACTGATTCGACATATGCCTTGAAAAAATATAGCATCAATGTTCCTCCTCATATCAATCTCAATTGGGTCAACCATCTCAGCATAGAAGAGTCTTTTAGACGGCTGCCTAATGGACGTTGGGTCTCTAATGAAGTAAATACCTATGCACGATTTGCCCTCTCCAAACGCTCTTATCGTAATATCTATGCCCACCAGACTCGATACTTTAGAGATTATAATTTTGAACCCACTTTCCCAGATAGTTTATTTAGAATGTCTGGAGCTGTTGTTACCTTGAAAGATGCTAAGACTAAGGGGTACGAAGAGTGGGCGCAGTTGCGACCTAGAAAACTCACTCCCAAGGAAACCATGGTGGATAGTATGGTGCCTGAGTTTATGCGCGTACCCAAGTTTAGACGTATGGTCAACACAATACAAGATCTTATCCAAGAGTATGTTCCAACAACTATGGAACGAAACAAAAGTAAATGGGATTTTGGACCAGTGTTCAATACTTTCTCTTACAACGAACAAGAAGGATGCCGTTTTCGTATAGGAGGAATGACGACTGCTAATCAACACCCAAGATGGTTCATGAATACTTATGCTGCATACGGATTGAATGACAAACGATTCAAAGGAGGAATAACCGCATTGTATTCGTTCCATGACAAAGAGTATTATCCTTATGAATGTTTGCGACACAACCTATCCCTGCAACTCACATACGACCTTGAAGAATTGGGACAGACTTACCGCGTTGTAGATCGTGACCATATATTGATGTCTATAAAATTCAATTACAAGCCTTTGCCGATGCAATACGTTGCTCGTATTCGACTGAAGTATGAAAAAGAGTGGGCCAATCAATTGTCTATCATCACTTGGTTTGATTTCATGAACAACCAACCTAATGGTAGTTTGGGTTTGCCCAACGGCAAATGGGCAGCTCCAAGGCCCGATAGAGCTCCTACCATACTTAAATACAACAAACGCAATGAGGATGGATCCTATTTGCAACGACAATATTATCATGATGCGATGTGGACCTTCCAACTCAGGTATTCTCCAGGAGGATTCATATACAACGATAGGCAAGGGGTCGAGTCGCCTTTTAACTTATGGAAAGATGCACCTGTTTTCCGTTTTATCAATGAGATGGGATATATATTAGAAGATGATTATTACTACAATCGTATCCAATTATCTGCAGAATCACGTTTTTGGTTATCTGCCTTTGGACACTTGGATTTGGCTGGAGATTTGGGATATGTAGCAGGCAAGAAAATTCCATTTACCAAACTCTTTATACCTGCATCCAACAACTCCATACTGATGGAACCTAAGGCGTTCAACTTGATGCAACCCATGGAGTTTCTTATGGACCGATATGTGGCTTGTCACGTGATATATAACATGAAGGGATGGCTGTTCAATCGTATCCCAGGTATTAAACTGCTTAAGCTACGTGAGGTAATGTCCTTCCATATTTTATGTGGTTATCTTTCCGATCGCAACAATCCTGCCCTTACTCCAGGATTATACGATTTTCCTGTTTCGTATATCAACGAATCGGGACAACCCATCTATAGTAACCCCACTTTTTCCGATGGCAAGCATGCCTATATGCCCTATATGGAGTTCACGGTGGGTGTAGAAAATATTTTCAAGGTGCTACGTGTGGAATATGTGCGCCGACTAACCCACCTACAAGGATTGGGACCTTGGCAACGTAATGGTATCCGTATCATTCTCAGAGCAGCAATATAATAGTAACTAAATACATCAGCATATGCAAGTCATCAAAACACCATTAGAAGGAGTATTGGTTATCGAACCAAAAGTTTTTAAGGATAGTCGCGGATTCTTTGTGGAAACCTACAACGAAGAACGTTATATGCAGGCAGGTATAACAGCTCGTTTTGTACAAGACAATATGTCGGCTTCTACGTATGGCGTTGTAAGAGGTCTTCATTTTCAACGGCCTCCCTATACCCAAGCTAAACTGGTTAGTTGCATCGAAGGAGAAGTCTTGGATGTGGCAGTGGATTTGCGCAAAGATAGTCCCACTTATGGACAATGGTACTCGGTGGTACTAAGTGCTGAAAATCATCGCCAGTTCTTCATTCCACGTGGTTTTGCACATGGGTTCAGTGTGTTGAGTCCCACTGCTATCTTTGCATACAAATGTGACAATTTATATCACCCAGAAGCAGATGGCGGATTGATGCTCAATGACCCTATATTAAACATCAATTGGAGAGTTCCTAAAGACCAAATGATATTGTCAGACAAAGATAAGAACCACCCTTTCTTAAAAGATTTGGATAACCCTTTTTAATAACGCCCAATATGTAACGCTATGAATATACTTATTACAGGCTGCAATGGCCAATTAGGAAACGAGATGCGGGTACTATCTGCTCAATACCCTCAACACAATTATTTCTTTGCAGATATCATGACACTTCCAGAAACGGATGTCCCTGTCTATATCTTAGACATTACCCAACAAGATGATGTGAACACTTTCGTACAAGAACATCATATAGACTTAATTGTCAATTGTGCTGCTTATACTCAAGTGGACAAAGCAGAAGAGGATGAACCGACAGCTATGCGTATCAATGCCGATGCTGTGCAATGGTTGGGAATAGCAGGCTGCAAGGTTATTCATATAAGTACGGACTATGTTTTCTCTGGAAAAGAGTATATCCCCTGCAAAGAGGATGATCCCGTAGCTCCCAACACAGCATACGGACGTACAAAATTAATTGGCGAGCAGAAACTCATGGAAGTAAATCCACAAGCTATCATTTTGCGTACAGCTTGGTTATACTCTTCATTCGGAAATAATTTTGTCAAAACAATGTTACGTCTTGGGATTGAGCGTGAACAATTAGGTGTGGTCTTTGATCAGATAGGAACCCCAACTTATGCTGCGGATTTGGCACAAGCTATTTTCCATATTATCAATGCGCCTGAGTGGCATGCTGGTGTTTATCATTTTACTAACGAAGGCGTGTGTTCGTGGTACGATTTTACGATAGCCATACATCAACTCGCCAATACCCTACTGCCCGAGTCCAAACAAATACATTGCCGCGTGCAACCCATTTTGTCAAGCGCATATGCTTACAAGACACCACGTCCTCATTATAGTGTTTTGGACAAAAGTAAATACAAACAAACTTTCCAACAAGATATTCCTTATTGGACAGAAGCTCTTGATAGGTGCTTGAGGTTGTTATTAATACCATAGTCGTTGTAGAGAACTAGTCAACGTACTATTATCAAGCAGTCTTGTGTGCCCGTCAATTCTCCTCTTCCCCAAAAAATACAAATTTGTTGGGTCTCCTTCCTAAGGTGTTCTTCTCACTCTCATTCTTCAACAAAAAAAGGCATTGCAGCCTTTTTTAGTCGAGAAGAGGCGACTCGAACGCCCGACCCCCACGTCCCGAACGTGGTGCGCTACCAACTGCGCTACTTCTCGATATTGAGTGAATACGAATGCAAAGGTACTTAATTTTTTTGAAATGGTCAAAAATACCAATACCAAAGAATAAAAATAACGCCCACAATTATCTTATGGGCGTTCAATTTATTACATGTTACGATATGTCTTTGGAGTAACACCCGTATGGGACTTAAAAAAGCGATTGAAGAATGCTACATTCTCAAATCCTAACGAGAAAGCAATCTCCTTGACTTGCATATTGGTAATCTTGAGTTGCGCTTTTGCATCAGTCAAAATAGCCTCGGTAATCAGATCCCCAGCCGTATTTCCACTTACTTGCTTGATAGTACTGCACAAGTGGGGTAACGTTATATGCATCGCTTCTGCATACTTGGATACGTGATGCCACTCTGTATAATGAGCCAGGACCAAGCGGGAGTAGTCTTGGTAAATCTCCGTTTTGCGGTCAATAGGACGATCTGTATAATCACTTTGACTCTTTGCATACGCTGTATAACCTTGTTGCACCATGTTGAAAATATGAACCATGCTCTTACTATTGAGCATAGATGGTTGACAATTGGAAGCTTCAATCAATACCATTACCGATTTTTTAATTACTTCCTTTTGCTCATCTGTTACAGTAACAACAGGGGTTTTCAAACGAACAGACCCCAACGTCATACGGTTGTTATACGTGTTCTTCTCTAAGAAAGATGAAGAAAATAATATATAGTAAATCAAAGCGTCTTCTGAAAATTCATGAATCAGCAAAAAACCGCCAGGCTCCAACAATACAACATCATTTTCTTTGAAATCATATTGCGTGATGTTGATAGTAGCCCTTGCCGTTCCCTTTACAACAATAGCATACACACCACACTTGATTTTACAAGGAAATCTACCATACTCATTAAGAACCTTACCTGAAGCATCTCCTATTAAAAAATCTACAGGGCAATCTAATAGCGGAATATTATTGTTTTTCATAAAAAAATATATGTTTTCAAATGCAAAGTTATATAATATTTTTGAATAAACAAAAAAAATGCACTTTTTAAAACTATAAAAAGCACATTAATTGTAAATCATAAACTCTATGTGTCAATCAAATAAAGTAGGAGCATCTTTGTCCATTTGTTTGAGAATGTTTCGCATCAAGGCTTCTCTAACAAATTTAGCTCTATTTCGAATCATATATTTTTCGCAATGTCTGGTAAGCACACGCATCTCACTATCGTTGAGAAGGATGGTGACTCTATGCTTACGGGCCTGTTTTTTATTCCTATTTAATATACTTGCCTTCAATTTATAGTATGCAATTAGAATTGGATAGACACATTTAAACCTGTACTCAATAAACCTCTATGAGCAGTATAATTATATATTTGATTATCAATAGTTTCAAGTACTTTGGCCTCTACTTGTTGCATGTGTACATACCCAGACAACAACAATGCCGATTTGGTGGAGAACTGCCATCTCCAGCCTATTTTTGCACCACCACATACGCCGCCGTTCAATCCACCAAAAGCAAATCCATATCCCAAATTCATACCAATCTCTGGAGAATGTGGGTGTTCACTTAGAGCAATCGATAGTATTGCTTGGAGAGGTAGGATGGAATATTTTTTTTGGTCCAACATGATGTGTTGATAACTAATACCCCCTCCTAAGAATATGCGTTTGCCTATCAAATTACGCGTACCAATTGCCATACCTATCTCATATGCGGACCCCAATGACTCGTTGGGAATCATACATGCTCCTGCTGTGACTTGAAAGCGTAATACAACAGCGGATAATGAGTTTTTTTGTGTTACGGATTCAGAAACTTCTTGTTTTTCTTGTGATTCATTGGATTGTTGCTCTTCGGCTTGGATAGAGAGTACCGAACTGGTTGGATACTGCCGGCGAACCCCATCTGTATCGCGAATAATAAGAATATCTTGATCGTGTACCAAAACCTCTCCTTGCAACACTTTGCCCGAACGCAAGACAACAACCTCTCCCAAACAAGGAAGAAGAGAAAAACTTATCAACAATCCACATAAAATGAACTTCTTGATAAGTGTATGGGTGGTCAAGTATTGCATGAAAACAAAACAAAAACTTTGAATGCGCAAAGGTAGCATAAAAAAACGAGATTAACAACCCCCAAAAGACCTAAAAATAGGAGTTTATGATATTTTGAGGCATATTTGTCTATTCATTATACCTTTTCGTGTGATATCAATTCAAAATCAACCAATCGTCTATTTACATCAGCTTTGACTACCCGAACGCGTACATTATCGCCCAAAGTAAACTCCAACGATTTGGTGGGATTTGGCAATTCGGTGAAGTGCCCCCTGCGGACGCGCTTGTTGGGCTGGGAAATCAAACGGAAATTACGTTCGTCAAAGACCAAATGCTCCGTTGGACTTAAGGTCCTTATTGGAATCAGGCCTTCACAGTGGGAATCGTTCAGTTGGACAAACAATCCAAAATCAGTAACGGAAGAGATGACACCATCAAATTCTTGTCCTACAAAAGATTGTAACCAAAGAACTTGCATGTATTTGATAGAGTCACGCTCTGCAGTCGTTGCAGTTACTTCCATATCCGTACAATGTTGGCATGCTGTTTCTACTTGTTCTATGTCTTTGTAGTGAGCATATGGTGTAATCAATTCCGAAGCTTTACGCTCTCCCAAAAGGTAGATGCTCACCAAACGATGCACCATCATGTCTGGGTAACGTCTAATAGGGGATGTGAAATGGGTGTAATAATCAAATGCCAATCCATAGTGACCGATGTTGTGCGTTGCATAAACGGCCTTAGCCATTGCACGCATTGTGAGCATCTTCACCGTACTGGCAGGGATAGCATCTCCTCTCCGTTTGGTAAATCGTTTGAGAAGAGCCATTTTCTCTTTATTAGGCAAATCATGCACACGATAAACCATTGGGACATATTGAGCCAACAAGGTTGCAATGGTACGATTGGCAAGCAACATAAATTCCTCAATAAGTTGATGAGCATCTGTGGATTGCTCAAAGTATATCTCTACAGGAAATTTGTTTTCATCCAAGCGAAATCTCATTTCCTCTTGTTCCAGCTCCAAAGCACCCTTGGCGATGCGTTTTTGACGAAATTGTTTAGCCAAAAAGTTCAACTCTTTGAGACTCTCTCTGAGTTGTTCTTCTATAGATGAAGCAATATCTGCTCTTTTACCATTCAATAGGTCATCTGCTTGTTCGTAAGACAAACGACAGTTGCTCTTAATTACCGTACGGGATACTTTATGCTTGAGAACTTGTGCGTCCGGGGAGATGTCAAAAACAATAGACATACACAATTTTTCCTCGTTAGGGCGAAGCGAACATAGGTCGTTGCACAATGCTTCAGGTAACATGGGAAAAACCTCATCTACCAAATATGTAGAAGTGGCTTTCTCATATGCTGCGATATCAATCTCAGACCCTGGTAAAACATAATGGGTCACGTCTGCTATATGGACACCTATTTGATAGTTGCCATTCTCCATACGATGGTAAGAAATGGCGTCATCAAAATCTTTGGCATCAGCAGGGTCAATGGTGAAAGTGAAAATATCCCGCATATCTCTTCTGCGGTAGATTTCTTGTTCCGTAATCATAGATAAGTTGTTTATTAAGTTTTTCATAGTTAAACATGTTGATTTACACTGCAAAGATACGACATTTCAAAAACCTATGCAACTTTATTGTTCACAATATGTATAGAATGCTTGCCTGACTTAACATTTGCATTGTCACTAACATAGTTGGTATGGGATTTTACAATTAGATTTTGCAAATTCAAAAAAAAAGTGTACCTTTGTGCGATTTTTATGCACACCTCCTAACTTGAAGGTGATTTTTTTCATGTTTGGAGAATTATAGATTGTGTAATTTATTTCATTTAATTAATAACAATTATGACAAAAATTCGAGTTAGTAACGTTAATCAGGCTTCTTGGACTGAAGCAAACGTACAAGCCCATTTGCCAGAGAATCTAAAGAAATTACAAGAGCTTTCCTATAACCTTTGGTGGGTATGGAATAGCAATGCAAAAAACATATTTCGAGAGATAGATTTAGATACATGGCATCGTTGCGATTCTAATCCTATCACCCTTCTCAATCATCTGAGTTACGAAAAAATGCTTGAGTTAACGGAGGACAAAGCTTTTATGAAAAAGTTGGACGAGACCTATGATGAGTTCCGTGCTTACATGGATACTCCTAAGGATAAATCCAAACCCAGTGTGGCTTATTTCTCCATGGAGTATGGTTTGACTCATGTGCTGAAGATTTATTCAGGGGGTCTTGGTGTTCTCGCAGGTGACTATTTGAAAGAGGCAAGTGACTGCAATGTGGATATGACGGCTATCGGTTTCCTTTATCGTTACGGCTATTTTACACAAGCCCTCTCACCAGAAGGACAACAGTTGGCTAAGTATGAGGCACAAAATTTCAACAACTTGCCTATCAAGCAAGTTAAGAACGAAGATGGTACACCAATGGTTGTTGAAGTGCCTTATCCAGACCGCAAGGTATATGCTTATTTGTGGCAAGTAGCGGTAGGACGTATCAACTTGTACCTCTTGGATACAGATAATGAGATGAACTCAGAATGGGACCGTCAAATCACTCATCAACTTTATGGCGGTGACTGGGAAAACCGTATCAAACAAGAGATAATGTTAGGTATAGGTGGTACATTAGCACTTAAGAAACTTGGTCTCAAAAAAGACGTTTATCACTGCAACGAGGGACATGCTGCCCTGATGGGATTGCAACGATTGGTTGATTTGGTTGAAGAAGAGCATTTGACCTTCAATCAAGCACTTGAGGTGGTACGTGCGAGTGGATTATATACTTGCCATACACCTGTTCCCGCAGGTCACGACTATTTTGAAGAGGGTATTTTCTATAAGTATATGTCTGAATATCCTTCACGCTTGGGTATTGAGTGGAAAGATCTCATCGGAATGGGACGTCACAATCCAGATGATGGCAGTGAGAAATTCTCTATGAGTGTATTTGCTCTCAATACTTGTCAAGAAGCCAATGGTGTGAGTTGGTTGCACGGAGAAGTAAGTAAGAAAATGTTCTCTCCTGTATGGCCAGGCTATTTCCCAGAAGAGTTACATGTTAGTTATGTAACCAATGGTGTTCACATGCCTACATGGGCAGCGAGCGAATGGAAAGCTTTGTACAAAAAAATCTTCCCAAAGGAATGGTTCAATGACCAATCCAATCCTGAGATGTGGAAAGCGTACAATGATTTAAGTGATGATACTATCTGGTCCACTCGTTTGTCATTGAAGAAAAAATTGATTGACTATATCAAACAGAAATTTACAGAAGATTGGATGAAGAGTCAAGGCGACCCAGGTCGTATTGTTCGTGCACTCAACGAAATGAATCCAAACAATCTCATTATTGGTTTCGGAAGACGTTTTGCTACCTACAAACGTGCGCACTTGCTCTTCACAGACCTGGAACGTCTTGAGCGATTGGTCAACAATCCTAATTATCCAGTTCAATTCCTCTTTACGGGTAAAGCACACCCCGCAGATGGAGGTGGTCAAGGACTTATCAAACGCATCATCGAAATTAGTCGTATGCCTCAGTTCTTAGGCAAAATAATTTTCCTTGAGAACTATGATATGCGTTTAGCTAAACGCCTTGTGAGTGGTGTGGATATTTGGCTCAATACCCCAACAAGACCATTAGAAGCTAGTGGTACGTCTGGTGAGAAAGCGCAAATGAATGGCGTCCTCAATTTCTCAGTATTGGACGGATGGTGGTATGAAGGTTACGTGAAAGATGCGGGATGGGCCCTAACAGAAAAGCGCACATACGAGAACCAAGCACACCAAGACCAATTAGATGCCGCTACCATTTATCAAATATTGGAGAATGAGGTTATTCCAATGTACTATGCTAAGAACTCCAAAGGTTATAGCCCAGAATGGATACAAACAATCAAGAACTCCATTACAAAAATTACTCCACGTTTCACAACCAAACGTATGATGGACGACTACTTTGATCGTTTCTACAACAAATTAGCTAAACGTCACCATGCTTTGACTGAAAATGCTTTCAGTGTTGCTAAAGAGATTGTTGCTTGGAAAGAGAATATGGTACAACATTGGGACGAGATAGAGGTTACTAAGATTGAGTTACCAATGACCAACTTGCAAAACCTCAATGTGGGTGAGAAACTCAAAGTTGCAGTTGAATTGGATACCAAGAATCTCAATGATAATGGTATAGGCGTTGAACTTGTCGTGGTGCGTACCTCTACTCACAATAATAATAAACTCTATGAGGTAGAACCTCTCAAGTTGGTGAAAGTAGATGGCAGTCATATGCGCTTTGAATTAGCATATCTACTAGATTATGCTGGAGGTATGAAATTTGGATTACGTATGTATCCAAAGAATGATTTGCTTCCACACCGCATGGACTTTGCATATGTTCGCTGGTTGACAGAGTAAAAATATCATTAACATAATTTATCTATATAGCACAACCTCCCATTCTCGAGGTTGTGCTGCGTAGATAATGAATGCCAAAATGAGATAATAGTGTAAGAATAGGTATAACTTCTAATCTTCTCTATGTTATCTAATATATAGACTTATCTTTTTGTGGCAAAAATTTGTCTAAGTCAAAAAAATATAGTACTTTTGCACATCAGTTTTCAAATCGGGATGTGGCGCAGCCCGGTAGCGCAACGGTCTGGGGGACCGGAGGTCGCAAGTTCAAATCTTGTCATCCCGACATCAAGAAAGGTAGTCATTTACGACTACCTTTCTTATACTGAATGCGCTTTATAATCATATACGCGAAATATAATTTTTATAAATAGTGATGCATTAAAATATGTTTACACCATGCATCAGCAAATACTTATCAATGAATCACCTTTATCTGTGCTTTGATTTCAATGAAGTACTGACTGAGTGTAGCATCCTTTTGCATTAGCCCAATATACCATTCACACTCTTCCTTACTCTCCAACCCAGAAATGCGTAAGGCACTGGTAGTGGCTGTGTAATTATGGAAGGTTTGTAAGTCAAAGTCTTTAATCATAAATTGTGCAAAATTGAATAAGGCAACTTGATACAATAGATCATTGAGTTGCTTCTCATCGGCTGCAATTTCTATTAAAACGTGAGGCTCTATATTTTCGTCCAAGGTTGATTGTGCTAATAAGGCAGAATCTTCTTGTACAACATTCTCACGTTTTTGTGTTAAGTCGCTCACCGTACCCCCTTGTTGGCTTTCCATACCTTGTCCCATCATAGCCAACATATCTTTAGCTATTGCTCCTAAATCACTATTAGGGTAACGCATCACCATATCTTTTAAGCATGTGATGAAAGGTTCTTGCCCATCAGTACGTGCAACAGCTATCGCATTCAAGAATAAGAAACGTGGCATCAAGACAGCTTCAGGATAGTTCAACTCTGCGTAATCTTTGTTTTGCTTGACTATTTGGAAATCTCCTTTTGTATATGCATTATATGTCAACTCATAGAGTGAATCTTGCTCCTGTAATGTTCGTTTGAGACGTTCAAAATAGGTAGGATCAGACACAATCTTCGCTTGTGGAGTATTAGGGAAACGCTCTAAGATCTGTTGTGCGTAGTAGGTCGCATCATTCTCTCTGTTGAGACGCAATGCATTGATGTATTGAACGTAGTACAAATCAGGAAGTACAGAGTCATTTGGGAAACGACGACAGTAATCTTCAAAAGCCGATTCACTCCTATCCCAATCATTCATCTTGTCCAAGTATATGTTCATCAGTTTTTTGATAGCCTTGGCTATTAGATCGTTTGATGCTTTGATGTCTTGTTCACTCTTAGGTATTTGTTGCAAATAGTATTGTGGTTGATGTACATCGGTCACCATTGGAGTAGGAACTTGAGCAGTGTTCGTGGTATTATCTGTAGAATCCGAAGGTAGAGTGTCATCTTCATTTCCCATGCTCATTTCATCTATAGGTTGCATTACAGAAGCCTTACTCAATCGCCTCCAGTTGTCTTCAAGTGGTCGATTGCCCCATTTGCGAACAAACTCCTGCTTACCTGAACGGAGCAGTTGGGCATTATAGAAGTACCAACTATTATCACCACTTCCACCCAAAAGACCTTGTGTGTTTACGCTTCGTATCCCTTCGTCTAATTCAGCCTCGCGAGCTTGTTGAGCTAATTTGGCGGAGTCAGCCTTCTCTTTCGCAATTAAGTCCTCAATGATTTGGTTCACAATAGCTTCTTGCTCTTCTTGAGACAATGTGGATAAGTGTTGTAGCGAGTCTTGTAAAGTGATGGTATTCAACTCGACTACCAACTCATCCAATATCTCTGAACGTTTTTTGACACGCTCGTAGTCATTGTGATCTGTGGTGATGATTTTGGTTGCTTCGCTATAGCATCTTCCAGCTGATGGATAGTCTTGTGTTTCGTGATATAAATCTCCCGCTTGAATCAGCAATGCTGCCATTGCTAAACCTTTTTGAGTACTTGCTTCAATTCCTTTTTCATAAGCCGCTAATGCAGAAATAGTGTCATGATGGTGCAAATAGATATTTCCAATAGCTCCATACAACTCATCCAATAACTCATCATATTTGGATAGTCGTGTCATTTTTCTTAGTTGCTTTAGGCTCTTGGTGGTGTCAGATTGTAATTGGGCACAATGGAGCCGTGCATGAAAATCCATTGCTGCTTCTGGATGCATTTTTATTACTCGTTGGAATGCAGCCAAAGCGGCATTGCGCTGTCCATCCAATTGATATAACTGACCTAAAACGTATTCAAAACGAGGTTTGAACTGTTTACGTTTCTCTGCGTTTTTGGCTACTTTGACAAAAGGAATAACCTCTTTAATTTTACCCCCTTTGAGCATAATGTCTGCTGATACAGCCGAATAGAGTGGATGGTTCTTGCGCTTGAGATGGTCGATGTTCACTTTTTGAAGCATGTCCTCTGCTTCATATTGCCAACCCAATTCGGCATATGCGCGAGCTATCCAGAGTTGACACTGCGCTTTGATATCGTTATCATTTTCGTAGAGACGGCTAACGTAGCTAAACGTACCAATACTTCCTAAAAAATCACCCTTATGAAACTCTGCTTGTCCTAACAATAACCATGCACGATACATTTGTGCATTGAATTCTTTGGACTGTAACCAAAGTTTGTATTCGGGATCTTTGCTTCGCTTAGGATCAGGTTTAGGTTTAGCATGAATGGAATGCAACTTAATACATTTTCTGCATTTCTCAATTGCCAAGTCCATTTGTGAACTTGCTGCTTGTGCAGCATTGTGGTTGCTCACAGGATAGAGAGATAGTACTTGAGAATAATCGTCTTCATTGCTTTGCTTGATTTGATCTTGCCCCTCTAAGAATGAAATCATACCATTGTAATAAATATTATGATAGGTTTTCATCTCATGGTAAGAACGACTAACCTTGGTGTTTTTTTGCGTAGAGCATGATACGAACCCGCTTGCAAATAATAGCAATGACAAGAGATATTTTAGTTTGCTAATACACATAATATTTTGGAAATATCCGATTATTTAAGTCCTTTTACATGACTTTGTGCCGCCACATATTCCTTCAAGTAAAAAGGTTCATAATATGCAATATCTATGGGAGTGTATTGCTCGTTTGTTAAACGTTGCAATGCCAATGCTCCCATAACATAGGCATTGGGCAGTACGTTGCCTAGATAATGTACGGTATCTGACTCCAATAGTGTTTGACATTTTTCAGCTCCATCACCGAAGTAATACACTATTTGTCTTCCTTGAGCCGATAATAACCATTCATTATTTTCTATCACACGAGCTTCTACGGACGATTGTGCTACCAATAATCCCTGTTCATTGAATGTGTACAACTGAGTATACACTTCCATTCTACGTGCATCTATCATTGGACAAAGAATAGGATGCAATTCATGGTCTATTTGTGCTGATGCGCTCAATACTTCCAACGATGGAATAGGGACAAGTGGTACATTCATGCCATAACACAGACCCTTGGCAATGCTTGTGCCGATACGCAAACCTGTGTAACTACCAGGTCCTTCACTCAAAGCGATGGCTTGAATGTTCAAAGACTGAGAACGTGCAATATCCAACAATTCTTGGATAAACAAGGGCAAGATTTGAATGTGGTTGGCATTTTCTTCTTGTATCCGATATGCTATACACACGCCATTTTTACTCAGGGCGGCAGAACATACACGTGTACTTGTTTCTATACTTAGAATGACCATGGCATCTCCTTATCAACTATTCCTTAGGAAGGAAAAAACATTATTTAGCCTACAAAGGTACAACAAAAAAATGGGATTTACAAACTTTAAAAACAATAACGCCCACCTCTTTGCTCAAATAGCTATGCACGGAAACATAATTTAAGCAGAATATCCATGATAGATTCTACAAAAAATCTCACCTACAATACCATAGCGTATTTGCTTATATAGGAAAAAATATGTACTTTTGCAACATGAAACGAATAGCCCCTTCTATTTTATCTGCAGATTTTGGAAATCTTCAGCGTGATATTGAGATGCTGAATAGTTCCCAAGCCGATTATATCCATGTTGATGTGATGGATGGCGTGTTTGTCCCCAATATATCCTTTGGTTTTCCTGTTATGGAAACGCTACATCGTTACGCGACCAAACCTCTTGATGTACATCTCATGATTACTCATCCAGAGCGCTACGTAGAACGATTTTGTGATGCGGGAGCATGGAGTGTAGGATTTCATTTGGAGGCAGTAGATGATCCATTGCCTATTTTAACACTCATTCGCAACAAAGGAGTGCGCACATGCCTTACTATCAATCCCGATATTGATGTACATAGGCTGGACCCGTATTTGAGTGAAGTAGATATGGTGCTTTTGATGTCTGTTTTCGCAGGTTTTGGTGGGCAGAAATTCATTGATTCTACATTGGATAAAGTACGTTATGTGCACGAGCAAATACAGAAGCGCCAACTTATGACCCTATTAGAAGTAGATGGAGGAGTCAATCTACAGAATGCACCTGTTTTGTTTGAGGCGGGAGCAGATGTTTTGGTAGCAGGGAATGCGGTGTTCAAATCCAACGATCCAATTGATACGATACGTCAACTCAAAGTTTAGTTCAATCGTTATCCCAATGTACAAATGGTTAGGCACACATCCGATGGTAGTACTATTACTACCTTTGATTTTACTCCTTGTTGTGCTTAATAGTATAGGGGTCGCTATTCACCCTTATCATCGACCGATAGTCGCTCTGCCAGATTCTATACAGACCTACCAATTGGTAGTGCAATCTTACGCATCAGAGCATAAAAAAACGTGGCGCGTGGAAACGTCTATCATATCACCGCAATATCACCCCAAACATTTTCCACACGTTTATCTCTATATTCGCAAAGATTCCTCTCTTACCATGCCTTCACTCCTTGATACCTTGGTAGTGCATACACGTTTCCAATCCGCAGACTCTTTGGGAACATTTGATTACAACAAGTACTTACAACATCAAGGCATTTGTGCAATAGGTTTTGTTGATTCGCAACATTGGTATATTCAAAGTCCATGTGTCTCAGCTCATTGGCATCCCAAGGCTTGGCAATATCGTCTCTACCAGCACCTTCAGTCATTGGGCATCCACGGGGATGAATTAGGAACGTTATCTGCCCTCACCTTAGGATATAGAGAAGACTTAGAACCAGACATTGAACGTAGTTTCTCTGCTGCAGGAGCAACGCATATCTTGGCAGTCAGTGGCTTGCATACAGGTATTCTCTATAGTGTCATTATTATGTTTCTTACTGGCTTGGGTAGATGGAGACCTTTGTATGAAGAAAAATGGAAACGTCGGGGAGTATCTTTATGTGCTATTATTAGTTTGATTGTTTATGCATTGTTAACAGGGGCAACACCCTCTGTGATAAGAAGTGTAATCATGTTATCGCTCTTAGAAATAGGTAGGATGTTTTATCGCAAGTCCAATTCCATCAATACCTTAGCAGCTGCGGCATGGATTATTTTAGTACTCTTTCCTGCGGACCTATTCTCGGTTAGTTTTCAACTCAGTTTTGCTGCTGTATGGGGAATATTAGTTTTAGAACCCTATTTACGTAAATTACTTCCTATGCCTAAAACGCAAACCAAAATAGGATATCATGTCAAGTCTTATTTGCGAGGACTCATTAGTGTCTCGTTGGCAGCGCAAATCAGTACTCTTCCTATTGCATTGTACTATTTTGGTCAAATGTCCAATTATTTTCTATTGACCAACCTTATTGTTATTCCATTGGGATGGTTAATCATAGTAGGAGCAATTATTATGTTTATTTTTAGCCCCTTAGGTTCTTTAGGTATGTGGCTATCTACTATTCCTGTGACACTCACACATTGGATGAACCAATCAGTCTTATACATAGAAAGTTTGCCTTATTCAACAACGCATTTAGAATGCTCCTTCTTGATGCTATGCCTCTTATATGGGGCTATCATAACTGCTTACCTCAGCAAACGCTTTAGTATTCGTTGGTTGGGGGTAATGATTATATGTTTGATTAGTTTTTGTATATCTTATTTATTATGACACAACAAACCTACTCCCTTTCTGAGTTTCAATCCTTCATACAAGAGGTGCTATATGGTACTTTGCCAGATAACTATTGGATT
Organism: Paludibacteraceae bacterium; assembly: GCA_017938155.1. Lineage (GTDB taxonomy): Bacteria > Bacteroidota > Bacteroidia > Bacteroidales > Paludibacteraceae > Colicola. The sequence continues at coordinate 9,253 of JAGBCD010000009.1, read as the reverse complement.
CATGCTGAGATAGCTTCTATTCAAATCAAATCGGGGCATTGCTATCTTGAGTTGGTAGAGAAGGCACCGGATGGTAAACTTTCAGCTAAGACACGTGCCACTTGCTGGAATCAACGTTATGCACTCCTTTCCAACTATTTTACTTCACATACCAACTCCACTCTGCAAGTGGGTATGCAAGTTCTTTTGGCAGTTGAAGTTAGCTATCATCCCGTTTATGGTTTAAGCTTAAATATTACCAATATAGACCCATCTTATACTCTGGGCGCTTTAGCCAAAGCACGTCAAGAGACTCTGATACGTTTGCAACAAGAAGGCCTATTGGAAACACAACAACAGTTACGACTTCCTACTTTAACGCAGCGTTTAGCTATTCTTTCGGCAGATACAGCTGCAGGTTATGGCGATTTTGTAGATCAACTCAATCATTCTCCTTATCGTTTTCAAATGCGCTTGTTTCCTTGTATTATGCAAGGGGATAATACCACAACTTCTATCCAACAAGCATTAGCAAATATAACCAAAGATATTCATGCGTATGATGCGGTAATCATCATACGTGGGGGAGGAGCAACTACCGATTTGAATTGTTTTGACCATTACGATCTATGCAAAGTGTGTGCCCTTTTCCCGCTGCCTATTATTACAGGTATAGGACATACTCGTGACATAAGTTTATTAGACCATGTAGCGCATACAGCCCTCAAAACTCCTACTGCGGTAGCTGCTTTTCTTGTTGGACGAATGGATAGGCTGGTTGATCAGATTGGTTCGATGCAGCAACGATTGCGACTGACTGCGGATAGACAAATACTGATTCGTAAGCATCGTATCGAACTTATAGAACAAAAATTGTTATTGCGATCGCCCGAACGCATCTATCAAATGGGATATAGCCTACTTACACTCAACGGCACAATCGTTCGCAGCACTCAACAAGTCACACCAGGCCAACAAGTTACCACCCATTTGAAAGACGGAACGATCGAATCAATCATTCAAAAAATATAATCACTATGTCCTCGCGTCCTCCCTTATTCTCCAAACAACAACTCGTGGGGTCCATTACTATCCTTCTGGCCGCACTCGCTGTTGTAATATTCATCAATATTGTGCCACAACATGCTTGGCGCGGAGAACCTACTCCAAGTACTTTAGATAGTCTTTGGAGAGATACAATGCTGCATAACCAATCTACCATTCGTCTTCAGGTATTTGACCCTAATACAGCAGATAGTGCGACTTTCTCCCAATTAGGATTGCGCCCTTGGCAAATAAAAAACATAATGAAATATCGCCAACGTAAAGGGCGATATTACGATGCAGATGATTTTAGCAACTTGTATGGATTGAGCGACAGCGCGTTTCAAGTCCTGCGTCCATACATAAAAATAGACACCCTTCCTTTTGTTAAAGAAAGAGAACAATATTGGCAAGCAGATTCGCTACGAAGGGCGCAACGTCGGCATGCCTATCGTATGCGTTACGATAGTTTGAATCGTGCAGACTCTTTGTGGCGAGACTCCCTTTACCAAACGAGAAACTATCATGTCAAACGGGATACCATACTCGAATTGAATAGTGCGGATACAAGTGCATTATTATTACTCAAAGGAATAGGACAACACGTAGCAAAGGCTATTGTATATAGGCGAAACGCATTGGGTGGATACGTCTCTTTGGAACAATTGAGAGAACTCAATGTCAACCTCAACTCAAAATACCCATGGGACTCAATCATGAAATTCTTATACGTTTGCCCCGATTCGGTGCATCCAATATTAGTCAACCATTGTTCCTTGAAACAACTCACCAAACATCCATATCTTTCCTATCCACAAGCAGAAGCTATATATAATATGCGCCGCCGTAGGATCCGTATCCGATCAATGGAAGAACTAAAGAGTTTGGAGTGCATGAACGACTCCGATATAATGCGTTTACAACCCTATTTATCATTTACTATACAAGATTGATTATGTCTCACATTGTTATTTTTACAGGAGCAGGTGTTAGCTCTGAAAGTGGTCTTAGTACATTCCGGGATAGTGATGGACTTTGGAATAATTATCGTATTGAAGACGTTTGTACACATACCGCATGGTTAACTCAACCAAAAGTATGTGTGGATTTTTACAACCAACGAAGGAAAGATGTGTTGGCTGCTCAACCTAATGCTGCACACATTGCCATCGCACAATTGCAACAACGCCACCCACATTGCACCATCATAACGCAGAATATAGATGATTTGCATGAACGTGCAGGTGCTACTAATGTGATTCATTTACATGGAGAAATAACTAAACTGAGAGCGGAAAATGATGCGAATGCTATTATTCCTTTTAACGGATGGGAACAACAATATGGTGAGCGTCATCCTAATGGCCATTTATTGCGACCACATGTGGTGTTCTTTGGAGAAGATGTTCCCAATATGATTCCTGCTGTTGAAGTTACGCAACAGGCAGATATTATGGTTGTAGTTGGTACTAGCTTGAATGTCTATCCTGCAGCTATGTTATTGCACTACTTACCCGCCAAAGCAAGCGTCTTTTTAATTGACCCAGGTTCACCCAATATCCAAGGATTTGCAAGACCAATAACTCACATATCCAAAACAGCTACTTTAGGAGTACCCGAACTATTAGATAGCCCATTGTTTAGATAAGTAAAGTTAGTTTTTTATAAAAACAGGTCTATCATTACTACTATGCAAAGCACTGTAGCGAAAACCTTGATATTGAAATGCGATGAGCTCTTGCGGGGATAAGGTCGGATTTTCAAGTAACCATCGTGTCATCGCACCTCGACAAGTTTTTGCCCAAACGGCTTGCATCTTGAGACCAGATGGTGTTTGCACGTAAAAAAGTGGTTGTATGATTTGCAATTCCGACAACTGTTTCCAATCAAACAAATGTTGAAATTCTTCTGTCGCTAGATGAACCAATATACCATCATCTTGATGAACGGCATTTATGAGCGTTTGAGTTAAGTGACTTTTCCAAAAATCAAACACATTCATATCGCCTAATGATTCAAGAAAAATATTTCCTTCAAGGCGATAAGGACGAATTCCATCCAACGGACGTAACATACCATATAGAAAAGATAAGATCCATAGGTGTTGATCTGCAAAGCATAACTGTTCCTTACTCAAATTATGTGCGTTCAAATGTTTATATGCTTGACCATAATAAGCCAAAATGGCAGGCATGTATTCTCCTTTGTCAAAAAAATGGGCATATCGGCTTTTGTTTTGACGGGCAATATCAATACTACAATTGAGTATTTCGGATAACGTAGATACATCATATTGCTGCAAGTCACGAACGATCTTATGTGCCTCGTTCCAGAAAAGTGGAGTATGAGTGGGAAGAGAGCATGCGGAATGCTTCTCGTTCATTACTTTTGCCGATGCCAGAATAATTTGCATGAGATGATTATATAATAAAAGCGACCTTAGTCGCTCGGTTAATTAATAGGTTTGTGAGTATTACATCAGCAACTCACTCAAATAAAATTGAAATCGTACTGCTATAAATTTTGTGGAGATAGCGGGATTCGAACCCGCGTCCAAACAAGGAACCAATATGCTTTCTACACGTTTATCTTGGCCTTTATTTTCGTGTATTGGCAAGACCCAAGCCACCAACCAATACCTTATCTGCTAAAATGTCACGTTCTTGTCGCAGCCCAAGAACGATAGCTCTAACATTTCCGCACCGCTATATCCATTGAGCCTTAGAGCATTGGCTTGGAGCGATGTCTCGGTTCAGCACCTTGTGCCGAAACTAAGCGAACCTACTATACTTCGGTTACGCAGCGAGAGCTACATTTGTGTTGCCAGTTATAGTTTTGAATCCTATTAACGAGTGGTATTCATACTCGACGTGCTTACATACCTGCTCTACCTGCTGTCAAAACCAAATATCCCCATGGTTCACAATCGCAATTGTACTTCGCAGATGTGTAATAGATGTTGTGTGCTATTATATTACCACAATATCCGTGCAAAGGTAATGTATATTTGTTATATTTCCAAAAAAAATGACGTTTTTTTACTTATCTTCATTTGTTTGATATCATGATAAATGCTTGTCATGGATATTTTTACGAAATAATACTTGCGTGCATACAAAAAAAAACGTACCTTTGCACATTGATAATACACTCGCTATGTGTGGTATGCTTACATACCCACATGTTTCGTGTTATAATATGTAATCTATTTGTAGTTTTTTAGTAATATACTTTCGTGATTATGAGAAAGGTAGCGATAGTCGCTGGGGGAGATAGTTCGGAATATGGTGTTTCTTTACGAAGTGCTGCTGGAATATTTTCGTTTTTAGATAAGCAAAAATATAATATAACCATTATTCTACTGCGCGGCAGTGATTGGCATGCAGTTGTTCGCTGGGAGGATACCAAAGATGGTGTCCAAGTTATAGAAACTGCTCCCATAGATAAAAACGATTTTTCTTATTTCCACCAAGGGACAAAATACACGTTTGACTTTGCTTATATTACCATTCATGGTACACCAGGAGAGAATGGTAGATTGCAGGGGTATTTTGATATGATAGGATTGCCATACTCATGTTGCGGTGTACTCGCTGCGGCCATGACGTTCAATAAATACACGTGCAACCATTATCTACGTGGATTTGATGTGCGCATCGCCCCTAGTATACTACTTAGAAAAAACGACCCATTACCAACTCTTTCTACTATTGTGGATCAAGTTGGGTTACCTTGTTTTATCAAGAGCAATGTGGGAGGTTCAAGTTTTGGATGCACCAAAGTCAAGTCTGAAGGGGAAGTATTACCAGCTATCCAAAGCGCTTTCAAAGAGGGAGATGAAGTTATCTGTGAAGCCTTTATGCAGGGAGTAGAGATAACTTGCGGTGTGTACAAAGTGAAAAACAAAGCAGTGGCCTTTCCTATTACCGAAGTGGTTACATCCAACGAATTTTTTGACTATGATGCCAAATACAATGGACAAGTAGATGAGATAACCCCAGCACGTATCCCAGACGAAGTGCGAGATGCTGTACAAGCACAAACGTTACGTATCTACGATCTGTTGGGATGTAAAGGTATTATCCGAGTAGATTATATACTCACTGAAGGGTGGCAAATCAATCTATTAGAGGTAAATACTACTCCTGGAATGACTGTCACTTCGTTTATTCCACAACAAATACGTGCTGCAGGACTTGATATCAAAGATGTGCTAACCGATATAATTGAAAACCATTTTGTATGATTCAACAAGCCATCCAATCATTACATTGGGACAAGTCTCCACAAGGACTTTACGAACCGATTGCCTACACGCTATCTGGTGAAGGAAAACGTGTACGACCAACTTTGTTGTTAACAGCTTCCAAGATCTTCGGTTGCGACGAACAAAAGGTAATGCCCGCAGCATTGGCGATAGAGGTCTTTCATAATTTCACCTTGTTACATGACGACGTTATGGACAAAGCACAAGTACGTCGCGGACGTCCTACTGTACATGTAAAATGGAATGAGAACACGGCCATCTTGTCGGGTGACCAAATGATGATTGAAGCTTATAAGCTATTGGCACAACTGCCAGACAACTATCTACCTACTGTATTGAGGATGTTTAATAAAATGGGAACAGAAATCTGTGAAGGACAACAATACGATGTGGATTTTGAGTCCCGACAAGATGTTACTATATCTGAGTACCTCAAAATGATTGAATACAAGACGTCAGTTCTATTGGCTACGGCTTTGCAGATAGGAGGCTACTTGGCGGGAGCAACACAAACTCAACAAGAGGCGTTATATGCTTTTGGCATCCATGTGGGATTGGCATTCCAAGTTCAGGATGATTTGTTAGATGTGTATGGAGATCCTATTAGTTTTGGAAAAGCTATCGGAGGAGATATTTGTTGCAACAAGAAAACCTTTATGTTGCTCAATGCTTTTGATAAAGCGGATGTTACATCCCGCGAACAACTATATCAGCTTTTACAACTGCCGATTGATACGCCTCAACAACGCTCCTACAAGATTAAACAAGTAGTAGCTATCTACGATGCTTTAGACGTCAAACAAGTGGCGCAAGCATTTATCTTGGAACAAACCAACAAGGCATGCGCATGTTTAGACCAACTCCCACAAAATCAATTCACCAATTCTTTACGTGAGTTGGCGCATAAACTGGTAAATAGAAATCAATAAAACTTAAAGATATGCCATATAGAAGACTTCCTAATACAGACCAGTCGCGTTTGAAAGCTCTTCAGAAAGCGGTACAACGCGCAAGTGTTGCAGATTTTACTGAACAAGTAATCAACTACAAGACCTTGAAAGAAGCGGAGAACTTCTTGATGCAGTTTGAAAATCAAGTTAGTCAGTACCATCAAAATTTCAACAACAAGGTATCTGCTAATAAACAATACCGTCATATGGTACAAAATGCTCGTATGTATATCTCCCACTTCATTCAAGTGCTGAACTTGGCTGTTATCCGTGGCGAAATCAAAAAAGAACAAAAAGCCTTGTATAAGTTGGATCAGCAAAATCATATTTTGCCAGACTTAAGTACAGAGGAAGATTTATTGATATGGGGCAAAAATATTATTGAAGGAGAACAAGAACGAACACGCTTAGGTGGTTTCCCTATCTATAATCCTTCTATCAATAAAGTGAAAGTGTATTATGACATATTCCAAGAGAATTCTATCAACCAAAAAATGCATCGCAAAACAACAAACCGTGTGTACGAAAGTTTAGAAGTATTGCGAAAGCAAGCCGATGCAATCATCTTAGATATATGGAATCAAGTGGAAGAGTACTATAAGAACAAACTTCCATATGCTCGCTTGAGAAGTTGTCAAGATTATGGCGTGATATATTATTATAGAACAGGCGAGTCTCGCTTGACACCCGAGACGGACAAAAAAATACAAGAAAAATTAGATAGTCAACCTACTTTTCAATGGTCTTAGTAGGAGTTACCACCCAGTCCATTGATTTGTCAAAGAAATTATGTGGGATGATGTCATGCAACTGGAAGTCGTAGCAAACACCTATTTTGATAGACTTCTTGAAATTTTTGAGAAATCGATCATAATATCCCCCACCACGACCGAGACGATGACACTCAAGGTCATATGCTATACCAGGAACGATGATAAGGTCTATCTTTCCTTTGTAAATGGGAGTTGAAGGTTCAGGAATACCAAAAGCACCTTTTTTGAGCGGAGCACCTTTGACATAAGTGCGAACCTCTATTTTTCTTCTCCTTGGAGAAGTGCAAGGCAATAAAAATGTTTTTTGGTCAGCATACTTTTTGACAAGTGAGCGCAAATCAACTTCATTATCCATTGGATAATAAACCATGATAGTTTGAGCTTGTTTGAAACAATCCATCTCCTCAAGATGTTCAATGATTTGATGTGAATCGGCATGAACTTGCTCTGATGTATGAATACGTCTTTTTTGAGCATCAATCCCTCGTAAAGCATCTTTCATGCGTTGAATGCGATGCCAAGGAAGATAATTCTTTAAATCACGATATTGACTGTCAAAAAGCATAAATATAAGGAGTTTAAAAAAACAATATGAATTAAATTACCGCACAAAGATACTACTTTCTTTGCACATAGCAAAACTTCGGTACAAAATTTGTGAAAATGATAAACGTGTTAATAAATTAAATAGTATGAATATGAAGAAATATATTTTATTTTTTACTATGCTTGCCTTGGGACTATTCATGAGCTGTGATAACGAAAATACAATAACGTATTATTCCACAGCTACTATATCCTCTTTCAAGTTCGCAAGCAATGATAGTTTCCCAGGACTAGCCGAGGCTGTTTTCGTTGTAGATAATCTACCCGATACAGGAAGAATTTATTTGACAGACTCTATACGTTTTGGTACACCTTTGGATTCTGTAGTTCCAGTTATCACGTTTACCAACACGGTATCAGGTGCAATTTATTATTTTCCTGACACTACCATCAATTATACGGGCGAAGATACCCTAAACTTCAATAAAAGACCTGTGTATCTACGTGTTTATTCACAAGACTTAACAGTAGAGAAATTATATAGCATAGAGGCTTTTGCACACCAAGTAAATCCCGATTTGTTTGTTTGGCAACTCCTGACACCATCCATTACCAAAGCCAATCCTTTTGAACAACACATGGTTTATTTAGCATCCAATTTCCATTTCTACACCAACGATGGATTTGTTAGCAAACATTTAGTATCTTCCAATGCAAAGGATTGGACTACTGCATCACTCGTAGGACTACCCAATGATTGCGCTGTGAAACAAATACTCGTTGATAGTGTCCACTCTCGTTTGTGCTATGCAACGCAAGATGCTTTATATACTTCCCAAGATGGTTCGACTTGGACCTCTACTTTTTTTCCTAAACAAAATTATTCAATGGTTCGTTTGTTGGCATGCTTATCAAAGGAGATGATAGCCTTAGTTAAGGATGATAATCAAGCCTATTATTTAGCAACTATGACCAGTGACCTTCAACTGACACCTATCACAGGAATCTTAGCAGATGATTTTGCAGTTCAAGGATTTACCATCTTGAACTATGTTGGCATGAGTCATCGTAAATATGTAATGTTGTATGGAGGATACGACAAAAAAGGCGACATGACTAATGGACGCTGGGTGTTGGAATGTAAGACCAATGGTCAACAGACTGAATATCGCTTGGTCAATCTGTCATCAGAACAACCCAATACCAGGGCTATTGTAGGAGCAGGATTGGTACATTATGGTGACTATTTATATAGTTTTGGAGGATTATACTCCGATTTGCAAGTATGTAACGAAGTCTATATGTCCAAAGATGAAGGGATGAATTGGCAACCGGTTGATACCACTCATTTTGCTTATCCTCATAATTGTCTTGGTAGATACAATCAAACAATTATGGTCCATGACAACAATATATATATCGTAGGAGGACAAAATCAAACATCCCATTTTACAGATGTATATGTTGGACGACTCAATTCCATCACGTGGGAAAAATAAACTACCTTGCAGTGATAGGCACCATTGTTGAATATAAAATAATAAAGGCTGACATTGAAGTGAACCCCAAAAGTTAGACAAAAACTTTTGGGGTTTATTTTATGTATAAGAAGCATTCCTTAGAAGAACGGCTCTTAGCTGTGCAAAAATGTTTAGATGGTTATCCACCTTATCATGTTGGTCGCGAGATGGGTA
>JAGBCD010000008.1 GCA_017938155.1 Paludibacteraceae bacterium | reverse complement strand
CGCAGATGTCCGAAGTAGACAAAAGATGCATATACGCAAGGGAAGAGAATTAAGAATTTTGAATTTTGAATTTTGAATTCGACGAAAAGAGAGGAGATAGGAGCTTGCTCATGTGTGGGGCCCCCATAGTAAACCAAGACTTGTCTGTTTGCAAAAAAACGGGGCCCCCGGAACAAACCAAGACTTTGTCTGTTTGTTATGGGGAGATGGAGAAGCGGAGACATCATACCTTTAGATCGTGCCCCTTGTGGGCTAAGAAGTCGCCCAAACGATGACGAGGTCATCGGTCAATGCGACCTTATTGTCGAACGCGACGCAGATGTCCGAAGTAGACAAAAGATGCATATACGCAAGGGAAGAGAATTAAGAATTTTGAATTCGACGAAAAGAGAGGAGATAGGAGCTTGCTCATGATTGGTGAAGGAACGCCATGATTAGGAACGCACATATAGAACCCATTCTCCTTAGAGGGGTCTGTCTCAAAAGCGTTGACCGTCGGTTGACCGTCGGCTCACCGTCGGGAATGACTCGATAATGTCTTGATAATGTCTTGATAATAATTATGAATTACAATGTATGGAGCATTTATAACAATGTGATGGAAGACAATTTTTTTTTGCACATATAAAATAAAAAGAGTAATTTTGCGGCCGTAAACCTGCGCCGAGGGATGTCTGACATTGCTGGCGGAGGGTAGCAGACATATAAAAAGGCGTTTATTGGCGCTTGTTTTGGAGTTCCGAAATCCTGCAAAATTTCACATACCCGAGACAAGAGAGCGGTAAATGCCCCATGGTGTGTTTAATTCGTTGTATCTTCACAACGATTAGCATATCGGCGTGGGCATTCATTGTTTATTCTTGTATGTAGGGTCTTGCAGGAACCTCGGAACTGAGAATAAGCAATAGTAAGGTTCCACGCTTTTCGTATATTTATTAGGTCATTTGGAACCGATGTCCTACAAAATGTAAAACTATGAAAAAGTTTTTTACTCTTTTTCTAACCCTAATGACCTCCGTTATGCTTTGGGCATACGATTTTCAATCGGGAGATCTGTATTATACCATTACCAGCAATGTTGCCCCCTATACAGTGGAGGTAACAAGTGGAAATACTAAATATTCCGGGGATATTACAATCCAATCGTCTGTTACGTATAACGGCATTACTTATGCAGTGACGGGGATTGGAAGTCAGGCTTTCTTTCGATGTTCTTCCTTGTTTTCAATCACTATTCCTAATAGTGTAACGAGTATCGGAAGTTCTGCGTTTTCGGAATGTTCTTCTTTAACATCAATTATCATTCCTAACAGCGTGACGAGCATCGGAGATTATGCTTTCAATCATTGCTCCTCTTTGACTTCAATTACGATTCCTAATAACGTGACGAGTATCGGAGATCATGCTTTCTGGGGTTGCTCCTCTTTGACCTCAGTGACCATTCCTAATAGTGTGACGAGTATCGGAGGTTCGGCTTTCATGGATTGCAAAGCATTAACCAATGTTACGATTTCCAATGGTGTAATGAAAATAGGTGGTGAGGCCTTTAGGGGTTGTCCATCTTTAACTTCAGTTTTTATTCCAAGTAGTGTAACAAGTATAGGCAGAAATCCTTTTGATGCATGTCCTGGCATTACCTCTATCGTTGTAGATGAAAATAATCCTAAATACGATAGTCGAAACAATTGTAATGGCATCATCGAAACAGCAGCGAATCGACTTATCACTGGTTGCCAGAATACAATCATTCCTTATGGTGTGACGAATATAGACCATGCCTTCTGGGGCTGCTCCTCACTTAAAGAGATAACAATTCCGAATACTGTCACCAATATTGGAACATATACCTTTGGAGGCTGTTCCTTAACTTCTATAGTCATTCCAAAGAGTGTGACTTCAATGGGTGACGCCACATTCAGTGGCTGCCCACTTTCGACTATTGTAGTAGAAGAAGGTAACCCTAAATATGATAGTCGCAACAATTGTAATGCCATCATCATCACGAGTACGAATACCTTGCTTGCAGGTAGTAACAATACCATTATTCCCGAGGGAATAACGGCTATATCACCAAATGCATTCCGTGGTAGAAAGCACATTGCCTCTATTGCAATCCCCAATAGTGTGACACGCATAGGAGAATATGCTTTCAACGAATGTACATCACTTACCTCAATTACAATCCCTGATGGTGTAACAGCCATAAAAGGCTTTGCTTTCGCCTTTTGTGATGCCCTTACATCTGTGATAATAGGCAAAGGAGTGAATAGCGTAGAAGAAGGAGCATTCATTATGTCGCCTATAGAAACAGTCTATTTCAATGCTCAAGAACCTGCTGTAATGGACAGGACGGGTTATGGACAGTTCTCGAGTTCACCTACTTGCTATATCCCTTGCGGCACGAAGGCTGCATACGAGGCATCCGATTGGGCAAATTATATGAAGTCGTTTATAGAGACCTATGAATACACGTTGACACTCTCATCCTCAGACAATTCAATGGGTAGTGCAACCATCACACAAGAGCCTGCTTGTGGTACACCTGCTATCATTGTTGCTACTCCAAACGATGGTTATTTCTTCTCTCAATGGTCAGACGGCAACACTGACAACCCACGCACATTGACCGTGAATGAAGACATAGAACTCGCAGCAGAGTTTGAAGAAATTGGAGATTATGGTTTCTATAGTCGCACCGTGCGTATCGGTTACAACACCATTTGCTTGCCTCATGGTGCAATTCACTTCACAGGAGCGACCTTCTATGAGATAGCACACATCCTCAAAAACAAAAAGAAGATTTTCTTTGACGAAGTGAAAACATTGGAGGCTGGTAAACCTTATATCTTCTATCCTCATAGCACTGAGGTGACTATCTATTACGATAACACCACGAGCGCCGTACCTCTTTCACATAATGGTTTGCATGGTACCTTCGATGGCATCACAGCGGCTTCTAATCTCTTGAAAGGAAAGTACCTTGTTGCCGGCAATAGGATGGTATTGTGTGGAGATGGCTGCTCCTTGGCTGCAAATCGTGCATACATAGTTTTGGATGAGATATCCGACAAAGATCACCCTGCTATACCAGGCATCAAACGTGTGAGCATGGATTACTCCGAAGAGAACGCAACGACTGCGTTGGATAATATCACCGACGAATCCATCGTTGCACCAATGCAAGAAGGTGTGTACGACATTCTTGGCCGCAAAGTAGATGCTCCAACTGTAAGTGGTTTCTATATCATCAACGGCAAGAAAGTATTCGTTGCACTATAAAGATAAAATAGATGTAAAACGATAATAAATATATCACCATAGTATGAAAAAGAATGTATATCAAATTCCTAACACACAAGTAGTTGATTTGGAACCAAGCACATTTTTGTGCGCAAGCATCTATATCAATGACATCCCCATGGATAACATTGAAGGATGGTAATACGTATAAACATTAAACCGATTAATTATATATCCAGTCCACATCCTTTTGGGTGTGGACTGTTGTTTTCTCTTGAAAATAGCGAATAACATTCGCTGCAATGAACATAGACAACCCGTCAGGAATTAAGAATTAAGAATTTTGAATTTTGAATTTTGAATTTTGTAGCAATCGTTTGAGCGCATGCGAGATAAGAATTAACAGACCCCTCTGGCTTACAGCCACCTCCCCTAATTAGGGGAGGTGCCCAAAGGGCGGAGGGGTCTCTTACCCCCATAGCAAACCAAGATTTATCTGTTTGCTATGGGGAAAAGCGGAGGTACGAGTTGCCCCAACGATGACAAAGTCATCGGTCAATGCAATCTCGTTACCGAACGCGACGTTACCGAACGCAACTGTCAATCACTTCCACAAAAATATTTGGTTATTCGAGATATATTTCGTAATTTTGCACGCAGAATTATTTACTTGGGTAAATATGTCCTATGAACAATACACAAGAAAACATACAAGCTATTAAACAACGATTCGGTATCATTGGAACGAGTCCCAAAATCAACCGAGCCATCGAAATAGCGATGCAAGTTGCCATCACAGACCTCAGTGTGCTCGTGACAGGAGAAAGTGGTGTGGGTAAAGAACATTTCCCTAAGATTATTCACCAACATTCGCCACGCAAGCATGGTCCGTATTTTGCTATTAACTGCGGCGCTATTCCTGAAGGAACAATCGATGCCGAGCTCTTTGGTCATACCAAAGGTGCCTTCACGGATGCCAAGAGCGAGAGAAAAGGATATTTTGAAATCGCTGATGGCGGAACACTCTTCTTGGATGAAGTGGGAGAACTCCCCCTCCCTACCCAAGCACGACTATTGCGCGTACTCGAGTCAGGTGAGTTTATTCGCATGGGAGACTCCAAAGTGCTCAAAACCAATGTGCGCGTCGTGGCAGCCACCAACCTGGATATCCCCAAAGCAATAGAAGAGGGGCGGTTCCGTGAAGACTTATACTACCGACTCAATGCGATAGAAATAAAACTCCCTCCCTTGCGCGAAAGAAAAGAAGATATCCCCTTGCTCTTCCGAAAGTTCGTTGTGGACTTCGCCGAGAAATATCGTATGCCCGCTATCCGTTTGAACGAAGAAGCAACCGAGATGCTCAAAGCCTACTACTGGCAAGGCAATGTCAGACAACTCAAGAACGTAGCACAACAAATCAGTCTCATCGAACAACAACGCGACATAACCCCAGACATACTACAGCACTACCTACCCGCTCATCAAATGAACCGCGGGTTGGCATTGGTTAAGCAGCCATCACAAGACATGTCTATGGAAGAGCGGACCATGCTGTACAATATGATGGGTGCCATGAAACGAGAGATAGACTTACTCAAAGAGCAATTGGACAACTTGATACAAAACAACAACACTACCAACCAAAACATTGCTCCTAAACATTCCTTACAACCTCTACAGCAAGATGACGACTACCAAATGGCTGAAGAATATAAAGAAGAGGAAGAAACAAAAACGTTAGAAGATATAGAGAAAGAAACCATACGCAAAGCTTTGGAGCGTGCCAAAGGCAATAGAAAAGCAGCCGCTATAGCATTAGGTTTCTCCGAACGAACATTGTATCGAAAAATAGAAAAATATGGGCTATAACTACAAACATATCCTATTGCTAACACTTCTTCTCGTCGTGCAAGCATGCTCCGTTAGCTATAAGTTCAACGGTGCCAGCATCAATTACCAAACAACCAAGAGCATATCCATCGCGGACTTTCCGAACAATGCTGCATTGGTTTACCCACAATTGAGCAACATGCTTAGCGAGACTATACGTGACCAATACGTCAGACAAACACGACTACAAGTACTCACCAAAGGCGGAAACCTGGAGTTGGAAGGAGAGATCGTGGGATACGAATTAACCCCTATGGCCATCTCTGCTGACAGCTATGCTTCAGAAACCAAACTAACGTTGACAGTCAAAGTTAGTTTTACCAACAACGTAGCGCCTGAAGAAAGTTTCGAACGTACGTACTCCGCCTTCCAAGTGTTTGACGCCACTAAACTACTAACCGACGTACAAGAAGAATTATGCAACACCATGGTAACAGAAATAGCAGAAAGCATCTACAATGATACGGTTGCACGATGGTGAAAAAAGAAAAAAATTTGCATATATCAAAATTTAAGTGTACCTTTGTCGGCTGATTGGTTCCTTGTGACCTGATAAAACAGTATAAAACATTAAAAAACTATAATACTATGTACTATTTACTTACTACCCTAATCGTAATTGCTGCTGTCTTGCTTGTACTTTTGGTTCTTGTACAAAATAGCAAAGGTGGCGGATTTGCTGCTGGTTTCTCAAGCGGTAACCAAGTAATGGGAGCACCTAAAACGGCTGACTTCTTGGAGAAAGCAAGTTGGACTTTGGCTATCGTTATCGTTTTGTTGAGCATCATAGCTGCTGGAGTGAACAAATCACAAACAACAGCTGATACCCACGAAAGTGCTATCACCAAACAAGTTGAAGAAGCTGCTGAAGCTTTGCCACAACCATCTGCAGCAGATTTCCAAACTGAAAGCGCAGGCGAATAAGCAATATCGTACTACCATTGGCGGCGGAAAAGTCCGCCTATTAAACTAATGAGTAAGTACCAAGGATAAAGCAATTCCAACAAGATTGCTACGGAGAGAGACACAGAGTGGTCTCTCTTTTTTATTAGAGAATACTCCATGGGGAACTTAACAAGTAACACCAGCGGACAAAGCAATTGCAATAGATTTGCCATCAAGATAATAGCCCCACAAAGCAATATGTCCTTGTCTGTATATTTAGGTGCCTTGCCTGCCCAACGCATGCGTTGACGGAAGAATGCGCGCCACTCGGTGTGAGGGCGAACGATAGCGGTCAGTTCTTCACTCTCGCTGACAGCGATCTTTAGTCCGCGACGTTTGAACGACTCCAAGAGAAACATATCATCGCCACTCGGTATCTCAGGGTGCAAATCGGAATAGGATTCCAACCATCTATCGCGCTTGGCAATTAGGTTCGCGCCACTACACATAACGGCATGCCCACGTTTGGCTGTTTCGATGGTCAGTTGCTGAATGGCAGCATACTCGGCAATCTGCAATCGCTCCAATAGCGATGGTTTCTCCCTCTCCGACTCCATCCGCAAAGGTAGGATCAATAAATCAGGCATGTAGTTCCTATGCCCTTTGGGCAAGAAATCTAAATTAATCTTATTTTCTACGCTGCCGATTTTATTACCACCGCTCCTGTGCATGCTCGTCGCTGAATCTTCAGTAAATATAACTACTGGAGAAATTACATCATCGTCTAACATCCACACATATTCTGTTTGAACCGCAGAGATAAGGCGATAAAGGGCATGTTTCTTGCCCTTCCCTTCATCGTTTATTCCTCGTCGAGGGATGACGATGGTTATATTAGGGTGTTTCAGTTTGCGGTATTCTCCGAGGAACTGCGGATAGGATTTGCTGATGCAGGCGGTGTCATCCACTTCGTAACCAGCAATCAACAATGCCATTGCCATGCGGTGGTCGGCATCCGTGCGATGCTCACGCACAGCGCGCAAGCGGTCGGACTCCTTCAATGGCAAAAAATCTATGCCTGTGGCTTGTAACGCAACGCCCAAACGCTCGCAGGTGAGCGCAACAGCAGGATAAAGGTCGGGGCAGGCGCTAAAATTTTGAATTAAGATTTTTGAATTAAGAATTGCTTGACTGCGGCATATCTGTATGCCTTCCTCTGTATATTGAGTCGTTACACCGAGTTGGGCGAAAATGTCCGCTACCACCTTGTCTCCCTGCAACGAGTCGAGAGAGAGTCCTGGGAGCGTTATTTCTCCTCCATAAAGGGCGATGTACTCGTACCAAAATGCGGCGGAAGACCAGTCCCGTTCGATCAAGCCCCCTCCAACTCCCCCTAAAAGGGGAGAGATATATTCAGCATCTTCACCCCATTGCTCAATCATCGCACGGGTGAGGGTGATGTAAGGGGAGGTGCTGTTGGTTTGGACATTAGCGCCGATGAGGAGCAGGGCAGATACGAACTGTGTGGATTGAGGATTATCGAGAGTAACTATCCTATGCTTATCCAATATACATCCCTTAATGCGGAGAGGCGGAAAACCCTCTTCACCCAAATACTCTATATCTGCACCTATCTCACGCAAAGCATCTACCAACTGCCCTATAGGTCGGTGATGCATGCGTTCTACACCATCCAGAATCGTGATCTTATTTTCCAATTGTGCTGCGTAGGCAGTTAAGAATCGCATCGCAGTGCCACAGTTACCCACGTCAACACATGGGGTTGAAAGAATTTTAGAAGTTCTAAATGTTTTAATAGTAGTTAAGGCGCGATGGAGAATCTGCACATCTTCGGGCAAAGTAGCGGAGACGGGCATAAGACCGTCTCCGTGTATGGCTTGCAAAATCAATAGGCGATTTGCAATGGATTTCGAAATTGGCAGTTCAATGAGCATTGATTTCTAAAAGACAATTAGCGTCAATAAGGGGCGTCAATTATTGTCAATTCAAAGGGTATTTCGTTTTTGGTTCCAAAGAATGCAACATGCTATATGAGTGAGCCAAAACGAAGCAATACTCTCTAAACAGTAGCAACTCTGCCGCGTTCACTAAACGAGATTAGTTTACATCTGGCAAGAACGAATAGTCGCGTGAGTAGCGGAGGTGCTGCTCAATATAACCCTCGGTGTAGTCGAGAGTAACATCCGTGATATTGCCTTCTGCATCGTAGTGCGCAGTATAAACAGGGTTGACGAAGCCTTTGTATGGTGCGAGGTTGAGTTTCTCGTAACGCTCCAAAATCTCTTTGTGTAAGTCTTGATCTACCTTCACTGCATATTCCTCTACCATCGCTTTGGCAGCAGGGTAATCACCTTCGGAGGTGATGCGTTGAATCTCGCGGAGCAACTCACCATAGAGGCGGCGAACGCCCTCGTAATCATTGATTTGGAGGTAGTGTTTGCCATCGCGTTCGATAATCTCTACCTCTTTGTTTTGAGCATTCTTATATACCCAAAGGGCAATCAACTGACGGTTGCGCATGTGTGATTCCTCGATGTCTTTGCCTGGCTCGATACGCACGAGTTGGGTCATCAGACCATTCATCATCTGTTGGTAGTAGAAGCCTTTGTATGCCTCTTCATCCTCTAATAAGCCAAGTTCTACCAATTTAGGGTCAGCCATATAGTAGAGACCAAGCAAGTCGGCACGTGCCTCCTCAATCGTAGAAGCGTGCTCCTTGAGCGCATCTTTGGTAACGCCAGGCATGAGTTTACCCGAACCGTGACCTACGCACTCGTGGAGGTCGGTATGCAAGTCGCCGCAGGCCTCAGCACGATTGTACATTTCTATCACTTCTTGACTAATCATGAACTCCTCGTTGAAGCCATTACCTTTGGCTGCTTCGTTGTAGGCGTGGGTGATGTTGTCGATAGTGACGGACTTCGAACCATAGTCTTTGCGAATCCAGTTGGCGTTAGGCAAGTTGATACCGATAGGAGTAGCAGGATAGCAGTCGCCAGCCAAGATAGCAGCGGTGATAACCTTTGCGCTCACGCCTTTCACTTCGGCTTTCTTGTATTTCTTGTCAGTTGGGGAGTTGTCCTCAAACCATTGTGCATTGTCGGAGATGGTTTGACAGCGGTGAGTAGCACGCATGTCTTTGAAGTTCACCATTGATTCCCAAGTACCTGTAATACCCAGAGGATCAGCGTATGTCTCAGTAAAACCATTGATATAATCCACACGGCTGTTAAGGTCTTTGACCCAAGCGATGCAGTATTCGTTGAAGGCGCGGAGGTCGCCAGTCTTGTTGAACTCAATCATTTTCTCAATAACGAGGCGTTGTTGTTCGTTCTCTGCGAAAGGCAACGCTTTTTCAAGGTGTTCTACCACATGGCTGAGTGCTTCGCCGTACATGCCTCCTACCTTAAACACGCGTTCTACCACTTCGCCATTCTCCTTGACGAGTTTGCTGTTCAAACCGATCCACAATGGTTCTGCAGAGGTGTCTTTGTGTGCCTCGTAGTATGCTTCAGCCTCAGCTTGAGTCACACCTTCGTAATAGTTATTGGCAGATGCCAAAAGCAAATCTTCGCCCTCAAGGCTCAAGCTCTTAGGCATTACGGTTGGATCGAACATCACTGGCAGGATGGCCTCGTCGTAGGTCACACCCGCTTCGGCACATGCAGCAACGAACCACTCTTGCGAAAACTCTGGTTGGAACTTATCGGAAGCGTAGTGGTGATGAATACCGTTGGCGAACCATACGCGTTTGAGGTATTTCTCGAAGTTGAGAAATTCCTCGCTTGTCTTATCGCCCTTGTATTGAGTGTATAGGGCTTCAAGTGCGCGACGGATGCGCAGGTTGTAACGACCGTTTTGATCATAGAGGATATCACGACCGTGCAAAGCGGCTTCGGTGAGGTGATAAACGAGGGTCTTTTGTTGCAGACTCAGTGAGTCAAACTCTGGCACTTGGTAGCGCAGAATCTCGAGGTCATAAAACTTGTCCACGGTGTAGTCAAATGTTTGTTCTTGTTTGCAGCATGCGCTGAGTGCTACGAGCGCCATGCCAAATAGGATTGATTTTTTCATCTATCTAAATCGTTGTATATTAAAATTCTATATTCTATCAAGCACTTCTTGAATCAATTGTTTGATACGAGGTTTGTAGTCGGTGTTGGCGGCTTCGACTTTGCGTTGTGCGATAACACAGCAAACAGTCATAGCCTTATGCCCCATCAGCAGACTGAGGCCTGCGATAGCACTACCTTCCATCTCGTAGTTGGTAATGCGCTGTCCCTCGTAACGGAAGTCGGTAATGCGGTCGTTGATGTCTTTTATCGCTAAATCGCAACGCAACACACGTCCTTGCGGACCATAAAAACCATTGGCAGCGATGGTGCAGCCACGCATCATATCATCGCCTGCAATGCGGTTCACTAACTCAGGATTAGCAGCTACCACATAGGGGCGAGCCGCTTTGGCAGGATAGTGGATGAAGTCCACGAGTGCATCCTCAAAACCAAGGTCGGCAATCTCATCACGGCCTTCGTAGAAAGCCAAGAGGCCGTCCCAACCGATGGATTTCTCGCTTACGAGGAAAGTGCCGAGAGGGATATCCTCTTGCATGCCTCCGCATGTGCCGATGCGCACAATCTCTAAGGTGCGGTGTTCTTCTTTCTCGGTGCGAGTAGCGAAATCAATGTTCGCAAGGGCATCGAGTTCGTTGAGTACGATATCGCAATTGTCGGTGCCAATACCTGTAGAGATGCAAGAGATACGTTTGCCGTGGTACTTGCCGGTAATGGTATGAAACTCACGACTTTGGATGTCGCACTCAATGCTGCCTTCATCGAAGAATGAAGCTACCATATTCACGCGACCTTGGTCACCTACCAATATCACTTTATCCGCTAAATGTTCGGGACGAAGATGAAGATGGAATATTGTACCATCATCATTGATTATCAATTGACTTGCTGGAAATTGTTTTTTCATAGTATTGATTTTTTTGCGCACATGGCGCTGTTATTCCACTTATTATAGTCGCTGAACAACAATATCAAAGGTGTTACCCTCCTTGCATCTTATGCTTCTCCACCACCAAAGGACATTGGAGCAGATGAAGATGGCGTATTGATGTTTATTCTACCAAACTGTTGTTCGTATTTGGTTACATTATTCTGAAGAGCCATTAACAATTTCTTAGCATTCTCAGGTGTCATAATCACTCGAGATCTAACATTAGGATCTTTATAGCCAGGTAACATACTTAAAAAATCCATCACGAATTCTGAGGAAGAATGCGTAACAACTGCCAAGTTAACATATTCACCAGAAGCCACCTCTGGGGTGATACTGAAATTAAGTTTTTGTTCTTCCATAATCAATATAATTTAATCATTTAACATCATTCATTTTTACCATTTCTTGCGTGCCTTAAATGGGTTGGATATCAACATCCATAGTGTTATCAATGGAAGGCAAATATCATGCCACAAGATTTCCACTCCAAACTTAGGAGTACCAAAATGAGAAGCTGCGCGGTTGAGAATACACATCTGCATCACGAGACGGATCAACAACAAGAGCAAAGCAAACACACAAGAATAGAAATCTTGTAAGCACCATACGCACAATACTCCAGCATAAAATAATCCTCTGGACAATGGCTCAAGTAACAGTCTAAAACGAGTGCTCAATTTGTAATGAGGCGACACACTAAGATGCCTTCTTTTTTGCTGAATCCATTCCCTAAAAGAAGTTTTGGGCTCGGACCAAGTTATACTATCCACATCCACAACAACAGCAGTGTTGCTTTTGGTAGCCACTTTATTCACAAAGAGGTCATCATCTCCTGCCAACTCATTGAGCATTCCCATAAACCCATTGTTCTGAATAAATGTTTGACGACGATATGCTAAGTTGCGTCCTACTCCCATATAAGGTTTGCCTTGTATAGCCATCCCTAAGTATTGCAACCCATTGAAAAGAGTATCGTACTGAATAAGCGAATTGATCCACGTCTTGTCCTTGAAATAAGCGCCAAAACCTAATACTACCTCAACCGGTTGTTGAGCATCCCCTAAACGAAAGCCCCTAACCATTGATTGAATCCAATATTTGCTTTCTGGACGACAATCTGCATCCGTCAATAGTAACAATTCATTATTGGCAGCCTTGACTGCTAAAGTCAATGCCAGTTTTTTAGAACTTGGTACCCTTGCTTCTCGCGGAACAAAAGTCACATGGAGGTTCTTGTAACGAGGTATGTACTCATCCAATACTTGCTGCGTATCATCCTCACTGGCATCGTTGACGACGATGACCTCAAAATTAGGATAATCCTGTTCTAAAATCGCTTGCAAATAAGGCCTAAGATTGGCTCCTTCATTTCTCGCAGAGAGGATGACAGACACTCCAGGTAATGTTTCTACACGATCTAATTCCGTTTCTTTGGATTTACTATTTTGTCTTGCCAAACGATTAACTGATGCCAAATAGTGTATATAGTAATATACTTGAAATAGGAAGACAAGCAACAGTCCTCCTACCCAATAATATTGTTCTAAATATACTATATCAACCCACTCTCTCATTGTATTTTTCTTTTAGTCAATCTTCGTACACCAAAGCAACATTATCTACCCACATCACGTTTCCATCATGTCCATGGAATGCGTTGTAGCAGCCCGAGGTTAGCATTAGTATAGCATGAGTAGGTGTCTCATCAGCATCAGCCCACCCTTCTTCATTGATATACACAATCTCTCCTTTAGAGTTCATCGCACGACATGGGCGCACAAAACCCATATAGTCCTTGTAGGTAGAATCGTTGGTAAAGTCACCATATTTCACTTCTATACGGTGGTTATTCACCCATTCTGGTTGACTAACATCGTAGCGTTCATAGGCTGTTCCAACACGGAGAGCATGTATCTTACCATCCTCATCCTCCCAACGTTTTTGCAACAACAAGTATGCCTCACATTCATCATGCCCTTCTATCTTCTTTTTAGGAGATAGTCCTGTCGCTTTCCAAATCCATTGTTCAGGAGAGATATTGCATTTGAAGTCAAATTGAAGATACTTGGGACGTTTGGTAAAAGGAATACCAAAATCAATGTTTCGATAGGGATCTTTGGCTGTGGTTACAGGCTCAATCGTTTTACCCCAAAAGATAGTACCATTGACTAAAACATATATATCCAAAAAGCCAAACACTACAACATCCAATATCTTTACATCCATTCGACAGCACGTACCATCCCCACGTTTCTCTGGCGACACTGTTCCTGCTGCCTTATGAATACCAGCAACTACAGCATAAGCGTCACTCATACTCCAAGGATTGCCATTTTGACCATACAGATAGGGTTTATTACCGTGTATAGTATCAGTAGGAGCTATGGCGTACAATGTGCGCATATTGCCTCCTATCAGTTTAGACTCTTTGATATAGCGAACGGTCCATGTTTCAAAATCTCCAAATGGCACAGGTTCCACACGCTCCACAGCATCAAGTGAAGCAACGAAAAACAAAAACAATCCTATCAATCCTATCTTTGTAACCTTCATAATCATATTCATAAAAAACAACAGACAATACTTAATTATTATTTCACATGCTTATACAGCGGTTTCACTTGATGTTTCACCATTTGCTCCGTTATGAGTTTGGCTACATATTGTGCACCCTCCTCATTCAATTGAAACGAGTGGGTCGCCTCTGGAGCAAAAAGGTAGTATTCACGTGCCTGAAGAGCACCCAAATTATTCAACCATTCAACCATAAGATTCTCCACATCTATCAACGTTACCTCCATGCGCTTAGCCACACGACGTACCGCTTCAGGATATGCGCCGTAACGCAAAACGAGAGTAGAGTCAACAAAATAATGCTGAGCCACTGGTGTACACAAGATGGGGGTTACTTTTTGCTTTTGAAGATTCTGAATCATGAGCATTAGATTATTCTCAAAAGCCTCAACACTGCTATATGCCGCAGTATCTTTTTGATTGGCATCGTTGAAGCCTAAATGCATCATCACCACATCTCCTCGTTTGAGCTGAGACAATGTGGTTTGCCAATCACCACTAACCATAAGCGTACGTGTACTTGCACCTTTTTTGGCAATATTCTGAACATGTACTTGCGAAGCAAAATTATTGGATAGGAAATGTCCCCATCCTAAAATTGTGCTATCCATCACTTCAGTATTCGCAACCATGTCATCTCCTATGACAAACAAATTGGTGCTCTTTTGAGCATAAGCAGAACAAATACTTAGCACAAGCAAAGATATTGCAAGACAAAACTTCTTCATCATAATAAAAAAAAGTTAAATAAAACATGCAAAGATAGCGCATTTTTTGTAAATATGCAAATTTTTGCCTACTTTTGCAAACATATCCACAAGGATATTCAAGTATCATCAAATTAGTTAAAATGAATAGTTTAGGCAAACGTTTCACCTTTACGTCCTTTGGCGAGTCTCATGGGTTGGCTATTGGTGGGGTATTGGATGGAGTTCCAGCAGGGATTTCAATTGATTTTTCGATGATTAGTCAAGCCCTCCTTGAACGTCGTGGTGGTTGTTTCACATCCACACATGGAGTATCCCCACGCGCCCTACAAGAGCCCGACGAGATAGAATGGTTGAGTGGTGTATTAGATGGCAAGACATTAGGTACGCCCATCGCCTTTATTATTCGCAACAAGCATGCGCAAAGTGCCGATTATGACTACCTCAAGCATACATATAGACCAGGGCATGCAGACTTCACTTATCAAGCCAAGTATGGCATCAGAGATTGGCGAGGAGGCGGTAGAGCTTCAGCCAGAGAAACCGCAGCTCGAGTAGTTGCAGGCACCATTGCACTACAATTGCTCCATGACCAAGGCATTACTATCCAAACCCAATTAACCCAAATAGGATACGAAACCAATCCTGATAAGTTTGAAGAGTTGTTGGCACGTACCAAAGCGAACGGAGAATCAATAGGAGGCATCATTGCATGCGACATAGAAGGGTTGCCTATTGGAGTGGGTGAACCAATTTTTGACAAGCTACAAAGTCATTTGGCATTTGCTATCATGAGCATCAATGCATGCAAGGGATTTGATTATGGAACAGGATTTGACCAAGTACATCTCCTTGGTTCCGAAAGCAATCAGATAAGTGGAGGAATATCCGGAGGGATATCGGATGGTAGTCCTATCCATTTCAGATGCGTATTCAAGCCTACGCCAAGTATAAGTAAAGCACAATCATGCCTCAACGAGGATGGCACCCCAAACACCATACAAATCAAAGGGCGTCACGACACCTGTGTAGCCATTCGTGCCTTACCCGTAGTTCGCGCAATGACTGCGCTTGTACTAATGGACATGCACGAACAAGGGTTGTGGGAAACAAACAAAGACTAATGGTCTCCTATTTTTCTTGCTTTGCCACCCATGCTTGAACCACATCAACGCAATGTTGACATTGTTGTGTAATGCCTTGCCAATCTTGAGCAATGATTCGTTCCTTGGACAACAACTTACTACCCATTCCTAAGCAATAAGCTCCAGCCTTGAACCATTGTTCAATACTTTCCTTATGTGGCATCACACCACCTGTAACCATAATCTTGGACCAAGGCATAGGAGCCATAATAGCAGAAACCATTTGCGCTCCAAATACTTCTCCTGGAAATAATTTTGTGATTTCACATCCCATGGCTTGAGCTCGTCCCATCTCAGTAGGCGTAGCACAACCTGGAATGTATATCACTTGTTGTTGAAGACAAACTTTCCAAACCGCATCACTAAAGATGGGACTAACCAAAAAGTCTGCCCCGTTTTGAATAAAATACTGTGCATCATCCTCTGTAATCAAAGAACCTACTCCCAAATACAGATTAGGCATAGACTGCGAAACGATATCACGCAAATACTTGAAGTTGTCACGGGCGTTTTCACCTCGATTGGTAAACTCAAAGATTCTTATGCCACCATCATAGCAAGCTTGAAGAACATGTTGGCAAACCTGTTTATCATCGTGGTAAAAAACAGGTACAATGGCATATTGCATGGCTGTTTGTATCGTTTTCATCTCTGCACCCTCCCATTAGTATTTCCATTCATCAGCGCCACAATCTCTTGCTGAGAAGAGAGATTGAAATCGCCCACAATCGTATGTTTGAGCGCTGACGCAGCCACTCCAAAATCCAAAGCCTTCTGTAGTGGCATATCGGATAGTAATCCATGAATCAATCCTGCGGCGAAAGCATCTCCAGCCCCTATCCTATCCACAATAGGATTGATGTCATAGTATTGGGAGTAGTACATTTCGTGACCATCATACAACAATGCTTTCCACCCATTATGAGTAGCCGAATAACTCTCACGCAAGGTCGTTACTACCAGTTGAAATCCAAAATCCTGCATCATTTGCTTGAGCAATGGTTCGTAGTGCTTATGCTCTGTTTCACCGCACTGAATATTGGCATTGACTGTATAACCTAAACACTTGGCAGCATCTTCTTCATTCCCTATACACACATCCACATACTCCATCAGTGGACGCATCGTTTGAATAGCCTGCTGAGAGGTCCACAACTTGTTACGATAATTTAGATCTACACTTATTTTTACTCCATGTTTCTTAGCAGCTTGACATGCTTGCTTCACTATTTGAGCCAATTGTGGGGAAAGTGCGGGAGTAATACCCGTCCAATGAAACCAATCAGCATCGCGCATTATCGTATCAAAATCAAAATCTTCGGCATCAGCTTGGGCTATGGCAGAGTGTGCTCTATCGTATATTACTTTGGATGGTCTAAAAGCAGAGCCCGTTTCTGCATAGTACAACCCTATACGCTCTCCCCCTCGCGCAATAAACTGAGTATTTATCCCGTGCGAGCGCAATGCATCAAGTGCCAGTGTACCTATTTCATGGGAAGGTAATTTCGTAACATAATATACGTCATGCCCCAAAATAGCACATGACACTGCCACGTTGGCTTCGCCACCCCCAGGAAGAATAGAAAATTGGTGCGATTGCACAAAACGGTCGTTATTAGAAGGAGATAACCGCAACATGAGTTCTCCAAAAGTTACAACTTTAGCCATACAATAAAAATTTAGTATCAAGCGCAAAGGTACAATTTATTTTGCTGTTTACAAAATATTTCGTACCTTTGCGCCGTTTTTTTGAGACTATGCTATCTATAAACGAAATACGCCGTCCAATAGAGGAAGATTTTCACATTTTTGAACGCTCATACGAAGCAGCGTTGAAAAGTGAGAATCCCTTGTTGCATGACATGTTGACTTATCTAATAGCAAAACGAGGCAAACAGATCCGTCCTTTATTGACACTCTTTGCTGCAAAGATTTGCCATGGTATTACAGATAAGACGATACAAACGGCAGTGGCTTTGGAATTGCTTCATACAGCCTCATTAGTTCACGATGACGTAGTGGATTCATCTCCTAAACGCAGGGGAGTGGATGCGATTCAAGTACGTTGGGGTAACAAAGCCGCTATTTTGCTGGGCGACTACATGCTATCTCGCGTCATCAATATCGTTGCCAACATTCGCAACATCAAAATTCTGAATATCATATCCGACTTGGGAAGTTCGTTGGCTTCTGGAGAATTATTGCAACTACATGCCAATAGTTCGATGTGGATTGAAGAAGAGCAATACTACCACGTTATTGAGAACAAAACTGCCAAACTTTTTGCCGCTTGCATGGAAGCAGGAGCCGAATCTTCATGTGCCAGCATGCGTCAAATAACCGCTCTTCGCACCTTCGGACTTCATTTGGGAATGTGTTTTCAAATCAAAGACGACATTTTTGATTATTCCGATTCAGAAGATATTGGCAAACCCACAATGAATGATATCCGCGATGGTAAAGCCACACTTCCCCTAATTATAGCACTCAAACGTGCTTCAAAAGAAGAAGCAGAGCACATCCGCTCTATCGCAGAAGAACTTGCCAACCATTCGCAACACATCAACAAAGATATTATTGAACAAGAAATAAAATCATTTGTTCTTCGTTTTGATGGTATTCGCTACGCATATCAACAGATCAAATGGCATCAAAAAAGAGCCATAGAAGCTTTACAAGTTTTCCATGACTCTCCTATCAAGCAACATCTTTTGATGTTGTTAGAGTATGCTATCAATCGTATTCAGTAATTTCTCCTTTTGTTCCTCATTACGGATTGTTTCAATTGCTTCACTCAAGAAAGCAACAATCAACATTCGCTCGGCAGCTTGACGGCTGATACCTCTTTGTTGCATATAAAAGAGTGCATTTTCATCCAACTGGCCAGTGGTAGCACCGTGAGTGGCTTGCACATCATCAGCATATATCTCAAGTTGTGGACGTGTACGCATGGTGGCAGTATCATCCAACAAGAGATTGCGATTGCTCTGTTCTGCACATGATTTTTGTGCATCTTTGGCTATATAGAGTGTTCCTAAAAAATCTCCCTTGGCATGTTCGGACAACACAAAACGTAATACCTGTTTAGAAACTCCTCCCCCTACAAGATGACGCACATTCGTATGGGTAGTTACCTTTTGATTATCTTTCAAGTAGGCTACCTGATAAATCTCTGTTACACAATTGGATGCAACTTGTTCTATATGGACATCATTGTCTGCCGATTGCCAATCAATGATATGAAGACGAAGTTGAGAACCTTCTTCCTGACTTATGCGTAAACGGACATTGGGCTCATTGACTATAACGATATCACGAGACTCATTTGCCTTCAAAACGATTTCTTCACACATAGCACCCCTTAATTATACGCAACGTAACCTTTTTCCTCCAAATATAGTGCCAAATCTTTTGTACCTGTTTCTACAATCTTTCCATCCGCCAAAACATGAACAAAATCAGGAACTATGTAGTCTAATAGTCTTTGGTAATGGGTAATAACGATAGAAGCATTATCCTGTGATTTGAGTTTATTGACACCATCGGCCACAATACGTAGTGCATCAATATCCAATCCCGAATCTGTCTCATCAAGGATTTGCAACACGGGTTGTAGCATCGCCATTTGGAAGATTTCATTTTTCTTTTTTTCTCCTCCAGAAAAGCCTTCATTCACTGCACGATTGGCGAACTTATCTCCCATAGCCAACATCGCTTTTTTCTCGCGCATTAGACGCAAGAACTCCGTTGCACTCAGTTGTGGAAGGTTATGATACTTACGTTTCTCATTCAACGCCGTTCTCATGAAGTTCACCATTGACACACCAGGTATCTCCGCTGGATATTGAAAACTCAAAAACACTCCTTCTCTTGCACGTTCCTCTGGATTCATTGACAATAAATCTTTTCCATTTAGTAAGATTTCTCCTTCGGATACTTCGTACATTGGATGTCCAGTAATAACTGCGGATAATGTTGACTTACCCGCTCCATTCGGCCCCATGATGGCATGCACCTCCCCAGCATTGATAGTCAAGTTTATTCCCTTGAGAATCTGCTTTCCAGCCACTGATGCATGTAGATTCTTTATTTCCAATAATTTCATTCTACTCAACTAATATTTTAATCCAATACACAAGCCATTACAACATCTCCTACCGCTTGCAAAGTAGCAGTACTGATGTTTTGCATATCATCTTGCGTTGTGTGCCACCAATTTGCAAAACCAGTATTGGTGCGCGCATCATAGTGTATGATATCCAAGCATGGAATGCCTGCATACGTATTCACATAATAATGGTCGTCTGTGATTGGGAAAGCATCTTGTTGTATAAAATAGCGACCATACCCCAAATCAGCAGCTTTTTTCCACACTTTAGCAACATAATCACGAGCATATTGTGTCGAATAAAACTCCTTAGGGAAAACAGCGTTAGGATCGCCTACCATGTCCAACAATATACCAAACTGGTACAAGGATGCTCTCTGCTGCTTGACCACTTCATTTGCCCACATCTGTGAACCTAAGCACCATGTATCTTCTCTTTGAATACCTGTATAGAACTCTGGTGTACCCATGTCTTCGCAATCAAAAAAGACGATTTCAATGGCAGGCAGATACGTTTGCTTGGTAGTATCGGAATACATCATTCCTATTTGTCTTGCAATCTCCAAGAGAACACCTACTCCACTCGCACCATCATTCGCACCCAAAATAGGAGTAAATCGTGCATCATACTCCTCTTCCTCATCACTCCATGGACGAGTGTCGTAATGCGCACATAAAAGAATCGTTCCATTCTGTTTAGATTCTCCAAATCGCCCTACTACGTTGAATACATCTTGGTTCTCTCCAGCATAATTGAGCATGTTACCTTGTTGCAAGACTACTTGCGCTCCAAAATCACTTAGTTTTTCTAACAAGAACAAAGCACATTCGGTATGCGCTTGCGTCCCAGGAACTCTTGGACCAAAAGCGACTTGCTGTTGTATGTATCGATATGCTGAATCTGCACAAAAAGTAATTTGCGGAGATGTTGTGTGGGTGGAAACTGTTTTATTACATCCTATTAGACATAATAACAAACAAATATAGGTTATTTTTTTCATCTAATATTCAATTCACTAATACTTCTATGTTCTTGGATAGCAGAAATGGTTTCAGCTATTGGGTCAGATATACTAACAATCTTAACCTTTGGGCATTTGGTATTATCAAATGGTATAGAATCTGTGAATACCAACTCATCCAATTCACTTTCATTGATATTTTGGCATGCTTTGCCAGACATTATACCATGCGTCACAACCGCTCTGACAGATAATGCGCCATTCTCCTTCATCACCCTCGCAGCCTTGCATAAGGTACCCGCTGTATCCGCCATATCATCTACTATAACGACATTCTTTCCCGAAACATCTCCAAGTACTCGCATTTCACTCACTTGATTGAAATCAGGACGATGCTTATAACAAATAACCATTGGTACTTCTTTGTCCGTAAGGATATGCATTTTCTTGCAGAATGCTGCAGCACGCTTGCTACCTCCTACGTCTGGCGAAGCAACGATAAGGTTGTCAAGTCCTAAACCATAGACATATGCAGCTAATGTATTTGCTCCATACAGATGGTCCACTGGGATATCAAAGAAACCTTGTATTTGGTCCGCATGCAAATCCATTGTGATGACTCTGTCGGCACCCGCCACTTGTATCATATCCGCTACCAATTTGGCACCAATACTAACGCGTGGTTTGTCTTTTCTATCTTGACGTGCCCATCCAAAATATGGGATAACTGCTATTACCTTGTACGCACTCGCTCTTCGCGCTGCATCAATCATGAGCAACAGTTCCATCAGATTGTCACTCGTTGGTATCGTAGGTTGTACCAAGTACACAGATTGACCACGAACAGATTCCAAAAACGAAGCTGCAAATTCTCCATCGGAGAATCTGTCAATTTTCACTTGTCCTAATGGACAGCCTAATTTTGCACAAATGCGTTCGGCCAATGCTTGACCTTGACTTCCTGAAAAAACTTTGAATGGACTTGTTTCGAATATCATAATAGTATAAGTATTAGTTTCGGGTCACAAAATTACTGCTTTTTTTGCAGATTAACAAATATTTCCCCTATATAAACACCTTTATTTAAGAAAAATAAAATAC
Source organism: Paludibacteraceae bacterium (assembly GCA_017938155.1). GTDB lineage: Bacteria > Bacteroidota > Bacteroidia > Bacteroidales > Paludibacteraceae > Colicola. Next base: position 31,208 of record JAGBCD010000008.1, on the reverse strand, counting down.
ACTGCCATGATGAGGCATAGGAATGCAACCAAATGATTCCACTGCAATGCTTGGCCTTTGAACACCAAAATACTAAACAAGGTAAAAACAATCAATGATATTACCTCTTGCAAGACCTTGAGTTGCATCAAGTTGAAGGGACCTCCATTCCCTTCAAAACCTATTCTATTGGCAGGAACTTGGCAGCAGTATTCAAAAAATGCTATGCCCCATGAGATGGCGATCACACCTATAAGAGGTAAGGTTTTGAACCAACTGAATTCGGCCATCTTGAGATGACCATACCAAGCAAATGTCATGAACACATTTGATGCAATCAAAAGAAGTATTGTATTTATTCCGTTCATCGTTTAATAACTTTTAGCATTTATATCGTTTCGTTTTTTATATTCCAATATTTTTCCATAGCTTCCCATACTGAGTTTTTCACATGCGGATTGAGTTTTTCCAAGGTAGTCAATATGTTTTTGACTTCCGCTCTACTGGACTCCTTCTCAAATGGGCATAATTTTAATTGCTGAGGATAGCCAGATAATTCCGCATAACGAGCAATGTAGTTTTCCTCAATCAGGCATAGGGGTCTTATCATTTGGAGGGGCATTTTGTCCATTTGCAGACAAGGAGCAATACCTCCAAAGCTTCCTTGAAAAATTAGGTTCATTAGCGTCGTTTGTACCATATCATCCAGATGATGTCCTAATGCAATCTTATTGCAGCCCAATGTTTTCGCCAATTCAAACATTTTTTTTCGTCTATACCACGAGCATAAGAAACAAGGGTCTTTATCTCCTTTTTCTTCTCCAATCTGAGTATCAGCGACGATCAGAGGGACATCCCATTGCTGACAAAAATCTTCTAATAATTGTAGGTCCGTCTGATAGTTTCGTTCTTTTACTCTCACATGCACTGCTTTGACAGTAAACTTGGGAACATGAATCTTTGCTCTCCTACCCATCAACTCAATGAGCGCCAACGAATCTTTCCCTCCACTAACCCCGATTAAGATTGCATCACCATCCTCTATTAGGTGATAGTTAGCACATGCTTTGTTGAACCTTTTTACGAGTTTGGACTGAAGTTTTATCTTTTCTATTTCCTCTGGCGTTCTATTCATGTATATTATACAGGATATGATTTTATAATCAAAGCAACTACTATCATTTTGCTTCCCACATCTTATTTCAAATTCCGCTACAAAGGTACTACATTTTTTTGATTCTTGTAATCTTTTTTCAAAGAATAATCATCATTGCATCACGTTTCATTTTCCTTTAGATAGTACGCCCTATTCCTATATATAAAGTACATGAAGGCATCAAAATACCTTCATGTACATATGTTTTCCACACCAAGTATATGTATATAATCAGATGGGGTTATTCTGTTAGGTTAATAGCATAATACTGAACATGCCCTTTGGGTGTGCACCCAGTAATAAAGAGCACCCTATCACGTTCGGAGGCAGCAGATGCATAACGGAGTATTTCATACAAGTCTTCTTCTGTACGAATTGGACGATTATTAATTTTCAGTATAATAAAATCATTTGGCACACCTGCTTTTTTCAGTTTACCGGCCTTCAAGGATTTGATTTGCAAACCATAATGGATGCCGAGTTGTTCTTTTTGACGTTCGGTGAGTTCATCAAAAGTGGCTCCAAGAATAGAGGCATCATTTTCAGCGGAAATAAGTGCGGTACCACCCTCTCTATTGGTAAGTACAACTTCCACCACCTTGGTTTTTCCATCTCGTATCAGTGTAATGGAGACTACATCTCCTGGACGATGCAGTCCGATATGTTTTTGCAATTCTGTTCCCGTTTTGATAACGGCATCATCTACACGAGTAATCACATCTCCCTCTTGTATTCCCGCTTTATCAGCCGCTCCATCTTCAAACACCCGTTCCACATATGCCCCTTGCAATGTAGTGAGTTTTTTCTCTTTCTGCAAATCGGACGTTATCTCCCTCATTTGTATGCCAAGAATAGCGCGCTGTACTGTGCCATATTGACGAATATCCCCGACTACTTTTTGAACAATACTGGTAGGAATGGCAAAACTATACCCAGCATAGGAACCCGTTTGCGATGCTATAGCAGTATTGATTCCCACCAATTCTCCACGCGTATTAACCAATGCTCCTCCCGAATTGCCAGGATTGACCGCTGCATCCGTTTGGATAAAAGACTCTATCTTCATATCTGCATTCAAGATGTTGATATTCCGAGCCTTTGCCGATACAATACCCGCAGTGACAGTAGAGGTCAAATTGAAGGGATTACCTACTGCCAAAACCCATTCTCCCACTTTGAGTTCATCAGAGTTTCCCATCAAAATAACAGGTAGGCTATCAGCGTCAATCTTAAGCAAAGCAATATCCGTAGTAGGATCGGCACCTATGAGTCGTGCGACATATTCACGTTTATCATTCAGCACCACTTGGATCTGCTCTGCCCGCTCTATCACATGGTTGTTTGTAACAATATATCCATCATTTGATATGATTACACCCGAGCCTGAAGCTTGCTGTAATGGCATCTTATGAGGTTGCCCTGGACGTCCAAAAAAGAACTCAAAGAATGGGCTAATCATTTGGTTAGAAGACTGGTTTCGATAGCTTGTTTTGACGTGAACCACTGCGTTCACAGACAAATCGGCTGCTTTGGTAAAATCCGTCTCACCCGCTTTAGGAAGAGAAACAAACTGTCCATATGCAGCGGGGATTCTCAAGGAATCATTTTCATCGTTCGAAACGAATAATTGATTTGTACTTGCATACTTAAGTACAAGAAAGGCTGTTGTGGCACTAACTATCGCAATAAGAATTAACGTGCCCAAAAATTTCCATAGATTCTTCATATTCATACTGTTTTATATATTCTATGGAATCATTGCAAACATTGTGCCAAAACGCAACAACCTATACCTTTCAATACTATTGTTGGATTCGTATTCCCTATGAAAACATCACAAAAAAAGAGGCATCTCCCAAAGAAGATGCCTCCACATGTGCGCAGGATGAGACTCGAACTCACACGGTCTTGCGACCACTACCCCCTCAAAGTAGCGTGTATACCAATTTCACCACCTGCGCATAACTTCAATACGTCAAATCCAGATAATCTTAATTCGTACAGAGTGCCCAAAACAGGACTCGAACCTGCACGTCTCACAACACTCGCACCTGAAACGAGCGCGTCTACCAATTCCGCCATTTGGGCAGGCTTGCTATGCTTATCCAGAAAACAAATGCAGGACACTGGTCCTGCATTAGAGCGGCAAACGAGACTCGAACTCGCGACCCCGACCTTGGCAAGGTCGTGCTCTACCAACTGAGCTATTGCCGCATAAACATGGAACCAATTTGTAAATGTCCACTCTCTTGGTCATTTCCCAAAAGCGAGTGCAAAGGTACGGCTTTTTTTTGAACCATGCAAATTTTTGAATAAAAAAAACATATTTTTTACAAAAAAACTTATTTAATAACCAAAACATAGGTATATGTAATCCTATAGCAAGGGTATAGCAAGGGTATACGAGGCAGAGAGAATTATGAATTATGAATTGACAGACCCCTCCGCACGCGTTCGGTAACGAGGTTGCATGGACCGATGACTTCGCGTTCGACAATAAGGTCGCATGGACCGATGACTTCGTCATCGTTGGGGCGACTTATGTCTCCGCTCCCCCCATAGCAAACAGATAAAATCTTGGTTTGCGATGGGGAGGAGTAAAATAAATAAACTCGTTGGCGGAATTAAAAAATGTGTTCTTTGATGTAAAAAACATTCCGTAAATATATCGCAACTTCGTGCAGATTATTTGCAGACAAAGACGATAGATACACGATAGATACACGATAGATATACGATAGATATACGTTAGATATACGTTAGATTACAATTATGTTATAGGTATGGCTTACTAACCCTACTTTTCATATGTAGATTCTCTATTGTCCACTAAAAAATCATAAGGTATTCTTTGAATGATAGAAAATTTGACCGAACGGATTTATTTTTTTAATTCCACCAGCGAGTTAAATAAATAATTATAAATCGTATATATATGATTATATATAAAAAAAAGAGTGTCGGGTGACACTCTTTAACTGTATTATTTACGAATACCTAATTGTTTGATGATTGCACGGTAACGCTCGATATCTTTTGCTTTGAGATAATCTAACAAACGACGACGTTTACCAACTAATCCTGTCAAAGCGCGCTCTGTACCGAAGTCTTTGCGATTCTTTTTCAAGTGCTCTGTTAGGTGGTTAATACGGAACGTAAATAACGCGATTTGGCTCTCTGCAGAACCAGTGTTTTTTGCATCTTTGCCATATTGAGCAAAGATTTCTTCTTTTTTCGCTGAAGTCAAATACATGATGACTTAAATTTATTTAGTTAAACAATAACGACAATGATGTATCCTAAGATCAACAACCTTGTCGCATTTAATGCTACCAAGCATTTCTCAATAGCGGGCGCAAAGGTACTACATTTTTTTGAAACGTGCAAATGCGCCGTTATTTTTTTAGCGTAAATGGGAAACTACCTATTAGGTTGTTATCCACAATAAAGTCCGCATTGTATATACCCGGTTGCAAGATTTCTTCCACAGGCCAATACATCACACCCGATATTTCTTCTCCTGCATATTCGATTTCTTGCTTTATAGAATAAGGCACCGTGCCATTTTCAAAGTCCATCACATTCATCGCAGATTTACTCATCACTTCTCCGTCTGGACGAATAATTCGCAGATACACATTCTTCATACCAGGCTCGCAAGTGATGTTTTTCAGGATGGTGTACTGAAACTCAAGTTTTTGGATTTGTGAAAAGATACTTGTTTTTCTATCCCGTTTGTTGAGAGGAATAACCTTAAAATCTCCTATCTCAAGCATAGATGCTCGAGATACCACCTCATTCAATGCTGTATTTTGCTGTTCCAACTCGGTATTGGCTTGAATGATTTGTTGATTCTGCTGACGCATTTGCTGGTTTTCTTTCGTCAATCGTTCATTGGTTCGATTGAGCGAATCAATCTGTTGCACATAAACGACCATGACTGCTCTCACAGTGGCCAACTCTTTTTTCAGTTCAGCAATACGTCTTGCATTGGTTACCTTAGTAATACGTAACTCTTCCATCAAGTCCCTCATGCGCTGTTGCTCTTTGGAGAGCAATTCAGCCAACGAGTCGTTGCGAATATCCATTTGTTGATATCCATCAAACTGTATTGATAAGTCTTCGTACTCATCTTCCAAGGCCTCTTTTTCAAACTCCAGTTGTTCAATCATTTCCGACATTTCACTTCGTTGGGATAGGTTGAGCCAAACGAGGATAGCGATGATAGCCACAAGAACTGCACTAACGATAATTACAATAGATTTTTTCATAATAGGTCAATTATTTTTTCAAGTTGAACGCCCCTACTTCCTTTCAACAGGATGTGCGCATTTTGTATAGGATGGGATAGGATAAACTCTCTCAATTCAGCCACATCTTGGAAACAAGCATAGGGTGCTGTGGTTTGCATCCACTCCTTGCCCACAAGATAAACCTGAGTAGCCTTACGCTCTGCCAACATATTCACAATGTTTTGATGCTCAAGATGCGCATAGTCACCTAATTCCTTCATCTCCCCAAGGATGAAAGTATCGCCCTCAAACGCATTGATGGATGCGAACATAGAGGTAGGATTGGCATTATAAGCATCTACCACCAGTTTGTTCTTGGGTGTTTGCATAAACTGCGAGCGTTTGTTGGTGGGTACATATTGGCGAATAGCCTCCAATGCTTGTTCACGCGCAATACCGAAATGCTCCCCTACACAAATAGCAGCAGACACATTCTCAGCATTGTAACTACCTACCAGATTGGTGCCACAGGGCATTACACCGGTGGTGTAAGAAATAAGCCTACCCCCATCCCCTCCCTGAAGAGAAGGGAGATTGGCAATAGTATCCTTGTACATCTCTGCCAGGTAAGGGTTGTCGGCATTGCGGAAGATGGTGCCATCGTGGGCAACGAGGTAGTCGTATAGTTCACGCTTGGTTTGTTGTACGCCTTCAAACGACCCAAATCCTTGCAAATGTGCTCGCCCGACGTTGGTAATCAGTCCATAGTTGGGCTCCGCTATATCCACCAACTCCTTGATATCGCCCGGATGCGATGCACCCATTTCCACGATTGCCATCTCATGCGCACGCGTGATTTGCAATAAGGTGAGAGGTACGCCAATCTGGTTGTTTAAGTTTCCTTGTGTATAGTGGATATTGTATTTAGTGGAAAGAACCGTTGCCAAGAGTTCTTTGGTAGTCGTCTTTCCGTTGGTACCTGTGATGCCAATGATAGGCAATCCCAATTCCCGACGCCAAGCGCGTGCCAAGTCCTGTAGCGCCAATAACGTATTGGGGACCAACAATGTACCTTCTGGTAAAGCATATTCAGGGTTGTCGATTACAGCCAACGAAGCACCACTTTCAAGGGCTTGTTTGGCAAACTTATTTCCATCGAAGGTCTCTCCACGCAAAGCAAAATACACACAACCTGCTGGCAGATTGCGTGTGTCTGTACTCACAGAGAGCGATTCTTTATCTTTGATTAAAAAATCCCAATTCATTGCACTATGTATTGACTATTCATTTCAGTGTTCAAAGGTACTCTTTTTTTTTGTGACATACAAATTTTTGATTATATTTTTCAGTTTGGAATGATAAACATCACATAATAGATAGGCATATAAATAATTTTTCCCTTTTGAATTACTTCGGCATTATTAGACAACACTACCGCATTTTGTATTCCGTATTCACTATTAGAGACAAAGTGATTGAGAGCACTATGCACATAATAATCTTTACCCGATTTGATTTCCAAAGGAACCACAGATAGTGTAGAATAGTTATCTATTAAGAAATCCACCTCTCCGTGTTGTTTGTTGTCGTAGTAATACAAATCAAAACCATGTGCACGCAATTCTTGTGCAACAACAGCTTCATACACCGTTCCAAGATTGACACTACACTCATCATTCAAAACTGCATTGATATTATTTTGATACAAAAGTGCAGTTAATATTCCTACATCATTGAGGTATAGTTTGAGCAAACTCTTTTTTACGGATTGTAATAATGGGAAGCGAGGATTACTAATCGCATCCACTTGTAATGCTATACCCGATTGCACCAAATAATCAAATTCATATTCGTAGTCAGAGAACTGCTTACCTTTTTTATTTTCAATCCTATTAACAACAACACGCTTCTTCTTATTTTCGAGATTGGATGGAATTAAATCATAGACACGACGAATCTTCAGTCGATTTTGTTGATCATACTGCGAAGCATCTATCCCATAGAGAGCATGTATATCGCGTTGCACATCACGCATTCGCTGAACATTCTTGTCCTTCAAGAATTGATTTACCGCATCAGGTAACCCTCCTGTCAATAGATAATATTTGAAAATATGCATAAACCGATCATGCAATTTTCCTGGTAGTGCTTGCTGATTTTGGAAACATTCACGAGCAGTATTGATAGCCTCTTCACCAACCCCCATTGCCCAAAAGAACTCTTCCAAGTCCAATGGATACATTTGCTTGATCAATATACTACCTAATGGCACAGACGACGTTTGGGATAATGCAACACCCAATTGTGAACCGCTAGCAATATAAGTAAATCTATCATCCTGATTGAGAAATTTTAGCAATGTCAGCATACGAGGATAAACCTGTATCTCATCTAAGAAAATCAGTGTATCTTGTTTTTCTCCTAAACGATTGCCCGCAAACGCACTCAGTTGTAGATAAAAGCTATCCACACTACTCACATCTGCAAATAACTGTTCATTCTCACTATCAGCACGCAAATCAATCTCTACAAAATTAGGAAACAATTGGCTACCGATATGTCGAATAATAAAGGATTTACCGATTTGCCTGGCACCATTAACTAACAATATCTTATTCTGGTTTTCGCTTAGAAATGATTCTAAGAACTTCGCAAACTTACGCCTTAGCATACCACAAATATTTATTTTTTGGCAAAGATACTGAAAATCTTTGACATACACAAACAATTGTCACTTTTTCCATGATTTTAACATATATTTTTGTCACTTTTTCCATGATTTTAACATATATTTTTGTCACTTTTTCCATAAAGTCCTTCGATTAAGCATAGTAACATTGCTAATTAGGAAAATATCGATAGAAAGCATATATTTTCACATCTGACCTTTCCGCACCGCGCATTGTCTGTCTTCTCTACCGCAAACATCTCCAATAACTTCGAGCCACTCAGTTCCCTACACACCAACCTATCTGCATTGAAATGTCCTAAATATCCCAAGTACGAATTCACACAAGCACGGCAGTCTGTTAACCACTGTTCTCGTTCTCTTTTATCAGTAATTGATGAAAGATTTTCCAAATCTTTCTCCCACATTAGCAATTTATCATGAAACTTCTGCGTAGTGCGTTTGCTGGCATGTCTGCAATAGGGTGCACACACCGCCCCCAAGAACGCCACACGCTCCGTACAAAGATACAAGCGTATTTTCTTTGGGTGCAAAGTCATACCCATCTCGCGTAAGAATACGCGTATAGGTTCTATGGCACTACGCAAGCGCTCCTTGCTGGTATCTACCAACCAAAAGTCGTCCACATACCTGCCATAGTGCCGAAAACCCAAATCATGCTGCACAAACCTATCCAACCGATTCAAGAATATATTGCTAAAGAGCTGACTGGTCAAATCACCAATAGGCAACCCCACCCCATGCGGTTGTTTGCTTAGGCACTTGCTATCGGGCAATCCATCCCAATCCGTGGGCTTACCACAATAGCGACAACCATCCAAAGGGTCTTTCAAGATGATTACATCCGTCAGGTAGAGCAACAGCGGGTCGGTATAGCCATAACGCAGCAGCACTTCCAACACCATCTCGCGCAATTGCTCACGACGGATATGCATGAAATATCCCTGAATATCCAACTGCAACACCCACGCCTCACGGGTAAAGTTGTGCGTTGCAGAACGGATATGATGTTCCAAACGCTCAATACCTTTGAGCGTGCCTTTGCCCTTACGGCAGGAGTAACTATCATAGATAAATAGGCGGTCGAATAGGTCCGCCACATAGTTCCAATACAAATGATGTACCACCCTATCGCGAAACTCACTGGCAAAGACTTCGCGTTTTACCGAGTCCTCTATTACAAAGCAGATAGAGGGCGAAGGACGATACTTTCGCTCGCGCAAGTCGTGGTAGAGATGAATGATATTGGTTTCAAGATTCAGTTCAAATCGCAATTGTGAGCGCGTATTGCGTTTGTTGCGACGGGCATCGTAGTATGCACGAAAGAGGTCGGTGAGGAGTGTATCGTCGTAGGGTAAATGCTTAGCGAGACGGACACTGTGCCCGTTGTTGCGATTGTTGTTGTTCATGTTCGCTTCGTCCGAGTTGAAGTTGAGGTAGTTCGCGTTGTTGCTATTGTTCTCAGTGGCAGACCAATAGTTGCCGTTGTTCTGCACATTGTACACATACGAGCCGTTGCGGCTGCCTGCGGCAGGCAACTATCATAGCATTTCATTAGTTGAATATTACAAGACGCATCATGCAATAGACTTCAAGGAACGGATCCTTTCTATAAATATCCCAAAATGGGCGAAATGCTGGATTTACTAATTTTCACACTATGAGCAACTCTCACGGAGAGATGATTGCTCACACTCAGGATAACGATACACTCCTTGACCTGTATAATGCGATTTTCTGTTGCACCCCATCGAGGGGAGCAACAGAAAATACAGTTGTATCACACCCGATTTTGTCGTGGCTTCGCTTCGAACAAAATCGGGATGCTTACTATAAATCCTTAGCGAGACGGACACTGAGCCCGTAGTTGCGAACGTCGTAGTCCATGCGCGCCTCGTCCGAGTAGAAGAGGAGGTAGTACGCGCTGCCGCTATCGTCCTCAGTGGCAGACCAATAGTAGCCGTTGCTCTGCACGAAATTCACATTCGAGCCGTAGCGGTCGCCAGCCGCAGGCAGGAAGACTGCACCTGCGGATTCGAGTTTAGACCACTCCGCAGCGGTAAAGGTTTGATAAGCAGCATAATAATTAACACCATCGTTACTATGGAAACCTGACTTGAAGGTAACACCTGCTGGGCATGTCCAATTATCTGGCAACAATATCAAACCATTTACGCCATTGACCTGAGCCACACCCTTGAGAGAAGATGCATTCGTGCGAGTGTTTAGCAAATGAGACCACTCAAAATAAGTCAATGTACGCCATGTATTAGGAGCATCACTGCCAATTTGATTCGTACCCCAATCAACGAAAGTTTGATAATCATTATAATCTGTACTTGAGTTGGTAGGATTGTTACCCGTGCCCCAACCGAACAAATCAACCTTATCTGCCAAAGCAGTACCATATTTATTATCACCATTAGACGGGTCAGAAGTAACACTACCACCTGTGACATTATCCGTACCGATGTAGTCGTATTGATTTTCAGCAAAAGACCATGTGTTAGTAGAACGAGTGTACTGCAAATTACCAGGAGAGAAGGTTACCCGCTTGTCTGCTGACACAGAGAACACACCAATGCCTGCGGGAGGAGTAGGTTCTTCTGGCTCCTCTGGAGCTACCATGCTGATACTATCCACCTTGATGACATTACCATCACTACAATAAATATAAAACTGTGCGGAAGCACTAATCGTCATCATCAGGGCGATGACTGCCATAAAAAGCTTTTTCATATTGTAATTCATTGATTAAATTTTACTTATAACTCATCACTCATAGTTCATAACTAAATTACCCATTACATCATACCAAACTTGCGTGCCGTCGGGCATCGTGGCACGAATAAATAATTTGCCATTGAATAGAACCTTGTCGGTTGTGGCATTGTCCATAGAAGATACTTCTTCTATAGAGGTGGTCGTATTATCCTTCTCCACCATGGCGAAAGTAATACTACGCACACCTGTCACATCCGCCTCAGGCACACTTACAGCCAGTGCTCCCTTGCTGCATAACACACTAAAGTCTGTCACAGAAGTGTAGTCCAACTGCACAATTTCTTTGCTGCCATCTGCCATTTGCACTACCATCGCGGGCACAAGTTCTGCATCCTGAGCAAGAAGCGGTACACTCATACTACATAAGTACAGACTTAGTAGAAATAAGAATAACTTGTTCATTTGTTATTAAATGTTTTGTGGGGAGTTGGCTCCAAACGTCCCGTTGGTATAATTATAGAAAAAGCGTGGAACCTCTTTTTGCTTATTCTTCTTCGCGAGGTTCCGGAAAGACCCTACATACAAGAATAAACAATGAATGCCCACGCCGATATGCTAATCGTTGTGAAGCACAACGAAAAATACATACCAAGGGGTATTTATCGCTCTCTTGTTTCGGGTATGTGAAATTTTCCGGATTTCGCGAAGCCAAAACAAGCGCCAATAAACGCCTTTTAATTATGTCTTTGAAAGATTCTTGTTAGGGTGAAAGGCAGACATACCCGCCCACATGCCCCAGCGTGAATCATTTCGACCGCAAAGGTCGTAAAATATTTTGAACTGAGCAAGAATTAAGCGAATAAAAATGCTAATTATGTAACTTTTACCAACCTAAAGGAACTATGAATTATAAGTGATAAAAACAATCGCCAATTATGTCCGAAAACATAAATGGCGATTAGAAAGGGATTTATAATGCTGCAACTACGTTGCATCATTCTCCTTTATTCCTTACTTTTTATTTGGCAACTCCAAGCCATAACCTTTCTTCTTGTCTTCTACCTTCAAGGCAAGGTTGAGCAAGAATGCCAATACACCAAAAGACGCGAAGACAATCATTGGCACCATATAGCCATTGGTAGAAACAATTTTCTGCAAATAGTGTGGGTGACCAGCAAGAGTAATAACGAGATTATCAATGCAATAAGCATTTTATACTACTGTTTTTAGTGCTGTTTCGCACACTATCTTGAAGTATGGATATTTGCTCTAACAATTCTTTCCAAGTGGGAGCGGAGCCATGAATCATAGAACTGCGCATAATTTCGTAGTCTCTTTGCCATATGGCAGCAATATCTTCGCGAGGTAATAGACAAATGCTGGTGCGTATATCTCCCGAATAATCAACACCTTGTACCGATGTGAATACCTCACGATGATGGCGAATGGTTTCCCATAAAGTGTCATCAGCAATTGCCTCTGCTGCGAATGACTGCTGCATCATTTGGTACAAATCGTACAAATGTCGGCTCTTGCGATCCGCATGCATACCATGTCCAGACACACTAAAGAGCTCATGCAGGAGAAACATCTTCTCCACCATTGTCTTGGCAGGAATGGCGGTGGAGATAGCCACATCGCATAGGGGTTGCATAGGTACATAATCGGCTAACATGCAATGCACATGTGTTGGCATAGATGGCTCTATGAGCGAACGAGCACTTACCTCTAACACCACATCAGGACGGAGATAGGTCAGCGGCTTCTCAAAAACGGACTGATAGCGTACATATATCTGTCTTGGTTCGGGATAAGTATTATCGCCCTCGCCATCTGGTTGTGCTTCAACATTCAGGAATGCAAACAACCCCAATTCTTCTAATCGGGTGCGCAACATAGGTGTTAGTTGTTCGCTAACAAACAATGATGAAGCCTTACGGAGCTTCTTTATTTGCTTTTTAGTTAAATCACCCTCTTTGGCTCCTAAATAGATGGGGTTTACCGCCAAGTCAATATCCTCAGAGAATCGAGTGATAATCCCACATGCTTTGCTCAGTGATGTACCACCTTTGAATATCAAATGCTCAGCGACAGGCAGAGAGAATATGGTTTGAAGGACAAGTGTTACCCAAAAATCTTTCTCTACTGCTTGCATAGGCAACCCCACATTTACACCGACTCTTTCGAATACAGCACGGCGTTGCTCTACCGTAAGGGTCAAAAACTTATTCATATAAACTCAGTATTAGTTCTCTTGTTGCTGTAGGCATTAGTTTTAAGTCTGCTACAGGGATTCGAACTTGGTTATTTATCGTGGTTTTGAGCGTTTGGATTTGTTCATCCGTTAGTCGCTCTATTTTCCAATCCTTGAGCGCGGTAGTGATAAGTTGTGCCAACTTTGTTTGGAATGCAAAATATCTTGGAGAGACATGATGGAAAGTAATACTTCGTGTGTCGTCAATAGTAATTGTACGCGAAGTACCATCTGTAAGATAGTGATAATTGAGTGGTATTTGCTGGGTAAGTCCCAATTGGTATTGCGCAAATGCCCCCGATGGCACAATGTGTGCTCCATCTCGTTTAGCCACGGCTGCAGCTATATCTTCACCCGAAGGAGGTATAGCTCCTAAACCATATACTTTCTCCAATTTGGGATAGCAATAGATACCTCTGGCAGCACGAAGAATAGTACCCTGTAGCACCATTCTTTCTAAGGCTTTATTGACAGCGGAGCGAGTTCCATAAGCAAGAAAATCATTTACAAAAAATACAGAACCTCTTCCGCATTTCTTCATCTTTCTAATAATCTTATTTTCAACCGATTCCATATTTATATTTGTATTATTTTGTCGCAAACTAATGCACTTATAGCGACATGTTCGATGCAAAAGTAGTATATTTTTCTGATATATGCAACAATTTATGCAGTAAAGTGAAAAATTATAACACTTTTACTGCATAAAAAGCCTCTATGTATGCTGTATGTTGATTTTGATTCACCTAAAAGAACTATGAATTATAAGTGATAAAAACAATCGCCATTTACGTCCGAAACATAAATGGCGATTAGAAGGGGAATTTATAATGTTGCAACTACGTTGCAACATTCTCCTTTATTCCTTACTTTTTATTTGGCAACTCCAGACCATAACCTTTCTTCTTGTCTTCTACCTTCAAGGCAAGGCTGAGCAAGAATGCCAATACACCAAAAGATGCAAAAACAATCATTGGCACCACATAACCATCGGTAGAAACGCGGAGCGAACCAATCAACATGGGTACCAAGCACAAGCCGATGTTTTGTACCCAGAAAATCAAGCAATAAGCAGAACCGAGAATCTTCTCATCAATAATCTTTGGAACAGACGGCCACATGGATGCAGGTACCAATGAGAAACTGACACCCAAAACTAAAATCGTACAAAGCGCTAACGTTTTGCTTGGATATGCTGGTAAGACAAATGCAAAAATACTATGGCAAATAACCATAATTACCGCACCTATCATCATCATGGAAGCACCCTTACCCTTGTAGTCAATAAACATTCCAAGGAATGGAGTCAACACCATTGCCAAAATAGGGAACCACTTAAACAGACCAGAAGCCTCAGCGTTGCTAATCATCAATGTCTCCTCAAGGAAATTGGTTGCAAAACGTTGGAATGGGAAGATAGCCGAATAGTACAATACGCACAAGAGAGCAATAATCCAGAACATCTTGCTTGAGAAGATCTTACCAAGGTCAGACACATGGAACTCATCCTCTGGGTCATGCATATCAGTAGCCTCGCCTATAGCCACAAGTTGCTTGTCAAACTTGGTGTCCATAATGGTGAACACGAAGAAGTTGAGCAATCCCACTACAAGCAGAAGCGCAGCGAAAAGCAATGAAGCCACTACAGAGGGTTGACCATTGACAGCGAAATGCTCACTGATAGCAGGAGAAAACGCCATAGCAGCGAACACACCAATACGAGCAATAGCCATCTCAAGACCCATAGCCAATGCCATCTCTTTGCCCTTGAACCACTTAGCAAGAATCTTACTAACAGTAGTACCCGCCATCTCACAGCCGCAGCCGAAGATCATAAAACCAAAAGCAGCCATCTTAGCAGAGCCAGGCATAGCCGTCCACCAAGAGTTGAGCCATACGATATTGTTGGCATCAAACCAGTCGGAGATACCGATATATTTGATAGAAGCACCCAGCACCATCAAACCTGCCGAAAGCAAACCCGTGAAGCGAACGCCCATCTTATCAAGAATGATTCCTGCAAAAATGAGGAAACCAAAAACACAAAGGATATATTCCGCAGATGCATAAGTACCAAAGACACCTTGATCCCAACCGAGGGTATCGTTAAGCACGGATGCCAGAGGTGAAAGGATGTCCACAAACATGTAGGCAAAGAACATCATCGATGCCACCAGAATAAGCACCGTCCAACGTGCAATGGCGGAGTCGCGGAGAGTTGTTTTTAATTGTTGTACCATAAAAAGTTTCAATGTTTCATGCGGCAGAGCCGCTTGTTTCAACGTTTCAATTATTTACAAGGCTTCGTCCTCTGGCTTTTCAACCAAGGGACGAGGCTTTAATTTTTTCTTTTTTTTGAGCCAATCTGCTTTACGCTTTTCGTATTCAGCGTAGTGTGACTCTAAATAACCATCAGCCATAAGGGAGTTGAGTGTTTATAGAACGCCCTGTGGGCTACTGTTGTAGAGAAGGAATTATTGAATGCCCAAAGCTTTCTTAACTTCAGCCATCAAATTGATCGCATCTGCACCAACATACAACGTCGCAGCTGTGTCAAATATATAAGTATAACCATTAGCAGCTCCTACTTCTTGAATAGCTTTTACCATCTTCGATTGAATAGGTACAAGGAGTTCTCTTTCTTGTTTTTGAACATCTTGTTGAGCTGTTTGATAAGTAGTTTGGATGCGTTGTTGCAAACTCATAATCTCCTCCTCAGAAATTTGACGGATTGCATCGGTCATTGTAGCTTGTTTTTGTTGATAATCGCTTAACTTCTTTTGATATTCCTCTTGCATGGTTGTCAAGAGTGCCTCATACTCCTTATTCAGACTATCTAATTTTTGCTCTACCACTTTTAGCTCTGGCATTTGAGCGAATAGTTCTTGTGAGTTGATGTAAGCTAATTTTTGTGCACTTGCAAGCGTAGGCAATACCATAGCGAGCATTAAAATAATTTTCTTCATTGTTTTGTATTTTTTAATTAATAATTATCTATCTTATTATTTAGCACCCAATTTTTGGAGCACTTGATCCGAAATATCCAATTTATTTGACATATAAATCAGTCCAGGATCTGCAGAACGATCCTTGACTATATCATATTTCTTTTCATTCGCAATCTCCTGAATGGCCGCATATATTTCATCGTTGATAGGTTTCAACAAAGCCTCGCGTTTTTTGAACAATTCACCGTCTTTACCAAAATACTTGTTTTTAAGTTCCAAGACTTGATTTTCCTTTGCCAATATCTCCTCCTCACGTTGCGCTTTCATATCTTGACTAAGGAAAATTTGCTCTGTCTGGTAATTCGATTGCAACACTCGTACTTCTTGCTGCAATGCATCAATCTCTTTTTGCCATCTTTTGGATATCAAGGATAGTTGTTCATTCGCCGATTCGTATTGTGGCAAGTTTTTGAGTATATACTTCAAATCAATATATGCTATTGAATTCTTCTGAGCATTCAAAGGCACAGAAAGCATCATCAAACCAAACAAGGTCAATAAGGTTATGTACGTGAATTTTTTCATGAAACGCATGTATTAAAATTACAACTCTTGTCCTAATACAAAGTGGAACTGTGAACCACCTGAACTGGTAGATCCATTGATTTCATCAAAGCCCCATCCCCAGTCTATACCTAACAAACCAAACATCGGTAAGAAAATACGCACACCTAAACCTGCAGAACGCTTGAGTTCAAAAGGATTGTAATCCTTTATATCAGAGAAGCAGTTACCGGCCTCAAGAAAAGCATGAGCCCAAATAGTCGCGTTTTGCTCCAAAGCGATAGGATAACGCAATTCTAATGTATATTTGTTGTATAAATATCCTGCATTGTACCCCAATACCTTGTCAAATGGAGTGAGTGAACCCGATTGATAACCACGCATTGCAACATACTCCGTAGAGTAACTGGTATAACCTGACATACCATCTCCACCCATACTAAATGTTTCGAATGGCGATTTGGTATATTTGTTGTAATTACCCAAATAACCAAATTCTGCTCTTGCCATCAAGACCAACTTAGAGTCTGGAGTCAGCGGAGTAAACACTTTTCCAGAGAATTTAGCTTTGTAATATTCCACCAAACGGTATCTATCCGAGACAGACATCTGCTCAAATTCAGCATCTTTTGTGCCCATAATTGCGGAGTAAGGAGGAGTAATCTTGAGCCCCAAAACAAATTGAGAACCTCTTCTTGTATAGATAGGATTATCTATGCTGGAGCGTGACAATTGCAAATTCAATGCAAGATTGTGACTAAAGCCATCTGTAACCAACAAGTATGGCCAATCCTTCATCATATACATTTGATAACTCAACTCTGCATAAAAGGAGAAATAGTCATCAGGCCAGCGCAATCTCTTACCATACCCAACACTAATACCTAATGTTCGTAGATACTTATCTGGGTCGGCTTCAGATTCCATCAATTGCTGATAGTAATCCGTATTTCCATACGCATAGTATGATGTCATGTAGTTATCATACAAACTTTGATATGCCTTATAGTATCGATCCGAATATCTTGTTTGAGAAGCAAAGTAAATACTTGCACTTAAAGAATTTGGACGCTTACCTCCCAACCATGGTTCCATAAAGTTTATGCTCACAGAACTGTAATATACACCATTCGTACGAGCATTTATGGAGAATGTTTGTCCTTCTCCCTGTGGTACGATACGATAAGACTTCTTGTTGAATAAGTTTTGAATAGCAAAATTCGTAAATTTCAATCCCAAACTACCCACAAGACCAGTAGCTCCCCATCCCAAAGAGAACTCTATTTGGTCCGAAGATTTGGTCTCAAGTTGATAGGTGATATCCACAGTACCTTCCTCTGGATTAGGCTGTATGTCTGGAACCAAATTTTCTTGGTCAAAGTGTCCCATTTGAGCTAACTCACGCAGTGAGCGCATAATATCTGATTGGGAATATAATTGGCCAGGTTTGGTATATAACTCACGACGTACTACATGTTCATACACACGAGTATTACCTTTGATATTGATGCTATTGATAGTTGCTTGTCGACCCTCATACATACGCATCTCAAAGTCTATTGAATCGTTTTCCACATTGACTTCAACAGGGTCAACAGAGAAGAACAAATAACCTTGGTCTGTATATAATTTTGAAAGTGCATCGTCATCTTCATTGAGTCGTTTGTTCAACTCTTTTAGGTTATACACATCACCCTTTTTGATATTGAGAACCCGATTCAAATATTCATACGGATAAACCGTATTACCTACCCAATGGATATCTCGCACATAATATTTTTCTCCTTCGTGAATATGCATATGAACATCTACTCGCGTTGGATCTTCCGCATTGGGGACAATGCTATCTGCAACAATATATGCATCACGATAACCTATTTCATTATATTTTTCAATTACCGCTTTTTTATCATTTTCATATTCCTCAGTGACAAACTTCTTCGGGCGAAACATATTTAGAATGTTATTATCATTCGTCTTCTTCATCGCACGATTTATCTGGTTGTGAGTCAATGCCTCATTACCAGTAATGCATATTTTCCCGACTTTAGTTTTTTCTTTCTTATCTACCTGTATCAATACTTTTACATAACCAGGATGCTGCGAGTCATCCACTTGCTTAACCGCAACCTCTGCATTATGAAATCCTTTTTCAGAGAAATATTTTTCTATCACGGTTTTTGCTTTATCCGAAATGTTCGGAGTCATCTGATTTCCTTTAGCAATACCCACCTTGGTCTCTATTTCCTCTTGTTCACTTTTCTTCAAACCTTGAAACACAAGTTCTGAGATACGAGGCCTTTGAACCAAATAAATATCTAACCAAACTTTATCCCCCTCAATTTTGGTAGCAGAGATTTTAACATCCGAGAATAGTCCTTGCTTCCAAAAGCGTTTCAAAGCCTTTGTAATTTGCTCACCCGGAATTTCTATCTTATCACCAACCGACAAGCCAGAAAAGCCTATCAACACAAAATCCTCATAGCTATCTGCACCTGATATCGTTATGTCTGCTATTTCGTATGTAGCACGCTGATAGGAATATTCTATCGTTGGCTTTTCCACCTCTAAGATGGAATCATTTTTTTCCTGCGCCAACAATGATACAGAAGTCAGCAACATGCACAAAACGAAATATATTTTATCGTATCTCCTCATTTATTGATTCAATATTGAAGTTAGTTAAATTTGTTCACTTGTTTTACCAAAACGTCTCTCGCGACCCTGATAATCAACTATTGCTTTATAAAATTCTTCTTTCGTAAATTCTGGCCATAAGCAATCTGTGAAATACAACTCTGCATAAGCCAATTGCCATAACAGAAAATTACTTATTCTCAATTCGCCACTTGTACGTATCAACAAGTCTGGATCTGGCATTTCTTTCGTTGTAAGTGCCGCAGAAAATACTTGTTCGTCTATCTGTTCAACTTGTATATCTTCGTTTTTAACCGACTGAGCTATGTTTTTTACTGCTTGTATTATTTCCCAGCGTGCCGAATAACTTAAAGCGATAACCAACTTTAGTCCTGTATTCATAGAGGTCTTCGCTATGCAATCTTGGATATTACGCTTAGCATCATCAGGCAAACGATTCAGGTCACCTATTGACAAAAGTTGCACATTATTTTTCATCAACGTTGCCGTTTCATTCACGATGGTATTAACCAGCAACGACATTAAAGCATCCACCTCTTCCTTGGGACGATTCCAATTCTCAGTAGAGAAGGCATACAATGTTAGATATTGAATACCTAATTGAGCAGCCTCTTCTGTTATCTCCCGCACAACATTAACTCCCTGCTTGTGCCCCAAAACTCGCATCATGCCAAGTTTCTTGGCCCAACGTCCATTACCATCCATAATGATAGCAACATGACGTGGCAAGCGCTCTTTTTTGATTTGCTGTTTATAATCCATGTATATCGTCTTATTAAAGTTGACACAAACGACAAACTTTTTTGTCTGGTGCAAACATAACAGAAATACCCAACATCACCCCTCCGATAAGATCATTATTCAAGATATTCGTTCCGTTCAATCCATGTATATTATCATACAATGGCTCATTCTCCAAATTATCCCCCAAACACAAATTGTTTTGCCAAGCCAAAGTAAGCATGCACCTCGAGGCAACCTGCCACTTCATTCCCAAAGCAAACGACAAATAGGTTGTGACTTTCTTAAAATCATTATGTAAAACGCCACCCAATCCTAATGCCACATAAGGCGTTATAGGCTTAACCCTATCGTCATACTGTACAGGCCCAAAACGAAAAAAATTGAACTCTCCTAATACATCTACGTTCACCAACTGGTTTGTCCAAAGTTCTTGTTCTTTATCTGCAATCCCCAAAGCATCAGGTTGATACCCCGCAATACGCGATCCACCAGCATTAACCTTCAATGCCCACCTTTGATCAAATCGATACCTAAAATACACTCCGTACGCTTCTCTTGCGTTCTTGAAAATAATATTCGAAGCATCGCCCACATAGTATCCACACCCTCCTTGCAACCCCAATTCACAATGATACACAGGCTCCATAGCATGTGACACCACACCTGAAACCACCACCAAACACATTGTTGCAAAGACCCGCATAGATATCAACAACAATTGCCATATACTCTTATCGCAGTAATGCAATCCTATATATACACAATTTTTAGCGTGCAAAGATAACACTTTTTTTACAAACATGCAAGCAAGAGTATCAATTTTGACAAATTGTAGTAATTTTGAAAATGATTTATAAAAATAACACGAGAAGACTTTCGTTCCTCTCGTGTATCTTAATCGTAATTATTTACAAAAATTACATATCATCATGCGCATGCAATTGTTGAACATAGATTGCGTGCATCATACGTTCACGTTTGCGCTCTGATGGCTTCTCAAATTGTTGACGACGACGAAGCTCTTTGATGACCCCTGTCTTATCAAATTTACGTTTAAATTTCTTAATCGCGCGCTCAATATTCTCGCCTTCTTTAACTGGAACTACAATCATTGCATACACCTCCTTCTCTTGGACTCTCTCCCGATTTACGAGACTTCGAGTTATAGCAGTTTTTTAGGTCTTCTGCGTGACTTTTAATGTATTTTACAACTATAATATTTCACAAAATATAATCCGTATCATTCAAACGGACTGCAAAGGTAGTACTTTTTTTGCATTTGACAAAATAACTAATCAAAAAAAATAACTTTACACTTAAAATTCAGTTTCAACCTCCACTACAATTTTGCGAATCCATGAACACATCTCCAAAATACTTTTAGCAATTGCCAACAAATAAAACATTATATTTTTGAAAATTCATGTTTTTATTGTATTTTTGCAAATCTAAACAGTCCATCTTGTTTTCACAAACAAATAGTTGCACCATCTTTTTCTAATAATATGTTAAACGTTTGCAAAGCATCTGCAGGTACAGGAAAGACTTACACCTTGGCTGCATATTATATTTCCCTACTCCTAAGCGGTGAGTCTTATCGTTCAATTTTAGCTGTCACTTTTACCAACAAAGCAACCGCTGAAATGAAGGAACGTATTGTCACCTATCTTTACATGTTGTCACACGACTATACCTCTACAGAAACCAAAAAATTTTTATCTACCGTTCGTAGATACATGATTCGCAATCAGAATAAAACAGATGAAGAGTTGCGTTCGATTGCTTCCACGTTATTCAAACACATTGTTGAAGATATGGACCATATGCATATCATGACCATTGATTCATTTTTACAGTCTGTACAACAAGGGATGTTCACGATTTTGCAAGATGGTACCAACAACACAATTGAAATAGATATCATGCCCCTTATCAACAAAGCGGTAGATCAAGTTCTAACAACCCATTTGTGCGATTACAAAAACATACAAGACCCGTTGCTTAGATACCTCACCGAACAAATGGATGAAGAGAAAGGATGGGACATTCGCAAAAATCTAATTGATCTAACAACAGAGATATTCAAAGAATCTGTTCAAGTACTACAAAATGGTAAATATGTTAATCTTAGTGTGGAACACATCCTTCAGTTCAAACAAACGATATTAAAACCTTGTAAAGATATTTTACATAGTTTTATATGGAAAAATGCAGATTGTGTAAAAACATTAGACAAACTCTTAACGACTGCTCAAACATATCAACACGAGTTGGGGAAAAGATACCAAGATACACTTATCAATGCTCAAGAGAGTTTGGCTGGCACAATACCACACGACAAAATTTTCAAAGGTTTTACCAATCAATGTTCAAAAGACATATTGGAAGGCAACACCAAATTAGGCAAATCTATCCCCACACAAAAACGAGAAGAAATATTAGCACAACTTCGTGAGATTAAGGAGTTTATTCAAGAGTGTAAAAAACTGTATGTCACCATACAACTCACCATCGCGCCATTGAATAACATGTCCATTGTAGGTGCGGTGATTGAACAAATACGTAAAAATCTAAAAAACAACCAGGCATTATTATTAGCCGAAACAGCCTTTCGCTTGTATAATATCCTGAAGACAGGGGATGCCGATTTTATTTTGGAGCAATCTGGTATCCGATATAGGCATATTATGATTGATGAGGCACAAGACACATCCAGGATGCAATGGAATGTGTTTGAACCTCTGATTTCCGAAATTACAAGTTCTGGCGGTAACGTACTGATGGTTGGGGATGCAAAACAAAGCATCTATCGATGGAGAAATGGTGATTGGCATATCATGTACGAAGCAGAAAAAGACTATTCAAAAAATAGTTCCACCAATTCATTATGGACACTTGAACGCAACTTTAGGTCACGTAGAAATATTGTTATGTTTACCCAAGAAGTGTTTAAGCATATACATCAACTTAGCGAAATTGAAGATGTCCAAAACCTGTACACCACTTCTTATGAATTGGAACATTTACATAAATACTACAATCACGAAGATTCAGACAAAGAAGGTGGGTTTGTCAGATTAATAACATACGACTCGACAAGTGAAAATTCTCAGAGCGACGAAACAACAGATGATAATTCACAAGATACTACTAAAACCGTTTCTGCAGAAGATTTGATTTTAGAAGATATGTTCACCTGTATTCATGAACGTATCGAACAAATGCACGAATCTCCATCCGATATGCTTATTCTTGTTAGGACTAAGAAAGAAGGAGAACAAGTCATACAATATTTCAATCAAAACATCTCAAAGATAAATAATATTGATGGGTGTGAACTTCAAATCATCTCCGAAGATAACTTTTTCGTAGGATCTTCATCCTCCGTTCAACTAATTGTTCATGCATTACAGTATCTATACAACCATAATCATGTCTCTGCCTTATACATAGAATCACTTGGGCTGGATTTGGAACCATTAGAACAATTTGATGCCAAGATGCCCATATACCAATTGGTACACAAAATTATTCAAGTCTATTTACTTGCAGATAATAAAGAGTTGTCAGATTTGGCCTACGTCAATTATTTCCTTGATCAAGTACAAACTTTTAGTTTGCAGCAAGACAGTAGCTTAGAGTATTTCCTCCAATTTTGGCAAGACCAATTGCATTGCAAAGCTATCCCCAATCCGAAAAGACAAGCAATCAGTTTGATGACTATCCACAAATCCAAAGGATTGGAAGGAAAAAACGTTTTTATACCTTTCTGTAGCCACATCTCTTCTCCTGCCAAAGGCAAAATATGGTGTAAAGATGTCATTCTAAACATCAAAGAACAGCCTACCTACCTGCCTATTGACTACAACAAACATTTGGAAGAAACATTATTTTCTCCAGCATACCAAGAAGAAAAACGTATGCGATATATAGATGACCTCAATATGCTATACGTAGCCATTACTCGAGCTAAAAACAGTTTGTATCTATACGGCACTACTAAAGGGAAAAAAGTACAAAGCGACATATTTCCCCTATTGCAAGAAGCCTTCGAAAAACTCACATTAGCTATACCTGAGATTTGTTCACACGAGACTGCTGCTAATTACCACAAATACACCTGCGGAGAAAAGAATATGCCTATCTCACCCAAAAAACCATTAGAAAACACCCCGCCTCAACAACCATTCTCTTTTAGAAAAGCAGATGATATCATAAATTACCTTGTTAGCGATGGCAATAATATCAGTTTTAGACAATCCCAGCAAGCCTACTTGTACAGCCATTTAGGAATAGCTAAAAGTGAAGAGATTTTACACCATATTGATATCGGTAATATCTGCCACTCCATATTAGCTCAGGTGAAGAAAACAGAAGATATTGATGCAATAGTGCAAACTTTCATCAACAAAGGCATCATTGATTCTATCGAACAAGGAAAGAATATTAGGAGTTTAGTGCAGGATAGTTGGCAACGACTTAATCAAGAAGAGTGGTTCAATGATTACGACAAAGTTTTATGCGAGCAAGCATTTATCGACTCATCTCAAGAACTCCGACCTGATCGGGTGATGATAAAAGGCGACAGGGCCATCATTCTGGATTACAAATTTGGAACAAAACACAACAATGCATATATGGTACAAGTAAAAAAATATATCCAATTATTCAAACAAATGGGATACAACGATGTCAGTGGATATATTTGGTATGCACAAGATAAAACAATGATTAGAGTATGAAAAGTTTTATAGAACAAGCGGCTAATAGCCTTATAGCATACTATGGATGGGAAAATCTTGAACATGTGACATGTGTTTTACCAACCAGACGTGCAGGTTTGTATCTCAAGCAAGCCCTTATTGATGGTATTAAAAAGTCCAATCAAAAACCTTGCTATTCTCCTCACATCACCACACTATCCGATTTATTTAGTTCATGGAGCCAATTCCAAGACAGCAATGAACTACTCTTGATATGCTTGCTATATGAAGTATATCTGGAGATTCATAATGATTCTGAAAATGCCTTGATGTCCATAGATGCATTTTACGCGTGGGGAGAAACCTTAATTCATGATTTTTCCAACACAGACAAGGCCTACCCATTGGTAGAGGCAGAACAATTGTTTTCCAATATCGTTGATGCCAATATCTTAAGTGGAGTAAAACTTGAAGAAGATGTTCGTACAAGAATTGAACAACTCATACGCCCAGATAGCAATACAACACAACAACGCATAATGCGCGAACGCTATCAATCCTTATGGGACAAACTGCCACTTTTTTATCAACATTTCCAAGAGAAACTTCAAACCTTGAACATAAGTTACGAAGGAGCACGAATGAAAGACGTCCTGAAACGTTGGAACGATATTGCACCTACTATTCTTGATGAAAAATTTGCATTTATTGGATTTAATTATTTACTACCTGCAGAGCGAGAACTATTAGAGAGACTACGTACACAATCTACGTTCTATTGGGACTACGATGAATCATTCAACGTGAACAGTAGAGCATATAGATTTGTCAAAGCAAACATTAGTCATTTTGGAAATCAACTTATTTCATCCAACGAAACAAACAACCCAGACATTCATATTATTAGTGCCCCATACATTCATTCACAAGTTTCTTATGTTCATACATGGTTAAAAGAACATTATAAGCATAAAGGTGAAAAAGTGGGCGTAATTATATGCAATGAGAACATGTTAGAGCCTATTATATATGCTTTACCAACCATCTCACTCATAGATAATGAGACCGAAACAATCAATATTACGAAAGGATTTCCGATGCAAAATACACGCATTTATTTGGATATCATTCGGTATATAGAGGACAATGCAAACAAAGAGCAAACATTGCTATTAAATGAAATCATAGAAAACCTTATTGACCCATTTCTTCAACCTTCTGATTCTTTGGACGAAGAAAAAGAATGCAAAAATTGGAGAGATTTATTGCAACAAGAATCATTGTACCAAGCAAGGCATGCTATGGTTCAGTTGCAAAACATAATTCAACAAACAAGGTGGCAACGCATCCTCTCTTCATTCTTTATATTCAAAAATTTAGTTACCAATTACTTGCGAAGTATCACGTTGCCACTTCATAGTGACTCCATAACGGATATGCAAGTAATGGGAGTATTGGAAACACGTACCATTGATTTTGATAAACTACTATTATTAAATGTAGAAGAGGGCGTCGTCCCTAAAAGTACATCTGCCACATCATTTATTCCCTACTACTTACGCAAATCCTATGGCATGGAAACGGCAGATGAGACAGCGGATATATATGCATACAATTTTTTCCGCTTACTAAAACGCAGTCAACATGTAACATGCGTATTTTCACCTATTGGAATTGGTAATAGCAAGGGCATGTCGCGTTTTTTAATGCAACTTCTCAGTAGCGAATCTTACACTAATGTACATAAACACAACTTGGTTGAATCGACAACGGTCGGGGTACAGGATATACAATTAGACCTTAGCAAACGATTGGATTTGCATTTAGAACCCGATGGCTATCTACATCGAACTTCTGGAGAGATATTTACATTATCTCCTTCTGCCATCAAAACTTATATCTCGTGTCCACGTAGGTTCTATATTCAATACATTTTGAAAGTTAAAGATAATGGTGACACAGGACTTCTATTAGAGCGAAACGATTTAGGAACACTCATTCATGGAACGTTAGAGATTTTATACAATCAAATTACTAATGGGCATTTTCCATATACCATTAGCACCAAAGATATTGCCCGAATCAACAATAACGACAACATCAATAACGCACTAATAGAAAGTTATCATAACTTAAATACTGAATATGAGAAAAAATATCAAGAACCTAATCATTTTAAGATAGAGGAGCATATTTTTGAAAATCATTTTATCATTAGAAGCGTCAAAAATGTATTGCGCTCAGATGCAGAACTTGCAAAAACACATCTGACAATTATCGAAATGGAAAGTCCAAAGGGACACTATTTTGATATGGACTTACAAAAAGGAAAGATTAAAATCGGTGGACGAATAGACCGTATAGATCAAGTTATAATCAACCAACAAAAAGTTACTCGTATATTGGATTATAAATCTGGGAAATATAGTAGTACCAATATGAGTTGCAAGACTATAGAAGAGCTGTTTGAGAATGCAACCAAGGGAAACATGCTACAAACTTTGTTATACTGCGAAGCGTACCTGTCTGATGGGATGCAAGGAGATAATCAACCTATTGCACCTGCTCTATATTACACAACACAAAATGAGCCCCATACTAAATCCCAACTACATTGGTCAAACAAACAACCAATAGAGAATTACATCGATATTCGTGAAGAGATTATAGAGAAACTATCCGATATTGTAAATCAAATCGTATATTTATCTAACTATGAAATGGTAGAAGATAAAGCTTGTAAACATTATTGTCCATTCAAATGTATATGCCAAAGAACAAATGACGCAGATGATGAATAAAGTATATAGTTACGTATAACAAAAAACTATTTCATACCACGCATATCTTTTATGTGTTCATATGCTTTGTTTACCTCTCTGAATTTTTCATTTGCCTTTTCGAATATTTCTTGCCCAGCATTATTTACTTTATCCGGATGATATTTCATTGCCATACGCCGATATGCCTTCTTCACCTCTTCATTTGTAGCATCAGCTTCAATCTCTAATACCTTGTATGCCCAATTGATATCTTCCTTAACGTACATAGCAAATATAGAATCAATATCCTTCTTTTGAAGGAACATCGCATCAGCGATTTGCCTTATTACATTTGCCTCTTGAGTGGCAACATTACCATCAGAATAGGCCAAATCCAACAATAAATGTACAAACTCCAAACGCGTGGAATAATTGACATGTTTAGATATTTGGTTTGCCACCTCAATATGGTTGATGTCCTTATTCAGTAATTCTTTCAATAGTTGCAACGCAGATAATGCTCCCTCATGACCAAAAGTTCGCAACAAAAAAGGCTTAATGTAGTTTATTTCACTCTTGAGCACTTTGCCATCTGCCTTGATTACACATGCTATTAAAACTACAATAGACACCCTTATATCCCCTACAGTAGGGCGAGAATTACTTTTAACTCGCCTATTTTGTTCATTGTTGCCATCGCTCTTAGTTGCATCCTCATACAATACATTCTCATTGTATGTAAATAACTTCGCCAAAAGAATTCCTATTAAAGCACCTATAGGTCCTCCAAGAACGAATCCCAAACCACCAAATAACCATCGTGTTAATGACATATTTTCTTACAAGCAACTCTGCTGACATTTGCCAGCAGAGTTTTTTTAAAAAAAAGATTATTAATACTTCTATTTTAAGCCTTTCTTATACTACAGCTTCTATATTCCACATAAAAGCACGGACACCAACTTCTTCATTGCGTTTGTCAAGTTTCTTGACTGCCTCAAGTAGTGCTGGCACTTTCTCATCAGATACAATGGTAATTACGCAAGAGTTCATCTCTGGCCATGCATGGGTACCACGGCGTGGCTCACCATTTTTACTACCGCGACCCTGGACCTCCTCGAAGAAAGTAAAACCACGTATCTCTAACATATCAAGCATATACTCCACACGCTCGGTGTTGGCTTGATTGAATACTATCATTACAGATTTCATAATTATATTTGGATTAAGGAGCTAGGAACCAAGAATCAAGACAAATCAGTCTTGGCTCTTGGCTCTTAGTTCTTGATTCTTAATTTTCTTTTTCTTCGCATTCCTCCACTTTGATGTCCATGAAGATGAAGTTCTCGCGCACTTTCTTAAGTTTGTCGCGCTCGCCTTTCTTAGACATCGCACCATAGATCACAGGTACAATATACAATGTCAAGAAGGTACTAACGGTCAAACCACCGATAACGACGATACCCAATGGTTGCCACATCTCGGCACCTTCACCTTGGCTCACTGCCATTGGCACCATACCGAGAATAGTGGTAAATGCTGTCATCAATACAGGGCGCAGACGGCTCTCGCCTGACATCTGGATGGCCTCGTTAAGGTCGTGTCCACGCTCGCGCATGAGGTTGATATAGTCCACAAGCACGATACCATTCTTCACCACGATACCCACAAGGAGTACCAGACCCAGTGCGCCAATCATATCCAGAGAAGTGTTAGTGAGCCATAGGGCTATAATCACACCCGAGAGCGCAAATGGCACGGAGAACATGATGATAGCAGGTTTGCTGAACGACTCGAACTGCGATGCCATCACGATATAGACGAGTAGGATAATCAGCATACCCAGCATACCCATCTTGCCGAATGTCTCTTGTTGATCTTCGTAGTCACCAGCGATACGCATAGTGTATCCAGCAGGGGCATCTACTTGAGGAAGCACTTGTGTCTCAATGGCTTGTGCGAGTTCGCCGAGGGAGGTTTCATATGGTGTCACTTTCACTGTCACTATACGTTGACGGCTCTTACGTGCGATAGTAGGTGGAGCCCAATACTCGTCCACCGAGCATACTTCTGACAGTTTGATAGTCTTACCAGTTGGGGTAGGGATAGAGAAGTCAAGTACATCGCTGATAGAGTTGCGGTTTTCTTCTTTGAGGCGAACGAGGATATCATACTCCGAACCATCCTCTTTCAGGAAGCCCACAGCCATACCATTCACGCGGTTACGCAGGTAGGAAGATATGGTGGCAGAAGTCAATCCAAGACGACTTGCTTTCTCTTTGTCCACTACAATTTTGATTTCAGGGCGGTCATCATCGCGGTCGGCATAGACATCACGTGCACCAGGCAGCTCCTTGGTCAGTGCCATGACTTGTTGCGCCATTTGGTTGGTAATATCGAAGTCATAGCCATAGATTTCGATATCTACAGTATTGCCGCCACCAGGGCCTCCACCACTGGTAGATGCTTGATATTCAATAATTTCAGGATATTGTGCCATTTCTTGACGAAGCACTTCGGCAATCTGCCAGATAGTGCGCTCGCGTTCCCATTTCTTGTTCAAACGCACGGTCATAGAGATGGTGTTGTTCATTGTTGTGGAGAAGATAGCACCTGTACCGTCGTCGTCGTTGGAACCCGCAGAGGTAGCAATCATCTCTATCTCAGGCACAAGCACCATAAAACGCTCCTCCAATTGGCGTGCAGTCTTGAGGGTCTCCTCAATACGTGTACCGCGTTGTAACTCAATGGTTACGCTCAAGCGAGCATTGTCCTGTTGTTGCATAAAGTCGGTACCTACTTTGCCAAAAATGAATGGCAAGAGTGAAGCTCCGAAGAACGCAAATAGAATAACTATAGTCAATGCCTTGTGGCGCAAGCACCATGCAAGCGATTTTCCGTATGCTTTATCTACTTTGTCAAGGAAAGCTACGATAGTGCGGTCGTACCACGACTTCTTCTCGCTCTCGTCCACCAATTTTCCATTCAACACTTTGAAGTTCTTCGCTTTGAGCAACTTCGAGCAGAGCATTGGCGTCAAGGTGATAGCAATCACGGTGGAAGTACAGCATACTACCGTCACAATCCAACCCAATGACTCGAACATAATACCTGCCATACCATCCATCATGGTCAATGGAATGAACACGGCACAGAGCACAAGGGTGGTAGCGATAACGCTGACCCATACCTCGTTGGTGGCGTAGATAGATGCCTCGCGTGGACTCTCACCACGTTCGATATGGCGTGTGATATTCTCAAGCACCACAATCGCGTCGTCCACCACCATACCAATTGCGATAGTCAACGAACAGAGCGAGATGATGTTGATGCTGGAGTCTGCCATCTTCAGGTAGATAAATGCCACAATCAGTGAGATAGGAATAGTGAGCGAGATGATGAGTGTCGCACGCCATTTGCCAAGGAAGAAGAGCACCACGAGCACCACGAACAGCAATGCGTAGAGCACTGACTCCTCAAGCGAGTTGATGGAGTTGCGGATATTGTCTGCCGAGTTGTAAATCTCTTGAATCTTCACGTCGGTAGGCAGTTGCTTTTGAATCTTCTTCAATGCTTTATCCACGTCCTCGCAGACTTGCACGGTGTTGGAGCCCGATTGCTTAGCCACAATCAGACGCACAGCTTCGCGACCGTTGGTCTTCTCATCCAACGAGAGGTCTTTGATGGTATCGCGCACAGTGGCAATATCGCGCACGAATACTTGTTGACCTTGTGGAGTCATGGTCACCATCAGGTCCTCAATCTCGCTACTCTCGATGAACTCAGAGCGCACCT
>JAGBCD010000045.1 GCA_017938155.1 Paludibacteraceae bacterium | reverse complement strand
TGGTTTGCTATGGGGAGGAGTTGTGAGTGATGAAACCTTGAAACAGCGAAGCGGTGAAACAAGCATCTCTGATGCGTGAAACTTTGAAACTTTGTAGCAATCGTTCGGGGCGTAAGCCGAGATAAGTAGCAATCGTTTGAGGCGTAAGCCGAGATAAGAATTAAGAACCAGAGGTGAGATAAAAAACAGCGAGGCGATAAAACAAGCGAAGCATTCGCGTGAATTTTTGCAACGATATACAAAAAACAGGGGCAACGTGTGTTGCCCCTATTTTTTGTGCTATGGTTAGTTTATTTCCCAATGTTCTAATGTTTGCAATAGTTCGTCAAAGGTTTTTACTTTGCTTTTCTCTTGCACTTCTTTTATTTGGTTGTTGACAGCTTGATCGTAGCTCTCTGCTTCTACATCGCGAATCACTCCTAATGCGATGGGTAAATCGTCTCCTTGACCATCGTGTGTGGTGTCCAAGTAACGTTCTTGTCCCATCAATGCAAGCATACGATGTAGGGTAGGGTCAGCTTCTTTTGCATCATGTACCAATACTCTCTGGTCATCAGCCGCTACGACGATAAGGCGAGGCATAAGACCTTGTGAATAGTCCAATGCAAGTCCTTTGTCTTTGTTTGCACCGAAGAGCATTTTCTCTCCATGTTTGAGCATGATGGTTCGTTCTGCTCTGCTATCGCGGTTGGTAATCCAGTCGTGTGTACCATTGTTGAAGATGACGCAGTTCACCAAACATTCAATCACGCTGGCACCTTTGTGCTTTTGTGCTTGTACCATGCAGTCCACTGTGGTAGGCATATCTACATCTAATGTACGTGCATAGAAGGTACCGCGGGCGCCAAGAACCAATTCTGCGGGGATGAATGGACGTTCTACAGTGCCAAAAGGACTTGATTTGCTGACAAAACCTTTAGGACTGGTAGGAGAGTATTGACCTTTGGTCAAACCATAGATACGATTGTTGAACAAGCAAATGTTCAAGTCCACATTACGGCGAATCTCGTGAATAAAGTGATTACCACCAATAGCCAAGCAGTCGCCATCACCCGTCATTTGCCATACTGACAACTCAGGATGTGCAGTCTTGACACCCGTAGCAATAGCACCACCACGACCATGAATGGTATTGAAACCATACGTGTTGAGGTAGTGAGGCATACGACTTGAGCATCCAATACCAGAGATTACCACTGTTTCGTGTGTAGGAACACCTACTTGAGCCATTGCTTTTTGGAGTGCCATACAGATAGCGTGGTCTCCACAACCTGGACAATAACGTACGTATTGATCTGATTTAAATTGACTTGCTTCCATGATTAAATGTTTTTAACGTGTTCGACAATGCGTTCAATGGCAAATGGTTGACCCATAATCTCGTTGTATTGCAACAATTCAATACCAGGAATCTTTGCACGTAAAACAGTAGCAAATTGGCCATTGTTCAATTCGCATACAACAATTTTCTTATATTGACTTAAAATCTCTTGCGTGTTAGCAGGGAGTGGGTTGATATAATTGAAATGTGCCAATGCGCAGTTCAATTCGTTAGCAGCAGCGTGAAGGTGTCCTTCTGTAGAGCCCCATCCTACCAACAAGGTATCTGAATCGATGTTTCCTTGAACGGTCAATGCAGGGATATGTTGTGCTATTTGGTCTATCTTGGCTTGGCGTGTCAATACCATGTTCTCATGGTTTTCAGGGTTGGTAGAGATGGTACCTTTCTTGTAGTCACGTTCCAAACCGATATTACGATGCTCGTATCCTTCCATGCCTGGGAATGCCCAGTAACGAACGTTGCGTTCGTCTCGAATGGATGGGTTGTATTTGCCTTTCAACTCCTCTGGTACACTTTGTGGTTGGATGGTAGGTAGGGTAGCCATACTTGGTAGTTTCCAAAGGCTGGTTCCGTTAGCCAAATATGTGTCGGTCAATAGAATGACTGGTGTCATGTTTTCAAGTGCGATCTTGCATGCTTGATAAGCATAGTCAAAGCAGTTGGCAGCTGTAGATGCAGCGATAACGACAGCAGGACATTCACCATTTCTGCCCCAAATGGCTTGTAGCAAGTCTGTTTGTTCGGTCTTGGTTGGCAAACCTGTACTTGGTCCACCGCGTTGTACATCGATTACCACCAATGGTAGTTCTGCCATCACAGCCAAACCTACGGCTTCTGATTTTAGGCTTAGACCAGGTCCTGAAGTAGAGGTTACAGCCAAGTCGCCAGCGAAAGAAGCGCCGATAGCGGTACATACACCAGCAATCTCATCTTCTGCTTGTACCACCATTACGCCCATATCTTTGCGTGCTGCCAATTCGTGCATGATATCGGTAGCAGGGGTGATAGGGTAACTACCTAAGAAAAGTCGCTTGCCGCACTTGTGGGCTGCGGCTATGAGTCCCCATGCGGTAGCTTTGTTGCCAGCAATGGAAGTGTAGGTGCCAGGAGTGAGTGAGTCGGATTTTTCTACTGTGACTGTTTGGATGTTGAGTGCCAAGTTATTGCCATAGTTGTATCCGTCGGTCAATACTTTCACGTTAGGAGCGATAAGTGCTGCTTTTTTGGCAAACTTGCCTTCCAAGAAGTGGATAGCTTTGTCTATAGGGCGATTGAAGAACCAACAAACCAAACCCAGAGCAAACATGTTGCGTGATTTGAGGATGGATTTGTTGTCCAGTCCAGAGTCTTTCAAACTCTCTTTGGTGAGAGCTGTGAGTGCTACAGGAACAATTTGTACGGATTCTGGAATACCCAATTCGGTGAATGGGTTCTCCGTTTGGTAGAGCGCTTTTTCCAAGTCCTTTTTGGTAAATGAGTCTGTATCAATGATAACGACTGCATTATCTTTGTACATGGAGTCGTTGGTGTTGTAGGTAGCACCAGCAACATTAAACTTACTGCCTAATGTACACACCTTGAGGGCTGCAGCATTCATTGCAACAATGACATCAGCTTTGTCTCCTGGTGTGAAGACACCTGAACCAAGGTTAACTTGGAAACCTGACACACCACCCAAGGTACCTTGAGGGGCACGTATCTCTGCAGGGAAGTCTGGTAGGGTAGAAATTTCATTGCCTAAGATAGCAGATAGTGAGGAGAACATAGTTCCCGTCAATTGCATACCATCACCCGAGTCTCCGCAAAAACGAACGACAACATTTTGCTTGTTCATAATGATTTACTTTATAATAAATTGTGATTAATTTTGTTACATATCAAAATACCATGCAAAGGTACACTTTTTTTTGGGTATTCCAAAATAAAAGTGTACCTTTGTAGCGTTATTTATATTGGGTAGGTGGGCATTGTTGCTTACGGCCCTAATAATGGTTATATGAAAGGATAACGAGACATAAATATTTGTAGAATGAAAAATATACGTAACTTTTGTATTGTAGCACATATTGACCATGGCAAATCTACGTTAGCCGACAGATTGATAGAGTACACTTCTACGATAGACAAACGCTTGATGGAGAATCAGGTGCTTGACGATATGGATTTGGAAAAAGAGCGTGGTATTACCATCAAGTCCCATGCTATACAAATGCAATATAAAGGCT
The DNA here is from genome assembly GCA_017938155.1 of Paludibacteraceae bacterium. Lineage (GTDB taxonomy): Bacteria > Bacteroidota > Bacteroidia > Bacteroidales > Paludibacteraceae > Colicola. Next base: position 3,711 of record JAGBCD010000045.1, on the reverse strand, counting down.
ATACATTGAACCTTATTGACACTCCGGGTCACGTTGATTTCTCGTATGAGGTGAGTCGTAGTATCGCAGCATGTGAAGGTGCGTTGTTGGTAGTGGATGCTTCTCAGGGCGTACAAGCGCAGACGATATCTAACCTTTACATGGCCCTTGAGAATGACTTGGAGATTATTCCAGTCATGAACAAGTGCGACATGGATTCTGCTATGCCAGAAATGGTAGAGGATGAAATCATTGACCTTTTGGGTTGTAAGCGTGAGGATATCTTGCGTTGTTCTGCCAAGACAGGTGAGGGTGTAGAAGCCATTGTAGAAGCTATTATTGAGCATATTCCAGCACCTGTAGGGGATCCAGAGGCTCCCTTGCAATGCCTTGTGTTCGACTCGGTGTTCAATTCGTTTAGAGGTATCATTGCTTATTTCAAGGTAGTCAATGGTACCATGCGCGAGGGAGAGCGTGTTCGCTTTTTCAATACGGGTAAGGAGTATGATGCAGATGAGATAGGGGTGTTGAAATTGGGTATGCAGCCTACCAAAAGCATTTCGGCAGGCAATGTGGGGTATATCATTTCTGGTATCAAGACTTCTACAGAGGTTAAGGTAGGAGATACGATTACACACGTTGCGCGTCCTTGTGCGCAAGCGATTGAAGGATTTGAGGAGGCCAAGCCGATGGTCTTTGCGGGTGTTTATCCTATAGAAGCTGAAGACTATGAAGATTTGCGTGCATCTTTGGAGAAATTGCAGCTCAACGATGCAGCCTTGACTTTCTCACCAGAATCTTCTGTAGCGTTAGGTTTTGGTTTCCGTTGCGGTTTCTTGGGACTCCTACATATGGAGATAGTGCAAGAGCGTTTGGATCGTGAGTTTGATATGGATGTGATAACCACGGTGCCTAACGTTAGCTACAGAGTGTTTACCAAGGATGGCGAGTTGATGGAGGTACACAATCCTGCGGGCATGCCAGATATCACTATGATAGAGCATATAGAAGAGCCTTATATTCGTGCCAGTATCATCACTACCAGCAATTTTATTGGTCCGATAATGACTTTGTGTCTCAGCAAGCGAGGGGAACTCATCAAGCAAGAATATATATCGGGCAACCGTATGGAGTTGCACTTTGATATGCCATTGGGAGAAATCGTGATAGACTTCTACGACAAACTCAAGTCCATCTCCAAGGGGTATGCATCGTTTGACTGGCATCATAATGGCTTTAGGCCGTCCAACTTGGTGAAATTAGACATCTTGTTGAATGGCGAGCAAGTAGATGCGCTATCCACGTTGACTCACCGTGACAATGCTGAGAGTTTTGGTCGCCGCATGTGTGAGAAACTCAAGGAGTTGCTTCCTCGTCAGCAGTTTGATATTGCTATACAAGCGGCTATAGGTGCCAAGATTATTGCTCGTGAAACAGTGAAACAGGTACGTAAGGACGTGCTTGCTAAATGTTATGGTGGCGACGTGAGCCGTAAGCGAAAACTATTGGAAAAGCAAAAGAAGGGTAAGAAACGTATGAAGCAAATTGGTAACGTTGAAGTACCACAAAAAGCGTTCTTGGCAGTGCTAAAATTGGATTAAACAATAAAATATAAATATTAAATTAAAATTAATTATGGAACAGTTTGTGCATAGTGCATGGAGTATGATACCATTTGGTATTATGCTATTGATGATTGCGATAGGTCCACTGATTGCAGAGCATTGGTGGGAAAAGAACCGCAACAAACTAATCGTATCACTCTTTTTGGGTGTACCCGTTGCTATTTGTCTCATTATAGGAGGCATGGAACATGATTTGGAACATCAAATTATTTTTGATTACGTTCCTTTCATTATTCTTTTGTTGTCATTGTTTGTGGTTACAGGTGGTATTCACCTGAGTGGTGATATCAAAGCCAAACCAATTGTTAATACGCTATTCTTGGGAATAGGTTGGTTGTTGGCAAGTATCATGGGTACCACAGGCGCAGCCATGTTGTTGATTCGTCCTTTGATTACTACCAATCAGCAACGCAAGCATGTGGTGCATACCATTTTGTTTTTCATTGCTTTGGTAGCGAACTGTGGTGGATTGTTGACCCCACTGGGTGATCCTCCATTGTTTATGCTTTTCTTGCGTGGTGCAAGTTTTACTTGGTTTATGTCTATGTTTGCAGAGTGGTTGTTTGTAGGTGTAATACTTTTGATTATCTATTTTGCATTGGATACATACTACTACAAGAAAGAGCATTGGACAGCTTTGAGTGCCGACTCACGTGAGCATACTCCTATTCGCTTGGGTGGCAAGATCAACTTTATTTATTTGGTAGGAATTATCCTCAGTGTGGCTTTCATCAATGTAGGTTATATTCCACAAATGGGTGCAGAAGATGCTCCTATATGGTTGAAATTCTTGCGTGAGATTGTCTTGTTGTCATTAACGGGATTGAGTCTCTACACTACTCCTAAGAAAGTGAGATACGATTTGAACAAATACACATGGGAGCCTATTATCGAAGTAGCCGTATTGTTCTTAGGTATTTTCACCACGATGACTCCTGCTCTTGCTTTCCTCAAGGCACATGCTGCTGAGTTGGGATTGCAAAGTGCTGGACAGTTCTACTATGCAACGGGTTTGTTGAGCAGTTTCTTGGACAACACTCCTACAGCTGTAGCTTTCCATGGTGTAGCAAGTGGTTTGCCAGAGTCGTTGGCTGCTGCGGCTGCTAATGCTGCGGATTTGATGCCAGGACAGTATTTCACGGGTATGTTTGAAAATACTTCTTTCGTTGCTGGTATCCCTGAGATTATGCTTAAAGCCATTTCTTTGGGTGCAGTAATGTTTGGTGCAATGACATACATTGGCAATGGACCTAACTTTATGGTGAAAGCGATAGCAGAAGAATCGGGTATCAAGATGCCTTCTTTCTTTGGATATATGTTCAAGTTCTCACTCATTGTGTTACTGCCAATTTATATCTTGGTGCAACTCATTTTCCTATAAGAAAATATATGAAACATTAACCCCTTACATCAACCGATTCGTAGCATATGGTGTTACGAGTCGGTTTGTGTTTTTAAGTAAAAAATATTCACAACTAATATTTGACCATTATGACATTATTTGAAAGAATAAGTGAAGATATCAAGCATGCAATGCTTGATAAAAACAAAGTAGCTTTGGATGCTTTACGTGGTGTGAAAAAAGAGTTTTTGGAGGCAAAGACAGCCAAGGGTAGTGATGGCGAGTTGCATGATGACAAGGCGCTACAGATACTACAGAAGATGGTAAAGCAACGTAAAGAATCTGCACAAATGTATTTGGACGCCAATCGCCCTGAATTGGCAGAAGATGAATTGGCTCAATGCAAGGTGATTGAGAAATATTTGCCAGCAATGCTTAGCGAAGCAGAACTGACAGAAGTTCTCACGGCTATCATCCAACAGGTAGGTGCGCAGGGTCCTCAAGATATGGGTAAGGTAATGGGAGTGGCTACCAAACAATTGGCAGGAAAAGCCGAAGGCAAAGCCATCAACTTGAAAGTACGCGAGTTGCTCAGTAAGTAGTTCGGGGGAATTGTGAGTTAAGAATTAAGAATTTTGTAAATTCGCTTTGCTCGCGCGTTCGACAATAAGGTCGCATTGACCGATGACCTCGTCATCGTTTGGGCGACTTATGTCTCCGCTTCTCCCCATAGCAAACAGACATAGTCTTGGTTTGCTATGGGGG
>JAGBCD010000044.1 GCA_017938155.1 Paludibacteraceae bacterium | reverse complement strand
GCTGCGGCTAAGCAATGGGGCGACTCTATCATCGCTTCTGGCGAGTACTCGCTCTGCCCTAACTACGAGGACAACTTCACCCTCGCAGGCGAAAACGGTCAAGAGTCTGTCTTCGAGATTCAATATATGGAAGTACCTTGGGGTGACTACGGAGATGGAAACGACCCTTCTAAGTTTGGTTACACGGCAGGTTCGTTTACCCAGATATTGATGCGTTCACGCTCATCCCTCATCGGTGGTGGATGGGGATTTGACCACCCTACACAAAACCTATACGATGAGTTCGAGGCATCCGATATCCGTCGTGATGTGGCTATTCTCAATCCAGCCGACTCATTGATAGAGACACCATCTGTTGAGATTTACTTAGGTTCACGCTATCTGAACAACAAATATGGTATGTACCGCGACCCTGCTGACCAAGGTGGTGGCTTTGGCAAATGGTCACTCCATGCTTCACGTGGTCCGCTGAACAATCGTCAAATCCGTTATGCTGATGTACTATTGATGTACGCAGAAGCCGCTTTAGGAATAGGCGATGAAGCCACTGCACAAACCTACATCAATATGGTAAGACAACGTGTTGGCTTGGGTAATGTGGGTACCTATGGTATATCTGTTAATGGCAATGCAATAGCATCTCCTACTACACTACAAGCCCTTCGCCATGAACGTCGCGTTGAATTGGCGATGGAAGGTCATCGTTGGTTTGACCTTGTACGTTGGGAAGGTGTGGATGGACAGGGACTAAAGGCACATATGGATGCTTACAAAGCGACCGAGTCTGCTGATGCGCAAATGCATATTCAGGAATTCGTAGCAGGAAAGCATGAGATATTCCCAATCCCACAAGAAGAGATACAACTCAATCCAACTCCAATGAAACAAAATAATGGTTATTGATCAACCATTAAAAACTCAATATATATCAACCAATTTTAATTAATTATTTTTATGAAAACAAACAAATTTTTTGCAACTGCTTTTGCAGTACTTGCATTGGTAGGTTTTGCTGCATGTGAGGGAGAGAAAAATCCTGTTGATGAACCAAAAGAAGTGACCAATCTTACATTGGATCAAACTTCTCTAACATTAGAAGTTGGTGCTACTGCTACCTTGGTAGCTACAGTTGAACCAGCTGATGCTGAAGCTACAGTTGCATGGGTAAGTCAAAATCCTGAAGTTGCTACCGTAGAGAATGGTGTAGTTACAGCTCTTTCTGCTGGTAATACTATCATTGTTGCTACTGCAGGCTCCAAAACCGCTTCTTGCCTTGTTGTCGTTTCTAAGAAAGACGAACCAGGTCCAGATCCAGGTCAAAAGGGTCAACTCAAGGGTTCACAATTCTGGCCAATCGCTATTGATGGAACAACTGCAGATGCCAATGCTTCAAAACTCGTTGCAGACTTCCGTCCAGACGATGTAGGTAAATTCTTGTATATTTGGGAGAACACTTATGCTGCAAATGAGAACCCAACAGGTTTGAACTTCCACGGCAATACTGAAGGATTTACTGCTTTGACAGTAGGTTCAGTAGGATGGTCTGGTTGTGGCTACTGTCTTACCGAATCTGATGGTAGTAAAGCTTGGGAAGCTGCAGAGGCTCTTCGTGCTGCTATCGTTGCAAGTCCAGATGATTATTTCTTGCATATTGCAATCAAATCTACCGACAATGCTTCACACTGCTTCTATGTACTTGGTTCAGAAGCTACTAAGTTTGTTCTTGGTTCAAAGAGTGTATATGATGGTCCTCTTTACAAAGACTTTACTCGCAACGGTGAATGGGCTGAGTTTGATATCCCTATGGCACAATATGCATCTGCTCTTGCAGGACACACTGTTACAGCTGGTGTAAACGTATTCGTTGCATTGAGCGAAGGTACTGCTGGTGCACAACTCAATATGGACGCTGTTTACTTCTACAAGAAATAAGACCTCCCTTTAGGGTCAGCATTGCTTGAATAGCCATCATACTATCCAATAGTAAGGGTATAGTAAGGGTATAGTAAGGGTATACGAAAGGGTATACGAAAGATGCCTATAGGCACAAGCAAGGAATGCGACACTAATCCCGTAGCTTTGAGGAGGCTGATACCCTCCTCATTGCACCAATCTAATAAGCACAAATATGAATAAAAAAATCTTTATAGTAGGACTCGTTGCAATGGTAATGATGCTCTCATGCAATGATAACGATACTCCTGTTTTGACACCTACATTGACATTGTCCCCCATATCTGCTTCTCTCAAAGTAGGAGAAATGACAACGATTGAAGCCAGTGGAACAGCCACCAATATAGAGTGGACTTCCTCAGATACTACTGTTGCGACCGTTTTTCATGGTATAGTAACAGCCCATGCAATCGGCAGCACCAAGATTGTAGCCAGTTCGGGTAAGACCCAAGCAGCATGTCAAGTCTTTGTCTCTGGTGCTGATGGGGCAACTTTACGTATTACTCCAGCCTTTGTTTCTATGAAGAAAGGCGAGACATTTACTTTCAAAATTGGCAATACCTATGACTTGCCTTTGACATGGACTTCAACTAATCCAGAGATAGCTACGGTGGATGCTCAAGGAAAAGTGACAGCAGTAGCTCCAGGCAATGCGACCATCACAATGAAAACTGATATCGAACAAGTAACTGCACTCGTGGCAGTAGCGCACAATTGGGGTGAATATTCTCTTGTTTGGTCAGAAGAGTTTGATGGCGATAAAGTGGATGAATCGATTTGGAATTATAACCTTGGAGGTAATGGTTGGGGCAACAACGAGTCGCAATACTATACCAATCGCCCTGAGAATATTCGTCTTGTCGATGGTTGCCTTGAGATTGAAGCACGCAAAGAGAAATATGAAAATCGTGAATACACTTCAGCTCGTATCTATTCAAAAGGAAAAAAATCCTTCCTTTATGGCAAAATGGAAGCACGTATCAAGTTTCCTGGTGGCAAAGGTACATGGCCTGCATTTTGGATGATGGGCGAATCGGGCAACTGGCCTAAGTGTGGCGAGATTGATATTATGGAGCATGTTGGCTCTATTGATAATAGAGCATCTTTTGCTCTGCATACGCAAGAGAAAAATGGTATGAATGGCAAGAACTGGCATGGTACGCACTTCTTTGAATCCCCTCTATCCAACGATTTTCATACCTATGGAGTAGAGTGGTGCCAAGAAGAGGAGAATGGAAAGGATTGTATCCGTTTTACAGTGGACGGAGAAGTATATGCCACAGTGTGGGAAAGCAAGATTGATGATCCTGCCTCATGGCCTTTCTGTCAACCGCACTATTTTATCCTTAACCTCGCAATAGGTGGTTCTATGGGAGGAGCAATAGATGATGCTATTTTCAATCAAAAACGAATCATGTACGTGGATTGGGTACGAGTATATCAAAGAACAGAAATTATAGATTAGATAAAGTATGAAGAGAACGACTATTTATGCGCTCTTATTAGCGATAGTATTTACAATTACCTCTTGTAGAGAAAACATTGAGGGACCGATAGATAATCCCAATATACCAGAAGGGACTGTTGTCGATTATATGCCCAAATCTGCTAAAAGAGGAGTCTCATTCTCTTTTACGAATATAATGGATTTACCTCTGTTATCTCCTTATATCAGTTGGGACTATAATTGGGGCAATACACCAACCAATGATGCTGCACTTTGGTTTGATGCCAATGGTATGGATTTTTGTCCTATGTGTTGGAACGGAAACTATAGTGCCGATCGTATTCGTTCTTTCGTAGCGGCACATCCTAATACAAAATATCTGTTAGCATTTAACGAACCCAATCTAACGGACCAAGCGAATATGACCCCAGCGCAGGCTGCTGCTTTGTGGCCACCAGTTGTAGCTTTGGCAAAAGAACTAAATCTCAAACTCATATCTCCAGCAATGAATTATGGTACGCTTGCAGGATATAGTAATCCTATCAAGTGGTTGGATGAGTTTTTTGCACAACCAGGTGTTTCCATAGATGACGTACATGCTATTTCTATACACTGCTATATGTCTTCTCCATCTGCTGTGCAAGACTATGTAAGAATGTTTAGCAAATACAATAAACCTGTATGGTTAACGGAGTTTTGCGCATGGGATCCTGTTCCTGGTAATGTAGAGGTGCAAAAAGACTATATGTGTTCTGTACTCAACTTCTTAGAGTCCGAACCATTGGTAGAGCGTTACGCGTGGTTCATTCCACGTTCGAGTGCCTCACTTGATAAAGCACCATATATGCAACTGCTAACGCATACCTATCCTCCAGCGTTGACGCCTCTCGGAGAGATGTTCTGCTATTTATCTCCAATGGATACCACGGTTTGGATTGATGCCAAACGAACGATACTCGCTTCTGAATATATGAAACTGAAAAATACCTCTATGGCATTAAGACCATCTAACGATAGTATTGCACTTGCCTCTGCAGGTGTTCCAGGGTTGATGATTACCAATTTTGCCGCTGGTCAACAAATAACATATCAACTATACACCGCTACTAAAACAAAGCAATTGAACTTGCGATATAATGGCTATTCCAACTCAATATGTGAACTCCATGTGGATGGCAAACTGCAAAATTATATTGATATGCCTCGCAATGGTTCAAGCACAGAATGGGTGACGGTTTCTATTCCGCTTGAACTGACACCAGGTTGTCATTCAATTACTTTGGTTCTATTCTCAGGAAGTTGCTCTTTGAGTGCTTTGGAATTGATTAAATAATATACACCATATAATGTAAGGAAAGCATGAAAAAATATTTAGTCATAACTCAATGCTTGTTCTTGGCAACATTGGCCTTTGCGCAAGATTACACCCTCGTTTGGAACGAAGACTTCACCGATGCGTCACTTGATCTCAATGTTTGGAATATAGAAGTCAATGGTGATGGCGGTGGCAACAGCGAATTGCAATACTATTGTGAGAAAGGTGTTACGCTCGGTACCGAACCTACTACAGGTAAGAAATGCCTTATTCTGACTGCTACCAAAGAGGATTACAAAGGCAAAAAATGTACTTCAGGACGTGTCAATACCAAAAATAAACTCTATTACACTTTCGGTAAGATAGAAGCACGTATCAAGTTTCCTAATACCGCGAATGGTCTTTGGCCAGCATTTTGGCAGATGGGAAATGATTATGACAAGGTAGGTTGGCCACGCTGTGGAGAGACTGATATCATTGAATTGGGTAATGCTAATGGTATCAAAAAAGGTACGCAGGACCGCTTTTTTAATGGTGCCCTTCATCTCGGTTCGGCTTGGAACACTGTATGGTGCGACGCACAAGATATTACGTATTCATATTCAGTAGAAGATACCTTCCATATCGTAACAATGATATGGACCCCTACTTCCATTGATATGTATATGGACATGGATGCCAATCCTGGAGTGGAACCTTATTTCCATGCCAAACTTGAACCGAATGATGACAAGAACTATGATAGAAGTGTCGTCTTTGCTAAGCCAAACTTTATCATCGCAAACCTTGCAGTGGGTGGCAATTTTCCACAGATTTGGGATATCAACAAGATTACTGCCCTTGCCAATGGACCACGTTCCGTATATATAGATTGGATACGTATCTACCAACAAGGTAACGACAAAGAAACTTTTGTTTCTCCTTCACCTTCCGACCCTATAGAACCAGAAACAAATACAGCCTTAGAACATGTTTCTACCAGCAAAACTGTCCAAAAAGTAGTAATAGATGGACAGATTTATATGATGAAGGATGGTGATTTGTATAATATTATAGGGCAAAAAATAACGATGTAATATGAAGCATAACTTTTTTATTCCACTATTGGCAATATTATTTGTTTGCATTTCATGCAACCAAAATGTGCCAACACAACAGGTTGAATCCATTAGTCTAAGCAAGGCTTCTTTGCAATTGACAGTAGGACAAACCGAGACATTGGTGGCTACTACTAACCCGCAAGACGCCGCTGTCACATGGAATAGTTCCAACCCGATGGTGGCGGTAGTTGTCAATGGTCAAGTGACAGGCGTTAGTAATGGGACTGCAGTGATCGTCGCTACCGCAGGCAATCAATTAGCCTCATGTGTCGTAACAGTAGGCGATGGTGGACAAACAGGTTCTACCATATCGTATAGCCAATATCTTGAGGGTTCCGAATACTATGTCTTCCTGATGGATGATGAAGCGATGAAACGCATCAAAGGTACAGTGCACGATTATCGCGTAAACGGCGAATATGCTTCTCCTGGTCAACCTGCCGAAGGAGTAACGGCTACTATGGATATTTGGAATAGCGACGTTACGGACGCCAATTTTGGCAAGTGCAAAGGTTCCACTGCTTTTGGTGATACAGGAGTGGAATGGATGTTCTGGAAATCCGGTTCTATGGCGTGGAATAATATGTGCGGAGGTATACGTCAATGGGGAATGTGTGATTTTACGAGTGTGACCAGCGATTTCAATTTTGTTATTATTTACCGTACCCCCCGAATGTTAGCGGGGACAAGTGTAACGGTCAAATTATATAGCACCTCAGGTGGAGAGCACAATGTGGATCGAGGCATGATATCACAAAGTCGTGGCGAATGGGATGTAGCAGAATGGTCTATGGCAGATTTGTTTGCCGATGGATTGGATTGGAGCACCCCTATACAAGGCAATCTGACCAATGTCGTTTATACACCCGCTTTAGTTGTAGAAGGAGCCAATCGTGAATTTGAGATTTGCGCTATTTTCTGCTACAAGAAATAATATGACCAAACGTGCCATCTTATTGTTGTTTGTTATCTCCTATTGGTTTGTTGGATGCAATCGTGTGGAGCCAGAGCAAGTGAAATTATCCACTCATGTATTGCAACTCAAGGTAGGCGAAGTACACATCCTCACAGCGGTAGCTACACAAGAAGTTATCTGGCACTCTTCAGATACACTGGTAGCAGAAGTAATGAAAGGGGTTGTGACAGGCAAACAAGTCGGTACGGCATTGATTACTGCACGTGTAGGCAACGCTGAGGCTGTTTGTCAAGTGTATGTGACGGGGCGCGAAGGACAGACGCTGGCTTTGCCGATAACATACCTACAATTGGAACGAGATACTACTTACCAAATGTGTCCTTCGTCCTTGTATGACCTTCCGCTTGTATGGCAGTCCTCGGATACGTCAGTAGCTATCGTTGAGCCTTCAGGACTGGTCCGAACGAAGCAAGCTGGACATACGACAATAACGGTCTCTAATGGGTTTGAAAATGCATCATGTTATGTGGCAGTCAAACATCGATGGAGCGAATATCAATTGGTATGGAGCGATGAGTTTGATGGTACAACACTCAATGCCGCCAACTGGAACATAGAGGTCAATGGAAATGGGGGAGGAAATCAAGAACTGCAATACTATACCTCTCGACCTACCAACTTGCGCGTGGAGAACGGAATACTTATTATTGAGGCGCATAAAGAGAACTATCAGGGCAAACGATATACCTCTGCACGCATCAATACAATGAACAAGCAGACATTTTTGTATGGCAAGATAGAGGCACGTATCGCTTTTCCGAGTGGTGGAGGTACATGGCCAGCATTTTGGATGATGGGACAGGATTATAGTCGAGTAGGGTGGCCAGCATGTGGAGAGATAGATATCGTAGAACATGTGGGAAACGAACCCAATATGAACACACATGCTTTGCACTATCCATACAAGAGTGGAGGAAACTGTTGGTCTGTACAAAAACAACATGAGAATATAGAAAATCAATACCATACATATGCCATTGAATGGCTACAAGAAGAGGAATATGGACGAGATATCATCCGATTCTTGTATGATGGACAACTACAAGCGGTGCAATCAGAGACCTTAGAGAACATGGACAACGAGTTCTTTTGGCCATTTAATAAACCGCATTTCATCTTGCTAAATATGGCAATAGGTGGTAGCATGGGAGGACAAGTAAATGAACAAATATTCAATCAACCAATACAAATGAAAGTGGATTGGGTACGTGTATATCAACGGACAGAAATATAAAAAACATATGAGTAATATAAAAACTATATCATGCATTGCGATTGCATGCGTTTTGATGGCTTGTCAAGCCAAAGAATCTTATCATTTGGTATGGGAGGATGATTTCAACGCCCCAACGTTAGATACCAATTATTGGAATGTGGATGAAAATGCTCGTGGCGGGGGAAATGCAGAGATGCAGTATTATACGCCTCGCAATGTGACTATCGAACAACATCCCGTTTCAGGTGAGACGTGCTTGGTACTTAATGCCAAACGCGAGGATTATTGCAATCGTCCTGCAACTTCTGGACGCGTTAATACCCAAGATAAAGTGATGGTGCACTATGGCAAAATAGAGGCGCGTATAGCTTTTCCATATACCGCTAATGGCCTATGGCCTGCATTTTGGATGTTGGGTAATAATTTAGCTACCAATCTTGGCAATGACGATTCGATAGACAAACAAAAGGAGCAGTTGGCAGCACAAGGACGAGTTGTTTGGCCCAAATGTGGTGAGATTGATATCGTAGAAATGGGACACAAAGATGGTATTGACAAAGGGGTATCTGACCGATATTTCAATGGGGCTGCTCATTGGGGCGAGAGTTTCAACGATGGTAAGTATCCTAACGAAGCAGGCATATGCGAAGCGCCCTATCCTGTGCAAGGCGATTTTCATCTCTTCACTGTAGTGTGGACCGAAGATAGCTTGGCAATGTATCTTGACCAAGACCAATATCCTGAGGTAGCACCATATTTTGCACTCTCCTTGCGTGATAAATCAATCAATCAACCTGGGCACTACTTCAACCATCCTTTCTATATTGTGCTTAATTTAGCTGTGGGTGGTTTCTTCCCTGGTTTGCCAATGCATGAGAAATATCCAGAAGTATATACTGCAGACCATGAGAACTTCCAAAGGGTGACAGCGCTCCCTGCAGATGGTACCCCTGTCAAAATGTACATTGACTATATACGAATTTATCAACAAAAATAATAACGCAAAGCCACTTTACACGTTAGCCATAGTAATCAACGTGAGCAAGCGAACAAAACAGAAGAATTATGAAACTTAGTATCAAAGAAAAACTCGGTTACAGCCTTGGCGATACCGCCTCACACTTTGTGTGGGACATGGTCAATTTCTGGTTAATATTCTACTACACCGACGTACTCGGTATCAGTCCTGCATGGTCCACAGCCATTGCTATTCTCGGCACCATCATGGATGCTGTCATGGATCCTATCGTAGGCATTTGGGCAGACCGTACCAACACCCGTTGGGGTAAGTTCCGTCCGTTCTTGCTCTATGGTTGCATTCCTTTTGCACTATTTGTGTTCTTGGCTTTCCTTGGTCCCGACCTACAAGGTAATGCCCTCATCGCATATATCCTGCCTATGTTTATTGGCTTGCGTATCGTCTATGCTGTGGTCAATATCCCTTACTCCTCTTTGGGTGCTGTGATGACGAATGACTCCATCGAGCGCGCAGGACTCAACTCCTACCGCTTCGTAGCGGCTAATATCGGTCAGTTGCTCGTATCGGGTTTTGCACTCTATATCGTCTATTACCTCGGTTCACAAGCTACAGGCATGGACTACTCCATTATGTCCGATGACAGTGCGCGCAAACTCTTTATGGAGGGTGGGGCGGATAATACCGACCTTGTACGCTCATCTTATATCATCGGTTTTAGATACCTCGTGGCTATCTTCGGTGTAATAGGTGTGATATTGTTCCTCATCACCTTTGCTACTACCAAAGAGCGTATAGCTCCACCTAAACGTCAAGAGACCGACCTCAAGCATGACTTCAAGTACCTCTTCAAGAACCGTCCATGGGTAGTATTGATGCTCGTGGGTATTGTTTCCTTCATCATGTTTGCTATCCAAAACATCTCCGCGACTTACTACTTCAAGTATTTCCTCGATGCCGAATCCAAGAGTCAGATATTTAATATCCTTGGCACGGTAGCGCTCATCATCGCTATTCCTACCACCAAACCATTGGTTAAGAAGTTTGGTGCTAAGCAACTCTATATCGTATGCTCATTGCTATCGGGTCTATTCTTCTGCTTGCTCTATTTCGCAGGCACCAATTTCGTACTCATCAATGTGTTCAACTGCTTGGGTAAGATAGCTTACGCACCTGCTATCTCGTTGCTATGGACCATGCTTGCTGACGCAGCTGACTATGGTGAGTGGAAGTTCCAACGCCGCACTACAGGCCTTTGCCTTTCTGCTGCGGTCTTTGCACAGAAAATAGGATGGTCTATCGGTGCTGCCCTCTTTGGTGCTATCATGACGGCCGTTCATTTCGATGCTACCATGGGTTTGCAACAGATTCAGAACGACCCTGCTATCATGAACTGCATCCATTGGCTATTTGGTATCTTGCCAGGTGTACTCTATGCATCATGCGCTATCCTGCTTGCATTCTACAACCTTGATACCAAGACTATGCAACAAATGAAAACAGAATTGGAACAACGAAACAAATAACTATTTACTACCTACAATGGATAAATCAATAGGACATTACATGAATTGGGAAGGGGAGGAGTATTACCTCATTGAAAATTTTGATCAATTACATCCCTTCTTTACTTCTTTGGCAAGCGCTACAGACCTATTTATGTATATCGCTTCCACTGGAGGACTTACATGTGGTAGAAGAAACCCAGAACAAGTGCTATTCCCATACTATACAGATGATAAAATCACAGAGAACTATGAGAATACTGGTCCTAAAACAATCATCCGAGTACAGCAAGACCAACGCACTTACCTTTGGGAACCATTCTCCTGCCGTTACTTAGGTATATACCATACCAAACGTTCAATAGCCAAATCCATAGTAGGCAATAAACTTCTCTTTATAGAACAAAATCTTGATTTAGGATTGACATTCTCGTATCAGTGGGCACCTGCAGACAAAATGGGGTGGGTACGAACTGCAACCATCTGCAACAATAGAAATCATGTTATTACGATAGAGATGTTGGATGGTTTACAAAACGTCATGCCAGCAGGGGTAGAACGTATTACACAAAATACTTTCTCTACGTTGGTCGATGGGTACAAGAAAACCGAGCGGGTACCACAATCCTCTATGGTGTTGTTCCGTATGGAGGCTATCTTAGTTGACCGAGCAGAACCCAGTGAGTGCCTCAGATGCAATTCTATCTACACTTTAGGATTACCTCAAGCTACTTACCTCACTTCTTCCAACCAGTTGGATAATTTTAGATTGGGAAAGACCATTTATGAGGAGAACTCGTCCAAAGGTGTCAGAGGTGCAATCTTTGCTCATACTACATTGACTCTACAACCATCACAACAACAGCAATGGATGTTCGTTTGTGATGTCATGCAGGATGCTGTCTCCGTTCGTAATAGTATCGTTTTTGCTCAGCAAGAAGATGCAATTCAACAAGTACAATCAGCCATTGCACTCACTACATTCCAGCTCAAGAATATAGTAGCGCAAAATGATGGTGTACAACATACAGCTGACCAAGCCAATGATGCCAGACATTTTGCCAACACCTTGTACAATACAATGCGTGGCGGATTCTATTGTGATAACTACCACATCAATGGACAAGCATTTGCCAAACATATAGCATGTTTCAATCATGCATTGGCTGATAAACACAACCATTTCCTTACCAATCTACCGCAATCCATTGCATATGCTGATTTGGAACAGTTGGTATTGGAAAGACAAGATCATCAACTGCATCGCCTCTTTATGGAGTACCTGCCATTGACTTTTGCCAGAAGGCATGGCGACCCCAGCAGACCATGGAACTTATTTGATATACGCGTCAATGACGCAGATGGTAATCGCATCATTTCTTATCAAGGTAATTGGCGTGACATCTTCCAAAACTGGGAAGCACTATCATTGTCCTATCCCGATTATACGAATGGTATCATCGCTAAATTCCTCAACGCAACGACAGCAGATGGATACAATCCTTACAAGATAACTTCCGAAGGTATTGATTGGGAAGTGATAGAACCAGAAAACCCATGGTCCAATATTGGTTATTGGGGAGACCATCAAATCATCTATTTGTGTCGCTTATTGGAACTCAGTTATGCACATAATCCCGAAGCACTCCAAGACATGTTAGGCATGCGTGAATTTGCTTTTGCTGCTGTTCCTTATCGTTTCAAGTCGTATGACGATATAGTTAATGACCCTAAAAATTCTATCACTTTTGATAACGAGGTTCATCGCCATATCTTGTCACAAATCCCTATGTATGGACAAGATGCGCGGCTCGTTATGGGCAAAGATGGGCAACCATTATTGGTTACATTTACTGAGAAAATATTGGTGACCTTGCTTACCAAATTAAGCAATTTCATTCCTCAAGCAGGTATATGGATGAATACCTTGCGTCCAGAATGGAACGACGCCAACAATGCATTGGTCGGTTATGGGGCATCTATGGTGACCTTGTACTATATGAGACGCTTTGTCTCCTTCCTTATCCAATTGTATGGCAAACAAAATGCTACTTATGCTATTTCACAAGAGGTGGTTATGTTCTTGAGAAATGTGTTGGCAACCATGGTTGCGCATCTACCTGAAGATGCCAATCAGCCAATTACCTTCACAGCTCAAAGTCGACGTACGTTTACAGATCAGATGGGTAGAGCCGGCGAACAATATCGCAATGCAGTATATAAAGGCCATTCGGGCGAAAAAGTAGAACTGGATGCAGACTTGTTCGTCAAGTTCCTCCTTATGACCAGAGATTATATTGACCAATCTATCGCAGTCAATCAAAGAGAAGATGGATTGTTCCATGCCTACAATTTGGTTAAGTTTGACAAGCAAAGCATTACCATAACTCCTCTTTACGAGATGTTAGAAGGGCAAGTTGCAGTTTTGTCAGCACAAGTACTGGATGAGCAACAAGTGGACCAACTGCTTACAGCTATGAGACAATCCGCACTCTATCGAGAGGACCAACGCAGTTATATGCTTTATCCTGCTCGTGTTAGAAAAGAATTTTTGGAAATGAACAATCTTCCTCAAGAAACACTCTCCATACCAATCATTCAACGTTTGTTGGAAAACAACGCGACCGATATTCTAACGAGAGACTGTGAAGGTTTGGTGCATTTCTGTGCAGATTTTAATAATGCTGATTTCCTTTTGCGTGCCATTCAGACATCTACTCTTAACATCTCTCCAGAAGAGACTCAACAACTCCTTGATTTATACGAAAGCATGTTCAACCACCATGCATTCACCGGACGTTCGGGTACCTTCTATAAGTATGAGGGATTGGGGTGTATCTATTGGCATATGGTTAGCAAACTACTTCTGGCTGTGGGCGAATGTATCCAAGCAAGTGGTGCTAAATCCAACTCCAAATTGCTTGCTCACTATCAAGCCATTCGAGAAGGTATCGGCTCCCACAAGACCCCAGCTGAGTATGGTTCCTTCCCCTTTGATGCCTATTCCCATACGCCATCTATGAGCGGAGTGCAACAACCAGGCATGACAGGACAGGTCAAGGAAGACATCATCTCCCGTTTCTTTGAGTTGGGCGTTCACGTACAGGATGGACAAATCACCTTCTGCCCCGTTATGCTCACCGACAAGGATTTCCAAAATGGCGAGTTAAGCTTCTCGTATTGCGGTACAGAAATTATCTATCGCAAAACGGGCAAAGGCACAGGCAGTGTCACCCTGACACCAGAACAAAGCAAACACATCTTCGCTCGCGATGGCGAAATCAAACAACTAATAATAGAACTATAATCCGCAGAGCGCGGCAGAGAGTGGATTGCCGCGCAAGTTGTCTAAGTTGTAATAAAAATATAGGGTTATTTTTGGTTAAATAGTATATAATTTTAGTTATTAAATATTCGTATGAGAAAGTTATTAATCGCATCATCACTCTTCTTGTTGGTATCATGTACCGCAAAAGTCCCCTCCACCCATGTGTGGCTCACATCTGCTGCGGGCGATAAATGCACCGAACAAAAAGCAGTCGTTTTCCACGAGGGCATAGCCGACAATGCTATCACTATCCATGTGGACGAGAAAAAACAGACCATTGATGGCTATGGTGGCTCGCTTACCGAGTCTTCGGCTTTCGTGCTTGCATGTCTCACACCCGAACAACGCCAGAGCATACTCCACGAACTTTTCTCTGAGGCGGGTGCCAACTTCTCTGTAGTCCGCACACAAATCGGTTCATCCGATTTTTCTGTCGAAGGTAAGTACGCCCTCACAGAAGTAGATGGAGACGTAGATATGAAGCATTTCTCATTGGATAGAGATAAAGAGGGATTTCCAGCAAATAAATACCCGCAGGTTAAGGATGAGCAATACGACCTCTATCATCTCATGAAAGACGTCTGGAATATCAAGCAAAACCAATCCGACAATACCTATCGCATCATGGCCAATACTTGGACAGCACCTGCTTGGATGAAGGATAATAAGAAGTATTACGAGCGTGAGAACGGCGTAGCTCGCGGTGGTGCATTGCTCCCAGAGTATTATCAGGCGTATGCCAATTATATCGCTGCTTACATCGAGGCATGGAAGGCTGAGGGTGTTAATATCTGGTCTGTGACTCCTGTCAATGAACCGATGGGTAACGATGGCGGTTGGGAAAGCATGGATTTCTCACCACAAGTTGAGACAGAGTTTATCCGCGACTACCTTGCCCCTACACTCATTCGTCGTGGGCATGAAGAAGTAGCTATCTATGGTTTTGACCAAAACATCTTTGAAATGCAACCATATGCCGATGCTATCTACCAAGACTCACTTGCCAACCAATATACCACAGGTATGGCCGTTCACTGGTATGGCAGTACTATCGGCTGTTTTCCAGAGACATTGGAGGAGGTACATGCCAAATACCCTAACAAGACCATCTTCCATTCTGAAGGTTGTATTGACAACCTCGGTTGCCCTCCATGGGATGGCGTCACTGAACCAATCGGCTTCCAAGAGTCGGGATGGTTCAATAATGATGCTTTTTGGTGGGATAAGATTGCTACCGATTGGGCATACTCTACACGCTGGGCAGGTGGCACACACCCTAAATACTCTCCTGTATATCGTTATGCTCAATATATTATTGATGGTACCAACCATTGGCTCACAGGATATTGCGATTGGAATATCGTGCTTGACTCCATTGGCGGACCTAACCATGTGAACAACTTTGCAGGTGCGCAAGTTATGATAGACTATGCCAACGATATCATTTATTACACACCTTATTACTATGTACTCAAACAGTTCTCTCGCTCCATGCGCCCAGGAGATGTTGCACTTCAAGTTAACTACCCAACGACAATGAAAACGGGTGTTGACTGCGAAACGCAAGATATCTTCCTTTGTGCTGTGGAGAAAGGGAATGGCACATATGCAATCAACATACTGAATATGGGACCAGATACGACGATACCTGTGCAGTTAGGTGCCTATTTTGCGATGGTTGATATGCCAACAGCATCTATTCAAACCATTATTGTTACCTTATAATGAAACCAAAAGTTATTCTCATACTTCTGCTCTTTGTACAGTTGGTCTTTGGACAACAACCCGTTCCAATGGGAGAGGGTTCGTATGCATCGTATGTTCCATTGTCCGAAAGCCAATCTTCGTTGCATGGAGGATGCCAAGCATATCAAATGGAGCATAGACGAATCTACTTACCAGACTCGCTACTTCAACGACTTGGCCAACCGAATGGAACGAAAGCGGGCACCATTACACTACCATCCAACGACTGGTGGACTTATGCACTTGTCAATACATGGACAGGTAAACTTTGGTGCTATCCAGGATGGGTAGAAGCCAATGAGAATGGACTGCAAATGGGCTACCCAACCTATTGGGAACCTACTGGATGTGAAGTAAAATGGGATACACCGCTCACGTTTAGCTTTACAAACAATATTACAGGAAGCAAAGCGAACTTCCAAGAAGCATTGGTGGATAATTGGTCAGACTTTATGCTTTCTTTCATCATGCAAGATGGCGAACAATGGGTACGCGTTACATGCATGCAAGGATCACCGCTTGTTTGGATAGAAGCAGATGGTATAACCGTTACTGCCTCCAATCCAAATCAATCCTTATTTGCTGTCTTGAGCAAAATAGATAATCAACGCAGTATAACCGTTGTCGCATGGCTAACTCAAGGACTTACTGTGAATGACATCCAACCTTATGCATGGCGCATACCAAGACGTACAATAGCCGATTATCAAGTCAATAAGTCACAGGCTACGTTAGATACTTACTTCCGTGTTTATACACAAGAAGCATTGACATCCAAACCTGTTACGACAGATTCTTGTCTGATGGCGTTTTTACCACACCATTACTATAGTGAGGAACCACTTAGCCCGAGTACCCAAACTAACATAACTTCTACAAACAATCAATACTTACAAGTGTCTTATCTTTCACCTCGAGGCAAGATGCGCCTCATGAAAGGTAACCATTTCGCGTTCCGTTATCCTACAGCAGGCATGTTACCTTTCTTCCCCGCACCAAGAGAATGGAAAGATGGATATTCGTCTCAACGAATGTCACAACTCGTCACCGATTATGTACAGAAGGGCTCCTTTGGTGCAGACACTTATTGGGGTGGTAAAGGACTAACGCAAATGATGCACTACATGACCTTTGCATTACAGATGGGCGACGAGACCTTATTCCATCAAGCACGTAAGCGACTCAAAGAAGTACTTATCAATTGGTACACCTATACACCTGGAGAACAAAATATGTATTTCGCTCGTTACCCTAAATGGGGAGCAATGGTAGGTTTTGACCCATCTTACGATTCGGATACCTTCAATGACCACCATTTTCACTATGGGTATTTCATCTATGCATCAGCCGTTTTGTGTATGTTAGATGCCGATTTCAAAAACCACTATGGACCTATCATACGTGAGGTAGCATTAGATTATGCGTCATGGCTTAGAGATGAATCTCGTTATCCACGTTTCCGTACGTTCAATCCTTATTGTGGACATTCATTCGCAGGAGGAATGGGCAACGCAGGTAATGGTAACGGACAAGAGTCTTCCAGTGAAGCTATGCAAGGGTGGGGAGGTATCTATATGTTAGGAGCGGCATTAGAAGATGAAGAGATGATGGATGCAGGTATATATGGTTATACCCTCGAAGCCAAAGCAACGGAAGAGTATTGGTTCGACCGCAAAAGACGTAACATTGACTATACCAAGTATCAACACCCTTATTGCTGCAACCTCACCATGCAAGGGGTCGGATGGTGGACTTGGTTCTCTGGTGATCCTGTATGGATGCATTCTATACAATGGCTCCCTATATCGCCAGTATTGACCAATTATTTCTCATACAACCTTCCTTTTGCTCAGTGGGACTATGCACAAATGTATGCCAAGAAAGAAGTGGGTAATTATGAAGCCGCTTCAGGAGGATTGGGGGATGAATCAGGATTGGGTAATGTCTGCCTATCGTACCTATCACTCTTTGATGCCGATTCAGCCGCACGTGTATGGGATAGAATGGACCAAATGGGTAAAGCACTTGCCAAAAATCCTGATACAGGAGGAATCACCTATTGGTTAACGCATTCACATCGCTCTTTGGGCGAGAAACGTTTTGATATACATAGTTCACATCCACTTGCTTGTGCTTATACTGATACCCTTACTAACATCACTACGTATGCTATGTATAATGCCACTTCTGCACCCGTTACTGTTCGTTTCTTTGGGCAAAAAGATACTTCTCTCATTGCCGTTGCTAATGCACTAACCCTTGTTTCAGACAATGGAAATGCACCCATTATATATACGGCGCCTATAGAACAAGAGCAAGTCTTTGCCAAAGACTCTATGGCATGGGAACTACCATACCCTAATTTGGCACTACATAAACCGGTTGAGACCTCTTCATATGAAAATGCAGGTACACAACCTATTTCGCTCACGGATGGTGACTATTCCACACGATGGGGATCAAAACATAATGACAATGAGTATGCCATTGTTGATCTCCAAGAGGATTGTTACATAGATCATCTTGTGTTGCGTTGGGAAACCGCTTATGCTACTCAATTTACTATTAGTTTATCTACCGACAAACAAACATGGCAGACTGTTACTCTTACCTCCAGTGGTGGCATACAACACGTTGCACTTGCTCAAGCTTTTGCTCAGAACGGCATGCGAGCAAGAGGGCGATATATACGTATTGTAGGAGTAGAGCGAGCGACTACCTATGGAACATCTCTCTATGAGTTAGAAGCCTATGGAAGACCTATGCAAAGCACTGAAGGAACCTTGTTTGCAATGGATATACAAGCTCAAGACAATGTACTTTTGCAATCGCAAAGTACTACTATCACCGTCAAGGGTTATGATGCACAAGGAAACGAAATAGATATTACCAACGCTTATACTTTAACTACTGCAGGAGTAGAAGCAACCATACAAGGAAATATACTTACAGCAAACCAATATGGAACCATAGAAGTGACTGCTACTATAGGTACGGTGAGCGCTTCTACTACCATCGTTGTTTTAGAAACAGAACAAGCTACCCAAGCCATTGTTACCCCTCAAGAAGTTACGTTACCTATAGGAGAAAGTGTAGTCTTTGAGTATAGTATAGTCAATCAATTTGGTGCTTCCACCGAATCCATATCTGTTCCTTTTATTGCTACACAAGAAGGAGATACCACCATCCTTTTCCAAGGACTTGGAATGGATGCTACAGCCATAGTACACGTCATCGCTTATACCGATTATAACCTTGCTTTAGGGAAGAAAGTTGAGGCTTCTGGTTCCGAATCTGATGCTACCAAACCTGCAGCTGCTGTTGATGGGAAACTGGACACCAGATGGTCTAGCAGATTCCAGGATAACGAATGGATCGCTGTTGATTTGGGTAACTGTTATCGTATTCATACACTCACACTACGTTGGGAAGCAGCCTATGCTACCGAATACCAAATACAAGTCAGCGACGATGGCATCCACTACAACACCATTCAAACCATTACCAATGCCAAGGGTGGGGTACAAAGCATTGATTTGCGTTCCAACCAACAAAGCATACCTGCACGCTATGTACGCATAGTATGCCTCAAACGTAATACGGGGTATGGTTCCTCTTTATGGGAAATAGAAGTCTATGGGGATGGACCATGCGATGCACAAACGACTGATATTGAAACGACCTATACAAATCCAACAACTACTCGTAAGGTAATAATCAATCATCAACTCTATATCATTCACCCCTCTGGAATCTATAACGCGCAGGGGAGAAAAGTAAATGATAACAAATAACGGATTAGAATAACCTCATTATTAGCAATTGTTAACATCTTAAAAACAAATGAAACGTTTTTTATCCATATTGTCCATATGCATTCTTACCTTCTTAGGTTTGCTATCTTGTACTCCTCAAGACCCTATTGAGAAAAAGATAGACTATCTCCTTTCACAGATGACTCTTGAGGAGAAGATAGGGCAGATGAATCAGCTTGACCCTTCTTGGAGTGCAGAGGAGAAGGAAGCACAAATTCGTGAAGGTTTAGTGGGTTCCATTTTCAATATCGTTGATCCCAATGAGGTCAATCGCCTTCAACGTATGGCGGTTGAGGAAACACGTTTGGGTATTCCGCTACTTGTGGGACGTGATGTTATTCATGGTTTCCGTACCATTTACCCTATTCCGTTAGGTCAGGCTGCTACGTTTGATGTCGCTCTCGTAGAAGAAGCAGCACGCTTGACTGCAGATGAAGCAGTACAAACGGGTGTCCGTTGGACATTCTCTCCTATGGTGGACGTGGCACGTGACCCACGTTGGGGACGTGTAGCAGAAGGATATGGTGAAGATACTTACCTTACCTCAGTTATGGGAGCTGCTGCGGTGCGTGGTTATCAAAGCAACGACTCTATTGTACGTCTCGCAGCTTGTGTCAAACACTTTGCAGGGTATAGTGTATCTGAGGGCGGACGCGACTACAATTCGACATGGATTCCAGAGGTCCAACTCCGTGAAACCTATCTGCCACCATTCAAAGCAGCTATTGATGCAGGTTCGCTATCTATTATGTGTGCCTTCAATGACATCAATGGTGTACCCGCTTCATGCAATAAACATCTTAATGTAGATATTCTTCGTAACGAGTGGCAATTTGATGGTTTGCTTGTATCCGATTGGGGATCAATAGGTAACTTGGTACCTCATGGTATTGCTACCAATCTTTGTGAGACGGCTGCTCAGAGCCTTGATGCGCAGGTAGATATGGATATGCAAAGCAATGCTTATCTGTGGTATCTGGACGATCTTGTTGCGCAGGGAGTAGTTAGCGAGAAGCAACTCGACGCTTGTGTACGTAATATCTTGCGCATGAAATTCCGATTGGGTTTATTCGAGCATCCTTATACTACAGTGGAGCAACCTACCTATTTTGCTCCCGAAGCATTAGCTGCTGCTCAACGCGCCGCCGAAGAATCTGCTGTGTTGTTGAAGAACAACAATACCTTGCCTCTAAAGAATTCAAAATGCAAAACTCAAAATTCAAAATTGAGTATAATGGTCTGTGGTCCTCTCGCTCACGCTCAACACGACCAGAATGGTACTTGGTGCTTTGATAAAGTGGATTCAATGACTATTACACCATTGATGGCCTTCCGCCAGTTGGCAGAGCAGGGCGAGATTCGCCTCATCGAGCAAACGGGCAGGCATTGGTCACGTGAGGTTAGTGATGCGAATATTGCTTCTCTCACTCATTTGGCTCGCCAAGCCGATGTGGTATTGTATTTCGGTGGCGAGGAGAGTATCTTGTCTGGGGAAGCACGCTGCCGTGCGCACCTCAATCTGCCTGGTGACCAATCCGCTCAACTCCGTGCGCTCAAGGCCACGGGCAAACCTGTGGTACTTACAGTCATGGCAGGTCGCCCATTGTGTATAGGTGAGGATATTGACATCGTTGATGCTGTGCTCTATGCTTTCCATGGCGGAACGATGCAAGGACCTGCTTTGGCTAATCTCATTATGGGTAAGGTAGCACCTTCAGGACGTCTGCCAATCACTTTCCCTAATACTGAAGGGCAAATACCATTGTATTACAACAAGAAGAACACAGGTCGTCCTACCGATCACCCTGTATTGATAGATGATATCCCTGTAGGTGCAGGACAATTCTCCATAGGTGAATCCAGTTATTGGCTTGAATATGGCGACAAACCTCTTTATCCTTTTGGATATGGTCTCACCTATACTACCTTTGAGTATGGTCCCGTTGTCCTATCGGACACTATCCTTTTAGCAGAGAATAATTCAAAATTGCAAGCCTCGTGCGTTATTAAAAATACTGGTAATGTGACTGCGGTTGCAGTTCCTCAACTTTATATTAGAGATTTGGTGGGTTCACTTGCAAGACCAGTACGTGAACTCAAAGGCTTCCAACGTATCACTATTCCTGCTGGTGAAGCACGTACAGTTAGCTTTGAATTGACAGAAAAAGATTTAGAATACTGGCACTTGGCTGATGGAGTCACATTAGGTGCTGATGGTGCCTATGTCTGCGATGCAGAACCTGGAGATTTTCATGTATGGATAGCACCAGATGCTGCAACTGGAAACCCTGCTAAATTTATGTTGAAATAGTCTCAATAATTAATTAGAAGATATTATGAAGAAACATTTACTCAAGTCATGCGCATTGTTAGCAATGCTTTTCTATTCAATTAGCCTTTTGGCTGCATCAGGTATTGATTGGAGTGCTTACGAGTTCCTTGGAGATGGGGCAGGGAATGGTAAGTATGCTAATAAATACAAAGTGCAAGCTGTTGAAGGATTGGCTGTCGTTAATATTCAAAAACCGGGATGGGCAGCTGAAGAAGGCATCTATGTTCATGTCCCTGCAGCTATTACCGAGTGTAACGTAAAATCTAAAATAGATGGTGCAGGTGTTGTCCTTTACCTTTCATCATTTACTGCCAAGGAAACACAAGTCACTTTGAAATACAACGCGGGTGCGCAAACATGTACTTTCTGGGTATATTTTGTAGATGGAACAGATAATACCACTCCCGATACTCCCGATACCCCAGGGGATCTTCAAACGGGTTCATGCTCAGGAACAGCCAAAGGAGTAGATACTTATTATACAGAAGCAGATCCAAACCATGCTATTACCTCACTAACGCAAGGATTTACATGGAAGGCTGAGACGACAGCCAAAGGTGTTAACATCACTGTTCAATTCTTAGACAACCTACCAGGAATGGCATCGCCTTATCTCTTCCGCTTTGACAGCGAAGGTCTATTGATGGGTGGCGATATACAAATGTCTGGTTGGGATGCTACCCAACGCATAGCTACACATACCCTAACAGGATTAAGCAACGGAGAAGAACTGACCTTCTTAGTGAAAGTAGCTTTGGAAGCAGGCAAAGTGCTATTTACAGAACGTATCACTTATGTTGTAGGTTCTTCGTGCGAACCCGATACTCCTGATACACCAGACACTCCTGACACCCCCGATACACCAGACACTCCTGATACTCCCGATACACCTGATACACCAGAGGATCTTCAAACGGGTTCATGTGCAGGAACATCCAAAGGAGTAGATACTTATTATACAGAAGCAGATCCAGACCATGCTATTACCTCACTAACACAAGGATTTACATGGAAGACGGAGACGACCTCCAAGGGTGTTAACATCACGATTCAATTTCTTGATAACCTTCCAGGAATGGCTTCACCTTATCTCTTCCGCTTTGATAGCGAAGGCATATTGATGGGTGGTGATATACAAATGTCAGGTTGGGATGCTACCAAACGCATAGCAACACATACCCTAACAGGATTAAGCAACGGAGAAGAACTGACTTTCTTAGTCAAAGTAGCTTTGGAAGCAGGTAAAGTGCTATTCACAGAACGAATTACTTATGTTGTTGGTTCCTCATGCGAGCAAACAGCAATAGAGTTGCCTCAGACTCAGCAAAAAATAATGAAGGTAATTAAGGATGGACAACTCATTATTATAAACAATGGCGTGTACTATAACGCCATGGGTGTGCAAATAATTCACTAATATAATTTATACATATTATTAACTTAAATTTTTGTAATATGAAACGTAATTTTTTAAAAACTTTTGCGCTCGTAGCAATGCTATTTAGCGCACTGACTATGTCTGCTGCTTCAGGCGTAGATTGGAGCACAATCGCTTGGCTTGGTAATGGGTCAGGTGATGCAGTGAACACTGAAAAATACAAAGTGTCTCCAGCAGATGGATTATCTATAGTTAATATCCAAAAGCCAGGGTTTGCAGATGAAGTAGGTATCTATGTGCATGTTCCTGCAGGTATCTCAGATTGCTCTGTGAACGGAAAGATTGATGGTGCAGGCGTAGTTCTTTACCTCTCTTCTTTTACAGCTCAAGAAACTCAAGTAACGATTACCTATGCTACGGGTTCATGCACTTTCTGGGTTTACTATGCTGATGGAACGACAGGTGGAGGTACTCCTGGTACACCTGCAGAAGAATACGATGTAAACTTTGCTCTCACTTCCAATGGTTCTTCTGCAGAGGCAACATCTGGTAATGCTACTGCTGCTATTGACAATAACGCAGGTACTCGTTGGGAGTCTGCATCAGAAGACCCTCAAACATGGACATTGGATTTGGGTCAAGAACGTATTTTCAATACACTTGAAATCGTATGGGAAGGTGCTTATGCTAAGACCTTTACTGTGTCTGTAAGCTCAGATAATGCTACATGGACTCCAGTTTGGACGGTAGAAGGACAATCATTAGCAGGTTTCCCTTATACACAAAGCAATGTAATAGAAAAAACAACTGCTCGTTATATCCAATTCCATGGTACAGCTCGTGGTACGGGTTATGGCTACTCATTCTGGGAGTTCCGTGTATATCTCGCAGGTGTGAGTACACTTACTTCTCTTGAGGCAAAACCCGCCAACACACTGGCCAAAGTAGGCGAAGGTCTTGCTATTAACGTAACTGCTAAAGACCAAAATGGTAAAGTGATGGCAAATGCAGGTGAAGTAACCTATACAATCACTCCTGCTGATGCAGGTACTATTACCAATGGTGTTTATACTCCTGCTAAGATTGGTTTGGCATCTATCGTTGCTGCTATTGGTGAGGTTAAAGCTCCTGCAGTTGAAGTCTTCGCTTACGATGGTGACAACGTTGCTTTGAGTACAAATATCAACCAGAGCAAGATTGTTGCTCAATCAGATTTCGCTCCAAGCGGTACTGATGCTTGGCACGCAATCGATGGCAACGAAGGTTCTGTATGGCAAGGTTCTGCTACCAATGGTACAGCTGAAGATGAAGCATCTCGAACATACGATTCTTGGTTTATCGTGGACTTTGGGGCATATTACGACATCAACCTTGTATCTATCAAGTTTGAAGGCGCATGCTCACAAGACTATCACGTAGATTTCTCTGCAGACAATGCTACTTGGGCTGAGGCATATAACCATGTAGGCAATGCAGGAGTTAACGGCCATACCAAATTAATCTATGGCAACGACCTTCAAAACAAAACCAAAGTGCGCTATGCTCGTTTCTTCAGCACCAAGGCCGCTACAACATGGGGTATGAAAATGTACGAATTCAAAGTGTTTGGTACTCCTTGGGTGGCTCCAGCTGACAACGTAAAACCAGTAATGGGTACAGCGACTCTTGTTTCCAATACACATAATTCTGCAATCATCTCTGTTACTGCTACAGATAATGAAGAAGTAGGAAGTTATCATGTGGTATCAACTACCCCAGAATACAACAAAACATTCTCTCCTACAGATGGAAAAATCACAGTAACCGATTTGACTCCTTCTACTCAATATACATTTACTATCTCTGCCAAGGACTTGGCTGGTAACGAATCCGACAATTCAGTTACAGTGGCTGTAACTACAGCTAAACATGATGTTAAGCCTACCACAGCACCTGCCGCTCCTGAAGTAGAAGAGAAGAAAGTTATCTCTTTGTATTCAGATAGTTATGCTACTACTCACAATTTCACCGCTCATGAAGGCTGGGGTGACGCTACTCAATTTGAAGAACTAACATTGGATGGCAACCACGTTCGCTACTATACCAACCTCAACTATCTTGGTTGGCAATTTACTTCTGCTCCTATCAATGCACTTAATATGGAGAAACTCCACATTGACATCTGGGCAGAAAATACAGGTTCATTGAAACTTGTGCCTATCTATGGTGGTGCAGGTCTTACTACTGATGACTCAAAAGGTAAAGTGGTAGAACTACAAGGGCAACAATGGAATGCTATTGATTTGGACTTAGCTACAGATTTTGCAGGACTAAATCTCTCATCTATTTTCCAATTCAAATTTGATGTGCCTCAAGGTGGTACTACCTTTGCTATTGACAACGTTTATTTCTATCGTGTCACCGAATTGGAAGATACAGAAATACCAACCGATATTTCTGCTACCTTGAAATCAGCTTCTTACACTTCTGTTGTTATTACTTGCAAAGCGAACGACAACTCTGGTTCTGTATCTTATGATGTATTTGATGGTGAGACCAAATTGGCAACCAGCGGTGCTGAATCAGGAAAAGAAGTGGACGTTATTGTTGGCAATTTGACTCCAGGTAAAGCATACAATCTATCTGTAGTTGCTTATGACCTCAATGAGAATAAGGCTGCGGCTGTAATGGTGACAGCTACCACATTGGCATTGCCTAACGCAACATCAGCTCCAACCCCAACACATGAAGCAAGCAATGTGAAATCTATTTACTCCGATGCTTATACTCCTGCTTGGACGAATGTTCAATCATTCAACCAACCTTGGTGGAACGCACCACAAATGGTAGAGGCTACACTTGCAGAAGGTGACAATGCATTATTCTACTATGGCTTTACCGATGGTATGGTAGGATGGGAATTCAACGCATTTGATGCTACTGGCTACACTACCTTCACGATGGATATTTACCCAACTGCTAATGGCACAATCGACTTTGGACCTCTTGGACAAGGTGGTGCTGATTATGCTAAAACAGGCGTTGCTGTTACTGCAAATCAATGGAACACAATCACTATTGATCTTACTGGAAAAGATTTGACCCAGATTTTCCAAGTGAAGATGATCAACTATTACGCATTGGGTTCATTCTTTGTTGACAACGTATATCTATACAAAGCAACTTCTACATCACTTGAAGACACACAAATCCAAACTACATCACAAAAAATCATTCGCGATGGTGTATTGTACATCATTCGCAATGGTGTTACATATGATGTAATGGGACGTGTTATTCGTTGATATAATATTAGGTTAGGGAAGGTGATTCCTTCCCTAACTTACTAACGCTTTTACACAATAAATTATACTAATCCTTTAAATTCTACTATTTATGAGAAAAATTTTATCTTTTTTCATTGTAGCATTCATTGCTTTGAATGCTATGGCAGCTACTGAAATGTTCAATCCTGCAAAAGCTTTTATTCCTGAAGGAGGAACCTATTTTGCACCTAATTGGGCACAAGAAACCAATAGTACAGCCACTTATGATAGCATAACAGGAACCATTACTGTGGACCTCAAAAGTCAATTCTATGGTCAATGGCAAGCGCAAGTGAAGATCAAACACAATGTAGTTTTCAACCCTGCCAAACAATACACCTTATCTGCTAAATTCAAATCTACAGTGGCTATTGGAGGTATAACTGCAAAGATGGATGACAATGTAGAAATGATTTATGCCAATCAATCTATCAACTTGCCTGCAAACCAAGATTTTGTCTTCACATCCGAACCTGCTAATGGCGCTGAAGGTAGCAATCAAATACTTGTCTTCGACTTTGGTTGGGCTGTTCCTTGTCAAGTGACAATCAGTGAAATCTCTATCAAAGAAGTAGGTGATGCCGTTGCACCTCCCGAAGTAGTGCATCCAGCAGCAGCTCCAGCGCCAACACATGATAGCTCAAAAGTGTTCGCCATCTATTCCGATGCTTATACTTCTACCGTTACTCGTGTTACAGGTAGTTGGGGACAAACAACCAAAGAACAAGAAGTAGAATTGGCAGCGGGAGACAAAGCTTTCTACTATTCCAACAACAACTACCTCGGATGGGAATTTAATGGTAGTACCACAATAGGTGATATGACTGCATATCCTAATCTTCATATGGATATTTATGTTGCTGAGGCTGGAACCATAGGTTTTACACCTATTTGGGGAGCAGAAGCTGAGAAAAAATATACGCTTAATGCTGGATGGAATGCACTCAATATTGTACTCGCAACAGATTTTCCTGCTATCAATCTAACCAATATTTTCCAACTCAAATGGGCTAATATGCCTGCTACTTGCTATATTGACAATGTGTATTTTTATACCAACACTACGCAAACCGGTTTGGAAAATATTGTAGAGCAAAACAATATTACGAAGACAATGGTAAATGGTCAGGTTGTAATAATTCGCAATGGGGCGACTTTTGATTTAATGGGACGCGAAGTATTCTAACCACAAGGGTATGGGAGGAGGAATACCTCCTATACTCACAAAAATTCATTGCATAATAACTTAATCTAATATCGCTTATGAAACGTTACATTTTACCTCTTTTAGTTACCTTGTGTATTTTGCAACCTATTGCGGCACAAGAAGTGGATGTTAATTTTGCATTGGCATCCAATGGCTCAACTGCTACAGCATCATCAGGAAATGCTGCAGCTGCTATAGATGGCAATAATGGCTCACGATGGGAATCCGCTTTTGAAGACCCACAATGGTGGCTATTGGATATGGCACAAGAACGCACGTTCAATACCATACAGATTATTTGGGAAGGTGCTTATGGAAAAACATTTACCATCTCTACTTCAAATAATGGAACAGACTTTACACCAATTGTTACCATTCAAGGACAATCATTAGCAGGTTTTCCTAATACTCAAACGTTTGACTTTACAGAAACGAAAGCACGTTATATCAAGTTTGATGGTACAGAACGCGGTACGCAATATGGATATTCGTTCTTTGAATTCAAAGTATTCAAGGCAGGTGTCAGTGTACTCCAATCACTAAAAGTTACACCATCCAACAATGTGTGCAAAGTAGGAGAGTTTGTTGATTTGACTATTGAATCCCCAGACCAAAATGGAAAACAAATGGATGTAACCCCAACCTATACCATTACTCCACAAGGAGCTGGCGAGGTTAAAGATGGTAAGTACTATGCAAAACAAAAAGGCAAAGCTACTATAGTCGCTAAGGTTGGAGAGGTCCTCGCTCCCGAAATAGTTGTATTTGGATATGAAGGAGAAAACCTCGCGCTCAACAAGTTGTATGCATCCAGTGGACAAGAAGGGAATGATGCCCCTGAAAAAGCCGTTGATGGAGATGCGGGGACATTGTGGAATGCACATGCCAATACCAGTACTGCTGCTGAAGAAAGAACATACGATGCTTGGCTTGTTCTTGACTTAGGAAATGTGTACGATATTGACCTTGTTTCTGTACAATTCGAGGGAGCTTGCTCCGAATTGTATCACTTGGATTTCTCCAAAGACAATGAGACTTGGACCACTGTTTACAATTATGTAGGCAACAGCAATATATGGGCACATACCGATTTTTGGTACGACCAACCAGAGAAAACCAAAATGGTTCGATACATACGTTTCTTCTCAACGAAAGCATCTACGCAATATGGTATGAAGGTATATGAGATGCAAGTATTCGGTTCTCAAGTTCCTGACAACGAAAAACCTACTATCCAATCTGCTGAGTTTGTTGAAGCTTCATTTGATAAGGTAAAAGTGCGTATCAATGCAACGGATAACCTAATGGTTTCCAAGTGCCAAGTTGCTGACGCAACAAATAATATAAATGGTATTTTCCCATTGGATGGCAATATTGCTACCATTACAGGTCTTAAACCAGAAACCACTTACAATTTTGCTATCAAAGCAGTGGATGGTGGAGGTAATATCTCTGACCAATCGGTCAACGTAACCGCTACTACAACGAAGTTTTATGCTACTCCACAAACAGCTGCTCCTATTCCTACTGTAGATGCAAAATTGGTACATGCTATTTATTCAGACGCCTATACTGTTTCACCTTCTTGGTCATACAAAGAAGGATGGGGTGATGCTACTATCTACGAGGCAAAAGAGATAGATGGTGACAATTATGCTTACTATACTTCATTCAACTGGTTAGGATGGGCGGCAGCACAACCTGTATTCCTACAACACATGGAATATATGCATATTGATATATGGGCAGCCAACGATGGTAAGATCAAACTTACACCTATCTATGGTGGTGCGGGACTACAAACAGATGATGGCAAAGGAGTTTTTGTAGAACTCAAAGCGCAACAATGGAACCATTTTGATATCCCATTGACCGATTTCAAAGGTTTGGATTTCACTTCTATTTTCCAAATGAAATACTCTGATGGCACACCTGAATTAACCACTTTTGCTATTGATAACCTTTATTTCTATCGCACCACAGCTATTGAAGATACCATTGCACCAACAGCTCTTGTTGCCACAATGGATAAAGCAGATTATTTCTCTGTCACACTCAATTGTACTGCAAATGATGAATCAGGTGTCGTTTTCTTTAATATCTACAATGCTGATACGCTTGTTTTGTCTGCTCCTTCTATTTCTGGCAAACAAACTGCGATACGCGTAGATGGATTGCAACCTTCTCAACAAATGCAACTATCCATTACCGCAAGCGACTTGGCAAATAATGTTACCGAACCATTAGTTGTAGAGGTCGCTACATTGCAAGGACCTAATGCTGCTCCTCTTCCTATACACGGACAAGATAGTGTTATCTCTATTTATTCGGATGCTTATCCAACGAATACTTATTTCTGGATTGGTGGATGGGCACAAGCCACTGTTGCTACTACAGGTTATCTTGCGCCTAACGACCAATGTTACTTGTTTACCAATACAGACTATCTTGGTTGGGAGATTAACGATAACAAACCATACAACGTTGCACGAACCAATTATATGCACGTTGATGTTTATTGTGCAGAGGAAACAACATTGGATATCACACCAATCTCTATGGCAACACCTACCAATAAAGAAGGACTATACAAAATGAATCTACAAGCAGGTCAATGGAACCAATTCGATATCCCATTGACAGCATTCCCTACAGTAGAATTCTCAAAATTCATTCAAATCAAGTTCTTCAACGGAAATGGAAAGCAATTCTTTATAGATAACGTTTATTTCTGGGGCAACAGAACAACAGGACTTGAGGATATCCATGCCGACCAAATCAATAACAAGATAATGCGTGATGGACAACTCATCATCATACGAAATGGGGTAAAATACGATATTTTTGGTAGAATTATTCAATAACCATTTCAATAGGCATAGGAAGCTGATAACTTCCTATGCTTACAACAAACAAAAAATTCTTATAACATGAAAAAACATTTTCTTAAATCATTCGCACTACTCGCGATGCTGTTTAGTGCGCTGAGTATGAGCGCGGCCACGAAGTATTGTGGAGAGCAAGTACAATCAACGGTTGACAACAAGTCTGTAAGTATTGGAGTTACCATCTTAAAAGTTGGGGATGTCCTACGCGTTTCTTTTGAAAGTGAACATATTTCAGGAATACGCGGTGGTGGTACATTTCAACAGTGGGGAAATGGAGTATGGGCGAATCAGGATGATGCTGTTGCAAATTTTAAAGATGGATGGACCCAAAATGGAACAATTTGGACGAAAGATTTTGCGTTTTCCACATACCCAACTTCAGGTACAGGACAAATTTATTGCTTGTTCGATATTGTAAATGCGGGAGCACCTCCAGTTGCTGGTTTTACTTTGACTGATATTGATTTATTTGCTACTTGTGGCGAAACTCCTGGCGAAGGTGGCGAAGACCCAGAACCTACTCCAGATCCAGAAGAAACAATTATTGCAGAAACATACTTCGCTCCTAACTGGGTGGTAGATCCTACAAGTTCTGCTACCTATGACGCAAATACAGGTGCAATTACAGTTGACCTCAAGAACCAATTCTATGGTCAATGGCAAGCACAAGTAAAAGTGAAGCACGATATGGATTTTGAAGCACTTAAGAAATATCAATGTTCTGTAAAATTCCATGCGACTGCAGCAGTCAATGGAGTGACGTTGAAGATTGACGACAATACTGGAATGGTTTATGAGGATCAGACCATCAATATTCCTGCTAATGAAGATTTTGTTTATACTTCTGCGGTAGTGAATGGTGTGCCAGGAAACAACAAGATTATGGTTTTCGACTTTGGTAGGGCTGCGCCATGCCAAATTACCATATCAGATATTTCTATTCAAGAGGTGGTAGAACAAGTACAAGAAGGATTTGAATGGGACGGAACTGCCATTGCTATTCCTTCTACCAAAGGTTTTGGAACATTCCAAGGTAGGTTAGATTTATATAATATAGTTGATGGTTATGCAGGCACGGAAGCATGCGGGAAAGTAGATTTGTATGTAGTAACATGTGGTAATGATATGTTATACAAAGCTAAATTGGTAAACAATCAATTTATTGATAATGGTACTGGTTGGAGATGTCAATTACGCACCAAAAATGCGGAATTATCTGATGGTGTACGAGAAACCTGGGCAATAGCTGCTACAGATGATGGAACGACTCGTTACACTCTATACGGAAACCTCAACAATGCACAAGGCTTAAATGGTTATGGTGAGACTTTCAAACTTTATTCATACATGACAGTAAAAAATTGTGCTCCTGATGAACGTTCTATAGAAACTCTCACTTACACCCGTGACCATATCAACAATCCTATTTCGGATAATACCGCACCTACGTTGCCAGGTGCTGCTAATGTAACATCCACAGCAGAGAATGTAACCATTGCTTTGCCTGCAGTTACTTCTGAAGAAGTGTTCTATATGATTAAAGACG
The DNA here is from genome assembly GCA_017938155.1 of Paludibacteraceae bacterium. Classification (GTDB taxonomy): domain Bacteria; phylum Bacteroidota; class Bacteroidia; order Bacteroidales; family Paludibacteraceae; genus Colicola. The sequence continues at coordinate 2,924 of JAGBCD010000044.1, read as the reverse complement.
AAGCACACAACAAGCAATACATTTCTCTTACTCCTGCTTTTGTTCTGCCACAAGACGGCTCAGGCGTTACCTACACCTACTCTTGCTATGCAGTGGACTTCAATGGCAACATGTCAACTCCTCTTACAGCAGAAGTTTCAATGGCATTTAATGCAACTTCCAACCTTGCTCTAAACAAACCATGTCAAGCAGGTTTCGATGCGAATAATATGGAAGCATCTAAAGCTAATGATGGTAATACAGGTACCCGCTGGGCTTCTGGAGGAGGAAACAATCCTACAGATGCATGGTGGTATGTAGATTTGGGAGAATCATACAACCTTTCTACTATTGAAATTTCTTGGGAAGGTGCTTATGCTTCTGATTATGTAATTATGGGATCGGATGACTACATAGACCCTACCAATGCAACGGCATGGCAAACCGCAACTACTTTAGTGGTTAAGGACGTTGCACCTACTATTGGAAATAATACACAAGAAGTATATTCCATAACAGGAAGACATGCACGATATATTCGTTTGCAAGCAAATACATTAGCAAATAATGGTTGGGGATGTAGTTTCTGGGAGTTCCGTGTATTTGGTACAGGAGTTTACGACCCTTCTGCAGCTGCAGATACAGAGAAACCAGTTATCACTTCTGCTACACCTAAAACTCCTATCGCACACAACGAAGTGCAAATCACAATGGTTGCTTCGGATAATGTAGGTATTGTTGCCTACGAAGTGTCAGGTAGTGGTGTTTCTGCTACATGTGTACCAGTGGACAATGTGATAACAGTTTCTAATCTTCAGGAGCAAACCACCTACAATCTAACGATAGTAGCAGTTGACGCTGCGGGAAACAAATCAGATGCATTCTCAATGAGTGCATTTTCAACAACACAAGATATTACCATTCCTCATGTTGCAGCACCAGTTCCTACTCATGATGCTGAAGATGTGATTGCGTTCTATTCCGACAACTATACGCCTGTTGTCAACCTATGGGGTAAATCACAATGGAATGCAGTTACAATGAAGGAAAACAATATCTCTACCAATAAATATTTATATTATACAGCAGGAAACTGGTGGGGATGGGAATTTGGTGTAAATGCTGGTGCCAACAAAGAAGGAATTTCTTCTGGCGTTGATTGTTCTGAAATGGAATACTTACATATTGATGTATGGGGATATGAGAATGGTACAATTCGTGTAATGCCAATTTGGGGTGGTACCAATTTGGCCGAATCAGGAGCTCTTGCTACCAATGACCGCTATTATGCAACAATAGAAATTACTGCCAACCAATGGAACTCAATCGATATTCCTTTGGCTACAGGATTCCAACCAGAAGCAGAAAAACATGATTTTTCATCAATCTTCCAATTCAAGTTTGCTGAGCGTACAACAGCTGCTGTTGCTATTGACAATGTTTATTTCTGGAAATCTGCAGGAACTGCTCCTGTTGAGTCTATTACATTGGACAAAACAACCGCTACTATTGAGGTAGAAGAATCATTACAATTGACTGCTACTATTCTTCCTGTGGAAGCGGCTAACAAGAATGTGATTTGGACATCATCCAATACTTCTGTTGCTGCCATTTCAGCAGAAGGTTTGGTTACAGGATTGACACCAGGAACCACTACCATTACCGCAGCTTCTGAAGAGAACGGCGAAATTAAAGCTATTTGCGAAATAACCGTAGAACCTATCACCGCAAAAACATGGTGGGGAGAACCTACCACAATCAAGATTGAAGGTGTAGATGTGGCTATTTTGTATTCATATACACGTAATGAAAATAAAACGATTACCTATTCAGTAATTTTTGACAATCCTGCTTCAGCTAAACGTGCGGACATTAACGTAAATGTTGCAGATGTTTATAATTTGATGCAAGATGATGGTACTGGCAACAATACGGCATTATGGACAAGTGCTACTACACATTCAAAAGGTGAAAAAATATCAGGTTTTTGGTACATCGCAGGCAATCGTATAAATTTTGACTACATTGTTGGTTCATCTAACGAACGTCCTAATGTATCCGTTGCATCGGTTGTTTTAGATCAAGCATCTTGCAGTTTGTTGGTAGGTGAAACCGTTCAACTCGCAGCGACTATAAATCCAGGAACTGCCGCAAACAAGACAATCACATGGTCTTCAAATAATGAATCTGTAGCTACCGTCAATAATGGTTTAGTTACAGCAAAATCAGCTGGTAATGCAACGATTACCGTTACCACTCAAGATGGAAACAAAACAGCTACTTGTATCATAAGTGTTGTTGCCGCTTTGACGGACGTAACATATAACGCAAATGCATTCTTCATTGAAAACGGTAGATATGTAGGTGTCAACTATTCTATTACCCGCACTGCAGAACGTAAATTACATTATGAGGTTATTGTTAATGGTACAGTTGTGGGATTAGTCATGCAAGTCAATGATGGTGATTGGCGTGCAATGGCATATGATGCAAATACGAAAGTCTATTCATATACTTCTGAATCAACATATACCGATGGGGATGTTCTTTCAGGTTTCTTCTATCCAGCATTTGCAGGCGGTGCCAATCGTTGGGATTTCACTTATACCGTCGGTTCTACCAACTCTCCAGTTCGTACCAAAGTTGCTTTCAACGACACGCAAGATCCTCAAACTATCCTAACGAACAACCTATCCCAAACAGTGGATGTGATAGTCAATCGTTCGTTAGTATCAGGCATGTACAATACGATTTGTTTGCCATTCTCTTTGCCAAGTTTATTGGGTACCGATTTGGCAGGCGCAACCTTGGTTCGTTTCCTCAATGCAGAGGTAGTAGGTGAGGGTAGTAACCGTGAGTTGACTTTGTATTTTACTCCTGCGCAAAGCATAGAAGCGGGTGTTCCATACCTTATCATCCCAGCAACTGATATTGCGGGTCCAATG
>JAGBCD010000043.1 GCA_017938155.1 Paludibacteraceae bacterium | reverse complement strand
GGTTGTTCAGAAGTACCCATCACATCCGACCATGGCAATCCCGATGGATAATACTGCATGCGCTGAACACACTCTTTGTAGTCTGCCCATGGATGTACATACGTTTCCCGCACATTACCCAGAAGGTCTTTGATGTGATAGTTTTGCTTCATATTCTTGTCTTTCGAGTGATATGTATTTTTCCATTGCATGATTGCTTAATTTTACTATAATGTATATTTTCTTCAATTATATAAAACACAAGAAATATACCCGATACCACAAAACAAAGCAATCCTAGCAACTCGCCCAAGCCAAGAATCCGCTCTATACTGCTGAGTTTAAAATTCTTCCATCGATAATCATTCCTATCTATATCATCCTCAGATATAAGATATTCATTAAATTTGTCTATTTTTCGTATATAATATTTATCTCCTTCAATGCTTTCAATTTGATAGACTAGTTCCCCTCTTTTAAAACCATACTGAAGTACTGTTTTTTGATTTATAATTTGTTCTTGTCCATCTTTCGTCACAACACGAAGTGGTATTCCTTCACTCATGAATTCACAATAACCTCCACTAATCCATTCAAAATAATAGCTATCACCCATAGATTGTATATGTGTGTTAAATGGTAATAAATAGTTGTAACTACGCATAGAACGTCCTTTATAAAAGAAGTATATATCCATACATTGGCAGTAAACACCACTAACTAAAAGAGTAACAATCAGTATGACATATTCCTTCTTTCTACTTTGAATTTTACGGAATAACAAGAGTAAGATCCATAAGAGAGATACAATAAAGCCAAATACGCCAAGATAGTACATCAGTACGTTTGTCATATGCCAGGGCATATTTATCGCTTGTAGATTTATCCAATGATATTCATCGTGAATAAAATCATCTGTTGTGATTACATAATCCCTTATTATATTTGCATCTAATTTATCTTTTGCTCTTAAAATATAAATATCTGTGTCATCAATATCTTTGATATGAAAGACTAGTCTATCTTTTCGGATACCATATTCTACAATAGTTTTAAAATGAATAGTATCAAGTGTATCATCAGAAGTATATACAGAGATTGGAAGTCCCTTTTCATAAAATGTACGCCTATCATCATAATCTATTGGTACAAAAGAATATAAATTATACCCTTCCCAAGTTATGGTTGTATTGAGCGGAAGTACCTTATAATCAATAGAAGATCGACCTCTAGGTGAATAAAGAATATCTGCTGTAAAACACGTTATTATCGATAATATCAGTATGATAATCGGTAGTGTATATCTGTTTTTCCTCATAGTGGCAGTATTATATATGATGGTGCATAAGAATAGGGAGTTCCATGTGGATGTTCCAAGTTGGTTCCTGTTGTATCTGGCTTCCACTCTGGTTTATCAATAAATTTTCCGAGCAACTCAAAAACGAAATTTGCATCCCAAAAACCATCATTGCAACCATATCCAATAATTAGCGAATTATCTGTTGTGTAAAAACTATCCAATAATATAGTCCCTCGTATGGGGGAATCTATTTTATTTCTTCTGTAGTTTCTTTTGTATTTTCTTTGGCCATCCGGCTATTCGTTGAGGCACTTTGATGAGCCATCTAACAAACGTATTGAGTGCAAACTGACAATAGTCTTTGAAATAGAATACAGGTCGCGGTAGTTGTCTTATCTCGTATGCTTCGTTGATGATAGCATCAATGCGTTGTTGTTGTTTACCGGCATTAGGTTGCCAATGTTTGACGATGAAAGAAGGCACCGAATAGAACCTTGCCAACCACGTATGGCGGCACATCTCCTGACCTAAATGATTGTACAAAATAGTCGTCCAACCATCCTCATGGCGAGTACTATGTAGATAATGAGTCTTCGTGTGATAGGCTTGCCAAAAGAAGAACGGATAATAAGGCTCGTAATCGGTCCTACTGAAATCATATTTACGTTCAGCATAGAGCATCTCTTGGGGGAAGTTGGCTATCATTTGTTCTTTGTTGGCAGCATAGTCAAAGGCATTGACTGCTGTTTTGGAGAACTGTTGCCGTAACAAACGCAGGTCAAAGACATTGAAGAAAGGATTGGTCACGATAGGGTTACCTCCTCGTGGACACCACCCACCTCCATCTGGACAACCCGCATTGGCGATATTATTCTCTATTACATAATCAACCAATTCAAAGACCGCATCGGGATTGGTAATGAAACAGTCTTCATCCACATTGATGGCTATGTCACAACTCTCATCTTTGAGCATCGTATAGAAATACCCATCGGCTGATTGGTCGGTAAGCCGCACACATTCATATCCCAACGAGTTGTATAACTGACAGGATAATCGATAGAGTTTCAAGTCGAACGAACGACAGAAAAACTTGATACGTAAATTCTTTCTATTCATATACTTTTGAGGTAATCTACTATGGATGATAGGATTGCTTTTTTGAGATACACCCAACACAACACCCATCGATATTCGCCGAAGCATCCATTCTTTTTAGCAAAAGCGATCAAGGCATTGAAGGCTTTTCTTTTTTGCTTGCCTCGATACACTTTCTTGCGATGGCTGATGGATTGTGGATGTATGATGTAATGGTAATAGGGTTGGTCTATCTGTGCTATCCTTCTCGCCACCAAATAACATTGTCCCATGAAGCTGCTATCTTCACCACTATTGGCATCGGGGAAGTGGAGGTCGTATTGTTCCAACCATTCCCTGCGAAAAAGCATCGTAGTAAAGTTGCTCACATAGTTCTTCAAAAGGTACTTGCGTTGTTGGGGTGTCAACTCCCCACTGTCCACATGAGGGTTCATCATGTAGGTATGCTGCCCATCGGGATAGTCCAACACAGCCGCAGCGGAACTGATATCCGCATCATGCTCAATGGCGTTGGTATAGAGCGTCTGCATCATCTCGGGCTCTATCCAATCGTCTGCATCTACAAAGGCAACATATTCACTTTTCACTTTTCGCATCGCAGCATTCCTGGCTGCAGAAGGACCTTGATTGGAATCCATATGCAGGATATGCCAATGCGAAGTGAGGTTGTGTTGTTGGATATATTCTTGTATAATTTCCACACTATTATCCTTACCCTTGTCATCTACAAAGATCACTTCTATATCTTGCAGCGTTTGTGCACGCAAAGATTGCATACACTGCACAACGTATGCTGCTACATTATATACTGGCAATATGATTGTTATTTTAGACATACTCGGGAAGGATTGAATTTTATTTAATTATGAATTTTGAATTTTGAATTAATAATTGACAGACTCCTCCGCTCGCGTTCGGTAACGAGGTTGCATGAATGATATCGCTCTGCTCTATCATTGAAAGCAACTCCTACCTCCGCATTTCCCCAAAGCAAACAGACATTGTCTTGGTTTGCTCCGGGGGCCCCGTTTTTTTTTGCAAACAGACAAGTCTTGGTTTGTTATGGAGACCCCGATTTTTTCGCAAACAGACAAAGTCTTGGTTTGTTCCGAGGGTTGTTATAGTTGTACATAAAGTGCTCGTTCGATGATGTCATCCATATCGTAATACTTATACTCTGCCAAGCGGCCTCCAAAGATAACATTCTTTTCCAACGCGGCTAACTGTGCATATTGTTGGTAAAGAGCTGTATTTTGTGCATCGTTCACTGGGTAATAAGGTTCCATTCCTTCTTTCCATTCGCACGAATATTCCTTGCTAACAACCGTCTTAGGATTTGCATATACATCCGCACCAAACGTTTCAAAATGTTTATGCTCTATCACTCGGGTATAAGGAACAGTGGCTTCCGTATAATTGATTACGGCGTTTCCTTGATAGTTTGGCGTATCATGAATCTCAGTCTCAAATCGCACGGTACGGTAAGATAAGTGACCAAACTGATACTCAAAATACGCATCAATGGAACCTGTAAAAATCACCTTATCTGCCTTATCATTCCAAGCCTGTTTATCTTCCAAGTAGTCTTGGTTCAAAAGTACATCACTTCCTTCGAGCAACTTATCTATCAGCACATTGTAACCGCCAATAGGTATTCCTTGATAAAGGTCGTTAAAATAGTTATTATCAAATACCATTCGTACAGGCAAACGCTTGATAATAAATGCAGGCAATTCGGTACAAGGACGTCCCCACTGTTTCTCGGTATAGCCTTTGATGAGTTTCTCGTATATATCTTTGCCTACCAACGAGAGGGCTTGCTCTTCTAAGTTCGCAGGTTCTCTCCCTTGCAACGCTTCCATTGCTTCTGCCCGTTGCTCGTCAATCTTCTGTTGTGCTTCTTGTGGAGTGACCACTCCCCACATCTGTGCAAAAGTATTCATGTTGAATGGTAGGTTGTACAGATGTCCTTGATAGTTAGCCACAGGTGAATTGGTATAGCGATTGAACTCCACCAATGAATTGACAAAATCCCATACTTGCTTGTTGCTGGTATGGAAGATGTGTGCACCATACGTATGCACATGTATTCCCTCTACATCCTCGCAATAGACATTTCCACCCACATGGGAACGTTTGTCAATAACCAAACATTTTTTTCCCATCTGCGTGGCACGGTATGCACACACCGCACCAAATAACCCCGCACCTACTATTAAATAGTCGTATTTCTCTTTCATGATATATTAGGATTTTTATTATCTTCTGAACAATCTCACATATAGCCATTTGACCACGATATCCATCAAATGGTTTATTTTCTCCAACCAAACTGGCCATCTATCGTGGTGACGATGCCAATAATCAATATACTCAATACGCAACAACTTGTTCTCCGGATACAGTTTGGGGCTGAGACCCAACTGCTGACAAATAGTAGATAACTTGTCATCCAAACGAGCCAAATCCTCTGGTTTGAAATCACTTCTTGGCATATCCAATAGATATATCTTGTATAGTATCCGCATACGATTTTCATAGTATTGTTTCATCCAATCCGCTCTTGCTTTTGTGAGACCTTCTTTGTGCTCCACATAGTATTGCAACAATCTATCGTTTACTTTCTCAAGTTGTGGAATGGATTTCATCAGCACGGCTGGAGCCATTGTCTGCCCTTCTCTATCCAGATTGTATTGATATACGTTCAAATCAAGAAAACATATCGTTGCAGCATGAAAAACAGGGATAGTCGCCCATTCGGTATCGGTGTATGATATACCTTCTGTCTGCTTGTATTCAATCTCACGCAAGAGACTCGTTCTATAAGCCAACGCATGCATCAGGAAGAAACGTATATATCCATCCTTAAGCACCTCATCCACTGGATATACCTGACCATAAGTATAAGGTTCCTTACCCATCGTGTTGTAACGAATCACTTCTTTGGCACTCCCAGGACCAAGTTGCGAAAAATGTGTAACGACCATATCCGCATCCAAGGTTTGCAGTTGTGATAACAATTCGTCCAAAGCAACCGTATCAAACCAATCGTCCGAATCCAGCACTTTGACATATTGTCCTTTGGCATGCAACAAACCTGCATTGATAGTAGAACCATAATTGCCATTGGGTTTGTCAATCACTTGAACTACATCAGGATATTTCTCTTGGTATTGATGAGCGATATGCGAAGAGTTATCTTTACTTCCATCATTGACTACCAAAACATCCATGTATTGAGCATGTTTGGCAGCCACCAAAGAGTCTAAACATCGGGGCAATAATGCCTCCATATTATAGGTTGGGATGATAATGGATAAGTGTTTCATGGGGCAATCATATTATCCGTTAAAAATTTCAAACTATCTTGTCTTATTTTTTCTACTTTCTCATTCACTTCCTTGTAGGACGTAGGCATGATATTATCCCAATCGCCATCCAAGGTTACCAAGCGATTTTCCATTCCCAACGTAACCAGCAAATCGTGTGCTCGGTTGTTCAGTCCATCCTTGAGCACCAATGAGAAGAGTGGTCTATTATACACAATAGCAAACACGTTTCCGTGGAAAGAAGGAGTAAAAACATAATCCGCGTGTCGTATTGCTCCCAAGAACTCCTCCATTCCTGCTGCTGGGAGATAGGTCACATCGCGATGCTTCATGGCATAAGTCAAACAATCTTTTTTAGGGGTAGAAGAGATGACCAATAACTTACATCCCTTTTGGCGTGCAAAAGCATGTATCTTGGGCAAGAATGCCACCGACTGGCGCAACTGATAGAAGAACACATACTTTTCACTTTTCATCACATTCTTTTCGGGCAGTTCATCCAATATGGTTTTATCCGCCAACAATGTAGGGTCAACCACCACTTGCATATCTTGTCTATGCGTGAGGCGTTGAAGTTTGTGCTTTAGTGATTCCTCTCGTACACCTATTGCATCAAAATTTTGTAGTTTATCCGTGAGATACTTAGCATTCTCTTCGGTTTCCTCAATACATTCACCACTGGCTGCATACGCAATCTTCTTGGCATCTTCTTTCGTTGGGAAGGCACCAAAATAGATATCGTCAAACCCATTGGTATTGATAGGATTCCATATCTGATCGCTTCCGAACAAATAATAATCTTTGTCTTGTGGGATGGTATCAACAAAATCATCTGGTGTTTGTAAATACATCCTCTTGAATGCTTGCATTCTCTTATCTTGCACCATAGCAAAAGGCAATGCCAAAAGGTTTCCTATCGCAGCAGCTATTCCTTTGGCAAAGATTCGTTGAATAGAAAATGCTTTGTGACTCTCATAAACAGCCTGTTGTTTGTAGCGTATAAACTCAACATCATAGCCTTGGAGTTCTAATACTCTTTTTAAGGCATACGGTTGCAACATCGCCCCAAAATTGGCAGCAAAGTAGGTGGTTAATATTCCCACCTTCGGTTGTTTTTGCTTCACTTGGGATACAATTGTGTTGATTTTATTTTTCATCGTTTTACGTAAACTTCTTTGCGCCACTTTGTTGTATATCGTTTCTATCACTTGTCCCATGCCAAACAACCATTTGTTGGAAAAACCTTGTTGTAGGATAATCTTTTGACATGGTAGGCTCATTTTCTTGATAGCGGCAATCTTATTGGCCCCTTTGCTAGCTTGCGTGGTAGGCATGTAAAGGTTTTGATTATGCTCCAATGCCTCTGAGTAAGTGGTGGGTTGGCATTGCAATCGCTTCGTTTGTTCTATCAGTTTGCGTCCCTTTTCATTGTTGATGGTGATAACGGATAGCCCCATAAAATTGTGGTACTTACGTTTGTTTCCTCCCCAAAAATCTCCCATGGTAATATCAGCCACTCGTTCTATTTGTGCAAAAGGGCATGTGCTACAACTGGTGCGCAACCAATGGAACGATAAATAGGCTCTAAAATGGAAGTCCAAACGATACCTTGGCATTTCTACTATCTCTCCATTGGTTCCCATATATTTTGTTCGATTGCCTTTTGCCCAACCTTGTGATTTGGTTCGATAAGCAACAATCTTTTGTGCATGGTTCAGTTGGAGAGCCACTTGCGCCAAATAATTGGTTGGCACACCATGACAAATAACCTCCATCGTATATAAGTTATTATCACGTTTCTGGCCTAAGAATGTGTATAGTGCTGCGATTTGACATGGGGTACCACTAAAAAGCACTTCTTTTCCTGCTTGGAGAGATTTCTTGACATGTTGGTATATCCCCGTGGCATTGCTTTGTTGGTATTTAGCATTCTGCAACAAATAAATATCTTTGCTCTTTTCTACCGCAATATGCTTAACTGTAGAGTCATCCAATAGCGTTGCGCCATAAACAATACGTTCAGGCTTGCCATCCAAGAACTCTGTAGCCACTTGCGCAAACACTCCTCCCGATGCACTATGTTGTATGATATTCTCATCCGTTGACCAAGCAGCATAGAGTTGTTGTTCGTCCAACGAATTGCGCGGAACATCATTTTGTTGCAAACTTGGACATTTCTTCTCACAACTGCCGCACTCTACGCACAAGTCGTTTTGTACATGAGGCACATAGAACCCATTGGCATCTTCTACCAATTGGACGGCTTTCTTGGCACATGCATCCACGCAAGCACTGCACCCAAAACAATGTTCTATCGTTGGCAAGTTTGGCATGATACAATCGATTTTATAACACTTTGTATGCTAACATTTTTTGTATTGCACGCACGTTCGTTCCCTTACTAAATTTTTGCTCGTAAGGAGCATTCGTTCCTCTAATCCAAATCTTAAGTTCTGTATCCAAATCAAATGAGCCAGATGTTTCTACTGCAAAATGCGTAATCGAATGATAGGGTATGGAATGATAACTACGTTTGGATCCAGTAACGCCCTGCACATTCTCTATTATCAAACGTGCGGAAGTAAAAATCCACTTATCTCTAAAGACATTGAAAGCCACTTCGATGGTTTCGTTGTCACATAGTATCTCTTCTAACTCACGTCTTAAGGAATCAACATTCACTTCGGTTGCATTCCCCATTAGGTTGTTAATTATTCCCATAAGATTATTTGATTTGTAGGTAAATATCTTGAATCGTTTGCGTCATTTTGTTCCAATCGTATTTCTTCTTCTCTTCTCGTAGGTAATCCGTAAATGCAGGTTGACGCTTGTTCGTATAGTAATCTACAATAGCTTGTGCGATGTTTTCAGCATTCGGTTCGGTAGCATATCCCATCTTCTCATGATGTACTATTTCTCCCAAGCCACCCACATTGGTCACTAAAATCGGTTTTTCAAAATGGAAAGCTACTTGTGTCACACCACTTTGCGTAGCTGACTTGTAGGGTTGTACAATAAGGTTTGCCGCACCAAAATACTTACGTAAATCAGCATCAGGTATAAACTCATTGCGTACTATCACTCGTTCTGTCAGTCCATTGCGTTCAATCTGCTCTCTATATTTCTTTTCATCCTCATAAAACTCTCCCGCAATGAGCAAGTGAACTGAAGGCAATTGGTCTTTGACTATTCGCATTGCATCCAACAACAAGTCCAGTCCCTTGTATGCCCTCACCAATCCAAAGAAGAGCATATAATCATTCGCAGGCTCAAGCTGCAACGATTGGCAAGCTTCATCGTGCTGCATCAACGTTCCATAATGGTCATACGTTGGATGGGGCGAGAAGCGTTTCTCTTTGTTATCTTTGTCCAAGGCGGCAATATCTTGCACTACACTTTGTGACAATGCCACAAAGGCATCTGTTGATTTGATATAGAACGGGGCAAACAATCTATCCAACAAACTGGGTTCATGGGGCATCATATTATGCACCAAAGCAATACATTTGGTATGTCCATTGGATTTAACTATTCGTTCTATCACTCCATAACATGGTGCAAAAAATGCCATCCAGTAGCAAGTAATCACTATATCTGGACATTGATTTTTCAGCATTCTTCCTACTTTGATCCAGTTGAACGGATTGCACGAATGGATGCTTCGTTCTATCGCAATATCTTCAGGTGCTTTTTCGTTAGAGAACTGGGTTTTGCCAGGAAAGAGAAAAGAAGGGTATTGCAAAGTAAACGTGTACATCTTGACCTCATGCCCTTCGGACACAAATTCTCTCGCAAGTCGTTCATTGAACGTTGCCAATCCTCCTCTGTAAGGATATGCTGTACCTATGATGGCTATTTTCATCTATAAATCCTCCTTGTAGGTTATTTTTTTATTTTTTTCTTCGCCAGGTATGATATGGATAGGGACCTGTGGCATATGGTTGAATACGACCCCGCAATCATCGGTTGCGGGTAAATGGGTTTGCATACTCGCCACTTCGTTTAGGTCATTTACTCCCAGAGCCTTGGCATAGGCCTTTGCTATCAAAGGTAGATGGAATGCCTGAGGTGTTTGAGCACGCATAATCGTTGCGCGATTGGGAATGCGCGCCACTACACCCTCTTTCATTTCATATACTGTATCGGTTGATGGTACTGCCACAACTACAGCTTCGTGCGTTTGGAGTGCTTGACATACATTGGCTATGATTTCTTGACTAACAAAGGGTCGTGCTGCATCGTGGAGAAGGAGGTTTACACTCGTATCATCCAGCCTACCTCCATCCCCTCCTTGGAGGGAGGGGTGAATTTCTACGGAATTGAAGTCCTTCCATTCGGATAAGGATTTGGAATAGGCTTGTGTATATACACGGATAGCATTTACGCTGGATTCCCAACGCTCATTTCCTCCTGGCACTATATGTTTAAGTTTGCTCCATTCATTGGTTTGCGATAAATCTTGTGCATAAGCCATGTAATCGTGGTGCATTACAAGGCAAATCTCGTCAATATATTCGGACTGATGAAAGGCATCTATAGCGTGCTCTAAGATGGTACGCCCATCTGCCAAGGGTAATAATTGTTTAGGCAGAGCCCCTCCTACTCTGGCTCCGATACCTCCCGCTAATATGATAGCAATGTTTTTCACTTTTCAAAAGAAAAATAAAAGTCTATGAATTCTTTTTGGCTGCCAATATCATTTCGCATAGTTCACGAATGGCTCCATCCCCACCTTTTTTGCTCAAATGGATAATGCCAGGTACCGCTTTCACTACTGCTACCGCATTGGATGGACAGGCTGCTGTACCTACGTTTTCTAAAAGGTCCAAATCGTTCACATCATCCCCTACAAAACACACTTCCTCAAGTGTAATTCCCAATTCAGCACATATTTGATTAGCTGCATCCAATTTGGTCATCTTCACGCCATCAACTACACGGCCAACACCTGTATAGATGTATTCAAGGCCCAGTTTTTTACCACGGTTCAAACCGATAGCCGTATTTTCACTCGTCAATATACCACAAGGTATTCCTGCTTTTCTAAGCAATACGATTCCCATTCCATCATACACACAAAAGCGTTTGAACTCGTCCCCACTCTCGGTGTAATACATTCCGCCATCGGTCATACAACCGTCCACGTCTGTCAAAAAAAGTTTGATTCGATTCATAAACATCCTATGCTTTAGCCTATACCAATAAGTTGGTTAGGCAAATACTTTATTTTGTCATAGCACAAACAACCTATATAAAAAGTGACCATAACGATAGGCATTATCCATAATGGCATCCATGCCGTCACTTGTTCATTCATTGAGATTACATTAGGTAACACTTGATACAACATGCGTATGAAAGGAATATGCAACAAGTAGATTGTATAACTATACCTACTGGTATTCCTTATCACTTGTCTGACAAACGACACGTCACTTACTGTCTTCATCGGCACATTCAACAACAACATTCCCAAAACAATCGCTGTCAGGGGCAATCCTAATTGTGTAGCACAGTCTGTCAACATATCCCACACATAGAGTAGCAACGTAGTTATCGTTGCTATCCATAAATACATTCGTTCTCCTACTCTATATTGAATAATGTAATATCCCGCGATATATACACCCATGTATGTCCATAGAGAACCGACATACTGCAAAATGGCGAGTGAGGGATAATATTGTTTGAGTAGCATCACCACGCTCCAAACCAACAACCCACCTTCTACTTCACGTTGAGATAAGCGTTGTAATGCATATTGCATGAAAGGAGTGAGCAAATAGAGAGCCAATAGCATATGCACAAACCAATGGAAAGTGTTTATTTGATTGTTCAAGAGGGCAGGAACAAAACTTATTATTGCATTCTTAATCGTTCCATCCCACCACGTATATCCTCCTGTGCAGAGTGTCATCAAATAAACCACAAGCGCCAATACGACAAAAGGCAATAGCAAACGAAGCATTCTTTTCTTGTAAAATAGTCGCAACGAAGCGATTGGGCGTGGAAGCAACAGAGCACCTGACACAAAAACAAACAACGGAACTCCTACCGTAGCAATGGCTCGGTATGCACCACACACTAATCCCAATTCTGGATTATCTAAATCAAGCATCGTCCAAGCATGTTGCAAGACAACCAACACCATTGCTAATGCTTTTGCCAAATCAATATTTATATTGCGATTTTGAACCATCACGCACGCGTGTACAATATACCACGTACAAAGGTACAACATTTTTAGGAAATACACAAATTTCCAGTATTTTCATTCTCGGTTATCTCCATTTAAACTCTTTTTTTGAATCACTCATCACTCAGATAGTGTTTTACATGTTATATAGGGATATGATAGGGATTTATATGCATCGTGGTACAAAAATAGGTTATTGTTCAGCGTATAGCAAATATTTTATTTCTCTTTTGAGACATTTATCCCTAAAAAGAGAGAGAGTTTTAGTAAATAATCTAAAAAATATTGCTATTAGTCAAAAAAAAACATTACCTTTGTGCCAGGTTATTTTTTGGTAATTAACAAGATTATGTCAACACTTCATTTTTGGATAAAAAACGCGCGAAGTATTTCACTTCCTCAATCACTGCTCCCTTGCTTGACTGCTATCATTCTATGCATTGGTCAAGAAGGTTTTGTTTGGTGGCTTGCGTTACCCATTTTATTGGGCATAGCCGCAGCACATTTGGGCATGAACCTTGCGGATGATTATTTTGACTTTTTGCACGATTCACATTCACGCTCTGAGTTGAGTGGTATCAGCATTCGTGCCCGTATGGAAAAATGCAGTTATCTGGCCCGTGAAGGAGAGACGAACCCACAACAACGTGTAGCTACTGTCAACGAGTTGAAATGGGCTATTATTGGTTTTTTAGGTTTTGCGGCATTGATGGGTGGCATAGCATTCGTTGCGCAATGGTTATTACATGGTTATCAAGCCACTTTCGGTATTATCATATATGCTTTATTGGGTTTATTTTTAGGAATAAATTACTCGGGCAAGCCTTTTGAATTAGGGTATCACGGTTTGGGTGAGTTGGTGATAGGAATTATTTTTGGCCCTCTCAATATGATGGGTGTACAAGCAGCCTTGACAGGCAACCCATTTTCATGGCAGATGTTGTGCATCAGTTTGGGCATTGGATGCATGGTAATCAACATTTTGTATGTACATTCGGTGATGGAAGTTAACGCAGACGCCGCATTAGGCAAAATGACTTTTGCGCGCTTGGTTAACGGTTCTACCCAGCAGGATGCATCCAAACAACGAAGAGGACTTATGATTTTCTTCATTGGTTTCTTTGCTCTTATGCCTTTTGTAATGTTAGGAGTTGGTATTACTCTGGGCTGGTGGAGTCCTTGGTATTTAATGACCTTGCTTACTCTTCCTATGTCTATTTATCTCATCCACTCCACCCGTTTATTCGCATACGGATTGCCTCGTAACGACACTCCTCATTGGTGGATGGGACCTATGGGAGATTGGGAAAATTATGTCAAAGCAGATATGGCATGGTTTCTATACCGATGGTTATTAGCGCGCAATATTTGTACGTTTTTTTGCCTTATCCTTATGCTCATGCATATCGTTGGTTTGATTGTCGGTTGATAATCAAATCATGGAGATGTAATTTTCGCACCTAACAATTTTAGTATTATATCAAATCAAAAAAATATGAACCCTTTTAAGTTGCTCTCTCACTATAGTTATTTGGCCTTTTGGTTTGTTCGCGCTCGTTTTTTAGGAAGACGTGCCCCTCTACAAACAGTATTGTTCATTACCGATAAATGCAACCTTCGTTGCAAGCATTGTTCTGTCTATGGCAGTGCAGGTTACAAACAACGAAGCTATGAAGACATCTTGTCTGACATGCGCTACTCATATGAGCAAGGTTCAAGGTTTATAGATTTGGAAGGAGGAGAGCCTACCCTATGGAAAGAGGGAGAGCGCACAATCAATGACATCATAGATGCGGCTATTGAGATGGGTTTCTTCTCTGTGACTGTTACCACCAATGCTCAACAAGACTTTTCATGGATTCGTCCACAATCTATTTGGGTAAGCATGGATGGTGTAGGAGAATATCACGATCGTATACGAGGCGAAGGTACTTTTGCTCGTTTGGAAGAGAATATCAAAAATTCTGGATTCAAACATATATGCGTCAACATGGTCGTCAACACACTCAATTATGAATCCTTGGACGCGGCTATGGAGTATGCTAAAAATAACCCCGCTATAGAACAAATATCCATCAATTTTCATACCCCATACCCTGGAACGGAGTATTTGATGTTACCCAATGAAAAAAAAATAGAAATGATTGACCGCGTTATTGAATATAAAAAACGAGGATACCCTATTATGAATTCCTACTCAGGACTTAAACTTATGAAACGAAACACATTGGGTGAAATAGCCTTGGGTAAAGAATGCTTTGTTACCAATTTCATATACACAGATGGTAAACGTGGACTATGCTTAGGATATGGTACAGAACAATGCCGAGTGTGCGGATTCTGTATGGCAGGAGAAATGAAGTCCGTATTTAACTTCAAACCAGACACCATCTTATCTGGTTTCAAATTGAGAATGTAAATTCAAACGGCATGATTTTTGTTCTTTTGACAATAAAGATTATTAACATTCAAAAACTATATTTTTATGATTAGCAAACGATTAGAAGCGGCTATCAATGCCCAAATAAATGCAGAATTGTGGTCTGCCTACTTATATCTAAGCATGTCAACTTATTGCCAAGATGCAGGATTTCCAGGTATTGCCAATTGGTTTAACATTCAGTTCAAAGAAGAGCAAGACCATGCCATGATCCTTCTCAACTATTTACAAAGTCGTGATGGACGTGTACTATTGGCACCTATTGATGCTGTTGAGACAGAATGGGCTTCACCATTGGCAGCCTTTGAGGCAACACTCCAACATGAGCAAAAAGTAACCTCCTTGATCAATAACCTAATGGCATTGGCGGTAGAAGAAAAAGATTTTGCTTTACAAACACGTCTCAACTGGTTTGTAGAAGAACAAGTAGAAGAGGAAGAGAATGCTCGCGATTTGATTCAAAAATTCCGCCTAATAGGAGATAACGGATATGGATTGTATCAATTGGATCAAGAATTGGCAGCACGTGTTTACACACAAGCTACTCCCCTTACCACAGCAGAATAATAAGAAACATCCATATAGAAAGGGCTGCCTTGATTGGCAGCCCTTTTATTGTATAATAGGAGGGATTATAACAAATCTACGGAACGATTGACAAACTTAGCCAATGCCTCCCCTTTGAGCATACCACTGGCAAGCAAGGCAATATCAATCAATTGACTAACTTTGTCTTCATTTTTAGCATGCTCAGCATATGCATTTTTGATTTGTTGTTTCAAAGCAGCAACCTCTTTGGTGATTGCAGTCACTGCATCTTTTTGCTCCTGTGTCAAGTCTTGTTCCTTGATATCCTTTTGTGCATCTTTGATTTGTTGCTCCTCGTCCTTCTTTGCAGACAATTGCTCTTGTAATGGAAGAACTTCTTGAGCACAAGCATCCATGATTTGTTGCATAAGTACATTAACCTTTGGATTAGCCGTATTGATTACCACGTTATAGTGATCTGGCATTTGTCCATAGAAGCTCATACCTTGTTGGTGAACCGACATCTCTTTCATGCGGCGCATGAACTCGTTTTGAGTCAAGAATACAGGCAACGCATCTTCTGAAACGGATTCGAAACTAACAGAGTAGTTTACCTTGGTATCCTTGTCGTTCTTTGGCAAGACACTTTCAAAAGTATAGCGCAAAGCATCTTCTTGCTCACTGGTCAATGCAACGACATTTTTGTTTTCTTTGCTTATTAGGTTTTCTATTACATCTGAATCTACACGAACAAATCGTAGTGCATTTTTAGCATCACCTTGTTCTCCTGTTGCTTTCTGTTCGAATTGAGACATTGCGTGCACATCCAACTCACCATCCATCAAAAGCACATCATACCCTTTGGCTTTGGCACGTTCAATATATGAATAGGAAGCATCTGGGTCTTGTGCATAAAGCATAATCAAATCACCATGCTTATCCGTTTGATTTTCCTTGACATGCTCTTTGTACTCTTCTAAGGTAAAGTACTTGCCATCTAAATTCTTCAACAAAGCACAGCCTATTGTTCGATCGTAGAATTTCTCATCGCTCAACATACCAAATTGAATAAACAGCTTGATATCATCCCATTTTTTCTCAAAATTCTCCCTATCGTTTTTGTATAATTCTGCCAGTTTATCAGCTACTTTCTTAGTGATATGTCCACTAATCTTTTTCACATTGTTGTCACTCTGCAAGTAACTTCTACTAACGTTAAGTGGGATATCTGGAGAATCAATTACACCATGCAACAATGTGAGGTATTCAGGAACGATATTCTCAACCTCGTCCGTTACAAAGACTTGATTGCAATACAATTGGATTTTGTTGCGACGAACATCAAGATTGTTTTTTATCTTAGGGAAATACAAAATACCTGTCAAATGGAAAGGATAATCTACATTAAGGTGGATATGGAACAATGGTTCGTCCATTTGCGCAGGATACAACTCATGGTAAAAAGTGTTGTAATCTTCGTCTGTCAAATCTGCTGGTTTTTTGGTCCATGCAGGATGCACATTGTTGATTACATTATCTTCATCTGTATCCACTTTTTTGCCATCTTTCCATTCCTTTTTCTTTCCAAAAACAATCTCTACTGGCAAGAACTTACAATATTTATTGAGCAACGTCTCTATGGTTGCATCTTCCAAGTATTGAGTAAACTCGTCGTTGATATGCAATACGATATCTGTTCCTCTATCTGCTTTGATGGTAGGTTCCATAACATACTCTGGATTGCCCTCGCAACTCCAGTGTACAGCTTGTGCATCTTCTTGATAACTTTGTGAAAATATCTCTACCTTATCAGCCACCATGAATGCGCTATAGAAACCTAAACCAAAGTGTCCAATGATAGCTTCAGCCTTGTCCTTGTATTGATTGACAAACTCTTCCGCTCCAGAAAAAGCAATTTGATTGATATACTTATCCACCTCTTCAGCAGTCATACCAATGCCATGGTCTTGGACTGTGAGTGTTTTTTTCGTTTTATCCAAGATAACCCTAACAGAAGTGTCACCCAACTCTCCCTTGAATTCACCTACACTGGCTAACGTACGCAATTTCTGCGTAGCATCCACTGCATTACTAATCAACTCACGCAAAAAAATCTCGTGATCTGAATATAAAAACTTTTTAATCACGGGGAATATATTATCCGAAGTTACCCCAATATTACCTTTACTCATATCGTTTGTTATTTAAAATTACAAAATTTATATCTCCATCATCATAGCGAAAACCGTGCCAAAATAAAAATCCGCACCGCACTACTGACATTTTGTCAGTCCTCCTTTCAACTCACACCCATGGAAGATAGACAAAGAAAATATAACTATTGACCTTTGTGTTTTTTTGCATAATCCACAAAAAAAGTATACCTTTGCACATTGTTAAGAAATGAGACAAAGTATATGAACGATTTTTTGCAGAAAGAAGAGGCTGTTCTACGTATGATAAAGACAGTGTTTGACCCAGAGATACCTGTCAATATCTACGATTTGGGCTTGATTTATAAGATTGACATAGAAGATACTACATGCACCATTGATATGACTTTGACCGCACCTTCTTGTCCTGCTGCTGACTTTTTGGTAGAAGATGTCAAGATGAAAGTTGGTTCGGTGGAAGGAATCAAAGAAGTGGTTGTAAATATTGTCTTTGAGCCCGAATGGAACAAAGATATGATGAGCGAAGAGGCTAAACTTGAATTAGGATTTCTATGATATACTTCCTCAGTGATGCGCATTTAGGTTCGCGCGTAATAAACGATCCATCAGCACATCAGAAGAAACTGGTGATGTTGCTCGAGAAGATGTCTAATGATGCAACATCTATTTTTTTGTTGGGGGATATTTTTGACTTTTGGTTTGAGTATTTTTGGTCTGATAAAAGCAAAAAAGAGTATATATTACTCCTAAATACTCTAAAAAAAATCACCCAATCGGGTATATCAGTACACTTTTTTATAGGCAATCACGACTTATGGACATTCGGTTGGTTAGCGCGCCAAACAGGCATACAAGTACACCGCCAACCACAAAGCATGTTACTCAATAACAAACGCGTTTATTTGGCACACGGGGATGGGCTTATACCTAAAACATTTTTTCATACACTACCGCCTGCCATCAAGAAGAAAATAAACCACTTCATCTTGTTACGAAAAATATTTCATCATCCCATACCTCAGTTCCTATTTCGTCTTATTCCCCCCACCTTAGGTAATCATTTTGGATACGAATGGGCAAAAAGGAGTCGCCTCAAAGAGATTGCACATCCGTGTGAGTACAAAGGAGAAGGAAACGAAGAACTCGTTCTCTATGCCAAAGAAAAAGAACAAGAGGGGGACCATCACGACTACTATATCTTTGGGCATCGCCACATTGAATTGGACTTAATGCTCCCTTCAAAAAGTAGAGTTGTTCTTCTGGGAGACTGTTGGAGACAATGGACATATGCACAAATAGATGAACAAGGGCATTGTCTTCTCAATACATTTGAAAACGAATAATCAAATCAAAAAAAACGCCCTATTATGCATACACGTGCCGAACAATTAGCAGCATTTGACCGACTTCTAACCATCATGGATGAGTTGCGTGAGAAATGTCCATGGGACCGAAAACAGACATTTGAAAGTTTGCGTCAAAACACGATAGAAGAGACATACGAGCTTGCTTCCGCACTCATCAAACAAGATTTGGATGAAATTGCCAAAGAGTTGGGTGACGTATTGCTGCATGTAATTTTCTATGCCAAGATAGGAAGCGAACAAAATGCTTTTGACATAGCAGACGTATGCAATCGCATCTCCGATAAACTCATTTTCCGACACCCCCATGTTTACGGAGACCAAGCAGCACAAAATGCAGAAGAAGTAAGCACGCTTTGGGAACAAGTAAAGTTGAAAGAAAAAGGCGGAAACAAAAGCGTATTAGGTGGAGTTCCTTCTTCATTACCTGCTTTGGTGAAAGCATATCGAATACAGGACAAAGTGGCCAATGTAGGATTCGATTGGGAACACCCTGAGGATGTATGGGCAAAAGTGAAAGAAGAGATTACCGAATTTGAACAAGAGATGATTGGGAACAATGATGCGACCAACAATGCCAAAGCTGAACAAGAATTTGGAGACCTTCTTTTTGCTATGGTCAATGCTGCCAGATTATACAAAATCAGGCCTGATAACGCACTGGAAAAGACAAACCAGAAATTCATTAAACGCTTCAACTATATCGAAGCAAAAGCCAAAGAAAAAGGTCATGCTTTGGAAGACATGACCTTAGAAGAGATGGATGCCCTGTGGAACGAATCTAAAACATTCGAGTAGAACCACAAGTATTGTAACCTTAATCCACTACTGGTTGGATCATTGTAAGGGTTGAAGGAGAGAACTTGGAATTGGACTCCACCACAAACTCTATTGTATGCATTCCTGTTTTGATTGGCTTATACCCCATCGGGATGGACACGTAATTGTAACCTGGAGCGAAATACAATTGCGCATTGCGGACATCAGACTTATCTGTCAACACTTTCATAAACTCATCATTCATTGCCAAACGAAAAGCAATAGCTGTCGTGTCGAAATTAACTTTGGCAGCGATTAAGTCATTGCCAAAGGAATTGTAGCCCGCAGCAAACACAATGGTATCGTTCTTAGAGATACTCAAGGTATCCAAACGATAAGCAGACAGTTTGTCGTCATACTTCACATTCATCGTATCCTTGGCACCGATAAGCGTATCGTTTCTATAAATAGGATTAACCAATATATACGATATTCCAATACTTGGTGTATAATCGGATTTTGCATTTCCTAAACAAGATGTTAGCATAGGCACTAACATGCAGATAAACATCAAACGTGAGATAGTTTTCATAAATTATTTCTTATTACTATTTAATCAAGGTTGCTCCTTTGTAAAAAAAATCGAGCCCTTTAGGCTCGATGTGCGGCATAAAGGAATCGAACCTTCACTCCGTTAAGAACTAGATCCTAAGTCTAGCGCGTCTACCAATTCCGCCAATGCCGCTTGGAAATCGTCTGCAAAGGTACAACATATTTTTGAAACGAACAAATATTTACTCATTTTTTCGTAATACAATACTGTATGCTCATTATATTTTCACTTTATCAAGCAAGAAATCATATCTATTTCACTATCAAAATCCCATCGTTATTGTGACAAGTCGTTTGCATACGTCCAGTAATGATTACATATCAATGATTTTGCATACGGAAAAATCATATTGGTAGGACCTTAAATAAACATCGCAAAGAGATAGTACACCCATTATTTGTCCATTTCAAAAAGTTGTAGTACTTTTGCGCGATTTTTGTATTTAAGATTCATGGAAACATTATACTATACTCTTCCCAATGGTTTGAGAATCGTTCATCAAGGATCGATGAGCGAGGTGGCATATATAGGCATCATGATAGGTGCAGGTACGCGCGATGAGAACAAGCAGACCAATGGTATGGCTCACTATATTGAGCATTGCGTTTTCAAAGGTACACATTCCAAAAGTGCATCGCAAATCATTCGCGCCATTGAAGATATCGGAGGAGAAATAAATGCATATACTACCAAAGAAGAAACCACCTACTATGCAGCTACCCCACGCAGATATTTTGGCAGGACACTGCAACTACTATCCGATTTGGTAAGCAATGCCACTTTTCCAAAAAAAGAAACAGAAAAAGAATATGGTGTGATATTGGAGGAGATTGAAAGTTATAATGACTCTCCCAGTGAGCTAATTTACGATGATTTTGAGAGTATCTTGTTTGACAACTACCCCATTGCCATGCCGATTTTAGGAACTAAACGTAGCCTGCAACAAATACAAAAGCATCCCGAATCGGTGCATGAATGGCTCCAGCAATACTATGTTCCCAGCAATATGGTACTCTTTTCACAAGGAAACATTGCTTTTGACCAAGTGATCCACTATGCAACCAAACACCTCGGATATCTCCCGATTTCCTCCCATTGTTCTCGCAGTTTTAGACAAGTGCCTGAGTTATACACCCCTCAACATATATCCTACCATAAGCATACCCATCAAGTACATATCATGCTGGGAAGCAGGGCATACCCCATTGGACATAAAAAACAATTGAGTATGTTTCTCTTGAATAATATTTTAGGAGGAGGTAGCCTATCCAGCAGACTTAATCTTACCTTGCGCGAAAAGAAAGGATTGGTTTACACCATTGAATCGCAATACGTTCCCCTTAGCGACACAGGCTACTGGGGTATCTATTTGGCATGCGAAGCAATACACAAAAATGAATGCATTGATTTGGCATACAAAGAACTAAAACGACTTCGGGAACAAGCGCTCAGTAGCATCCAACTCAAACGAGCCCTAAATCAAATACATGGACAAATGGCCATATCGGCTGAAAACCAAGAAAATAAAGTTCTATCCATGGGCAAACAAGTCCTTTATCATAACGTTGCCCCTACATGGCAGCAAACATACCAACGTTTGGAAAGTCTTACTTCAAGTGATCTGTTAGAAACAGCCAACGAAATGCTGCAAGAAGAAAATATCAGCAGCATCTGCTACGAATAAAACGCGAATTAAAAATTTTGCATTGTTAATTAAGCACTCTTTCATCTTATCTTATGGATAAGGTAAGGGTAAGGTAAGGGTAAGGAAGAAGAGAGTGAAAAATTAGTTTCTTTTAGTCATTTGTAAATATTAAAAAACATTAAAAAATAGTCAAGGAACAGCATTTTCTACGATAACACGATAACACGATAACATGATTTTTTGTATTCATATGCTGTATTTGAACGAAAAATGACCAAACTCATGTTATAAAACAAAAGCCATTTTTGCCGATTTTTTAGGGGAATTTAGGGTAGTATTATATATTATATTTTTTATATAGACATATACATATCGACACTAAATTTTATGTTATCGTGTTATCGTAGGATTTTAAGGAAATTAAATATTAAAATTTATTAATGCATTTTTTTCTAAAAGAACCGAAGAGTAACCCCCTCCTGACCTCCCCCAAAAGGGGAGAAGAAAAGAACGAATGACATTCATCAATACCCGGTATCAGACATTATCGGGTAATCCGTCGGAAATGAACATAGAGGAGAGGGGGATTTGACTCGCGGTAGGAACCACGAGGCTAAACAGCCAATAGAAGCAAGAGAACCCGAATGACATGCCGAGTACTGAACAAATAGTGAGTGGAAAAGGATATAATAAAATACTCGGTGAATATCCGTAAATGCACTAAACAAAATAATCAAATCGACGAATAACGGGCGATGACACCCCACATCACCAAAAGGTTGACACCCATCCTAAAATGACTGTGCTGTGTATCGTTATAAACCTACGAAACGTATAATGCTTAGCGGCATGCAGAGGCAATACGTCTGCGATAGAATTTGAAATGCGAGTGAGCAAGGATATCGGTTATGCGTTGCACTCGTTGACGTTGTGTGAGTGTAGGCTCTACAATATGATTATCTTCCTGAATCTCTAATGCACCCTGACCAACGACAGGTAGATACTCATCCCAATGCACCGGTACATCATGCCAACGGCCATCGCCTCCTAAACGAGAGATATAATCCACATGAGGTTGTGTACGAAAACCATGTGCTGTGACTTGAATAGTAGCCTTGTTCTCATCGCTGTGCTTACTAGTTGTTTTGAGAATACAATCGGTGACACAGGAGGGATGTTGAAAATGTTTCTTTCCCCAGAAATTAGCCAATGCTTCATGCTCCCAGAAAGCGCTACGTTTCTTGGAATCTATTCCGTATATTGCTTCATGTGGGCGAATCTGTTGGTACATGGGGACGCATAAGAGGGGTGCTAAGCTGAAGTATATCGCTCGAAAATGTTCTGCATTGATAGAAACGAAGTTTGTTTTAGCCACTTGGAAATCAAAATGGTGAAATTGTTTTGGGTTGCAATCTAAAACCATTTTTTGCGCATGTTGCGGCACAATGGTATTGATCATTTTATGTTTGTAGAAATCAAAATCGTCTCCATACCCATATTCTTCATCACGCATGAGTTTGAGCATACTTTCTTGTGCGAGGGGTGTAAAAAGCAGTGCGAACTGCTGATTATGGTTACGATTACTCGTGTTGAACAGCACTTCAAACTCTTCATTGGTCATCATGGCATAATCACAATTTTCGAGGTCTCGTGCTTTTTTTCTCAATTTGCGTCGTTCCCACTTGTACGCGATTGATTTTTCACGTCCTGCTAAATCGTTATCCTCTCGTGAGAAAATAAGGTCAGGCGCAGCAGTATTGCCATAAAAGACATGTGTTTTCTCGTTGTAATAGGGATAGGGAGCTGTGACCGAAGCTGTCAACGTTTCGCTATGGTGTTGTGTGTAATAGTTTCCATCGGATCCTCTCTCTCGTGTTGTCCAATGTATAACCTTGCTACCCGTGTAGGTTTTCGTACCCATGTCCATTTTTTTCGTCCGGCAGATAACGAAAGGGTTTCCGTTGATGAGTCCAGAATGGGCATAGACAACCGATCGTTCGGCATTGAACGAGTTATCCCAACCGTAGGTATGTTCTAAATCTGCTAATCGTTGTGTTGTAAAATAGTCATCAAACTCGAGTCTTGGAACAGTTTGGCTCATCATTCGTGTAAGCATATCCCAATCATAGAGTTGATTGATGGGCTCCATTTGTTGTGATGCTTGGAGTTTCAATTCGGTTTCTTTGATGTTGATTTCTTTGAGTTCTGTTTTCTTTTGTTTGATGATAGGATAAATGACGATCCAAGCCACCAACAATGCCACGACTATTGTAATCACCACAAGGAACAGTGTATCTAGTGACAATGCATCAATGAACATTGCGGTTGCGATGGCTCCGGCAATGGTAGCGATATTCATCAGCGCACATAGCACTTGATATCCCAGAATGGAGTTTTGCAGTGCATGTTTATTGTTTTGTGTTTTGTAAAGGGCCTGACACGTTTGTTGATTAGCCTCAACATCAATGTTTGCCTCTCGCGCCAATTGGTCGAAGGTATCTTGAGCAATCCGTTTGAACTTGTCGCGAAAGACGGTTGCGTACTCGTCTAGTGGGTCGTATATATCATGTATGCCTTCCATGTGTTAGAAGAAAGTAGCTCTTGCCGCCTCTTTGGTAGCTTTGGAAGCAGTGAATGGGATGCGTGTGGTATATCCTTGACGTGCCGCAACAATCATTTTGGTTGGCCAAGCAAAAATATCTGTATTCCATTGAGCCACTCGGCTGTTGTAGACGGTACGTGCAGCCGTTATTTCACGTTGGAGGTAACTATTTTGTTGCATAGCATCAGCGATGGCATTGTGTGCTTGCAGTTCAGGATAAGCCTCAACTTGCAGTGCAAAGCGGCTAAAAGTAGCATTGAGTTGGTCGGCGACATCGCTTCGGTTGGCATCATTCACTTTTCCGCTTCTGAGTGCAGCAACGGACTTCATTACATCCTTGTCGAGTTCAACGGCACGATTGACCAATCCTACGACATTGTTTAGGATCTGTACGCGTTGTTCAAGGTAGTTATCTATTTCGGATGCAGCAGACTGAATCACTTGTTCTAGTTGTTGAAAATAACTGCGTGCATTGACTTTCATAAAAAGGAAGATAATGCCAGGTAGTATGCCTACAGCGCAGCCAATCAAAATCATTGGGTCGTTTAGGAGCAAGTAACAAAGTAATGATACGATAGGTAAGGTTACCCATAGTGCAATCTCAAAAAGAACAGTACCAAAACCAATTTTAACTGGTAATTGACGATTGATAACGTTTACATCTTTTCCCTGTTCATTAACTGGGCCAGTCAATTCATCTAATAAATTTGCCATATGTGATTAAAGTTTTAAGTTTTTGTATCAGGTTAAGTACATTTGTGTGCAAAGGTATAATTTTTTTTCTAAGATATAAAACAAGACAAACAAAAAATGCAAAAAATATTCACTTGATGATTTAATATTTTATGCAAACCATCTGCTTAAATTTCTTTTTCACATAGTATGCGATAACGAGTGGAATATTGTCTATTGAAGAGGTGAAGAGGGTTTATAAAATTTATTCATTTTGTATAATAAATATGCAGACCATGCATAAAACCTATTTAAATTACACATTTATATATATAATTTACCGTTTTTTTCATTCATTTGCTTGCATATATAAAAATAAATTCGTAATTTTGCGCACTAAAATTGCGCTACAACGCTCCAACAAGACCTTATACATACCATGATAGGGATGTTCGTTGGTGTGCTTTTTGTTGTAGTAAAATTAACAAAGTTGATATAAACAAAGCGTTTGTAATAGCAGCGTATTGTTTTATGATGTTGAAATAAATTTATAACACAAATATTTTATGGTAAAAAAATTATTTTCACTCTTAATGATTAGCCTATTGAGCGTAACAATGATTTTCGCTCAAGATATGGCTGTTAGCGGTGTTGTTGTGGACGAGACAGGCGAGCCATTGATTGGTGCCAGTGTCCAAGTAAAAGGCACATCGTTAGGTACAATTACGGACATCAATGGTGAATTTGCAATGAATGTTCCAAGCGGTTCAACATTGATTGTTTCCTTCATCGGTTTACACTCTCAAGAGGTAAAAGCAACTAAGCAAATGCGCATTGTATTGCGTGAAAACTCCGAGCAATTGGGCGAAGTGGTTGTTACCGGTTATGGTGGTGTAACCAAGGGTAGTTTTGCCGGTTCTGCACAAGCAGTGGATGCAGAAGCCATTGAAAAGAAGAGTCCAACTGAGATTTCCAAGGCGTTGGCAGGTGAGATTGCCGGTGTTCAAGTAGTCAACACATCTGGACAACCTGGTACCAATGCTACTGTTCGTATTCGTGGTTTAGGTTCTATCAACGCCTCTACTCGTCCTTTGTACGTTGTGGATGGTGTGACATACGATGGTGATATTTCCTCTATTGACCCAGGCGACATTGCTTCCACCACTATTTTGAAAGATGCTACTGCAACCTCGTTGTATGGTAGTCGTGGTGCGAATGGTGTGATTGTGATTACCACCAAGAAAGGAAATAGTGGAAATGACGATGGCAAGATTGAAGTGGACATCAAGTATGGTGCCAACATGCACTTGCTTCCAATGTATGAAGTTATTAGCGATCCAAGAGAATATGTTGAGATGGCCTGGCAAAGTATTTACAACTCATTGCCAGAGAAATCCTATCCTGACGCATTCAAGAGAGGACAAGAAGCCAATAAGATGTTGTATAGTGCAAAAGGTTTGCCAGCATCCTACAACCTTTGGATGAACGCAGATGGAACACCTGTTTTGGGTAGCGGTTTGATTGATCCTATGACTGGTAAATTCTGGGATAACATTGTAATGCAAGATTCATACAAGAACATGACCAGCTGGGAAGATAATTTGTTCCGCACAGGACAGAAAGCGAATGCAACTGTTAAAATCTCTGGTGGTAACGAGAAGGTTAATTATTATACCAGTTTTGGTTATTTGAAAGATGAAGGTTATTATATTGGTTCAGACTATGATCGTTTCACCGTACGTACCAATATTGACTACAAGGCAAAATCATGGTTAAAAGGAAACGTGAATATCGCCTACACCTATTCTAACCTCAACAACCCTGGTCAAGGAGATAACATGAACAATGGTTTCGCATTCGTTAATGGTATTCCTCCTATCTATCCTGTACACTTGTACAATCAAGATGGCACTATTGCTACTGATCCTAAAACAGGCAACTACGCATACGACTATGGTATGAATGAAGGTTATGGTCGTGGTTTCGCAAGTGGTATCAACCCAGCAGGTGCATTGTTGTATGACAAGCAAAATCAAAAAATGCATCACGTTACTGCTGTTGGAAGTTTGGAATTCAAGCTTTACAAGGATTTGAAACTTGAGGTTACTGTAGGTGCTCAATACGCAGGTGTTAACGCATCTGAGTTGACCAACAAGTTCTATGGTGATGCTGCTGGTATTGGACGTATCTATAAAGCACAACAAAACTTCTTCCTATTGGAATCTAAGCAATTGTTGAAATACAATAAGATCCTTGGTGATCACACGATTGACCTTTTGGCTGGTCACGAAACCATTTTATCTACATCATCTGTTATGGCAGGTCAAAAGAACCGCATCTCTAATCCAAGTGGTTTGGAATGGGGTAATGCCGTACAAATGGGATACATGACTTCATACACCAGTGAACAAGCCTTGGATAGTTACTTGGCACAAGCAAGTTATTGGTATGATGATCGCTATGGTATCACAGCAAACTATCGTGCCGATGCATCAAGTAACTTTGCAGAAGGACACAGATGGGGTCATTTTGGTTCTGTAGGTTTGGCATGGAAATTTACCAATGAATCATTTATGGAGCCAGTTGGTAGCGTTTTGAAAGATGGTAAGTTGCGTTTCAGTTGGGGTATGTTAGGTAACCAAGAAGTAGGTTCTGACTTATATCACGACATGTATAATATTGAATATGTAGATGGAAAAATTGGTTACATTTGGTATTATAAAGGCAACAACGACTTGACATGGGAGCGTACCAGTCACTATGACGTAGGTTTGGAATTCTCAATCAAGAAATACTTGGATGTTGAGTTAGACTATTTCTACAAGACAACCTTTGACTGCTTGATGCCTCAATTTACACCTCCCTCACTTGGTTATTCCTCTATTTGGATCAATGGTGGTAAGATCAGCAACCAAGGTGTAGAATTCCAATTGAACGCGCACGCAGTGGATACACGTAACGTAAAATTGGATATCCGTTTGAATGGTGGTTTCTACCGCAACAAAGTATTGGAATTGCCAAAAGACATAGACGGCGAATCTGAGATGACTACCAATGGTGGTTTGGTTGTAGGACATAGTATGTATGAATACAAGATGATGGAATATGTAGGTGTAGATCCTGCAACTGGTCAAGCATTGTATGTAGGTTATTATGATGCGGACAAGGGTACCTTTGGTTATAAGAACGCAAAACTCGTCACAGAAGAAGAAGTTGCAGCTCAAGGAAGTGTAGGTAACTACATCACTGACGTAGATGACTATCGTCTTAACAATCCTAATGCTACGATAGATACGGTGCACACGACCAATGCAGCATATTGCGGTGCAGACTTCTTGGGCAAGACAGCAGAACCAGCTTTGGATGGTGGTTTTGGATTTGATTTGGAAGTATATGGTGTTACATTAAGCGCAACTTGCAGTTATCGTCTCGGCGGTTATGGTGTGGACTATACCTATGTAATGTTGATGGACAACGAGAAGATTGGTAACTACAACTGGCACGTAGATATGCGTGACGCTTGGACCTCTACTAACACAGAAACCAATATTCCACGATTGAATAACGGTGGTGACCCTTATACAAGTCAAACATCTACTCGTTTCTTGACGAGCAACTCATTCTTGAGTTTGAACAACATCCGTTTGGGATATACTTTCCCTAAGAAGTTGTTGGATAAGATTAAAATCAAACGCTTGGAGGTATATGTTCAAGGTGATAACTTAGCAATTGCTTCTGCTCGTAAGGGTTATAACCCAATGGTAAGTTCAACGGGTAGTTCGAATAGTTACCAATACACCCCACTCTCAACTATTGTTGGTGGAATCAAAGTATTATTCTAATGTAAAACGATGTAGTATAAAGTTAAACTAAAATCAAACAAGAAATTATGAAAAAGAACATCACAATATTGTTATTAGCTGCATTGTTTTTGAGTTCATGCGCTGATAGTTGGTTGGATCGTCAGTATCAAGGCGGTAACTTAAGCCAAGAGCAGTATGATAAATTAAGCAGTGAAAAAATGGAGGGAACTCTTTTAGGCTTGTATGCTATGATATACACCATGGGGGGAGACCAGCATGATGAGTTTGGTCAGCGTTCAATCGACTTGTGGGGCGATTTATTGAGTGGTGATATTGCGTTGACAAATAAAACGTATGGATGGTTGTACACTGATGAGCAAATGTTGACAGTATCTGCACGTACGGGAACTATTTGGTCTTTCTATTATGACATGCTACACAACATTAACACTATTGTGTTTAGCATTGAGAATAGTAGTAAGATAATGAACCTCATTGCTGAGAATGGTTATCCAGGTGATGGTGGTGCATACACTTACACTGAAGAAGAAACAATGTATGCTCTCTATATGGCACAAGCATTGGCAATGCGCGGTTATTGCTATGGTAACTTGGCACGTTGGTACACGCCAGTTATGAAAAGCAGTTACATGACCGGTTATACCATTGATACTTACAAATGTGTTCCATTATATACTGAAAGCAACATGAACAGCCCACAAGCATTATCCACCTCCGCAGAAGTATATAATCGTGTATTCAGCGACTTGAGCACATCTATTATGTTGTTTGAAAAATTTGGTGCATATTACGAAGAAGTTCAAGGTTCCAAATATAATCGTGACACCAAATTGATTATTAACATTAATGTGGCACGTGGTTTGATAGCATATTCATACTTGAATGCAGCACCTTACTACAAGAATGTGGACAATGAAAAAATGAAAAACTATTACCGTTTGGCTCACAAGTATGCAAACGATGTTATTCTCAGTGGAGAATTTTCGATACTTAAGAACAACGAACTTTGCACTACTGGTTTCAACAACGTTGATCACTCAAGTTGGATGTGGGGACAAAACGTAGTAGTAGAAACAGCAGGTGGTTTGAAATCATGGTTTGGACAAATGGATATCCACTCCTATAGTTATGCATGGGCAGGTGATACCAAGGTGTTGGACGATGGTTTGAAAACCGATATTGAGGCACGTGCATGGGATGGGCGTATCAATTGGTTCAACGATGGAAAGAAAAAGAGCACATTCAAAGATTGTCCCGATGGCAAATTCTTCTCTGCTCAAAGTCCAACATCAACTGCAGAAGAAGATATAGATCGTGAGTGGTTGAGTGACAACATTTTTATGCGTTATGAAAGTATGTTTTTGATTGCCTCTGAGGCTTGCTACTTCATTGACTCGTTGGCAGCATCAGCAGATTACTTGACACAAATCACAGATGAACGTATGAACGTCAACTACCCATTTGCGCAAGACGATTACACTGCATACAAAGCAAGTTTGAGTAATGGTGCTACCCTACTGAAAGAGATTGAGTACAACTGGCGTGTTGAAATGTGGGGTGAAGGATATGGATTGCAAACATTCCGTCGTTTGACAGGAACCAAGAAACGTGGTGGTAACCATGATTATGCAGGCGGTTCTGAAGTAAACGCAAGTGATCATAGTTTCAATATGAACATTCCAGGTTCTGAGGCTACATACAATCCAAATATTTAATGTAAACAAAAAAACATCCTACATTTCTATATATATAAATAGTATATTTTGAAATAGGAAAATCAAATAACTAATTATAAACAATTAAATTTTTTATCGTATGAAAAAGGTTTTATTATTCGCGGTAGCTTTGCTAAGTGGTGCAATGCTATTTACTAGTTGCGGTGGGGATGAAGAACAAAAAGGTTCAGAAGTAACCGCTCTTACCCTTTCTACTACTGAGTTGTCATTGACTTTGAACGATAATCCAGTTCGTTTGGGTTATGAAATCACCCCAAAGGGTGCCAAAGCAGTTGTCGTATGGGAGACTTCAAACCAAGAAGTTGTTACTGTTGATGCTAATGGTACAGTTACCCCAATCAACAATGGTGAAGCTATTATCACCGCTACAGTTAAGGACACAGAGATCAAAGCAACTTGCAAAGTTAAAGTTATCAGCTTTGAGGAGAGTTTGACATTTGCTGAAGCATACATCGGTATCATGGATTATGACTCAGTAAACACTGTTGAGTTTGAGCACTCACAACTTGGTTTGATCAACGCTCACATTGCAGAAGGTGTTGTACGTATCTTCACCTCTGGTATGTATTACAATGCTTCTGGTAAATTGGATGGTGCACAAGTTGGTGGTATGATTACACTTGAGGCTCCTATCGCTCTTGCTTATCCAGAAGAGAATACCCAAAACCCTAACATGGCACAATTCCCTAATGGTGTTTCATTCTCATTGGGAGAGTATGGTGTAGTAGCTGAGCCTAAATCATGGCACGAAGCTCTTGCTGGTTATGCAATCAACGACACTGTTATGTCATATGTAAAAGCTGCTATTGCTGGTTTGAACGCTGCAGGTGGTCAATTGGATCAAGCTACATTTGAGAACTTTGCTTATGCTGGTCTTCTTGGTTTCGGTGGCGCATGCTTGAACTTGTTGCAATATGTAACCGATGAAGAGAACCAATCATCATACGAAGGATATCCTTGGTGGTTGTGGGAATACTATCCAAACGCTATCATTACTGATGGTATCGTATCTATCGGTGGCGAACAAGGTTCAAGTGAATACATGAACATGATTGAATACATGGACTTCACTGCACAATTCGTATTGAGCGATGACTCAATCGGTTTCCCTGCTGTATTTACTGCATTTGAGAATGGTCAATATGTACTCAAGAGCACAGGTGCAGAATTGGGCGAGCCAGTTAAGTTCATCACTGGCGAAGTTCCTGCAAGTGTATCAAGCAAATCAGGTCTTAATATCTTCGTTCCTTACATCATCCCAATGGTTAGCGAAGAAATTAAGAACGATATTGAAAAAACTGTT
This sequence comes from Paludibacteraceae bacterium, assembly GCA_017938155.1. Classification (GTDB taxonomy): domain Bacteria; phylum Bacteroidota; class Bacteroidia; order Bacteroidales; family Paludibacteraceae; genus Colicola. The sequence goes on along the minus strand of JAGBCD010000043.1, from coordinate 216 downwards.
ACTTACAATTCAAACTTCAAACTTAATGTAAAGTAATTGAATAGAACCAATCATAACAAAAGGTCTAACTTCGGTTGAGGTGCCCCCAAAAAGTTGGACAGATTAATAAATCTATTTAACTATATTTTGAAAGTGAGTTCGGTATTTTACCGGACTCATTTTTAGTTTAAGTTTAATCCGATCGTAATTATAGTATCTAATATATTGTTTGAGTGC
>JAGBCD010000042.1 GCA_017938155.1 Paludibacteraceae bacterium | reverse complement strand
GCTACACCATCCCATAGTACAATCATGAGCGAGCTCACGTTGTCCTCTGTGATGCCATAGCTGATAAATAAATTTATCATTTTCAAATGCTCGCTACTTGCGTATATGCATCTTTTGTCTACTTCGGACATCTGCCTTGGCTTTTTTACTCCTACGCTTACTACTACCCATTTACCCCCTCAAAGTACTACCCCAAAAAAAGCCAATTCCCCCGATGCTACGTTCGCAAGATGCAGCCTATACGCTCGCGCTCGCATTTGAAAATAAGGCTTTTTCGCCTTCTTTGCTACACCATCCCATAGTACAATCATGAGCGAGCTCACGTTGTCCTCTGTGATGCCATAGCTGATAAATAAATTTATCATTTTCAAATGCTCGCTTCTTGCGTATATGCATCTTTTGTCGTACCTTTGCACGTAAATTGTAAGCATATGAAAGTACTACTTATCAACGGAAGCCCAAGACAAGACGGCAACACTGCTATCGCACTACAAGAAATATCCAAAACACTACAAACACATCACATACAAACAATAACCATCAACATCGGTACACAACCCGTCAGAGGATGCATCGCATGCGAAGCTTGTCACAACAAAGAAAACAAAAGACAATGCGCCTTCCTTGACCCACTATATCAACAAATACTCGATATACTACAACAAGGCATTGACGCACTCATCGTCGCTTCACCTACCTACTATGCAGGACCTAACGGCTCACTATGCGCACTACTCGATAGACTCTTCTACTCAGCTGGATACCTGCTCGCATACAAACCCGCAGCGGCGGTAGCCGTATGCAGAAGAGGAGGCGCAAGCGCTACTTTTGATAGACTCAATAAGTACTTTACTATCAATAATATGCCCGTCGTTCCTTCACAATACTGGAACAGTGTACACGGGTGGAAAAAAGGAGAAGCAACACAAGACCTCGAAGGACTACAAACGATGAGAACACTCGCCAACAATATGGCATGGATGATCAATAAACTACAACAGGACCACCCAACTAACGAAACACCAAAAACAAGAACCAATTTTATAAGATAAGATGGGCTCTCCTTCTCCCCAAAGCAAACAGACAAGTCCTGGTTTACTTTTGGGTACCCGATGGGGATTGGTAATTGGTAATTGGTAAGTGGTAATTGGGAAGCAGCGTTGCTGTTGTTTAGAGGACGGGCGAAGCCCTACTGTTTAGAGGACGCGCTTTCAGCGCTACAGAAACTTTGAACCCGCACCATAGGTGCATGAACCTTTTAACCCGCACATTAGTGCAATGAAACTTTGAAACAGCACATTAGTGCATGAAACTTTGAAAAGCGACGCAGTCGCATGAAACAACATAAAACAATGTCTAACGAAGAAATAGAAAAACGTGTAGAAAAAGCGAAAGAACTTTTCCGTCAAGGGTTCAATTGTAGCCAAGCTGTATTTGCTGCTTGTGCCGACTTGCATGGGATAGAGGACCAAGCGCTAGCTTTGAGACTCTCCGCCTCTTTTGGGGGAGGAATAGGACGCATGCGACAGACTTGTGGAGCTGCATGTGGCATGTTTATGTTAGCAGGGCTGGAGAAGGGAAGTGCTACGCCTCATGATGCGGAAGGAAAGATGCAGAACTACTCACTCGTACAGGATTTGGCAACGCAGTTTAAGGAGGAGAATGGCAGTTTGATTTGTTCTGAATTGCTTGGTATTGCACCAAAACCACAAGATCCTGTGCCCGAACCACGAACCGAAGCATATTACAAAAAAAGACCATGCGTAGAAATGGTCGCTACGGCAGTAAGGATTTTTTTGAAAAAAGTAGAAAGGTAATAAAATATGAATTAATCGTCTGTCTGCGAAAAAAAAACGGGTACCCAAAAGTAAACCAAGATTTCATCTGTTTGCGAAAAAAAACGGGGCCCCCGGAGCAAACCAAGACTCCGTCTGTTTGCTATGGGGAACAGCGGAGGTATAAGTCGCCCATTACCCTCTGGGTACCCAAAATAAACGATTGCTTTATTGTGGGAAAGCGGAGGAACATGTCGCCCAATGATGTAGGGCATCAGTCCTTGCGACCATGTTACCGAACGCGCGAGCAGAGCGATATCGGTCAATGCGACCTTATTGTCGAACGCGACACCAATCACCTATGCTCAACGAAAAGAAAGACATATTATGGAATAGTAATTACATCAAGGTATGGATTGGCAATTTCTTGATGTATTTTGCTTTTATGCTTCTCACACCCTTGTTGCCATTATACCTCAGCGATACCTATGCTGCGGATAAGCAGGTGATAGGGTTGGTCTTGTCGGGATATGCTTTAGCTGCATTGGCTATCCGACCTTTTAGTGGATTTTTTGTCGATAGTTTTCCCAGAAAACATGTCTTGATATTTTTCTATTTCATTACGGCAGCACTGTTTGGGGGCTATCTATTGGCAGGAACATTAACATTGTTCGCTATTTTTAGAATGGTACATGGCGCACCTTTCGGGGCATCGGGGGTCGCGCTGTCCACCATGGCCATCGATGTACTACCATCCTCCAGGCGTGCCGAAGGAATAGGGTACTATGGACTGAGCAACAACATCGCAACTGCCATCAGCCCATCCGTGGCGATGCTCTTGTTCGACCGATACCATAGCTATGAGATGCTCTTTTGGGTAGCATTGATCACCTCCATCTTGGGAGTCATAACACTCAGCACCATCAAAACGAAAAAACGAACTGCCATAAGCGACAAAAAAACATTGTCCTGGGACCGATTCATTATGCTGAAAGGATGGGCACACTTCTTGGTGATCTTTGGCGTAGCCTTTGCATACAGCATCTTGGCAACCTACGTCGCTATATACGGAAGAGACGAATTGAACATCACTTCAGGAACAGGCGTCTTCTTTACACTATTAGCCATCGGACTCATCATATCACGGCTGACAGGAAGTAGGTCCCTACGCAAAGGACGAATAGTGCAAAACGCATCCATTGGCATCTTGGTATCCATTTGCGGCTTTATCATCTTTGCTGCGGTGCATAACCCGATTGGTTATTACTTAGCACCATTTATTATTGGGCTTGGCAATGGACACCTGTGGCCTGCTTTTCAAATGATGTTTATCAATATGGCACCGCATACACAACGAGGAACAGCCAACTCTACCATTTTAACGGGGTGGGACTTAGGCATGGGAGTTGGAATGTTGATTGGTGGCATGGTCGCTGAACATTACGGATATACAGCTGCTTTTTGGACGGGAATAGGATTGTATGCTATAGGGGTCGTATTTTATTTCGCATATGTACGAGCATTTTATTTGAGGAATAAGATACACGATTAGTCGCGTTCAACAATAAGGTCGTATTCCAGATTGGTAATTGGTAATTGGGAATTGGGAAGCAGCGTTGCTGCTGTTTAGAGGACGGGCGAAGCCCTACTGTTTAGAGGACGCGCGCCGCGTTCGACAATAAGGTCGCATTGACCGATGACGGCGCGTTCGGTAACATGGTCGCAAAGACTGATGCCTTGCATCATTGGGCGACATGTACCTCCGCTTTCCCACAATAAACAATTAAATCGTTTATTTTGGGTACCCAGATAAGAGCAACTCGTACCTCCGCTCTCCCTATAGCAAACAGACGGAGTCTTGGTTTGCGATGGGGACCCCGATTTGAAAGCAAACAGACATTGTCTTGGTTTACTTTTGGGTACCCGATGGGTGCTTGCTGAAACCTTTAGAACTTTTAGAACCCTTAGAACCTTTAGAACTTTAAAAACTCTTGAACCAGCACATTAGTGCGATGAAACTTTGAAAAGCGACGCAGTCGCATGAAACCTTGAAACTCTAACAAAAAATACATACGAATATGATAAATTTGGCAATTATCGGTGGAGGACCTGCAGGTTACACTGCAGCAGAAAAAGCCTCAAAAAGTGGAATGCATGTTGTCTTGTTCGAACAAGATACATTGGGAGGAACATGTTTGAATGTAGGATGTATTCCTACTAAAACGTTGTTGTATAGTGCTAAACAATACTACAATGCTAAAAATGCAACCAAATATGGGGTGACGGCAGAAGGAGTGCAGTTTGATTATGCCAAGATTGTACAACGCAAAACCAAAGTGGTGCGTAAACTCGTGGCTGGAATAAAACAAAAACTCAATAACGAATATTGTCAAGTAGTAAAAGGGTTTGCTCAAGTGCTCAGCCGAACAGACGAACAAGTCGTCATAAGGTGCGGTGAAGAAACCTACGAGGCAGAAAACCTATTGATTTGCACTGGCTCCACCAATTTTGTGCCCCCTATACCTGGAGTAAAAGACAATCCTGCTGTATGGGACTCAACCGATGCATTAGCCGCTACACAACTGCCACAGTCCATGATCATCGTTGGAGGTGGCGTGATAGGTATGGAGTTTGCGACACTATACCACGAACTGGGAGTACATGTAACCGTGATTGAAGCCATGCCTACCATCTTACCTAATCTTGACCAAGAGGTGGTTAACATTCTATTGGATAAATACCGCAAAACTGGCATACAAATACTCACTGAAACCAAAGTGACTGAAGTGTGCGAAAACAAGGTGATAACGACCAATGGAGAGTACGAAGCCGAACATATCCTAATATCCGTAGGCCGTCGCGCCAATCTAAACGGATTGGAAGCTTTGGATAACCTCGAAATGTATAGAGGAGGAATAGTAGTAGATGAGATGATGCGCACCAACCTCAAGAACGTTTATGCTGCTGGAGATGTTACAGGAAAAATGATGTTGGCACATGTCGCAAGCAGACAAGCCGAAGTCGCTGTGGGACGTATGCTCAAGCAACTACCATTGCAACGAATCGCATACAACGCTATTCCGAGCGTCGTCTATACCAATCCTGAGATAGCTTGTGTCGGATTGACAGAGAAAGACCTTAACGATATCAAAGAAGGAGATTTCGCACCTTCAATGAATACCGATGAACCTTTTGTTCCATACGAAGTACACAAAATGCCAATGACCTACTCTGGACGTTTTGTGGCTGAGAACGAAGGAGAAATGGGACTGTGCAAGATGATCGTTGACAAGAAAAATAAAACCATCTTGGGGGTACATATGATTGGTAACCCATGCTCTGAGTTTGTGGCTGCAGCATCATTCGCCGTCAGAATGGGATATACTGTACATGAGTTTCAACAAGTCGTTTTCCCACATCCTACCGTCTCCGAGATATTGAAAGAAGTGTTATAAACTACATAAGAGTATAATGATGAAAAAAATGCCAAAAAAAGAATGGGTAAGGTTAATCAAGTTTGTGATTTTCTCTGCCAGTGCAGGAATCATACAAATAGGTGCCTTTACCTTGTTGAACGAATTGAGTGGATGGCGTTATTGGCCATGTTACTTGATATCCCTGATATTGAGTATCCTATGGAACTTCACATTCAATAGACGTTTTACCTTCAAATCCAACGCCAATATTACCAGAGCAATGCTACTCGTATTTGCTTTTTACCTCGTCTTCACACCACTAACAACATGGATGGGCGATTGGTTGGCTGAAGATTTACAATGGAACGAGTATCTAGTAACGGCTATTAACATGCTGCTTAACCTATCACTTGAGTACTTGTATCAACGATTTGTAGTATATCGCAACAAAATAGATAATAGACAAGTAAAGAATATCGATAAATAATCAATTTATATGAATCATTTAGCTCAACAAATACGTGCGCTATGCAAACAAAAAAATGCAATCATCTTGGCGCATTATTACCAACGTCCAGAGATTCAAGATGTAGCTGACTTTGTAGGGGATTCCCTTGCTTTGGCGCAATATGCTGCAACCACGCAAGCAGATATCATCATCATGTGCGGTGTGCATTTCATGGCTGAAACGGCTAAAATACTTTGTCCAGACAAAAAAGTGCTGATACCCGAACCTGATGCAGGATGCTCGCTGGCAGATAGCTGCAATGCCAAAGACCTGAAAAAATGGAAAGAGGAACACCCTGAACATATGATCGTATCCTACGTCAATACCAGCGCTGAAGTCAAAGCACTTACCGATGTGGTGGTCACCAGTAGCAATGCACTACAGATTGTGAATAAATTACCTAAAGAACAACCGATATTGTTTGGTCCCGACCAAAATTTAGGAGCCTATATCAATGCAACCACAGGCAGAGAAATGGAACTATGGAATGGAGGATGTCATGTACACGCACGTTTCTCTGTGGAAGCATTGATACAACTCAAACAACAATATCCCAACGCGAAAGTGCTTGCACACCCTGAATGTAAAGCCACTATCTTGCAACTTGCTGACGTGGTTGGCTCAACACAAGCATTGCTTAACTATGCCAAGGAACATCCTGAACAAAAACAATTCATTGTTGCAACTGAAAGCGGCATCCTACATGAAATGCAGAAAGCATGTCCAGAAACAACTTTTGTTCCTGTTCCACCCGAAATGACAGAAGACATAGAAAAGAATAAGCAACCTATGGCTAATCAATGCGGATGCAACAAATGTGAGTATATGCGCATGAATACTCTCGAGAAACTCTATGTCTGCATAAAAGATGAAAGACCAGAAGTGATGGTAAAAAAACAAATAGCAGATGCTGCTGAGAAATCAATAAAAAAGATGTTGGAGTGGAGTAAATAAAAGATTTTTTATTGGTAGGAAAAAACATAATCCTATAAGTGAAAAAAGGTATTGTAGATATCAATAAAGAGGTTCTGCGATTGGCATTGCCAAGTATTGTAGCGAACATTACCATTCCTTTGGTGGGGTTGGTAGATACTGCGATAGCAGGACATATCAGCGATGCTACAGCCATTGGGGGCATTGCTGTGGGAACAATGTTATTTGACCTATTGTATTGGAACTTTGGCTTCTTGCGCGTAGGAACGAGCGGCATGACCGCGCAAGCATATGGAAGAGGAGACGACAAGGGGTGCGCACAACTATTAGCACAAAGTATGTCGATGGCTATGATAGCATCGGTATTACTGATACCCATTTCAATGATATTGATACCCTTGTGTATTCCTATCATCCCTTGCTCAAGCGAAGTAGCACGCTTTGCGTTGGACTATTTTGAGGTACGTATATGGGCGGCACCTGCAACCTTGTCCTTGTTTACGCTCAAGGGATGGTTTATTGGAATGCAAGATACCAAGAGTACGATGGTTTGTGATATCGTCGTGAATATGACCAATATCGTTGCAAGTTATGGGTTGGCTGTTTATACACCTTTGGGAGCAATAGGTGTGGCACACGGCACATTGATAGCACAATATGTAGGCCTTGTAACAGGGGCGACTATCTTGCTTTATAAGTATAAACGATATACACTTAATTTGAATACATGGCGTGAATGGTTTAGTTGGCGTGACATGAAACGATTGGTGGGATTAAATGTCAACCTCTTTGTGCGTTCGTTATGTTTCATGGTTGTGTATGTTGGCTTTACTGCCTTAACCTCTGGATATGGAGATGTGCTATTGGCGGTAAGTACGATAGTTATGAAATTGTTCATGATATTCTCGTATTTTATAGATGGGTTTGCATACGCAGGCGAGGCTCTGGTTGGCAGATTTGTGGGACAAAGTGATGTGATGCAAGATGCACAAAACATACGTCCAACGACACGCGTGCTGATGTTTTGGGCCATTGGCGTAGGACTGTTGTTTACGCTACTATATGTAGTGGCATCGCCGCTGTTTTATAAGATGATGACAAGCGATGTGCGTGTCCTGGAAGCATTGCATGACTTCACACCATGGGTAATCGCAATGCCACTGATATCGGCACTGGCTTTTATGTGGGATGGCGTATATATAGGAGCTACGGCTGGAAAACAAATACGAAACGCGATGATCTATGCTGCCATAGGTTTTATATTAGGCTATTGGCTAACGCGCGAACAGTTGGGAATACATGCTGTCTTTGTGGGATATTTCTTGCATTTGGTGGCACGAGTGGTGTATTTGACGATAGAGTGGCGAGTGGTATATAAAAATATATTGAACAAAACATCGTATGAAACAATTAGAGAATCGTAAATGGGAGATATTGGATAGTGAGTATCTGGCCAAAGAAGGGGATTGGTTTACCGTTAGACGTGAACGTGTACAATTACCCAATGGACATATTATACCTCATTGGTATATCTTTGAGTTTCCACATTGGGTGAATATCATTGCCATAACCAAAGAAGGTAAGTTTGTTCTCATTGACCAATACCGACATGCCATAAGAGAAACCCATTATGAGTTGTGTGCAGGGGTGATTGACCCAACGGATGAAAGTCCTATGCATGCTGCAAAACGTGAACTATTGGAAGAAACAGGATTTGGAGGAGGAGAGTGGGAAGAGTTTATGCAAATAAGACCCAATCCTACAAACCAAATCAATATGCAATATACTTACCTTGCCAAAAATGTTGAATATGTCGGCAAGTTGGGCAATGATCCAAGCGAAGATATATGCACCCACCTCATGACTGAAGAAGAGGTGTACGAACTGTTGACAAGCGGTGGCATAGTGCAAGCCCTGCATCAAGCACCCTTGTGGAAGTACTTTGCTTTGAAAAAAGAAAAGTGATAATATTTGGGCATGTTTGAAAAAAACATTACCTTTGCACACAAAATGATAGTAAGTCGGTTCATCGCTCGTGATTGGAAGAAAGCAAGCGTTGCTTAATCCCATTACGAGAGGAAAGTCCGGGCAACATAGAGCACTACACTGGTTAACGGCCAGCACTCAGTGATGGGTGGTTAGTGGAACAGCGACGATGGCGTCTAATAGACGATGAAACGGTCACACTGTAGGTTGCAATCTCATGTAAACCAACAATGTAGTCTCCGACTATGAGAGGGTTGCTCGTCCAATGTTGGAGGGTAGAGAGCTAGAGGTATGCAGCAATGTATATCCAAGATTAATGATGAACATGGAGTCATCCATACAGAACCCGGCTTATAGACTTACTATCTTTTTTTTATATTCGCTATCGCGTTCGGTAACGTCGCGTTCGACAATGAGGTCGTATTGACCGATGACTTCGCGTCATCGTTGAGACGACTCATGTCTCCGCTCTCCCAAAGGTAAACAGATGAAATCTTGGTTTACTTTTGGGTACCCAGAGGGTAATGGGCAACTCGTACCTCCGCTTCTCCCCATAACAAACAGACGAAGTCTTGGTTTACTCTGGGGCCAGATTTAATTACCGTTGGAAGGACGCTCCGGGTTTACTTTTGGGTACCCAATGGGAGGAGCAGTGGAGGAATGGTAAGTACAAAGCGCTTACTTTTTTTGATATATGCAAGTATCAAAAAAATATAATTACAGTTAATATTTGCTTATGTGAGAAAATTGTTGTAACTTTGAACCGAGTTTGGATTATACTGTGTGTGTTGGTTCGAAGAATATGTAATATGAGATAAAAATAATAATAATTATATACAATGAATCTATCAGAATTGACTAACAAAATCTACGCTGAGGGCGTAGAAAAAGGTAATGCCGAGGCAGCTGCTATCGTGAAGAAAGCACAAGAAGAAGCTGCTGCTATCGTGGCTAAAGCCGAGAAAGAGGCAGCTGAGAAATTGGCTGCTGCAGAAGCAAAATTGGCAGAGATGGACAAGAATACTCGTGCCGAGTTGAAACTCTTCGCTGAACAAAGCGTAAGTGCACTCAAAACAGAGGTGACTAACCTGCTCACCGAGCAAGTGGCTGCTGACAGCGTGAAAGCTGCTACCGCTGACGCAAAATTCATGCAAGGCGTAATCGCTAAACTCGCTGATCAAATGGCGAAAGACGGCAACG
>JAGBCD010000041.1 GCA_017938155.1 Paludibacteraceae bacterium | reverse complement strand
CGTTTTCGTATTCTCTTTGATTTTGTTTTGTTTCACTTCACGTTATCTATCGCTTTGCGACGTTGTCAGCTTCGCGTTATCCTTGTTATTAACGCCTAGAGGGCATATAACCTAACAACGTCGAAGACATGTAACATCCTTGTAGGATATGTAACGCCAAAGGCATATAACGCCCCTTGGGCATGTAACTCAAAAAGTTGGTACTGGCTCGTTGTATAGTTTCACGAACACTTCGCGAGCGGACACCTCTCGCCATCCATTTTCTTCATCCCCTTGAATAATTGTCTCATTATGCATCGCTTTATCTCGAAGCATACGATACTCCGCCAATTCCAGACCACGCAAAAGGTCTGCTTGGTATTGTTGCTTTTCAGTTGTTGACATAAGCTTCAATTTTGTTATAAAGTTCTACATCCTTTATTTCTTCATCTGTTGCTATCACGCGACGCGGATTACTTGCATTATCTACCAATGTCCATACATCCACTATATCTTTGTACAGAAAAAAGAAGTTTTGCAATCCCAATATATAACGTCTGTGTATCACATCTACTGGAATGTCATGTCCTCCGTTACTAACTCGTTTTGCCACACGCTGTACCGCCATCTCTGGGTTTTTTAACCAGAAGAACAGCAGATTTACGGTGTATCCTTCTGCTTGAGCGCGTTTGACTAACTGAACGTATGAGCGAGTAGCCAGCGTTGTTTCTATTGAAAACGACACTCCTTGTTTCAACAATTCCTCAATACGCTGTAGCATGATTCGTCCTGCTTGCACCGCCATACTATTGGGATTAAGAGGCGAAAGACCGCGCGCAATCTCATCGGCATTCACAAATTCTTGGCAGTGCCATATCTCAGGCAGAATAGTGTATGAAGCAGTTGTCTTTCCCGCGCCATTGCAACCTGCTATTATGTAGAGTGTTTTGCCCATAACCCAAACTTAGCGGACAAAAGTACTAAATATTTGCGACATGTACAAATAAATAATTATTAATTATTTTTTTATTATTTTTTAATCCCTTTTTGCCACTTACGATTATCAAATTTGCGTTTACTCTTCCTCTCTAATAGAAACCAGTTGTCAATATATTGCACTCACCTAAAAAGTGCTATTTATTAAGATTTCCTTCCCCTGTACCTTCTTTATCTCTATCGGGTAAAAGACCAAAGAAGGACCAAAGAGTATCTGAAGCAGGGCATGATTGTTCATGACACCTTGGCGGTGTATCGTTTCCCTAATTACGATTACACCAACACTGCGGAACTGACGCAGATCCTCACGGATGCGCAGCGCAGCCAACGTCCTCAGCGTTTCTCGCCGGAAACTTTCGGCACAAAACCACTAAAACGCTGAGTATTCAGCATCCCTATAACATATAGAGACACACCGAAAAACTGAAAAGTGAAAAGTGAAAAGTGAAAAGGAAAACTACTACCTACCAAAACAGCATCGCCCATTTCGAACGGTGCTGTTGAATGATAGCCATCAATCGCGAAGAACTATACCTCCTTCTTAGGAGAAATGATTTCTCGCAAAAGTGCGAAGAGTTGCTGCACCTGTGCCCAGTCGCGTTGCACCGATGCGATGTCGCGCTCCAATAGCTCACGCTGCGTAGCAGATTGGTTTTCAATGAATTGTTTCTGTTGCTTCAGTGGAGCAGGATTATCCATTATGACTTCACTAAGGTGCTTTTCTATTGGGCGCACAAACCACAACCGTCTGCCCCAATACACCCCTAACGCAATCAATCCCATGCCTCCAGCAATCACTAGATACGAAGCCCACATTGGCAGCCACTGTTCGAGCCAAGCAGCCAAAGCAATCGCCAAGAAAATGAGTCCGACAACCACGATTGCCATAATAGCGAATAGCGCAATAATGAGCCCTAGCAACTGACTTGTCTGCTCTATGCTCTGCACTTTCAGCAGTTGAAATTGTGACTTAATATATGCTTGAATATCAGCAAGTAGCTGATTGTAAAAATCTTTCATAGTTAAACGTTTTTTTTGGTCGGCAATGCCGACGTTATTTGCTTTGCGTTATCTGTGCTGCGCACGTTTTCTACTTCGTGTTACTAACGTTTATTGATAACGTGCCAAAGGTAGATGAAACGCCGAAGGCATGAAACGTCCCATAAGAACATATAACGCGCCTTCGGCGCCTAAGTTACTTCTTCGCGGCATCTTCTACTGCGGCTTCGATGTCGGCTTTGCAGTGGCAGTTGCACATACCATTGCGGATGCGGCTCATCACTTTGTCCACGAGTTTGTTGATTTCATCGAGATTGAGGTTTTTGTACTTCTCGCGAGCGATTGCTGCGATTTCGGAGCGCAATTCTGCGCCACTTTTTGGAGCAAATAGCAATGCTGCTGTAGCTCCTACCACCGCTCCTCCTAGAAGAGCCAATAGCATTTTGGTTACGTTTGTCATAGTTGGTTTGGTTAAAAAGTTTCGGAACATCTGTTCCTTGAATAAATAAAAGCAAGATATATGCCAAAACAACGGATTTATTCGATCAATTTGCGAATATCAAAAAAAAATACTACCTTTGTCAAAAATTCATTTGCAGTATTTATGCTATGTTGGTTAATACCTTATGTATTGCTTACTGTATAGCATATAGATGGTTAAGAGATATGCGCTTTCAAATTCATTCTTATAAGTTTGGTACAATAATATTAACGGCTGCTTTATTGATCGTTATCGTTTCATTTTTGTTTATTAATCATTTGGTTCGTCAGTTGTCGCAAGAAGAACAGAAACGAATTGAATTATGGGCAGAAGCAACTCATCAATTGATATTGGCAGACGAGGGTACTGATATTCAATTTATATCTCAAATTATAGAGGGCAATAATACGATACCGGTTTATGTGGTAGACGCAGATGGCGTAATACTCAAGACACGTAATGTGACGGATACCATACATGATGTAACTCAATTACATGGACCAATAGAAGTAAGAATCTCTGAAGATTTGGTTCAGTATATCTATTATGATGATTCTACTTTATTGTCACAATTACGTTTTTTTCCTTACATTGAGTTTAGTATCATCTTCTTGTTTTTGGTTATTGTCGTCATTTCTCTATATACTGCCCAACGCAGTCAAGAAAATCTTGTTTGGGTTGGGTTGAGCAAGGAGACAGCTCATCAATTGGGGACGCCAATATCTTCATTAAATGCTTGGAAAGAATTGCTTTTGTCTCGTTATCCAAATGATGAACTTTTGCCTCAAATGGATGTGGATATACAACGCTTACAAACGATCACTGAACGTTTTTCAAAGATTGGCTCCGAACCTGAATTAGTTAGAGAAGATGTGACAAAAGTGGTGCGGGATACAATTGAGTACATGCGCACACGTACATCAACTAAGATTCTATATCACATAGAAATGGATTCTCCATGTTTTGTTGAACTGAATGTGCCTTTATTTGCTTGGGTACTGGAGAATATAATCAAAAATGCCGTAGATGCAATGGAAGGGGTAGGGCATATTTCCTTATCTCTTTCGCATGATGAAGATAAGATGTATCTGGATATCGCAGATACAGGAAAAGGAATAGAACGTGGAATGTACAACCGTATATTCGAACCTGGTTATACAAGTAAGAAACGAGGGTGGGGGTTAGGATTATCTCTCTCAAAGCGTATCATTGAAGATTATCATGGAGGAAAGTTGTTCGTCAAATCTTCTCAGGTAGGTGTTGGTTCCACATTCAGAATCTCCATGGAAGAGTCCAAAGATTGTTGAGCCAGAACCAGACATGGCTGCGTAATAAGCTCCAGCTTCTATAAGGCGTTGTTTGATGCGACCCAATTCTGGGTGTATTGCAAATATTGTATGCTCAAAATCATTGATAGCCATGTGGTTAGGTCTATCAATCATCTTCAGTGAATCTTTTGCTTCAGGATGTAAATGAATGCCGCTATACGCTTCTTTTGTGCTGACGTGTATGGTTGGTTTTACCAATACCAAACGGCTCCCGCTTAAGGACAATTGGGTAGGTGAAAAGATATCTCCTATTCCTTCAGCCAAGCAAGGCTCATTGTAGATGAAGAACGGACAATCGGCACCTAAGGGACGAACTTCTAATGCAAGTTGCTCTTTGGTCAATCCTAAAGCAAAAATTTCATTCAGTGCCATTGCCATATGGGCAGCATCGCTACTACCTCCTCCTAAGCCTGCACCAAATGGAATATTTTTTTTGAAATGAATCCGCACATTACCAATCTGCGGATATTTAGCACGCATGTGCTGATAACATTTAATAATCAGATTATCTTCTACAGAACAATCAACTTCAAAACCCTCTTGGATAAATTCATAATTCTTAATCCCTAATTTAGGATTATCCAACGGAGTAACTTCTAATTCGTCATGTAGTCCATATACAGGATAGAAGATGGTTTCCAAATTATGATAACCATCCTCTCGTTTGCTTACAACACGCAAACCAATGTTAATTTTGCAATTAGGATAGAGTTTCAAAATTCAAAATTCTTAATTCTTATCTCACCTTCTGTTCGAACGATTATTCGCCAAGCGAATTTACAAAATTCTTAATTACCTATACAGTATCCATAAAAGATCTTTGTACTTTATTGAATACTACGATTCCTAATGCCAAAAGAACCACCATGAATATAAAACTATATCCCAACATCCACCAGTCGTGGCACCCTACACCAAGCATGCCATATTTGAAAAATTCTACAATACCTGTCAGTGGATTCAACTGCATAACGAGTTTGAGAGTATCATTGGTGATAGTTGACAAAGGATATATCACAGGGGTGGCATACATCCATAAACTAACAAAGAATGAGAGCAACAATTGCAAGTCTCTATACTTAGTTGTCATAGATGAAAAAAGAATACCAAAACCTAACGCCAAACCAGCAAGCATAACAATGAGCAATGGCAAGAGGAGTACATACCAATTAGTATGAATTTGTACATCAGTGAAAATAGCATAATAAGCATATACGATAAGGAATAGTACAAACTGGATGGAGAATCTAACAAGGTTGCTAATCACATCACTCAATGGTGTAACAAGTCTCGGAAAATAAACCTTGCCAAAAATACTGGCATTCGAAACAAAAGTATTACTTGTTTTGTTGAGACAATCGGCGAAATACTGCCAAAAGCTGATACCCGCAAGGTAGAACAAAGGTTGAGGGAGACCATCTGTTGAAATTTTTGCGATACCACCAAATACAACCATATACATGACTGTAGTCATAATAGGCTGTATGAAATACCACAACGGTCCCAAAATAGTTTGTTTGTATTGGGTGATGATGTTTCGCTTGACGAATAGCAACATGAGGTCTCTATATTGCCATATTTCTTTAAAATCAATGCTCAATAACTTGTTTTTTGGCTTGATTTCTGTGGTCCAAGATAAATTTTGATTTTCCATTACATTATTCGAGTCTTAAAATCGTTTGCAAAGGTAACAATAAATTTGTAAATGTACAAAAAAATGCTTAACTTTGCAGCACGTTGAAAAATTTTAATCTTAAATAATAATATTATGGACAACTTACCATTTGCAGAATCTTGGAAGATTAAGATGGTTGAACCCATCCGCAAATCTACTCGCGAGGAACGTGAGCAGTGGTTAAAAGAAGCTAAGAACAATATTTTTATGCTTCGTAGTGAACAAGTTTATATTGATTTGCTTACCGATTCTGGTACCGGAGCAATGTCAGATCGCCAATGGGCGGCATTGATGATGGGAGATGAGAGTTATTCTGGTAGTAAGTCTTTCTTTGAATTTAGAGACACTGTTACGCGTCTCACGGGTTTCAAATATGTTATTCCTACTCATCAAGGACGTGCAGCAGAGAATGTGTTGTTTTCTTATTTGGTAAAAGCAGGGCAAGTAATTCCTGGAAATGCACACTTTGACACCACTAAAGGACATATAGAGGCTCGTAAAGCGCATGCTATTGATGTTACGATAGACGAAGCAAAAGATACCCAATTGGAAATTCCTTTCAAAGGAAATGTCAACTTGGATAAGTTGGAGCAGCTATTAAAAGACAATCCTGGTAATGTTCCTTTCATGGTTTTGACAGTTACCAATAACACGGTAGGTGGTCAACCTGTTTCTATGCAGAATATCCGTGAGACTTGTGCATTATGTCACAAGTATGGTGTACCAGTGAATATGGATTCTGCTCGTTTTGCTGAAAATGCATATTTCATCAAAACACGTGAAGAAGGCTATGCTGACAAGACCATTCAAGAGATTGCTTTGGAAATGTTTTCATATGCTGATAGTATGACTATGTCTGCCAAGAAAGATGGATTGGTTAATATGGGTGGCTTTATCGCTACAAACCGTGAAGATTGGTATGAGGGTTGCAAACAATTCTGTATTCCATATGAAGGTTTCTTAACCTATGGTGGTATGAATGGACGCGATATGGCTGCTTTAGCTGTAGGATTGGAAGAGAATACTCAGTTTGAAATGTTGGAAACGCGTATTCATCAAGTGGAATATTTGGCTCAACTTTTGGATGAATATGGTATTCCTTATCAACGTCCAGCAGGCGGTCATGCGATTTTCGTAGATGCAGACAAAGTGTTGACACATGTTCCTATTGAAGAATTTCCTGCGCAAACGCTAACATGCGAATTGTATTTAGAGGCAGGTATTCGTGCTTGTGAAATAGGATATATATTGGCTGACCGAGATCCAGAAACGCGAGAAAATCGTTTCTCTGGGTTGGACTTGGTTCGCTTGTGCATCCCTCGTCGTGTATATACCGACAACCATATGAAAGTGATTGCTGCTGCTTTGAAGAATGTGTATGATCGTCGTGAAACGATTACACGTGGATTGGCAATTACCAAAGAAGCACCACTGATGCGTCACTTTACGGTAGAGTTGGAACGTTTAGGATAACGAAACAAGTGATGTTTTTACACAATCAATCCCCAAAACTTTATGCTTTGGGGATTGATTATTTTTTTATTAAGTATCCTGCTGTTTTGTGACACTTGTTGGATACGATATCTCTATTGTTTTAGTTTGCTCGTGTTCCTTTGAAAGCATTCTTACCTAAAGTGATTCTTGTTGTGAATACAGGCATTTTAAGGCTCTCACAATCTCTAAATGCCTCTTGGTCTATCAGTTCCAATGTAAGTGGCCATTCTACTTTCTTTAGGTTTTTACATTCTTTGAATGCACCGGCTCCAATCGTCTCAAGTTTTTGTGGTAATGCAATCTCTTGCAATGATCTGCAATCAAGAAATGCCTTGGGACCTATGATTTTGAGTTTTTTATTGAATTTGAACTTTTGTAAGTTGATACAGTGTGCGAAAGCGCGAGGGCCTAAAACTTCTAACATGTCAGGCATTGCAATCTCATATAAGTGCTTGCATTCTTCAAATGCGCTTGCTTCTATTGCATGTATTTGGTCTGCTAAAGACACTCGCTCAAGACTTTGGCAGTTGTAGAATGCTTTTTTACCGATTCTGAAAGTAGTTTTTGGAAAATTGATTTTCTCAAGTACCAAGCAATTGGAAAAAGCTTCATCATCTATAGCATACAATCCATTGGGTAGGGTGACTTTGAATAATTGTCTGCAATCTTCAAATGTCCCTTTGCGAATGATATTTATTTTTTCTGGGATAACGATATTTGACAATTTTGCACATCCAGAAAAAGCATTACTACCGATAGAGGTAA
The DNA here is from genome assembly GCA_017938155.1 of Paludibacteraceae bacterium. GTDB lineage: Bacteria > Bacteroidota > Bacteroidia > Bacteroidales > Paludibacteraceae > Colicola. Next base: position 45,509 of record JAGBCD010000041.1, on the reverse strand, counting down.
GTGACTCAGGGAATGTGATCTTTTCTAATTCAATACATCCTGCAAATGCTCCGTCTTCAATAACTTCAATATTCTTAGGTAGCGTAATCTTACGAATGCTTCTACATGTGAAGAAACTGGCTTTTTCTATCGTTTTGATGCTATCGGATATGATTTGTTCTTTTAGGTTGACACATCCGTAAAATGCACCAGCACCTATTCGTATTACGTTTTGTGTCAATTTAGCTGTATGTAGTTTTCCACATTCATAAAATGCATACATCTCAACTCGTTTGAGCGAGTTAGGTATATATACGATTTGTAGTTCTGGACACTTGTAAAAAGTAGCACTTGGAATTTCTTGTATACCTTCAGGAATAAGTACGGTCTTTACTCTTATGTTGTTGGCAAATGCGCCACACGCAATGAGTCGAGTAGGTACTTTGTCTTTGAAAACGAATTTAGCTGCTGCATTATTGTTAACAGCGATTAAGCATCCATCAATATACAAGGCTCCTTTACGCCATTTTTTTTCATTATTATAGATGCCGCAGTTTAAGAAGGCATCTTGTCCAATCCAATTTACAGATGTTGGTATGGTTACTCTCGTAAGATTTTTACAGTCTTTGAACGTGTCGTGATCTATGCGTTTCAATCCTTCTGGTAATTCTACTCGTGTTACAGTTTTGTTGCCTTCAAATGCTCCACAAGCGATGATTCGTGTACTTGAGGGAACTTCGTATTTAGGCTTGATATGTTTGTCGGTCGCTATCAAGCAACTATCAATCCATAATACTCCTTCATTCCACTTAGTCTTGTCTTGCATGATGCCAGTTCCGTCAAATGCACTTCGGAATATTCGCTGAATACCTTTGGGTAGAACAATATTCATCAGCTTCTTATTCCCCTTGAACGCATTCTCGCCTATCTCCACCACTTGATATGTCTTTTGTCCAACGGTGATCTCATCTGGTATGAGTACATCGCCAGAAATGTATGGAGTGGCTGTAACTTCTGCAGTCTCTTTAACTGGATCTAAAATAAAATTGATATCGTTGTAAACGGCGCTTTCTTGTGCATGGATAGTAGTAGCGCAAATAGAAATAATTACAAGTAATAGTAATTTACACGATTTACTCATGATAATAGACTTTTTTACAAATGACCCGCAAAGGTATAAAAAAAATAGCAATCCTGCAAAAGATTGCTATTTTTTTGTATTATAGTTCGTTTCAACAGATTATTTTACTTCTTCAAAGTCCACATCTTCGGCAGCTTTATTGTCGCTTTGTGTGTTTTGTTGTCCGCTGAAAGGTCCTTGAGCACCAGCTTGTGGGTCTGCTTGTTGTGCGTTGGTTGCATTGTACATATCTGCACTTGCAGCTTGGAAGGCTGTCATCAATTTTTGGTTAGCAGCTTCACATGCATCAGCATCTTTTTTCTCGTAAGCATCTTTCAACTCTTTGAGTGCATCTTCAATAGGAGCTTTTTTATCTGCAGGTATTTTGTCTCCTATTTCTGCCAATTGTTTTTCTGTTTGGAAGATGGTCGCATCTGCACGATTGAGTTTTTCAATGCGTTCTTTTTCTCTTTTGTCTGCTTCAGCATTTGCTTCTGCTTCTGCTTTCATGCGCTTGATTTCATCATCACTCAATCCGCTTGATGCTTCAATGCGTATCTTTTGCTCTTTACCAGTAGCTTTGTCTTTTGCAGTGACGTTCAATATACCATTCGCATCAATGTCAAATGTTACTTCAATTTGTGGTTCGCCGCGTCTTGCTGGCATGATTCCGTCCAAATGGAAGATACCGATTTGTTTGTTTTGTGCGGCCATTGGTCTTTCACCTTGAAGTACTTTAATCTCTACTGAAGGTTGGTTGTCAACGGCGGTAGTAAAGGTCTCTGTTTTCTTGGTAGGAATGGTTGTGTTGGCCTCAATCATCTTGGTCATCACGCCACCCATTGTTTCAATACCTAAACTAAGTGGAGTAACGTCAAGTAGCAAAACGTCTTTTACATCGCCAGTTAGCACACCACCTTGGATAGCTGCTCCTACTGCTACTACTTCGTCAGGGTTGACACCTTTAGATGGAGCTTTGCCAAAGAATTTTTGAACAGCCTCTTGGATAGCAGGAATACGTGTTGAACCACCTACAAGAATAATCTCGTCAATGTCACTTGTGCTATATCCTGCGTTTTGCAATGCGGTGCGGCAAGGTGCAATAGTTCTTTGGATAAGATCATCAATGAGTTGCTCAAACTTAGCACGGGTCAATGTCTTTACCAAGTGTGCAGGTATTCCATTCACAGGCATGATGTATGGCAAGTTGATTTCAGTGCTTGAGGTGTTGGAGAGCTCTATCTTTGCTTTTTCTGCAGCTTCTTTCAAACGTTGCATAGCCATTGGGTCTTTGCTCAAATCTACTCCGCCATTCTCGTTCTTGAACTCTTGTACGAGCCAATCAATGATTCTGTGGTCAAAATCGTCACCGCCAAGGTGGGTATCACCATCGGTTGCTTTCACTTCAAATACACCATCGCCAAGCTCTAATACACTTACGTCATGAGTACCACCACCGCAGTCAAATACCACAATTTTCATATCCTTGTTTGACTTGTCCAAACCATATGCCAATGCTGCTGCTGTAGGTTCGTTCACAATACGTCTAACGTTAAGTCCAGCGATTTCTCCTGCTTCTTTGGTAGCTTGTCTTTGGCTATCATTAAAGTATGCAGGAACGGTAATAACAGCTTCTGTCACTTCTTGACCAAGATAGTCTTCCGCTGTCTTTTTCATCTTTTGTAGGATGATTGCAGAGATTTCTTGTGGGGTGTAAAGTCTTCCGTCAATATCCACTCTTGGTGTGTTATTGTCGCCTTTTACCACTTTGTAAGGAACTCTACTTATCTCGTTGCTCAAACGATCGTAGGTCTCGCCCATAAAACGTTTGATAGAATAGATGGTTTTTGTTGGGTTTGTGATAGCTTGACGTTTAGCAGGGTCACCTACTTTGCGCTCGCCGCCATCTACAAAACCGATAACAGATGGGGTAGTGCGTTTACCCTCAGAGTTTGCAATAACAACAGGCTCATTGCCTTCCATAACTGAGACGCAGGAATTAGTTGTTCCTAAGTCGATACCAATAATTTTGCTCATATTCTTAATTTTTTATTTAGTTTACAAATAAGTTTATTTTCACGTGTTGATTGGTCGTTCAACAAGCGTGTTCGCTACAAATATGACAAATGCCGTGCCAAAAGTCCAAAGTAAGGATTTTCTGACACGGCACTGACAAATTGGCAGTTTTTTGTCTGTCTTATTCTTTGATTGCTTCGTTTATGGCATCCAATTCTTGTTGTGTAAAGGTTGTATTGTCCAATGCATGGAGGTTATTGTCAAGTTGATTGACACTACTTGCGCCAATGAGAACGCTTGTCACGCCCTTTTGTGCTAATAACCATGCAAGGGCCATTTGTGCTAACGACTGACCGCGTTTTTGAGCTATTTGGTTGAGTCGTTGTGAACGCTCTACCACTTCTTGGGTTATTTGTGCGCGGTGTAAAAAGACTTCTTTCGTTGCTCTACTTCCTTCTGGGATGCCGTTAAGGTATCTGTCTGTTAAAAGTCCTTGTGCCAATGGGGAGAAGCAAATAAACCCCGTTCCTTGTTCAATGGCAACAGGCAAGTTTTCTATCAATGTTTGTTGTGCGATAATGTTCGCTTTGTATTGCCCTATCAGGCAGGGTACATGTGCTTGACGTAGGTATTCACATGCTTCTTTTTGTTTGTCAGCTGGGTAATTGCTGATTCCTACATATAGCGCCTTGCCTGCGCGAACGATATCAACCAGAGCCTGCATAGTCTCTTCGATAGGAGTTTCTGGATCATAACGATGTGAGTAGAAGATATCAAAGTATTCCAATCCTGTGCGTTTGAGGCTTTGGTCACAAGAGGCAATCAAGTATTTTCTTGAACCGCCATTTCCGTAGGGACCATCCCATCCCCAATAACCAGCTTTGGAAGAAACGATCATTTGGTCACGATGTGCAAACAAATCCTCTTTGAGTACTCTTCCAAAAGTTTTTTCTGCACTACAGGGTTCTGGTCCGTAGTTGTTTGCAATGTCAAAATGTGTAACGCCATTTTCCCATGCGTGTAATAGCATTGCTCGTGCATTTTCGTATGGGTCAACACTTCCAAAATTATGCCATAAGCCAAGTGAAACGAGTGGTAGTTGTAATCCACTTTTACCAGAAAAACGATAATCCATAATAAGAAAAATTAGTTACGTGTTATTCTATGGTTTGTTTTAATATGATTGCGCGCAACAAGAGTGTCTTGTTAGCTAATGTGGTACCTATTATATATTGTTCACCTCCATCTATTATTCTCCATTTCTTCTGTAGTTGTTCTGCTTTGAGGGGGTAATTACGCGTTACCACATTAGCTCGCGTTGCCTTTGGGATAGATTTGAGGTTGCTTTCTATTACTTGCCAAACCCTTCCAGGAAAATCTACTATATGCTTGTCCGAAGTATAAAGATGTGTGTTTGGAGCTAACTTGTGTACATCATAGTGTTCGCAAATGATTTTATAGGCTCCAGCTTTGAGTAAACTGCTGTTAGGTTCGTATAGGTACTGTGCTATTTGTTGTGCATAACGAGGGGTGGCGGTATTTTCTTCTTGAATAGTGAATGTGATTTGCTCTTCAGAGTGTAAGTCTATAGCAGTGCGTTTGCCGTTGCCAGTCGTTATGAGCAATTCTTTCACTTCGTTATGAATAGCTATGATATGTACGTTCCATTTCTCTTCCCCTCCCAATGCTTTTAACACGGCATGAATGTCTGCCATTGGGCTTAGTTTGATGATGCATGCTTTTGCTTTCAGTAGCAAGGGTAGGATAGGGATGATATTGGGGGTGCAGTCTTCCAATTTAAAGACTTTGCTTCCGCTTTTGCTACGTCTTGCAGGGTCTATATACAGTGTGACATTGCTGATGTCGGATAGAGTCTGTAAATATTCTTCTGCGGTTGTATTGTGTGTTTGGATAGGGGAGTTGGTAAGGGTAAAATTGTGTTGCGCTATTCTACATAACTCCTCATTTGTTTCTACGTAGTGCGCGCACGTAAAAGCTTTGCTTAAATGAATGGTGTCAATGCCATATCCTCCCGTTAGGTCCACTAAGCATGATGCTTGTAGATGGGGGTTGTTTTTGATGAGTAGGTACTTGTAGTTGGCAGTTTTTTCGCTTGAACATTGTTCACAACTCACTCGTACAGGGAACCACCAATCGGTAAGGTTAGAGAGGGTAGGGAGTTTGGTTTGTGTGCGTTGCCATCCTTCAATCTGTTGTAGAATCCAGTTCCAATCATCTTTCGACACATCAGGATTTTTGCACCCGATGAGTGCCAATTGATTTACATCGTCTTTCCGATGCTCCGCTATAAACTGTTGAATGAAAGACATGATAAAAATGAAATCAAAGTGTCAAAATAGAGTCAAACATGACTTATTTTCTGCAAAGATAGTGCTTTTTTTGATAGATACAAAATAAATGCATTTATTTCGTTTGGTATGCATGCTTTCATTAGGTATAATGTAGTTAGAAATGCTGTTTTTCTATATCAACGATTCATTTTGTTGCTAATCTTTCTTGCGGTAGGGTAGTTTGATATGTTGGTTTGTACCCAAGACTAACCTTGATATAATGTGAGCTATCAGATTGTATCTATCGTTGTATTATGGAGAAAAAGTCGTTGTTTTGCCCAAATGCTTGCGTATGTGTATTTTTTTGTTGTACCTTTGTACGCTGAAAGTACAAATTATTTGCAGTTGCAGCTCACAATGGATATTTTAGTACAATATTATCAAACTCACGGACGGTCTTAGCGAGTATGCGCAACAATGCGCAGTTAAAGTGCGCTCGTATAGTTCACGCATGTTGATGCAGGGATTGGGAGAAGTGTTGTTGGATAATCAATCCAAGAACTTTGCCCGTGAGCAACTTATTCCCGAAACGGCTTCTGCGTTAGAACTTTTTGCACTTTGTCCGCTGATAGCAGAATAACCGTAATCGCCATTTCGGAAATCGCCATTACAAATTTCTCTACAATACGTCAAAGATCACTTTTTCTCATTTTATCCCTTCCCTTTAAGGGAAGTTAGGAGGGGGCTGGTAATCAGGTGGGCGGTCAAGCCCGCCTGCCTTGTTTGTGGCTGCGGTTAGCCCATTATTCGGCAGTATTGCAGAGAAAAAGTAGTTTTTTTGCCCAAACGCTTGCGTATGTGAAATAAATGCAGTACCTTCGCGGACAAATTGGGAATACAACTCCCATTTTGTCCAAACACGCAATAATAATATGTATAGCAGAGAGTTACAAAACAAACTTTTAGAGTTAAGCGAGCATTGGTCTATCATTTCGGTGACAGGACCACGCCAGTCAGGTAAGACTACATTGTGTAAAATGGCATTTCCTGATTACGAATATGTCAATCTGGAGCGTGCTACAACCCGCGCGTTAGTTGAACATGACATTGAGGGCTTCTTGCTACAATATCCCAATGGATTGATTATAGATGAAGCCCAAAACATGCCCGAGTTGTTTTCTGTTCTACAAGTGGTAGTCGATGAGAACAAATCATTGCGCTATGTGCTAAGTGGTAGCAGTGACTTCTTGTTGATGCAAAATATATCTCAATCCTTAGCAGGTCGTGTGGCGGTTATGCGCTTGCTACCTTTGAGTTTGTCAGAGTTAGGTGATGATGCGGATATAGATGTCAATGAACTGATGTGGCGAGGATTCTATCCAGCTATATGGGGAGATAAGAAAGACCCGCACACAGTATATGACAGTTATGTGGCTACTTATATCCAAAAGGATGTCCGCCAGATAGTAAATATCAAAGATTTGAGTCTTTTTCGTCGCTTTTTGACTATTCTTGCTTCTCGAGTGGGTACGGAGTTTGTAGCATCATCTATCAGTGCGGAATTAGCTGTAGATCATAAGACCATTCAATCGTGGATGAGTATATTGGAGACCTCATATACAGCATTTTTGCTACATCCATTTTATCGCAACATAGGTAAACGACTGACTAAAACACCTAAGGTGTATTTCTACGATATAGGTTTGGTATGTTATCTCTTGGGAATAGAGACGGCTCTGCAGTTGGCTAATCATCCTTTGCGCGGTGCAATATTTGAGAATATGGTAGTTTGTGATATGTTGAAAGCGCGCTATAACCAAGGATTGGAAAAGAATATCTTATTCTACCGAGATAAATCCAGAGAAGTAGATATCTTGCAAGAAGAGGCAGGCAAAATACATGCATACGAAATCAAGTCTGCTGAGCGCTTTCATCCAGAATTTTTGAATTCATTGGACTATCTCAAAAGTCTGCTCAAAGATGATTTGTTGAGCATGAACATCGTCTATACTGGTCCTCAAAAGTCCATTGGTGAAACACACCTTATTAATTATAAGTCGATGACCAAGAAATAACTTTTAACTTTTCTCTACAATACGTCAAAGAAAACTTTTTGGAGTATTGCTCTATAACACAGCAGGTGGACATAATTGCCCACCTGCATGCTTATATTCATAAGATCGATGTCTGATTAATCTTTGAATGGTTAAATTCTTCCCCGAGCTGGCTGGGCACGAACTGAAAGCTACGTTAAAAAATCAGGTGAGCCATTAAGCTCACCTGTCTTAATTATTGAAGGTGTTTAATCACCAAACATCAAAAGCTTCTAAAGCTTGTTCGTAAGCATCTTCGTACATCTCCTCAGCCTCTTTGAGGGCTTCATCATACATGTCAGAAGCTTCTTTCATGGCCTCATTATATAGGTCATTTACCTCATCATAGACATCAGAAAAAGAGGAAAGGCTAGAGAGGGGTTAGTGTTGCATCTTTCGATTTGCTACATGAACCTAAAGTCAACATGCATGCTGCACAAAAGGTTAAATAAATATTTTTTTTTATAAATAAAAAAGTTTTATAATGTTAATAATTAGTTGATTAATAGTCACATTCAACTTCCTTGCCTTTAGTATTAATGCAGAAGATTCTATCATTTTTTTCAACATAGGCAATACCATCTTCAAAGTCGTCTGCATCATCATATATGAAGCTGATCGCGACCTCACCTTTGGTATCAAGATAGCCACATTTTTGATCGTAATCACTCCACCAATCACCATCTAGGTCGTTTATTACACGAATCAATCCATCATGATACTCTTTACCATAGAATTCTTGATTTTTAGGTAGTGTATATATAATCTCGCCATCTTTATCTATCACCATTTCTTTTTTTGCTTTTTTTACTACTGCTAATCCTTCTGAGAATGATTTGGCAACATCAAAAGTTGTTGGGATTACAACCTCACCTTTTTCATTGATGTAGCCATATTTATTGGCTTTCACTTCTACACATGCAAGGCCCTCCGAAAAAGAATATGCATCCTTGTAGGTCAAAGGGATAGCCACTTCTCCATGGAGATTAATATAACCATACAAATTTGATTTAGCGTCCTTAACAAGAGCCAAACCATTTTCAAAATCCTCAATTTTACTATAGTTGGAAGTTGGAGCTACTATTACTTTTCCCGTAGCATCTACTACGCCATATTTTCCTGAGAACAAGCCTCCAACTCGTACGATACACCTTCCTTCATGGCAATTCCTAACGTCATCGTATTCAGTTGGAATAACAACTTCCCCACTGGTATTGATCGCACCGTATTTTGATTGATACTTCTCATCTGTAATTCTTACGACTGACACACTATTGTAAAAATCACCCACATCGTCATATGTACTAACTACACGAGAATAGACTTCTTTTGAAAGTACATCTTCCGCTGGACCATTTCCATTGTTACTATAAGTGTTACCACAAGCTGACAATAGTAACAAACTCAGGAACACAAGTGTTCCAATCACATAATTTTTTCGTTTCATTTTTTTTGTTTTTTTAATGATACCTACTCACTTTTATCAAGGCTTTTCGGTTTTCTCCTTAGTTATTTTTCACAAGACCTTGCAAAGGTAGTGTTTTTTTCGCTATGTGGGCAAGAAAGGCGTTGGTTCTTGTTGGTTCTTTTGAGTGTTAAGCGTCTGCCAAAGAGCAAGGATGGCATGATTTTCGTACTCAAATTAGTAGCGAATGCACACAAAAAAAGGCATGAACGATTCCTTGTTCACACCTTGAGGTCCTGAGAAAACCCGTACATCCAAACAACGAATCGCCCACGCCTACACATGGGCATTCGCCCTTTATTCGGAATGTACTTACACAATAATACCACCAAACGACAACGATGATTCTACTCATCTATGCCTAACTTGACGCTATACATTATTGAAATTTCTCAGGTTTCAAGGTGTATCTGCGAATAAATAGCCAATGCTACTTCTATATGTCTTGAAAAGATTAGGTAGGCACGCTTGCACACCTAATTAAAGAATGTCTTCTACATACTTGTTTCTTTTCAGTGGCAAAGTTAATACTTTTTAACTATATGTACAAAAAAAAATCGCTCTGATTGAGCGATTTTTCTTACATTCTTGCTCTTTATGTTAATAAAGAGGTTTACTTTCCTTGACTTGGGAATCGATTTGCATTACTCGAATGCCAATTTCTTGTGCCCAAATTTCAATACATTTATGCTTTAGCTCTGGACTATCTGCATAGCAATTAGCGAGCGAGTCACGTACTTGCGCTTGCAAATCCCAAATTCCCAGATATAATGGGTGCTGGGTATAAGAGAAGTATGAGGTTGACTTATCCGCCACAGATTGTAATTGTTCTATCTCATTGTCTATTAATCTATGTATCTGCTCAATCATCTCCTCTTTGCGTTGTTTCTGCTGCATATACTCGTTTGCCACTTGTGTCATTTGCTCGGATTCTTGGTAAAGGCGATAGGTGTGGATAGATAGCACCGCACTGATACCCAAAATGATGACTGCAATGATATAAGGGATATATTTTTGGCGGCGTTGGCGTTTTTCGATAAAGAGGCGGATAGTTGCCATATTGGCAAAGCGACCATTTTGACATTGCTGACGGAGGTGTTTGTAACGGGTAGGGAAAAGCAGCAGAAGAATCTCTCCAAACTTCTTTATATCGTGCTGTATATCGTTTTGCGGATTGGTGGTATCCAAATCGCTCAGCCCGAAATCTATCAGTTTGACATTCTTTCCGTTACGAGTGATAAGGATATTGCTACTCTTGAGGTCGTGGTGAACGAGTTGTAAGGAATGAATGTACTCCAACGTATCCAGAAGTTGAAGCATAGCGCGTTGGCGTGCCGAATGAGAAGGGTTGGTGGCGAGCTATTCCGCCAAAGTAGTGCCATCCACATACTCCATTACGATGCATTTACCATAATCTGCAACCTCTTCCAAAGAATAGGTTTCTGCTATATTGGGATGGTTGAGTTTATAACCTAATAAAAATTCTTTTTCTTGTAATAGTTGATAATCTGTGCTACCCTTGTATTGTGAAGCAATCCCTTTGAGCATGTGAAATTTGCCATATCGCTTGCCAATATATAAAACGTTATATTGTTTATTTTGAACGATGGACAATTCACTCCAATTACTATCAATGGTTCCTGGCTGTATGAAACTTGAATCGGATGATTTACTCATAGTTGTATCTTTCTAACGGTTATTAATCCATTTTTCTTGCCTGCAACATACGACGTTGAGGGCATGTTGTCACGCGACAAATGGTCAATATACATGGGATGACAGACGGTGAACATTACTGCATCAAACGTGTCACCCTCTCTTAATTTGGAATGTTCTGCATACTCAACAATGAAATGATGCTCGCCCAAATAGCGAAAAATACATCTTCTGTTAGGTAACCACGTTACCTCAATACAATCGCCAATTTGCAAATCTGTGGCATGAATGCCTTTTCCTGTAAAACTACTGCTTTGAACCTCTAAACGTTTTTCCATATCTTGGATGTAGTCGTTCCAATCCTTATATCCGATGAAACGCGACAATAAATCTAATGTGGAACGACGTGGCGACATCGTAGATGGGATATATCCCCACAAACGTTTGAGGGTAGAAGTAGAAATGACACATCGATTATGTTCCCAAAGACAAGTAACCAAAAAGTCAAAATCGTATGGCGTTTGTATCTTACGACCTACAGCTTTTTCTATATCCATACATAAGGCACGGAACTCGGGAGACGATTGGTAGGTCATAATGAGGCAATGATTTCTATTTCTACCAATCCTCCTTTGGGTAATGCAGCTACCGCTACCGCTGAACGAGCAGGGAATGGGGCAGTGAAAAGGGTAGAGTAAACCTCGTTGAGAATAGCGAAGTTGGACATGTCGGTCAAGAAAACAGTGGTCTTTATCACATGTGAGGCATCTGTACCGGCCGCTTCCAATATGGCTGCAACGTTCTTGATGGCTTGCTCTGCTTGACTGCGAAAATCATTACCCGCAAACTCACCCGTTGCAGGGTCAATACCCAATTGACCGCTGGCAAAAAGCATTCCATTGCTTACAACAGCTTGACTATATGCTCCAATCGCAGCTGGAGCCTTAGTGGTAGAAATAATTTGTTTCATGATATGCTAAATATAAGATGTTAAACAATCTTCTGCAAAGGTATTGAAAATATTTGAAATAACAAAAAACACTAACGCTTCGTTGGGATTCCTACCGATATTACCATCTGCAATGATGTAAATCATTATAGCCGTTTTAGTCAATATAATCAATATTGAGTCTTTAATCGTTATAGAGTCATTATTGAGATATTATCGAGTCATTCCCGACGGTGAGCCGACGGTGAGCCGACGGTCAACGCTTGAAACGTAATGGGAGTGAGGCTGGAAAATGACTATTTTTGTCCTAAAAATGTGATGTATTTCAACGAGTGTTTTGTTATTATTGATTCCCAAAATGCATTTGAATACAGAAAATCATGTTATCGTGTTATCGTGTTATCGTAGAAAAGTGCGTTTTTATCATTTTTATATTATTTATCCATTCTATCCTTTGTGCATAATGTTTAGAGAAATGGCCCCTGATAGGTAATAAGTAATAGGTAATAGGTAATAGGTAATAGGTAATAGGTAATAGGTAATAGGTAATTGACAAACTCCTCCGCCCTACGGGCACCTCCTCTAACTTAGAGGAGCAGTTAAATAGTACATCCCGTTGCATTCCTTCACACCCTAACTTAGAGGAGGAGTTTGATTGGTGATTGGTGGGGGTGATTTATGATTGATATACTTAAAAAAGGTGCAAATAAGGGAAAAATGTTAAAAAACATCTTTTTTTGTTGGAAAAATTTGCACAATTCAAAATAAAGCCGTACCTTTGCACTCGCTTTTGAGAAATAGTCGCAAGACAATCGATTAGAGGCAGAGTAAAAGGCACGTAATAATGCTAATTACTGCGGGATGTAGTTCAGCCCGGTTAGAATGCCTGCTTTGGGAGCAGGAGGTCGTGAGTTCGAATCTCGCCATCCCGACAAAAACAAAGATTTGCGTGTTGTAAATCTTTGTTTTTTTTGTATCTATTCCCAAGAAAATCAACATTACGTAATATCTAAATACCATGAATAGTGCTTTAGCAGCCCTGATAGGGTTATGCGTTTCAATCGTTCTGATTATTAAGAAGATTTCTCCAGTATATAGTTTGATATTAGGAGCCGTCGTGGGTGGATTGTTTGCCGGATGGGGGCTTGAACAGACGGTAGTCGAAATGGTAAGCGGAGTCAAAGATATCACTCCCGCTATTGTGCGTATATTAGCAGCAGGAGTGTTGACGGGTATGCTTGTCAAAACAGGTTCTGCTGAAACGATAGCAAGAAGTATAATCAAAGCATTAGGCGAAAAATATATCTACTTGGCATTGGCACTATCTGCAATGCTTCTAACCGCAATGGGGGTGTTTATAGATGTGGCAGTGATAACCATCGCTCCTATTGCTATCATTACAGGAAATAATCTCAAGTTATCTAAAATGAAATTGCTGTTGGCCATGATAGGCGGAGGCAAATGCGGTAATATCCTTTCTCCTAATCCGAACACAATCATAGCAGCAGAGAATTTCAATGCTCCCTTGTCATCTGTTATGGCAGCAGGTGTGATTCCTGCACTGATTGGTTTAGCGGTAACTGTTTTTGTGATTGTTCCTTTGATGCCCAAAGGAGAAGTGATGAGCGGTACGTGCGATGATCATCAAAATGAAAAATTACCTACCTTATGGCAGAGCATTATTGGTCCTATTGTGACGATTGTTCTTTTGGCGCTCAGGCCAATAGCAGGAGTGGTGATTGATCCGATGATAGCGCTTCCTATCGGTGGATTGGTAGGTATAGTAGTAACGATGAATTGGCGAAATGCAGGTCAATGTCTTGCCTATGGATTGGAGAAGATGTCTGGTATTGCCATCTTGTTGGTAGGAACAGGTACGATAGCAGGAATAATAAAAGCATCGGCTATCAAAGATGTATTGGTGGGTGTCTTGTCGGGGTGGAGTAATGGTGGTACTTTGATGGCTTCTATTTCAGGTGCTTTGATGTCGGCAGCCACAGCTTCTACCACAGCAGGTGCTACCATCGCTTCTGCGTCCTTTGCGGAGTCTATTGTGGCGGCAGGAGTGGCTGCTGTATGGGGAGCCGCTATGGTCAATGCCGGTGCAACAGTTTTGGACCACCTGCCACATGGGTCGTTCTTCCATGCTACTGGAGGATCAATGGGTATGGGTGTGAAAGAGAGACTGAAACTGATTCCTTATGAATCGTTGGTAGGATTGGTATTGACCATCGTTAGTATGGTGGTTTATATGATATTTGGTTGATATATGAAAAAGATAGTTATAGCATCCGATTCGTTCAAGGGTTCGTTATCTTCTTTGGAGGTAGCGGCGAGTGCGAAGATGGGTATATTGGAAGTGCTGCCTAATTGTGAGGTTGTAGAGGTTAATGTGGCAGACGGCGGAGAGGGTACGGTAGGGGCTATCGTACAAGCATTACAAGGCGAAATGATTGTGGCAGAGGTGAAGGACCCATTGGGTAGGTCTATCCGTGCTACATATGGTTTGGCGGGTAAGATGGCTATTATTGAAATGGCAGCAGCCAGTGGCTTGCCATTGTTGTTGGAAGAAGAGCGTAATCCGATGCAAACGTCAACCTATGGAACGGGTGAGTTGATTATGGATGCTATCAATAGGGGGTGTGAACATTTATTGGTAGGAATCGGTGGCAGTGCAACGAATGATGCAGGAACGGGGATGTTGCAGGCGATGGGGTATCGCTTTTATGATGCTAACGACCGCCTTATTGCTTGGTGTACGGGTGAAACACTACAACATATAGCACGTATTGATGATAGTCAGGTAGATAAGCGTGTAGCAAATGTACGTTTTATTGTAGCGTGTGATGTGGATACACCCTTTTGCGGACCTAATGGGGCAGCAGCAGTGTTTGCTCCTCAAAAAGGTGCCGATGCTTCCATGGTGGCATTATTGGAAGAAGGTATGCAATCCTTTGCGGCAGTGATACAAAATAAGTATGGGTTGGATGTGCGGTCAATAGCTGGTAGTGGTGCTGCAGGTGGAATGGGTGGTGCTTTTTATGCCTTTGTGCCATCCACACTGAAAAAAGGAATAGAAATGGTATTGGACGCTATTGGTTTTGATGGGTTAATAGCAAATGCGGATTTGGTTATAACAGGAGAGGGTAAAATAGATTACCAAACCGCTAAAGGGAAGACGGCAGCAGGTGTGTTGGCTCGTGCTAAGCAGCAGAATATCCCTGTGGTTGCTATAGGTGGCGGAGTAGAGTGGTGTGAGGAATTGGATACGATGGGCTTTAGAGCAATATATCAAACATCAGAAGCGAATGTGCCTCTTGAGCAAGCGATGCAATATGACTATGCTGCTGCTCGTGTAAAAGAGGTTGTGAAAGTGATTGTAAATGCAATGAAGTAAGAAAAATAGGTCTTTTTTTACTTTTTTGACAAAATAATTTGCAGAGTTCAAAAAAAAGCAGTACTTTTGCAGTCGGTTTTGAGGTGATATGCCTAATAAATCAAGTCTTCCTAGCTCAGTTGGTAGAGTAACTGACTCTTAATCAGTGGGTCCAGGGTTCGAATCCCTGGGAGGACACCAAAGACATCCGTAAGGGTGTCTTTTTTTGTGTCCCTCCTGTGGGATGAGAACCCTTCATTGGGCCCCAAAAACATTTTATGTTTTAGGGAAAGTGAGAAATAATAGAGTCTCCTTTTTACGTAGTAAAAACTTTAGACGAAATTATTTGGAACGCCGAATCCCTGGGAGGACACCAAAGACATCCGCAAGGGTGTCTTTTTTTTGTGTCCCTCCTGCGGGATGAGAACCCTCCATTGGGCCCCCAAAAACATTTTATGTTTTAGGGAAAGTGAGAAATAATAGAGTCTCCTTTTTACGCAGTAAAAACTATAGATGAAATTATTTGGAACGCCGAGTCCCTGGGAGTACACCAAAGACATCCGTAAGGGTGTCTTTTTTTGTGTCCCTCCTGCGGGACGAGAACTCTCCATCGGGCCCCAAAAACATTTTATGTTTTAGGGAAAGTGAGAAATAATAGAGTCTCCTTTTTACGCAGTAAAAACTATAGACGAAATTATTTGGAACGCCGAGTCCCTGGGAGTACACCAAAGACATCCGTAAGGGTGTCTTTTTTTGTGTCCCTCCTGCGGGATGAGAACCCTCCATTGGGCCCCAAAAACATCTATGTTTTAGGGAAAGTGAGAAATAAGCAACTCGGGTGAGTATGACCCGAGTTGCTTGTTTAGGAAATCGTCAGATTACATTTTTGCTTTTGCTTTGGCTTCACGATCTTTGGCCTCTTCGATTTGTTGTTCTCTTGCTTTTTGACGTTCCGCTCTCATCTCATCTGGTGTGCGCTTAGCTGCTTCGAAGTTGGCCTTTGATTCTGCTTTGACTGCTTCGAAATTGGCTTTGTCAAGTTCGTGTTGTGCTTTTGCTTCCTCTTTCATGTCTGAGAAGGCTTTTTTGAAAAATTCTTTTACTCCCATAGGTTTGTTAGTTTCATTTTTAACATTACTATTTTCTTGTGCACATGCTAACATTGGTAGTGCTAAGAAATAAATCCAAATCTTTTTCTTCATAGTCGTAATCTGTTTTTGTTCTATTACACTTGATTCCTATTTTGATTTAATGTTGCTTTGTTTGATGGTGCAAAAGTAATATAATTACGTATGCTACAAAAGTGAAATTAGGAGTGAATAGTGGTAAAAATGTCGTATATTGATTAAAAAATCAATTGAAAAATGTTGTATAGTGGTAAAAATGACTTGCAATGGTCTAATATTTTTGTATCTTTGCATCAAATTTTCAAATGATTGATTTATGCCTTCTTTACAAACCATAAAAGAAATACCTTTTCAATATCTGCAATCCGTTTTGCATATAGAACATCAGTTTATTATAATGGAGGAGTCGCAAGCCTACTCGTCCATCAATACGTCCTATGTGTTGGATAGGTATATTGTTATTTGTATTATTGAACGAGGGAGTGTAGTGGTTAGTATCAATGGAATTCAACAATACCATATAAAAGAGCAGGGAGTTATTTATCATTTTCCGGGTCAGATATTTCAAGTCACTGAAATATCGTCTGATTATAAGGCAAAGTATATCCTTATGTCAAAGAACTTCACAGAACAACTAAACATAATATCTCGTTTGGATTTTGCCTTGTCCCTCAAAGCAAATCCATTTCTTCCATTAAATAAAGATGCAATGCATTCAATCCTAACTTGCTATGAACTTTATCGGGGTATTTTGCAGCAGTATGACAATCCCAATCGTTTGGAGATGTTGCGTCATATTACGATGGCTTATTTTTTGAACTTTAATTACTATTATCATAAACATCAGCAAAGTGTTCAATCGGCTTCAAGAGAAGAGGAAGTCGCTCAACATTTTTTATCTCTACTCAATACTCATTTCAAAAAAAATCATAATGTCCGTTTCTATGCTGATAAACTATGTCTTACCCCGAAGTATATGTCTTGGTGTGTCAAACGGGTGACGGGATGTTCAGCCAAAGAATGTATATGTCAACAACTCATTTCGTATGCACAATATATGCTTCGTTGTCCAGGAACATCCGTTGTGCTGGTTAGTCAAGAATTGTCGTTTGAAGATTTGCCTACTTTTGGAAAATTCTTTCGATTGCACGCAGGACTCTCTCCTCGCGAATACCAAAAGAAAGTTCTTGCTTCTTCTGTTTTGTCCCATCCTGAAAAAGGATAATTCAAAATTCAAAATTCTTAATTCAACATTATCCCAATGCTATAGCAAGGGTATAGCAAGGGTATACGTGACCGTCGGGAAATGGTGTATGTGAAGTGAATGAATATTTGATTTTTTTTTTGAAATTATAGTCGTATAAATCCATTCTGTGTGCTTCGTTTTTGTTGCATTCTTCATACTTAAAAAAATATTGTATTTGTGTATGTCATATATTTTTTGTACCTTTGTCGGTCGCATGTATATAGCATGTAAATAAGGAATATAAAATACGCATTATAATATGTCACAATCATTAGCTCAATTGTTTTTGCAAGCAACAGGTAAGAAAGTAGGTTCTCAAGTTGCTTTGACAGCTTCTGGTAGTAATCGCCGTTATTATCGCATCATCAGTATGGATGATTCTGTATCGTTGATAGGTGTTCAAGGTACTTCTCGTGATGAGAATAGAGCCTTTTTGGAGATGGCGAAACATTTTAAGAGTCAGGGTTTGAATGTCCCTGAAGTGAAGGCGGTGAGTGATGATGAGATGGCATATGTTCAGGAAGATTTGGGCGATACTTTGCTCTTTGACTATATTGCAGATGGACGTAAGACGGGTAGTTTTTGTGAGCGTGAGAAAGCGTTGCTTCGCAAGACGATGCGTGCGTTGGCGGTTTTTCAAGTGAAGGGGGCAGATAAGTTTAATTTTAGTATTTGTTATCCTCAGCCTGATTTCAATCTGCGTTCAATACAATGGGATTTGAACTACTTCAAGTATTGTTTCTTGAAAGCCACTGGTTTGGATTATCAAGAAGATATGTTGGAGAATGAGTTTGAACGTTTGGCTTATATTCTTCTTCAGCCTCGCATGCATACGTTCATGTATCGCGATTTCCAATCGCGAAACGTGATGGTAGTGAGCAAGAAAAACGAAGAGACTGGCGAAGAGGAGCTGGTGCCTTATTTTATTGATTTTCAAGGTGGACGAAGAGGCCCCGTGTATTATGATGTGGCGTCTTTCCTATGGCAAGCCAAAGCGAATTTCCACAACGAGTTACGTATTGAGTTGATTCAAGAGTATTTGGATGAATTGAAGAAATATGTCTCGGTAGATGAAGAGGAGTTTTATGAGACCTTAAAGCACTATGTACTTTTCCGTACAATGCAAGTGCTGGGTGCTTATGGCTTTAGAGGTTATTTTGAGAAAAAACCTCACTTCTTACAATCCATACCTTATGCCATTGAAAACTTGAGACAACTCTTGAAGAATGCCGCAGAAGACTATCCTTATTTGGTGGAAGTGTTGCACAAGATGACAGAGATGAAACAATTTAAGGAGGTTGGTGTGAGAAAACCTTTGGTGGTTCGTGTGTATAGTTTCTCATACAAGAAAGGTATTCCTGCCGATGCGAGCGGTAATGGTGGTGGTTTTGTATTTGACTGTCGTGCCGTGAACAATCCTGGTAAATACGAGCGATATACGTATTACACAGGTATGGACCAACCTGTCATTCAATTCTTGGAAGAAGATGGTGAGATATTCCCATTCTTGGATGCTGCATATTCTTTGGTGGATGCGAGCGTAAAACGTTATATAGATCGTGGTTTCCAAAACCTAATGGTGTCCTTTGGTTGTACGGGCGGCCAGCACCGCAGTGTGTATGCAGCGGAGAATATGGCCAAACATATCAATGAGAAATTTGGAGTAGAAGTTCAACTTATTCATCGCGAACAGAATATGGAACGCGAGTTCCCAGCAAAGGAGAAATGAGTATGAAAGCGATGATTTTTGCAGCAGGGTTGGGAACACGTCTTAAACCCTTGACCGATACAACACCTAAAGCATTGGTTGCTTTTGCGGGTAAGACTTTACTCCAATGGCAATTGGATAAGTTGTATGCCGTAGGAATACGGGAGTTTGTGGTAAATGTGCACCATTTAGCCGACCAAATAGTGGATTATCTACAGACGTATCGCATGGAAGGTTGTCAGGTGCATATCAGTGATGAAAGAGAGATGTTGCTGGATACTGGGGGCGGTTTGTATCGTGCCAAAGAATGGTTGAAGAATGATGACGATGAACCTATTTTGGTTTGTAATGTGGATATCTTATCTAATATTGATTTATCCTCTCTAATGACCGCTTATGATCCTAATGCTTTGGGATTGATAGTAGTAAGCCCTCGAAAGACGCAACGATACCTTTTGTTTGATGAAGAGCGTCGTTTGCACGGATGGCAAAATATTGCGACGGGGGAGAAAAAACCTATCGATTTGAATGTGGAAGGGTTGGACGCCTTTGCTTTCTCTGGAATGCAGTTGCTCAATCCTAAAATATTTGACTATATGGATGCCTTCTATGATATGAAAGGGCCTAAGTTTTCTTTGGTAGATTTGTATATATACTTATGCCAAAATCATTCACTCAAGGCATACGTGCCCACCAATTATCAAATGATGGATGTGGGTAAAATAAATCAATTGGAAGAGGCAGAGCAATTCGCTCAAACCATGTTACTCTAAATTCTCACTTGCATGTTGATAGCATGGTGAATGCAGTGCACTTCGCATGGTCCCATGATGTCCATCATGATGCCGTCTGCTTCTAATGCCAAGTGTTGCTTCGTGTCAATTTTTAATTTTTTGCCTATTAGACTATACACAAAATCCAATTGGGTAAGTCCGCCTGAGAATAAAACAGGCACCGCTTGACATATTTGTTTGAACGTCGGTGGCTCAAGAAACATGGAATGGAATATGCCATCTGTAGGGTCTGCGTCTGGGTTTTGTTTTATTCCTCCACCCGAATAAGGACCGTTGCCGATGTTCATTGTGAAAAGCGATTTGTTCTCAAGTATATGATTGTCGCAATGCAAATCTACAGGAATAGGTTTGATTTTGAATAGAGCGATGATTAGTCCAAAGAAATAATTGATGTGATGACTACCAATATAGTTTTTTAGATTGGTAGCAATTCGGCAAGTCAATGGGTCAATACCAAATCCGATGGAATTGATAAAATAGTGATGATGTTCGATATTATTTCTCCAATAAGTAAGGCATCCGACGTCCACTGGATGTGGTGTGCCGCTAAAAAATGACTCAAGCGCATCTTTGAACTTGCGTGTTAATCCCCAATATCGACCCCAGTCGTTTCCTGTACCTCTTGGCATTATACCAAAACTAACTTTTTTTCGTTGTTCGTCGGTTATGGTGGCAGTCATGATACCGTTGATGGTTTCGCTTACCGTTCCGTCTCCTCCTAATACTAATATTTGGTCATGTCCTGTTTCTACAAGTTCACGTGCCAACTCAATGGCATGTCCTGCATATTTGGTAACACGATAAGTAAAAGGCTCATGCCTTTTTTTAAGTAACTTCCATAAATAGAGTCGTTGTCTTCTAAAAGCCTTTTTACCAGATTTGGGGTTGATGATGATTCCTAACATGATTTATATTGGTTTTAGTTGGGCATCAAAGGATATTTGGATTGTTCTTTATCCAAAGTGTAGCATTGCCTTCGAGTGTCCAATAGGGTAGTGTAGCAATAGATTGAAAATGTGTGGATTGGAATAATTGGTTGCATGGTGTGTTTTGTACATGCGTAAAAGCATATAATGTTCTCAAGTTGAGAAAATGGAATGCGTATTCTTCTAATTGTTGCAGAGCCATTTTTCCATAGCATTGTTCGCGTGAATGTTTAGCAATATATATTCCTATACCTGCTTTGCGATTGCGAATGTCCAAGTCGTATAAGTCAATGCATCCTACAGGGTCTTTTGTTTCGGACTCAATGATTAAACGCAGTTGACCATCTTGGTAAATGTCTCCAGTGGTGGAGGCAATGTAATTGCGCAAGTCTTGTTGCGATAGGGGATTATGTGTGTCTCCATCTTTCCATACATTGGTTTCGTTTTCCCAAAGGTACAAAAAGGGGAGGTCTGTTGGTTCTATTTTGCGTAAGTGGATAGTCATTTAGCCAAAAATACGTTCAAATAAACTCTTTGGTTTTTTCTCTTCGATGTTGCTTGTAGGAATAGGTCTCAAAGCTTTTCCTTCGTGAATCATTCGATAGATAATACCCCAATCAGGTAATCCTCCAAGATTGTGGTCGTCGATGAAGATATCTGCGTTGAGTTTTCTACTTGCAGCAGGAATCAACTCGTCGTTAGGGAAGTTGGAGTTCACGGCATAAAATTCCAATCCTTTGTTTGCGCAATATTCGACCGCTTCCTTCAGCAAGTCTCCTTCTCTAACTGTCCATAGGATAAGCTGATGGTGGTCCTCTTGTTGAAGTTTTTTGAGTGTTTCAATTGCAAAAGGAATGGGTTTGCCAATGGCTGGGTATTCGTGGGTAACAATAGTCCCATCAAAATCGACTGCAATGACCATATGCTAAAAGAGATTAGTATGTTTCTTCATTATCAGATTTAGGCCTTAGTTCTTGTGCCATTTTGCCAATTGTAGGCTTGGTAAAATACCATCCAATGGCAGAAATAGCAGCTATCCATAGCATGGATTTGTATGCTCCCATTAGGTAGAATGCACTGATGCCGAATATCATGGCATTGCTGACCAAAACGATGCGCCATGCTGCCCACTTTTGATATTGTGCATATTTGATGTTTTCATCATCTAATGTACGTAGTTTGTCGCAAATACGTTTGAATCCATATAATCCCAATGGGATGGTAATAATTGCATCAAGAATAACGAAATATTGTATCACTTGACCAACTGTTGTCATCGGGTCAATGGGGATAATAACGTCTTTGATGATGAGGTAATAAGATAGGGTGCCTGCTATCAAAGTAAGCGCAAGCATGGTATAGTAATACCAATTTAGATGTTTGATGATTTTACTTTCCATTGTATTCAATTCGATTAATAATAGATCTTCCTAATGTGACTTCATCCGTATATTCCAACTCGTTTCCAATGGCTATACCACGTGCAATCTGAGTGATTTGAACGGATTGGGATATGGAACTTATTCTTCGATAAATGTAGAAATTAGTTGTGTCGCCTTCCATTGTGGTAGGCAAGGCTAATATAACCTCTTTGATGGCTCCCGTTTCAATGCGTGCAATCAGAGAATCAATCTCAATGTCTTTGGGACCAATACCATCCATGGGAGAAATGATGCCTCCTAAGACGTGATATACTCCGTTGTATTGTCCTGTGTTTTCAATAGACATCACGTCTTGTATGTTCTCTACAATACAAACCAATTGGTGATTTCGATGCGACGACTTGCATATCGGACAAATGTCGTCGTCCGAAATGTTGTGGCATATATTGCAATAGTGTACCTCTTGTCTCAATTTGGTGAGTGCTTCAGCAAAGGCGTTCACTTCGTCGGTAGGCCTCCGTAATAGGTGTAAAACAAGACGTAACGCAGTCTTTTTTCCTAAACCAGGGAGTGAGGAAAATTGCTTTACGGCTTCGCTGAGTAGTATAGAAGGATATTCTGTGTTCATAAAAAACAAATGAGTGATTTGCATCGCTCAAGGCTTGCAAAGGTACAAATATTATTGTAGATATGCAAATTTTGCAATGTGAAAAGTGATGCTGTGTTGTTTGTGTATGTTGATAGGATGAAAAATTTTTTAAGGAGTATGGTGCCTTACAAATCCCCAATAGCATGTGATTTGCTTTTTTGTAAATGGGGATTAACGCGATGATGCTTTCAACAAAATTTTTGTGTTCGTTTCTTCGTTCTATAGGGAGTGCTAATGAGATTTTTAATTTCTAAGAGGGGAATTTGAGAGGTTGTCTAAAAGCATTATGTTGTTCACAAATCAATAAACGAAAGGTGTATTTAGGTGGGTATGTTGATGACAAGTGGATTAAAATTTGTTAATATGAATAATTTTTTGTAACTTTGCGCGCTGTTTATATATTATACGATGACAACTGCTGAAACGGTATATTTGGAATTGATTTGCTCTGCAATATGGGGTAAGAAGAGTGCAAAAAACTTTTCAGGTGTTTTGTGGCCAGAAGTGTTAACCATAGCCAACAAACAAGGGACATCGCCGTTGCTGTATGATATTCTCCTTAAAATGGATGATCAGATAGGTATTCCTGCTGATTGGAAGTATAGAATGCAGCAATATTGTGTGGCAAATATGCTATCGCAAAAGAAATGGGAAGAGCGTCTGAAACGATGCATTGAGGGGTTGGATGGGGTACCTGCCGTTTTGTTAAAAGGATTTAGTTTGGCTCAGTATTATCCTACTCCTTATTTGCGTCAATGGGGTGATTTGGATGTGTGGGTAGGAGTGGATAATTATCATGTGGCATGTGCCAATCTGCGCAAAGCCTTCCCCGAGGCAATTCATCATGATGAAGAGTGGGAAGAGTTGAAACATTATTGTTTTGTTTTTCCAGATGAAGCCGCTATTGAGTTGCATCGTATTACGATGGGGTTTGCCAGCGAGCGTGATGAGCGATATTATGCTCGTTTGGAGAGAGAAGGAATGGCTCAAGCGAAACCTTTTGTTATCGGAGAACTGCAAGTCAATGTTCCCGAAGATAAATTTAATATGTTGTTTGTCTTTATGCACGCTTGGGAACATTTTATATCGACTGGTATGCCAATGAAACAGTTGTGCGATATGGCCTTGTTGGCACATAATGTGTATGGTGCGGCTACGCATGACAAGCAAGTAGAGATGGAGCAATATCTCCATAAGCATTTGCGCAAACTCAAATTGTTAGGGGTTTGGAGAACTGTGGGGTATGTACTGGTTAATCATTTGCAATTGCCCAGCAATGAGTGGCCATTGTATAGCGATAGCGCCAGGATAATGAAGTATGGTGAACGTTTGTTTGGACGCGTTATGCGTGAAGGACAAGGGCGTAATCATAAACCTATTGTTGAGCGTGAGGTGGCTAGAAAAATGCCCATACTTAAACGCAAATGGATAACTCTAAAAGTGCGCTATGCTAATGCTGTGGATATGATGCCTTATGCTCCCCGTTACATGGCACATTGGATGTGGGCAAATGTATTGAAAGGAATAAAGAGAACAATCAAAGGAACACAAATGGTTCCATACTAAATACGATGAGAGATTTTACACTGCTAAGTTATGAACGCTTGATATGTAAGTTAAAAGAACAAGGTTATAAGTTTCTTACGTTTGAGGAGTTCTGTTTGGAAAAGGAGAGTTTTTTGCATAGTCCTGAGAAGTGGGTTATTTTACGCCACGATGTAGATCAAAAAGCATACAATAGTTTAAAGGTTGCTAAAATTGAGTCTGCGTTGGGTGTCAAGTCAACGTATTTTTTTAGAGTAACCAAGGGCAGTAATTGTCCCGATGTGATACGTGCTATCGTCAACCTTGGTCACGAGATAGGTTATCATTATGAGGATATGGCAATAGCGAAGGGAGATGTAAAGGTTGCAATCAAACATTTCGCAGAAAAAATTGAATACTTCAGATTGTTTTATCCTGTTCGGACGATATGTATGCATGGGGCTCCAACCAGTCAATGGGATGGAAAATGGTTGTGGCAAACATATGACTATCATGACTATAATCTATTGGGAGAACCCTATTTGGATGTTGACTATTCGAAAGTGTTTTATTTGACTGATACAGGTAGGTGTTGGGATGGTTACAAGGTGTCGGTAAGAGATAAAATTCCGACATATCAAGACCTATGGATACAACAGGGTTTGATTTATCATAGTACTCATGATATCATTCAAGGACTGGGTAATAATGAATTGCCTGCTAAAATAATGATTACTACGCATCCTCAACGATGGACCAATAACTTGATGGAGTGGGGGTATGAATTGTTGGCGCAAAATACTAAGAATGTGATAAAAAAGTGTTTAATCAGATTTAGAAAATAATATTCGAAAAGCTATGTTTAAGCGTATAATGATAGATGTTGCATTATGGACGGTAGCAGCATTTGCATGTGTGATATGGCGACTTGCATTGGACAAGGCAACAATATTGGAGTATCTAATGTTATTTGGCGGAATGATGCTTGTATGGCTCTTGTTTGGATTTATTTTTAGAAAATATCGTTCATACAAGGATACGTGGTATTGGCAAGAAATGTTGTCTATGTTGTCAACGGCACTCGTTTTATGGGGGGGGGTAAATTTCTTGTTGCCGAAAATACCAGTCAACTTTTCTCCTGTAGTAGCCAATTGGATAGTCGGCATCGTTGTAATGATGGACTCGGTAGTCATATTGGTGAAACACTATTACAAATATGCGCTAAACTTAGATGTACCAGCAATGGAAATCGAACAGCGTGAGAATGCTGTTGTTAGAAGAAAAGATGAAAGAAGAACAGAGGAATCAATCGAAACCATTCATCAAGCCGTTTTGTCCTTGACGACAGAAGAAGACTATCAGATGCTCGCTCAAAAAGCCAATTTGAATAGTCGCCAGACAAAAGCCATCGCAAATAGAGATAGATTTGGTTTTATGCAAATACCCGATTACCAATACTCTACGTTGGTTGATTTGCGCTTGCTTAATGAAGCTAAAGGTATCAATAGGCGTTTTTGTATTGTAAATCAAAAACTTCCAGATAATGGCATATATGTGTGTTGCTATAGACCACAAGAATATGTCAAGAAGAAAATATTACAATCCTATCCTGTTGTTATAAATTGGATGGTATATACCACATGGTTTGTTTTGCGTCGAGTGATACCAAGATTGTTGATGACGAGTCGCTTGTATTATGATGTGACAGATGGTAGAAAGCGTGTGCTGAGCAAAACAGAAGTTTTAGGACGCTTGTACTATTGTGGTTTTGAAGTGGATGAGATTGTTCCAATGGGACATATTGAATATGTCTTTGCTCATAGACGTTCTCAACCATATCCACAAGAACAAATGAAGTTATATGGTCCTTTGATTAGCCTGCCAAGAGTGTGCAAAGATAAAAAAATAGTACATTTCTATAAATTCCGCACCATGCACCCGTATTCTGAGTATATACAAAAATACGTTTTTGATAAACGTGGCGGAATGAATATTGCAGATAAGTCGGATGACGATTTTCGCATCACCACATGGGGAAAATTTATGCGTAAGTATTGGCTGGATGAGTTGCCCATGATATTGAACTTCCTAAAAGGGGATATCAAATTGGTAGGAGTACGACCATTGAGCAAAACAATGTTTGATACTTATCCTCCTGAACTGCAAGATAAAAGAACACGTTGCAAACCGGGTCTAATACCGCCTTTCTATATAGATCACCCTAAGACATTTGAAGAATTGTTTGCAAGCGAAGAAAAATATTTGGATGAGTACTTCAAACATCCATTCATAACAGATTGTAGTTATTTTGTGCGAACAATGTGGTCTATACTATTCAAAAAAATGCATAGCGCATAAAAACATCAAAGCGATTATGGAATATAGCGAAAGACAACAAAAAGTTTTACAATACCTGGATGAACATGCAATCGCATATACTTGCTATAACCATCCAGAGGGTAAAACAATAGAGGAAGCCAAACGCTGGTGGCGAAATGATGGAAGTGTACATTGTAAGAACTTGTTTTTTCGAAATCACAAGGGAAATCAACATTACCTCGTTTGTTTTGATAGCGAGTACGATTTGGCAATACATGATTTGGAACATATGCTCAAGGAAACGTTGGTTAGTTCGGGACAAAAAGCTCCGGGCAAATTAAGTTTTGCAAGCGCCGAACGTATGTCAAGATACCTTGGATTGGAACCTGGAAGCGTTAGCCCGTTTGGACTAATAAATGATGAGGAAAATCATGTGATTCTATTTCTGGATGAAAACCTAAGAAATGCAACATCTTTAAGTTTCCACCCGAATGATTGTAGAGGAACTGTTGTTATTTCGAATGAAGAATTTACAAAATACTTGGAATGTGTAGGGAATAGTTACGCATACATCAAATTGTACAACAAATAAATTTATTTATATGAAAAGAATAATTCTATTATCGTTTATCTCTATTGTATTTGTTACGAACCTATTTGCATGGGGAGCACAAGGACATCGCATAGTAGCAGCAGTTGCCTATGAAAATTTAACCCTCAAAGCTCGCCATAATGTAGATAAAGTACTGGGAAAAAGAGGTATCATATACTATTCAACGTGGCCAGATGATATCAAGAGTGATACTATCTATCCTACAAGCGGTGATTGGCATTATCAAGATTTGGATGCCAATATGTCAGATTCAGCATTAATAGCAACGTTGACTCACTATCCTACAAAAGGAGGTAACTTGTTTAGAGTGACAGATAGTATAATCAATGTCTTGCAAGAGGACAATACCCAACAAGATGCTCTCAAGTTTATCGTTCATTTTGTGGCAGATCGTTTTTGCCCAATGCATATTGCGCGAATGGATGATTTGGGGGGAAATAGAGTGAAAATGAAATGGTTTGGACAGAATACAAACCTTCATAGCGTTTGGGATGCAAAAATCATTGAGTACAATAAATATTCTTATTCAGAATATGCTACCTATCTGGAAGATACCTTCGGGGCAGAAAAGAAAGAAATCAAAAAACTCTCTCGTGAGGATGAACTAAGGTACAACTATCAGTTGGTTGATTCAATCTATCAATATCAACAAACATGGTCTGGAAATGCATATCATTATGCGTATCACTGGTCGTACCTAATGAACCGACAAATGTATATGGCGGGAATTAAATTAGCAATGCTTTTAAATAGTCTCTATTGATGATGCGAAACGGTATAGTCTTATTACTGCTAAGTTTATTGTTTGTTTCTACAACTCATGCTGCGACACGTGTCTCACTGAAGGAAATAGAAGCAAATGGTTGGGATATGTATATAGGAAAACAAATACAAATCACAACCCCATTATACGTTTGTGGAGTATATTACGACTCGTTGGTATTGTCTCCAGAACGTTTATTCGTACCAGAAGAAAATGCTATAGGATTAAACTTGGGAGATAGTACAAAGTACTATGAGTTGAAAAGAAAAAATGAATTGTTGTCCATCCGATTGTCAGCGAAATACTCCGCATACAAAATCAGAACAGGAAGCGTATTGAAAAATCTCAAAGCCAATGTTGTTGGTGAACGAAAATTACTCACAGGCAGAACACCTAAGTTTGTGAATAATAAGCCCCCAAGAAAATTTAAGATCAACAATGCTGATATACTTGTTTGTGCCTCAAATGTGCAAAACTTCTTTTACCATTTGGGTGGATATGCTGGTGCCAAGACTGAAGCACAAAGAGAATTGCAAATCCATAAAATAGCTAAAGGATTGTGCCATATAGATGCCGATATCTATGCTCTATGTGAAGTGGAAAAAGGCAATAGCGCACCCGAAGCGTTGGTCAATGAGATGAATAAAATGAAGAAAAG
This sequence comes from Paludibacteraceae bacterium, assembly GCA_017938155.1. Lineage (GTDB taxonomy): Bacteria > Bacteroidota > Bacteroidia > Bacteroidales > Paludibacteraceae > Colicola. The sequence goes on along the minus strand of JAGBCD010000041.1, from coordinate 16,855 downwards.
TGCCATCTATGACTATGTTTCCGTAGGAAATATGGATGGTGACACGATAGCTTGTTGTTACCTATACAGAAAAGACAAAGTGAAGCCCTATACGGACCTTAGAAACGTCTTCAATGATCCAGCTAACTTCTATCATTATAGGCTGATAGTGCAAGGGTTTGAACACATCAAAAGTGGTGAACAATTTATCATAAACATCAATCATCTTCGTTCCAAACGCGGTGATGCTGCTCGTGCGGATTCAATTCGTGCGAACAGTGTAGATAGTCTATTACAAACCTTAGAAAAACTATCCCACGAGGTTATGTTTCAAGACGATGATGTCTTATTGGTAGGAGACTACAATTGTTATGCTCAAGAACGTCCTATCCATAAGTTGGTAAGTAGTGGATACAAAGATATGTTATTGATCCATGCCCCTCATGACTATTCTTACATATACAAAAGTGAAGCAGGATTCTTGGATAGGGTGTTTGCTTCTCCATCCATGGCGGAGAAGATTACTTGTATAGTGCCTTATCACATCAATGCGGATAGTTTTTATTCTAAATGGTATAAGCGAGGTTTGGACAAGACAATGTATCGTTTCTCAGATCATGATCCAATTCTAATAGGAATAAAGTTACAATAATATGCAAATATTCACAGACGCAACTCATAGAATAGCATACGCTACTGATGCTTCCGCCTATCGTGAGATACCTTTAGGTGTAGCATATCCCCAAACAGAGGATGATATCAGGTGGCTGATGAACGAAGCCAAGCGTAGAGAAACGTGCTTGATTCCTCGTGCAGGCGGAACGAGTATTGCGGGACAAGTAGTGGGGAAGGGTATAGTAGTGGACGTTAGCAAATACATGAATCAAATTCTACGAATTGATGCCTCAAAGCGTATTGCTATTGTTCAACCAGGTGTTGTGCGTGATGAATTGAACATTGCTCTAAAGCCCTATGGCCTGTTCTTTTCTCCAGAAACAAGTACAAGTAATCGATGTTGCATAGGCGGAATGATAGGCAACAATTCCTGTGGAACACATTCGTTGGTATATGGAAGCACTCGACATCATGTGGTGGCATTGAAAGTCATGCTAACGGATGGAACGATTCATCTTTTTACTATTGATGGTCATAATGAAGAACATCCCAAATCATCAGTATGGGAGGATCTTCAGACTCTCTTGACGACTTGGAAACAGGATGAATCTACCACACGACTTATCAAAGAAAATTTTCCAGATACAGCCATTAGGAGACGTAGTTGTGGGTATGCTATTGATGAGTGCTTGAGATTATGGGACGTTGAGGCTGGTGAATGTGCGGGATTGAATATACCCGCTTTGATTACAGGTAGTGAAGGAACGCTAGCCTTTGTATTAGAAGCGACTTTATCTCTCGATGTACTTCCTGCGAAAGAAAAAGCTTTGGTATGTGCACATGTAAACAAATTGAACGATAGTTGGGATATCAACCTTATAGCATTAGAACATCATCCTCATGCTGTCGAATTGCTGGACGGAAAGATATTAGAACTTTGCAAAGGTAATATAGAAGCAGATAAAGATAGATTTTTTGTCAAAGGAGAGCCTGCTGCTATTATTATCACAGAATTTTGTGCACCTACAGTTGATGAGTTGAATCAACAAATAGCAGCATATGAGTCATCTTTACAAAACAAAGGACATTCCGTATATGCCGTAACGCGCGTCTATGGAAAAGATGTAGAGCGTGTTTGGTCGCTCAGAAAAGCGGGATTAGGAGTATTGTCAACTATGCATGGAGAAGCCAAACCGATAGGGGTCATTGAGGATACGGCTATTGCTCCCTATAGGATGAAGGATTATATGACAGATTTTCAACAAATGCTTCTAAATCTGGGATTAGATTGTGTCTATTATGGACATATAAGTACAGGAGAATTGCATCTGCGCCCAATACTTGATATCAAGAAAAAAGAAGATAGAATACTATTTAGAAAAATTGCTCACCAGACTGCTCTATTGGTCAAAAAACATAGAGGTTGTCTAAGCGGAGAACATGGAGATGGGAGATTGCGGGGAGAATTTATTCCTATCATGTATGGAGATGATGTGTATAATCTCATGCGTGAACTCAAGAATGTATGTGATAAGGATGGAATATTGAACCAAGGCAAGATCGTTGACACCTTTCCAATGGATGAATATTTGAGATATGATTTGAACCAGTCTTATTTGATTGGCAAGTTTATTGACAATACAACTTCCTTGATGCAGCAAATAGAGCGTTGTAATGGATCGGGAGATTGCCGCAAAAGCAACCAAATAGGGGGGACCATGTGTCCAACGTTCAAACTTCTAAAGGATGAAACGTATAGCACAAGAGCTCGTGCAAATATCTTTAGAGAAGTTTTAACTCGCGGGACAATAGGCACGAATATTGACAATGTCTCCTTAAAAAAATTGTTGTCGGATAAGTCTTTGAACCATGCCCTGTCAACATGTTTGACATGCAAGGCTTGTAAAAGCGAATGCCCAAGTAATGTGGATATTTCTAAAATTCGCAGCGAAATCCTACACCTACAACACAAAGCAATGGGTGTTCCGATAAAGACTTATATGATAACATATCTTGCTTGGATTACAAAAATAGGCAGCTACATTCCGCATATTTATAACCTTGTAACAACCAATAAATGGACGTCATATGTCATTAAAAAATGTTTAAACTTCGCCGTTGAACGTCACTTGCCTAATGTAAGTATTCGAACGATGCGTGCCCTATGCAAAAGTGAGAATAAAAAGAAATCGAATAAAAAAGTTTATGTCTTTGCAGATGAATTTATCAATTATCAAGAGGCAGAATTAGGTCTAACATTTGTAAAACTACTGACCCATTTGGGATACGAGGTTGAAATACCGAAGCATGAAGAGAGTGGAAGAGCTGCTATCAGCAAGGGTTGTCTGAACGTTGCAACTAAGTATGCAGAAAAGAATGTGCGATTACTGAAAGGGATAATAAATGATGACACTCCACTAATAGGCATCGAACCTTCGTGCATTTTGACTTTTAGAGATGAGTACATCGATTTAGTACGTGAACCCATGAAGGAAGATGCACGGCAATTAGGGAAAAATTGTTTTCTATATGATGAGTGGTTGGTTAGAGAAGTGAAAAATGGAAATATCAATCCTTCAGTTTTCAAATCAATACCTGCGAATATATGGTTGCATGGGCATTGTCATCAAAAAGCATTAGTAGGTGTAGAGCATACAGCATCACTCTTGCGAATGATTCCAAATGCAGATGTGCATGTTATTCCATCAGGATGCTGCGGAATGGCAGGTTCATTCGGATATGAAAAGAAGAACTATGAAACTTCAATGGCAATAGGTGAAATGGTTCTATTTCCTACCATCAGAAAAGCGCAAGAAAATACAGATGCTAATAAACAGACTATAATATGTGCTCCAGGTATATCTTGTAGGCAGCAGATAATGGAAGGAGTAGGGGTAAAAGCATATCATCCAATAGAAATTTTATATAAAGCAATAACGAATAATAACGATTAAGAATACAATCATGTGTTTTAATGCGTAAAACTTGTAGATGTAGAAAAAAAATATTACCTTTGCAAACGCTTTTATGTACGACATGATTAGATAAAAAATAACCCTTGTGAATATGAATTTTGCATTGATAGGAGCTGCAGGATATATTGCTCCAAGACATATAAAAGCCATCGCTGATACAGGTAATAATTTGATGGTTGCTTACGACAAATTTGATTCAGTAGGAAGATTAGATTCTTCTTTTCCTGATTGTTCGTTCTTTACAGAAAACGAGCAATTTGATCGCTTTTGCTCAAAGCAAATGAGAACCAATGAACCACTAAATTGGGTCAGTATTTGTACTCCTAACTATACGCATGATGCTTTTATTCGTTATGGATTACGATTAGGGTGTGATGTGATATGTGAAAAACCACTTGTTCTGAACCCTTACAATATTGATAATTTAGTTGAGTTGGAGAATGAGACAGGACACAAGGCTTATACAATATTGCAACTTCGCTTGCATGAGCGAATAGCAATGTTAAAAAAGAAAGTTGAAGAAGGACCAAAAGACAAGATTTATGATGTGGATTTGACATATATTACCAGTCGTGGAAAATGGTATTATAGTTCTTGGAAAGGAGATATACATAAGTCTGGTGGAATAGCAACGAATATCGGTGTGCATTTCTATGATATGCTTCAATGGATATTTGGTCCTGTCAAGCAAAATATAGTGCATGTCATGTCGTTTGATAGAGTGGCAGGATATCTTGAATTGGAAAAAGCACGAGTTAGATATTTCCTAAGCATCAATGCAAAATGTTTGCCTTCTAATGCTGTTAAAGGTGAGAAAATGACCTATAGAACATTATCAATTGACGGGGAAGAGTTTGAGTTTAGTCAAGGTTTTACAGAATTGCATACCGAAAGTTATAAGCAAATATTATTAGGCAATGGTTTCCGCATTAGTGAAGCAAGGCCATGTATTGAAATCGTTAGCCAAATACGTCATGCCCAGCCTATTGGTTTGGTGGGAGACTATCATCCTTTAGCAAAACTACCATTAGATAAACATCCATTTGGATGGGACGAAAACAGATAATTAGAGCAAATTAAGATGAACGTGAAAATCTTTAGAAACATATTGTTTATATCTCTTTTCCCATTTCTATTGGCATCTTGTGTTACAAGCAAAAAAGTGAATTTGTTGCAAGAGCCAAACGAAAAGAATATACCTTCGTATGCGGATACGTTGAATTTTGAAGATTATAAAATTCGTATAGGAGATCGTTTGTATATCAATGTCTATTCAATCGATGAAAAAACATCTAAATTGTTTAACTCTGGTGGACAAAATTCTTATTTGATGCGCCAACAAATAGGTGCTTATTCTTCAAGTGATTTGTACACTTACCTCGTATTGGAAGACGGAACGATAGATTTTCCTATGGTGGGAAGTGTAAAAGTACGTAACCTGACAACGCACGAAGTGAAAGTGCAATTGGAAAAAGAAATAAGTACTTTTTTGAAAAACTACAAAGACTATGCTCTTGTTTCAGTTGATGTCAATATCGTACAAAGAGGATATAGCATCATTAGTGAACGTGGTACAGGATATTTCCAAATCCAAAAAGAGAAACTGACAATATTTGAGGCGTTGGCACAAGCAGGTGACATAGGAGATTGGAGCGATCGTTCAAAAGTACGTATAGTACGTGAGATTGAGGGACAAACCAAGGTTATTACATTTGATGTGAGAAGCAAGGATATTATCAATTCTGAATACTACTACATAGAACCAAATGATGTAATCTATATACAAAAACTGAAAGGACAGGCGTTTGGTATTTCCAATGCTGCAACTACGGTTTCAATTGTAGCAACAACATTATCATTTGGTGGTTTTATTTATGCAATAGTACAACGTGTGATTAACTCAGTTCAAACACATTAGAAATAGTTCTAACAAATGAATATTATGAAAATAAATAATATACTGCTAACTGGCATATTGGTATTCCTATTGTCAAGTTGCTATAGTCACAAACAAGTCGGACTATTGCAAGAAAGAGACGACTTACCAGTATATGATTCTGCGGCATATGAGCCTTATAGACTACAAGTAAATGATGAAATTATCTATCGAGTAATAACGATGGATGAAACTATTTCTAAAGTGTTAGCAAATAATGCTTCTGCTAATTCTCAGTATGCCTACTCGTATCGAATATATGCGGACGGCACAATAGACTTGCCTTTTGTAGGGGCAATAAAAATTGAAGGGCTGACAGAATTGGAAGCGCAAGCATTGGTAAAACAACGCATGAGAGAAATAATTCCTGATGCAGACGTTAAACTGGCATTGTACAACAAGTATTTTACTGTATTGGGAGATGTGAAAAGTGGTAGATATAGAATATATAAGGAACGTATGACAATTTTTCAGGCACTATCTATGACAGGAGATATCATGAATTCAGGTGATAGAAGGCATATTCGAATCATACGCCCACATGGACAAGGGGAACCTGAAGTGTTGGAATTTGATATACGTACCAATACAATAATAGATTCAAAATACTATTATGTGTATCCTAACGACCTGATTTATGTAAGCCGAGAAGCAAGCAGTTTCTTCAAGCAATCTACTTATACAGGATTCTTGGCTTTGATAACTTCTTCGTTATCTCTGCTTATCACAGTATTGAACTATATTCCAATGTAATAAAATAAATAGATTTAGATATGAATAATGAGCCAAATGCATCGTACGGCCAAATGAATAACTATGGCAATGATTCTTACTCCTCAAATTATGGAAGTAATTATGGGGGAAATTATAATAACAACTATTCAAACAAGACCCCCATGGATGAGGAGGGTGGTTCTGATTTTGATGTTCTTGCTTGGATTCGTCGTATTTTACACTATTGGTATTTGTTTGCCATAGCTATTGTTATTGCCTTGTGTGCATCATATCTAACCAATAGAAAATGGTTACCATCTTATTATAGTTCAGGAACAATTATTATCAAGGAATCAACGGGTGGTGCTCAAAACTTGATGCATGGTTTCGGTGTTGATCCTGGATATAGAAATGTGAATAATCAAGTAGTAATGCTTGGTTCTTATGACTTGACCAAGAGAGTAATTGATTCATTGCCATTCCTAAATGTAGATTATATCTCACAAGGACGTTTCAAAACAAGAAATATATATACCAATACACCTATTATAGTGGAAAGAGATCCCCAAGCCCATACCCTATATGGTCCTTTATGGAGATGTACTTTCCAAACGGATGGATCGCTCTTGTTGGAATCTACTGACGAGGATATGCCTTTGTCTGTAGTGACACATTATGGAGAAAAGGTAGAAACTCCTTATTTTACGGCAACTATTTGGCCTACGGAAAAAATGATTAACAAAGGAGTGGTTTATTTCCGATTTAGAACGACAGATGGGTTGGTGAATGAATTCTTAACAAGAATGCAGTTGAATTATGTAACAGAAGGATGTACTGTACTAAGAATTTCTTTAACAAGTGAAACTCCAGAAAGAGATAGAGATTTTATAGACAAATTGTCAGATATATATCTATTGCAGAACTTAGAGCGAAAAAACTTAGTTGCAGATAATAGTATCAAGTTTATAAATGAACAACTCGAACTATTGGAAAAAAGTTTGGAGGTAAGTGAAACGGAAATGACTACGTTCCGTCAACAAAATAAGTTTGTGGATGTAGGTTCGTATGCAGGACAGTTGATGAGCAAAATGGCTGCGTATGATCAAGAATTTATGAGTTTGAGACTCAAAGAAACATACCTTGATTACTTGACTAATTATTTGGAACAATCTATAGAACAAGGAGGAATCGTAGCTCCATCTTCATTAGGCCTTAATGAACCGATGTTGATGAGCCTAACACAACAACTCAATGATTTGCAGATACAAAGAGGAGAGGTAAGTGAAAAGAATGTATATTATGCCAAATATACGAATGATATCAACAACGTTAAGTCTGCTATCAATGAAGTTGTTAAGTCTATGCGCGCTTCTTTGGAGATAGAGAAGGCTGATTTGCATAAACGTTCATCCAATGTAGAGAAAGAGATACAACATTTGCCAACCAAGGAATTGCAAATGGTAGCTATTGAGCGTAACTATAGAATAGACGATAACTACTACACATTCTTCTTGCAAAAAAGAGCAGAAGCTGAAATTCAGAAAGCAAGCAATACTCCAGATAACGACATCTTGGATAGAGCACGTACCACAGTTGTTATTAACAACAAAGACAAACGCAAAACGACAACTACTTATTTGCTAATAAGTGTGTTGATTCCATTGTTGTTGATTATTCTTTCTGAATTGACAAATGATAAAATTCGTACTCCTAAAGAAGCAGAGAAGTTAAGTCACTTTAGAATGTTAGGCACAATACGCCATGCCAAAATACAAAATCCAACTCTTGTCAAAAGTAATCCACGTTCTACCTATGCAGAGATGTTACGTGCCATAAGAACACGTATAGAGTTCTTGGTACAGCGTAAAGATAAGATTGTATTGTGTATCACATCTACTGAGTCTGGTGATGGTAAGACTTTCTTGAGTTCAAACTTGGCATCTTTATATTCATTGACAGGTAAGAAAACACTGTTGTTGGATTTAGATATTCGTAAACCAAATATTCACACAAAATTAGGTTTGGAAGATGGATTAGGTGTTACTAATTATTTGATAGGAGATTGTACATTAGAGGACTTGGTAGTTCGAGATTCATTATTTGATTTTGACATTATACGAGCAGGTACCATTCCACCTAATCCAGGTGAGTTAATTCACTCAGATAAATTGGCAGAAATGATTTCTATTTTGCGTCAACAATATGATTTCATTATTATAGACACATCGCCTATCGGTCTGGTGCCAGATGCATACTCAATCGTAGAGCAAACAGACATTACCTTGTATGTAATTCGTTGCTTGCAAACAAGCAAAGCATTCTGCAAACAAACGTTAGAACAACTTGAAATAGATCAAGAGAATAAGATTCATTTGATATTGTCTGACATTCCTACTTCTGGATATCACGGTGGCTATCATTATGGGTACAACTCAACTGGTTATGGCTACGGTTACGGCTATGGTTATGGTAGTAAGCAATATGGTTCAAATAGTCAATATTCATGGAAATATAAATATTCACAATATTATAGTAAGTTGTTCAAGAAGGATAGTACCAAACAAGAAACCAACTACTATATGGATGAAGAAGATGCATAGATGATATCTATTTAGATAGTTTGTAAATAAAAGTAAATGAGTCCAAATGGACTCATTTACTTTTACATGATGTTAATATTTACTTTTATTGTTTCCAATTAAGAAGGTTGTTAGTAATACAAATCAATTTATTGCTGTCCGATAAGTTGTATTTAATTCTATTGCTGTCCGGTAAAAGTTGTATTTAATTCTATTGCTGTCCGGTAGAGGTTACATTGAATTCAAAATTGTTTCAAGATGTAAGTAAATACGCAATCTTGAGTTGATTATTTGTACTTCGATTTCCTTATTCTAAAAAAAGTTCTAATGTTGGCTTCTTATTTTTGGGGAGTTCAAATAATTGTTAGTTATTACTTGGGGGACATTGTCAAGACATTTTCGTGACATTTTCGAGACATTTTGCAGCCCATGTCATACGCATCTCGTTCACATCTCGTTCGCATCTCGTTTGCATCTCGTTCGCATCGTGGACGATACCGTAGGGTGACCGTACCTTTTGAATACTGTTCTCAACTCATTGCCTACAAAGATAATACTTTGGTTTCTTCGTTTTTGTGACATTTTGCCACATTCTATAGTGCATATTATCGGTGTATGTATGGCATAAGTTAAGAATAATTTTGCATATTACAAATAGTACAGAGTCTTAAGTAGTTTGCCCCGCACTATATGCTTTTTTTATCAAGATAAATGAAGTGCAATGAACAAAATTACTACTTTTCTGAAAAGTAATAATTAGCTTATGACTTCAATGTCACACAATAATTTATGAAATAGAGAGATGTTTATATATACTTTGCAAAGTGTGCAGTAAATATTAGTTTTAGTAAGGGATAAGTTACTGATGTTAAAAGGATGAATAAACATCTTTATATCCAACGATGCGATCGTATCTACTGCCTATGGGACGATAATAGATGAAGATTCTATAATTATTTTCTGTTTGCCAATGTGAACCTTCAGTGTGTAATAATGTTATCTTGTTTGTAAAAGCATCAACGAACCAATATTGATAATCATATGCGCCTTGCTTCAAATAGCTATTCATATAATAGCACTTTGATTCAGCATCATACGACATCAAATTGCTATGTGATATTTGGTTGTTAAATATGTCGCCTCCAATATATATACTTCCGTTCATAAAAGGTCTATCAACTGGGAAAAACCAATGAATCCACATATATTCAGCTTCTGTATCATCATATTCAGTTCTTTCTGCATTGATTAAAAACTGTCCGTTGTTATCATAATTGTGCATATATTGTGGTGATTTGCTTGATATCCCGTTATTTTGGTCAGGTAATAAAAAGGTATGATACTCTTGTTGTTGCATGATGGTTTCGTCCACATTGTAGCCAGAGAAATATATAGAATAAGCATCAAAATGTCGATACTCATTTCCTCCTTCAAAGGTTAATTTCGGGTGGTTTAAAAAACGCAACCTATTGGGTTCTATGAAAGATGGGGTGGGATTTTGAACTATATTATCGTATCTTGCGTTCTGTTGGACCACAAGGGATATTTCATTTGGATTGTTGCAGCGTAAATCTTTTGTATTAACATCAATATCTACTTGTTGATATTTACCATTAAGTTCCTTGGTTGTGTGCGAATGTATCTTTACATCTACATCGGCTATAGTTTCAACTACTGAGAAACATACGTGTGCAATTGTATTCTCAATGTTTCCATCTTCGTAAACAATTATAACATAATTGCCAGAAAGAGCGAGTTGCATATCTTCGTTAGGGAACGTAAAGCGATAATGAGTGTAAACCTGTTGAGTATTCAGGGAGTGTTCGTAATCAATAATGTCTTGTGTTGTGCTACCGATTAGATATTCAAATGAACTCAAATCGCTTTTTGTCCAATCTTTGTTTAAGTGATATATTGTATATGTGTATTGATGTACGTCATGACTCAACTCGTCAAAACTAATTTCTAATGTACGATGATCATCATTTAAATACAAAATAGGACGTATTAAAGACTCTTGTTCAAGATATCTAAGGCGCAATGTTTTAATATCAGGATTAATAGTTTGTGTACGATATTGGCCAAACGAACACATTGATACAAATAATAGTATTATGACTAAAAACTTGGTCTTCATATATTGTATAGTGCTTGTATTATTTGACAAAAGTAGTATAAAAATATCAAATAAACAAATATTTTGGTTGGATAAGTATAGCCACTTTTCTAAAAATAATATACATCATCACCTTTAATAGTCAAAAAAATTTGTCAAATGAAAAAAATGTATTACCTTTGCAGAGTTGTTTGGAAATTCATGCCATTGTGGCTCAGTTGGTAGAGCAACGCATTCGTAATGCGTGGGTCGCCGGTTCGAGTCCGGCCAGTGGCTCAAAACAAAAAGACATCCTTTATGGGTGTCTTTTTGTTTGCCATCTGTCACGGACGAGAACCGTAAAGGGGTCCCCTCAAATTTGTAATTTGTGGGGAGGAGCGAAGGAAAGTAGCAGCGCCCCCCACTTGCGCAGCAAGTCAATGAGCAAAACTGACCAGAGCGTCAGAGTTCGGCCAGTGGCTCAAAGCAAAAAGACATCCTTTATGGGTGTCTTTTTGTTTGCCATCTGTCACGGACGAGAACCGTAAAGGGGTCCCCTCAAATTTGTAATTTGTGGGGAGGAGCGAAGGAAAGTAGCAGCGACCCCCACTTGCGTAGCAAGTCAATGAGCAAAACTGACCAGAGCGTCAGAGTTCGGCCAGTGGCTCAAAACAAAAAGACATCCTTTATGAGGTGAACCCCAAAAGTTTTTGTCTAACTTTTGGGGTTCACCTCACATATCCTCGCATTTTTGTGCAAAGGTATGGCAGAATCATGGTTTGGGAAAAGACACAAAAAAGGGAGCGGAGAGCTCAATGTTAATTGGTTATTATTCTCCTCTTTAATCTATAGGTGTAAATACCGTATCCTACAGACCCCATTCTAGCATGAACCAATCTATCCCCCCCTCTTTTATATGCACAGTCAAAGATAAGTCTCCCACACCGTATTTTTCGCCATATTTGATTGCCTCTGGGTCGTTTTTTAATACGGGAGACAGCGATTCATAGCTTATGAACCCATCTTCGTTTTTGTGAAATTGGTTGCCCTTGAGCGCAATCAATTCTTCTTGTGTCATTCCTATTCGGACACCCTGTTCGGTCTGAAAATGCGGAAGATTAGTATATGTGCATCGCGAAAGAGGAAGTTTATCTAATTCTTTCTTATCAACAGGAATTACCATTAATGTACCCACATCTCCTCGATTCATCCCTGGTGCTTGCATGGCAATTAGCAACTCTGTAGAGTCCATGTTCATATATAATGCATATATCCCTCCAATTGGACAAAACTGTGAAACGCTTTTTATGCACAAAGGGAAGGTCTCTTCCTCTATTAGAAGGGAATCATCCATCCAACCATGTAGCGGTCCATTTTGATAACAACAAAGAGTCAAGACTCCAACAATGGTGCTATCCAAGTTTTGGCATATCTGCCCCATGCAGTCTGTATATGACATAAAGCATACCAAAGACAGAGCAATATGCTTAACCAATTGTTTTATGCTTCTCATATCACAATCCTTTCTATTATTTACAAAACAGAGCTGACCAACCTTTAGCTTTATCAGCAGCTCGATAACATTGTGGATTTCCTATTATTGAAACAGATAATGGCGACGTATTTCCGCCAGATGTAAATGGTGACACCATTTTCTGGAACAAAGACAAATCTGATGCGGTATAACACGATTACAACCTAATTGTATCCGAAAAGCATTTGCGAAAATGCACCTTTTCTTCACTTTCATCTTCATATTTCACATCTATTGTACAATCGTCAAAGTCACAAGTCTCATACAACACATGATACCCATTACTATTCAAATCGAATTCCTCAGTTTGGTATAACGTTGAGTGTGCTTTGTTGTATATAAGGCCAATGCTATACCCACAAAGATACTCGGCAATATCTAACAAGTAGTAATCCGGCATATCTGTAATTGCCCATAAACTATGACCTATTTTCTCCTCGATAATCACGTACTTGCCAACAAATAACGTATCGAACTCATCATCTTCATTCGTGGAGATTCTAATTGCTATGTTTTGTCCTTGAAGCACTTGATTTAGTGAATCGGTTGAAGGCGACTCATAGAGATTAGTCACTATTGTTTGGGGACTCTTCGAACCTATAAAACAACTAGTAAACAATATTATGCAAGAGCAATACAAAAGTTTTCTCATAATCAGTCCTCCTTATATCTTACTTTTCCCTTATTGTTGGGATCTGGTTCGAATTTTGTATCCACAATTAGATTTGGATCATCTCGACCATAACCAGTTCTGTGGGGGTGCATTGGTAGTCAAGACTCCAATTTTCCACTATTCATCAATGACAAATTTTTCTGTGTGCAACTTATACCCATCACGCCAGTGATATAAATAGGTTGGGGCAGTCCGAAGTGAAGTGATTCGAGGAATATGTGTTTCTTCATATTGCACTTCACGAACTTTTATATAATCCTCAACAACTTCTAAAATTTCGTATAGATGCTCTTCGTTAAGAGTAATAGTTTTCTTGTTAAAAAGCAATGAATCTCCTTTCTGTAGGCGTAGATACAGAAAGGAGGAGAAAAAATCATTAATCTTATAAACCGCATATGATTTTTGCGGTTGTATTAAATAGCGAGTGCTATCAACATATACATACAATTCGTTGTTTGATGTAGGTGGGTCACAAAGCATAAAGACGATATTATAATCATCCGGATAATACATTAAAATTTTATCTCTCAAATACTCACAATTATAGTCATCACTCTCTTTTTGTATCAATTGCAGACATGTATCTTTGTTTACAAATGAAACCATGTCAAGAGGAGAATCTATATTCTCTTGACGAAAATAATTGAATATATCGACAACCATTGTTTGTTTATGTGGTGTAGTACTATTGTCTCGTGCACATCCAAACGAACAAATAGATACGATTGATAGTATTATGATTAAAAACTTGGTCTTCATATATTGTATAGTGCTTGTATTCTTTAGCAAAAGTAGTATAAAAATATCATATAAACAAATATTTACGTTAGATACATATGGTAACTTTTATAAAAATAATATACATCCTCTCTTTTAATAGTCAAAAAAAAAATTGTCAAATGAAAATAATGTATTACCTTTACAGAGATATTTTAAAATTAATGCCATTGTGGCTCAGTTGGTAGAGCAACGCATTCGTAATGCGTGGGTCGCCGGTTCGAGTCCGGCCAGTGGCTCAAAACAAAAAGACATCCTTTATGGGTGTCTTTTTGGTTTGTTATTATCATCAAAATAATGTCTAATCTCAAATGCTTGTAGCCTTCATTCATACTTCTTAGAGTTTGTATAGGCTTCTCTTATGTATCAAATCAGTATGTATTCATTTTTTGATAGGGTCGCATGTTAGTTCAATTCCAAGTTTTCGGAATATCTTGCGATCAACTTCAGATAGCATAACTGTGGAGTGTACTTGACAACCTGCAAGTTTTGGCAATGCAGCCAACGTTTTGCGGCAGTTGTCGTCGTGTAATGATAGCACAGATAATGCAACCAACACTTCATCTGTATGCAAGCGTGGATTGCGCCCTCTTAGGTAATTAATCTTTGTATGTTGGATAGGTTCAATCATCTCTTGAGGGATGAGTTTGATAGCATGGTCGATGCCTGCAAGATATTTCGTGGCATTGAGTAATAAGGCTGCACTTGAACCCAATAAGTCCGATGCTTCGGCAGTAATGATATGTCTGTCATGCAACTCGATAGCTGCTACAGCCATCGCACTATTGCGCTCTTTGCGCTCGTTGGCTGCCACCGTTGTACGTCTGTCTGCGGTGCTGATACCCACTTGCTTAAATAATCGAGCGATACGATTGACTACTGATTCGCTAATGTCGCCATTGGCAAAATCGTTCAACGCATGGTAGTAGCGGCGGATAATTTCCTGTTTGCTGGCTTCACAACATGCAGCATCATCATCTATGCAGAAACCCACCATGTTCACTCCCATGTCGGTAGGCGACTTATAAGGATTGTGCCCGTAAATGCCTGTAAACAAAGCATCTAATACAGGGAATATCTCCGTGTCGCGGTTGTAACTAACTGCCGTCTTGCCATATGCTTCGAGGTGGTATGGGTCAATCATATTCACGTCATTAAGATCCGCTGTTGCAGCCTCGTAAGCCATATTGATAGGATGCTTGAGAGGTAAGTTCCACACGGGGAAAGTCTCAAACTTGGCATAACCAGCCTGATTACCTCGTACATGCTCATTGTAGAGTTGGCTGAGGCAAACAGCCATCTTTCCACTTCCAGGGCCAGGTGCCGTAACAACAACTAAAGGACGAGTTGTTTCTATATAGTCATTCTTTCCAAAACCTTCTGCTGAGTCAATGAGCGAAACATTATGTGGATATCCGTCAATGGTGTAGTGATAATAGGTCGTGATACCTAAGCGTTCTAATCGTTGACGATACATGGCTGCAGATACTTGACCGCTATAGTGGGTGATGACCACCGAATTAACTACAAAACCACGATTTATAAACTCTTCGCGCAAACGAAGTACATCCACATCGTAGGTGATACCTAAGTCTTGACGTACTTTGTTTTTTTCGATGTCGGATGCGGAGATGACGATCACTATCTCCAATGTATCACGCAATTGCGTGAGCATAGTGAGCTTGCTATCGGGCTGAAAACCTGGCAGTACGCGACTGGCATGGAAATCGTCGAATAATTTGCCTCCAAGTTCGAGATATAGTTTGTTACCAAACTGCGCTATACGCTCTTTGATATGCTCCGACTGACGGAGAATGTACTTTTCGTTATTAAAAGGAGTCATGTTGTAATTATTAATTTTGACTTCTGAATGTTGAATTACTTGAAGAAAAACTTCAAAATTCTTTATTCAAAATTCTCAATTATCACTTGGGTTGGCACCATCGAAGCAGAAGGTGCAGACTTTGCATTTGGGTAGTCCGATGGCAGCAATGAGGTCCTCTATCTTGGTGTATTTGAGTGACTTGAGCGCAAAGCGATCGCGCAAAGCACCTATCATACGTTGGTACTCCAAAGAATCAGTAGTGGCATAAGCCTTGATACGCTCTGGATTATTGGATGCTTCTTCACCCTCTAAATCCGCAATGATACGGCGTGTGATGAGTTCCATGTCTGACTTCGATGTGGTGAAGTTCGTGAATGGACAACCATACATGATAGGTGGACACGCAATACGCATATGCACATCTTTGGCACCTGCTTCGAGCAGACAACGGGTGTTGTCGCGGAGTTGTGTGCCACGCACGATAGAATCGTCGCAGAAGAGAACACTCTTGCCACGTAGGATAGAGTAGTTGTGAATGAGTTTCATCTTAGCAACGAGGTCGCGTGTGGCTTGTTGCGATGGGGTGAAAGAACGTGGCCATGTAGGTGTGTACTTGGTGATGGCACGCTGGTAAGGCACGCCCGAAGTATGCGAATAACCAATTGCCATGGCAATACCTGAATCAGGAATACCGCAGACAATATCAGCTTTCACATCATCGCTATTACCCATAGCATGACCGCAAGCATAGCGCACTTGTTCCACATTGCGACCTTCGTAATCGGATGTAGGGAAACCATAATACACCCAAAGGAAAGAGCAAATCTGCATCTTGTCGTTGGGTTTGCGGAGTTGCTCCACGTGGTCAGCATATACGCGAACAATCTCACCAGGGCCCATGAAATACTCCGTTTCAAAACCGAGATTGAAGAAGGATGATGATTCGCTGGCAATAGCAAAAGCGTTGTCTCGCTTACCTAATACGATAGGTGTGCGTCCCCATGAGTCGCGAGCAGCGATGATACCATCTTCGGTGAGAATAAGTATGCTGCATGAACCTTTGATTTGCTTGTACACATTCTCGATTCCGTCCACGAAATCTTTGCCTTGTACGATGAGCAAACCTACTAATTCTGTAGGGTTTACGCGTCCG
>JAGBCD010000040.1 GCA_017938155.1 Paludibacteraceae bacterium | reverse complement strand
GCACTCAAACAATATATTAGATACTATAATTACGATCGGATTAAACTTAAACTAAAAATGAGTCCGGTAAAATACCGAACTCACTTTCAAAATATAGTTAAATAGATTTATTAATCTGTCCAACTTTTTGGGGGCACCTCACGCGGCAGTCTTTTTTATATGCAATATGAATAATTTATTTCTTGGGTAACCATGTTTGACTTCTGCCTAACAACCCTGCTCTATCTAACGAGCCTCGGAGAATAAGTTTGTTATCTTTGAGATAAACCTTAGCATAATAAAACTTTCCATTATCTGGGTCGAGTACTTTACCATTGCGCAATTCACCATCTTTGAGTTCCATATCTCGTATGATGGTCAAGCCAATAACTGGCTTGTTGTGGTCATCACCTACACATGCTTCACATACAACATTTTCTACATTCTCGCCGAACAAATGGATAATCTCCCCATAATACTTACCATTTTGTGCACGATAAATCTTAACTACAGAGAGTTGTTCGCCTGTAGCATCATCCACAGTGATCCATTCACCCAAAATGGGCGTTTGGGCCCATAATGTTGCTGTTAACAAGAGAGTTAATGATAGAAATAAAAATCGTTTACTCATAATTAATATTCATTAAAGTTGTTTATTTGTCTCAAAAATTCAAGGCAAAAGTATAAAAAATTTTCGATTTACAAAAAAAAATCGTAACTTTGTGCCGTACAATGATAAATATGTAAACTATTATGGAAAAAGGTTTTTTTGGAAAAACACGCGTTGAAAGTGATTTAATTGGAGAGTTGCAGGTTCCTGCAGATGCCCTATATGGTGTGCAAACGTTAAGAGGATTGGAAAATTTCCCTATATCGAAGTTCAAATTGAATGATTATCCTGCTTTTATACGAGGGTTAGCATATACTAAGATGGCTGCTGCTATGGCCAACTATGATTTGGGTCTTTTGACAGAAGAGCAATTTCATGCCATTAAGCAAGCGTGTCAAGAGATTTTAGATGGTAAGCATCATGATATGTTCCCTGTGGATATGATTCAAGGAGGAGCAGGTACTACGACGAATATGAATGCCAATGAGGTAATAGCTAATCGTGCTCTTCAAATTATGGGACATCAATTGGGTGAATACAAGTATTGTAGTCCTAACGATCACGTTAATTGTTCTCAATCAACAAATGATGCTTATCCAACAGCTATTCATTTGGGGTTGTATGAGATTCATTTTGAATATATTAAACATTTTGAAGAGTTGATAGCATCCTTCCGTAACAAAGCAGATGAGTTTAAGGATGTTTTGAAGATGGGTCGTACACAGTTGGAAGATGCGGTTCCAATGACATTGGGACAAACATTTGGAGCATTTGCAAAAATATTAGAAGATGAAATAAAAAATCTCCAACAGGCGGCAAGTGAGTTGTTGATTGTCAATATGGGAGCTACTGCTATTGGTACAGGAATATGTTCCGAGCCAGGGTATGCAATTAAGTGTACTCAATATCTCAAAGAGATAACGGGTTGGGATATTCAGTTGGCAGAAGATTTGGTAGCAGCGACTTCTGACACCAGTAGTATGGTCGGTTTTTCTTCTGCATTGAGAAGAATAGCGACTAAGATGAATAAGATTTCTAATGACTTGCGTCTTTTGGGGTCAGGTCCACGATGTGGGTTACACGAACTTGATTTGCCAGCCAGACAACCAGGAAGTTCTATCATGCCAGGAAAAGTAAATCCTGTTATTCCTGAGGTAATGAATCAAATTTCGTACAAAGTGATAGGTAATGATTTATGCGTGGCTATGTGTAATGAAGCAGCACAAATGGAGTTGAACGCAATGGAACCTGTTATGGCGCAATGTTGTTTTGAGAGTGCTGAGATAATGATGAATGGTTTTGATGTGCTTAGAAAATATTGTATAGAAGGAATCAAGGCAGATAAGAAGCATTGCAATGAGAATATTAAGAATTCTATAGGTATAGTAACAGCACTCAATCCTGTAATCGGTTACAAAAATTCGACTAAGATAGCAAAAGAAGCATTGGAAACAGGTAAATCAGTTTATGATTTGGTATTGGAGCATGGAATCTTGACTCAAGAGGATTTGGATACGATTTTGTCTCCAGAAAACATGATTAAGCCTGTGAAATTGAATATTAAACCACTCAAATGAAATTAGTATTTGCTACTAATAATGCGCACAAGTTGCAAGAAGCAAGAGCGATGTTAGAACCTCAACATCAAGTATTGTCCCTGTCTGAAATCGGATGTTGTGAGCAGATAGAGGAGAATGGTAGTACTTTGGAGGCTAACTCTATGTTGAAAGCTCAGTTTGTGTTTGAGCGTTTTGGTATAAGTTGTTTCGCTGATGATACGGGTTTGGAGATAGAATCATTAGGGGGAGCTCCTGGTGTATATACAGCCAGGTGGGCAGGAGAACCATCATGTGATGAAAACAACAGAAAAAAAGCATTGAAGGAATTGGTGAATATTGACAATCGTACTGCTCAATTTCGTACAGTGATTACCTTAATAACGCCAGACTTTTCTACTCAGGTGGAAGGAATCGTAAGAGGTACTATAGCTACGGAAGAAAAAGGAATGAATGGTTTTGGATATGATCCTATTTTTATACCAGAGGGTTATGATCAGACTTTTGCCGAATTGCCATGTGAGGTGAAAAATTCGATGAGTCATAGAGCTAATGCTATCAAAAAAATGAAAGAGGTATTAACTAATTTATGATAATCCACCGTAAACATATTTCAATTATTATCTTCCTTTTGGGATTATTGTTGCATGCATATTCCTATGCACAATCAAGTGTATATGGCGAAATGCATACTTGGAAGGCGCATTTTGCTTATGGAAGTGTGCAGCAAATAGCAGATGCTGGGGATTTGATTTATGCCTTGGCTGATGGGGCTATTTTTTCTGTTGATAAGCGAGATGGAGAAATGCAGTACTATTCCAAATTAACTGGTTTAACAGGTTCTATCGTTCAACATATAGTATTCGATAATAAGACTAGAAGTTTGTTTGTTTTGTATGATGATGGACTGATTGACTTGCTTACGCATGACGGAATAGAATCAATAACAGATTTGCAACAGAAACAATTATCTGTCCCAAAAACAGCCAACACAGCCACTGTGATTGATGGTAAAGTGTATTTGGGTACGAAATTTGGAATAGTGGTTATAAATCTAGAAAAGCATGAAATAGAGGACTCGTATTATATAGGAGATAATGCAAGCGAGGTAAATGTGTTGCAAATAGCCATTTTGCATGATAGCATATATGCGATTTCAGAGGATTGTATATATAGTGCCAATCGTTCGTTTAACCTTGCTGATTATTCCTCTTGGAATAGATCAATTTTTACGCAAGGTGAGGGTAAACTGATGAATATTGTTACTTCCAATGATCGTTTGTATTTGCTTAAAGGTGGAAAGGTTTATAGAAGAACAGAAGAGGCGTGGGAACAATTGTTTCCATCTATTACATTGAACGAACTATGTGCTAATGCAACCGGATTGTTTGCAATCAGTGATATAGCATTGTTTCCTATAACGAAGGAAGAGGATTTATTGTACGTGCCGATAGGTTATTCTATATTAGATGTATGTGCAGATGTGAATTCTTATTGGTTGGCAGCGGGCGATAAAGGGGTTGTGAATTATACGCTGGATGGTGATGAACAATATTACACTCCGAATGGAGCATTGGTCAATAATCCTTATCGCTTAAAAGTTCACGAAGGAAAGCTCTATGTTGTCCCTGGTTCACGTTGGGCTGTACAAGATTGGAGGCCAGCATGTGTAATGATTTATGATGGCCAGCATTGGACCAATATACCCCAGCAGCATATAAATGAAAAGGCAGGGTATGTAGCCTTGGATTTTATGAACATAGCGGTTGATCCGATGGATGAGAGTCACTTTTTTGCAACCAGTTTTGGTACGGGGTTGTTTGAATTTAAAAATAATGAGTTGATTCGTTGTTATCATCACGAAAATAGTCCAATTGAGACACGTGTTTCAGGAGATGGGGCCTATTTCTACATACGCTTGGATGCGGGTATGTTTGACAATGAGGGAAATTATTGGTTTATAAATACAGGTCCTGAGGTGAAACATAATATTCATATTATTAAACCGTCTGATCTTGTGGCGATAGAGAATGGTGCACAAGCGTCATGGTATTCAATGAATATTAAGAGCGAAGGAACACGTGTTGTTCCTGTAACTCCAGGAGAAATGTTCATGGATATAAGAAATGATAATTACAAATGGATACCATCTTGTAGAGAAACAACAGGAATTATTCTATTGGATGATAATGGAACTCCATTTACGAGCCGTGACGATAAATGTGTATTCCGAAGTTCATTTGTGGATCAAAATAATAAAGTTTTGACACCAGAGGCAATATATTCTATGGTGCAGGATCGGTTGGGAGATATTTGGGTAGGAACGGGAGCAGGTTTGTTTGTAATTCCAAATAATGTAGATTTTTTTACTTCTAATCAATGTTCACGAGTTATTATTTCTCGAAACGATGGGACTAATGATGGTGATTACTTGTTGAATCTTGAACGAATCAATGCAATCGCAATAGATGGGGGTAATAGAAAATGGATTGGCACTGCCAATTCTGGTGTATATTTGATGTCAGCTGATGGTAAGGAAACGATAGAGCACTTTACAGAAGATAATTCTCCAATGCCCTCGAATGAGATCCTATCTATTGCTATAGACCATCAGTCGGGTCGTGTCTTTATTGGTACATCTAAAGGTTTGATGTCCTATCAAAGTGATGCAACTATTCCTGAGGCTGATTATAGTAATGCTTATGTTTATCCCAACCCAGTAAAGGAAAATTATGTGGGTGTGATAACAATCAAAGGATTGGTGGAAAACACAATCGTTCACATTGTTGATAATGCTGGTAACGTTGTTTATAAGACACAAAGCAATGGTGGTGTAGCCACTTGGAATGGAAGGAATATGAGTGGAAGTAAAGTGGCTTCGGGCATCTATACTGCATTGTGCAACTCTGAATCAGGAGAACAATATGCAGCATTGAAAATAATGATTTTGAATTGATTAGTTGCGATTGGTAGATATCAATCGCAAAAATTCTTCTCTAGTTTCAATACGATTAAATGCTCCGGTGAAATCGGATGTCTTGGTAATGCTATGTGGTTTTTGCACCCCACGCATTTGCATGCACATGTGTTCAGCTTCTATGACCACCATTACTCCTAAAGGATTAAGTGTTTTTTGAATGCAATCTTTGATTTGTCTGGTCATGCGTTCTTGTACTTGTAAGCGACGTGCGAATACATCTACGATGCGTGCAATCTTACTTAGTCCAGTGATTGTGCCGTTAGGAATATATGCAACATGAGCTTTTCCGTAGAATGGCAATAGATGATGTTCACATAGAGAGTAAAAATCAATATCTTTCACTACCACCATTTGTTGAAAATCTTCTTTGAAGATAGCTGAACGTAAAATCTCTTCTGGATTTTCGTTGTATCCTTTTGTAACAAACTGCAAAGTTTCCCCTACACGTGCGGGGGTACGCACAAGTCCTTCTCGGTGATAATCTTCATTTAATAATTTTAATATCTCCTGCACATGTTGAGCAATTAGCTCTGTTTTGTTGTCGTCAGGATGAAAAGTTTGTAGATTCATGGCATTAATAGTATGTGTTCATCACGTACAACATATGTTTTGCTTAGCATATCTGGGAATTGTTGTACAAATTCGTTTTTGTATTTGATAGCTTCTTCTTGTGTTCGGAAATTGCCTATGCGTACTTTCCAAAATGGTGGCGTGTATAGTACGTACACGGGCATACTAATAAGCGGAGATATTTGTTTCTCTAATGCAATGGCATCACTTTTAGCACTTGATGAAGCGTTGGATGAGTATATTTGTACGCGCCATCCTTTACCCTCTTGTTGTCCTTGTACAAGATTAGCAATTTTATACTGCATCATGACTGTGATGGAACTATCTTGTATAATGGTTGCATACGGCATGTCACTCATGATAGCAGGTGTTGGTAAGATGGTATCTTGAGCGGCAATACTATCAATGACGGTGGTTAACGAATCCACTTGAGCATTGATGCTGATGCAGAGCAAGGCAAGTATGTAAGTAAGAATAGTTTTTTTCATTGGATAGGTTAATATTGGAATGAGCTACCGCCAACAAACTCGCGTAGGAAGGATGTAGGTGGAATTTCACGTTCTGGAATGGATTCAAAATAACTTAATTCTTTTAGTAGTCGGTGAGCATCTGTATATTCTTCGCAGTATTTTGGAACTTCTGCTAAAATTGGTTCAGCATGTCTTTTGAGAACGGCTAATTCAAATAGTAGTGCAGAGTTGAACATGACATCTGCTTCTTCTTGGAATGGATAAATCCATCGTTCTTCTCCTCTGCGAACGCTTTCGCATCGAGCAATAGTTTCGATAGCGGAGTACCCTCGATAACGATAGTCTCGAACGATTCGACGTATTAATCTTACATCTGTAGTTGGTATCCAATTGTGGTTGTCCAAATTAACTGTAGTAAGAGCAGAAACGAAAATTTTGAATGTAGCTTGTTGTGGGATATTTGGAATAAGTTCAGGATTCAGCGCATGTAGTCCTTCGATAATACAAATTGTATCCTTTTGCAGTTTCAATTTGTTACCCTTATATTCTCGTTTCCCTGTTTCGAAATTATAGGTAGGTAAGTCAATCTCTTTGCCTTCTAACAATTCGCTGAGCTGTTGTCTAAACAACGGCAAATCTAATGCATGCAAATGTTCAAAATCCCAATTGCCATTTTCGTCTTTGGGTGTATCTTCTCGGTTCACAAAATAGTTGTCCATAGAAATGACAACGGGCTGGATGCCATTGACCATCAATTGGATGCGCAAGCGCATAGAGAATGTGGTTTTACCAGAAGATGATGGACCCGAAATTAGGATAAACTTAGGTGGGTTCTCTCTGTGAGCGATGGTATCAGCTATTTGCGCTACCTTCTTTTCGTGGAGAGCCTCGCTAAGTTTAATCATTTCAAAAGATTTGTTTTTTTTGCAAGCTTTATTGAACTGTCCTACATTGGATATGTGTAGGAGCTTATTCCATCCCATGTATTCGCTAAATATGCCAAACATTTTGTCTTGCGTACATTTTTCTTCCAATGTATTTGGGTTGGAACGGCAAGGAATTCGAAGCAGTAAATCATTATGGAATAGTTCTAAATCAAAGATATTCAGGTAGCCTGTACTTGGCATAAGTACTCCGATGTAATAATCTATGAAATCTCCCATTCGGAAATATCTGCAATATGGATTACCAAAAGCTTGGAAGAGTGTTGTCTCAGTTGAGTTGCGTTCTCCAAATAGCCGAATGACTTCTTTGGTTTGTTTCTCTTCAATAATGATAGGTCGATCTTCTGATATGATCAAATGTACGCGTTCCTTAATGTCTTGCACCATTTGTTGTGTTATAGGAATGCGTTCTCCCAAATCATTGCGTAAGGTGCAAAAATATCCTTTTGAGATAGGGTGTTCAATACGTAAATCGGTTTTTGGATATAACTCTTGTACAGCGCATGCTAAGACCATTGATAATGTTCTAACATAGCAGCGCATGCCTGCAGAACAAGATGCATCAATAAACTCAATATCTTTGGGTTTGTAAATAAGAAAATTGAGATGTTGCACTTTATAATTTACTCGAGCGGCTACGATAGGATAGGGGAGCTGAAGCCCTATTTGATGGTAGATATCCAGCAGTGAAGTGCCACATGGTACGTCGTAATATTGACGTGTATTTTTACAATAGATGGTTATTCTCGTTTTCATGTGTTGATTATTTTTTCTTCATCAAACAAACCATACCAATGATAGTTAACAATGCGTTCAAAATTAAACGTTCGTGAGAGAATTGGTAGCCATTGAACCATAGTGCAGAATTCACGTCAATAACCCAAGTAATAACAGGTGCTAATATAACGACTATAGGAATCCATCGATCACGTACCTGTGTTTTAGAGAAGATACCAAAGCAGAACATACCCAATAATGGACCATATGTATAACTTGCTACTTTATATACTGTTTGAATGACAGAATCGTTGTTCAATAAATGGATAACATAGATGCATGCGGCCATTAAAACAGCCATACCAATGTGTACCCAAGTGCGTGTGCGTGTGACGGAACTTTCGGATTCACCCTTTTGATCTATGCTTTTATTCAAAATATCTACGGTAAAAGAGGTAGTAAGAGCGGTAAGTGCACTACCCGCTGCGGAATATGCTGCAGCTATAAAACCAATAATAAATAAGATACCAACAATCATTGGGAAATAATTTCCTGTAGCCAAGAATGGGAATACGTCATCTCCCTTCAGTGCTTCTCCTTCTGCATTAACCAATGCAACACCTGTTTGGTCTGCATAAGAGTAGAGTAAGAAACCGAGGAAAAGGAATAAACCAATCACTACGATTTGCATCATAGCACCAACAATCAAGTTCTTTTGACTCTCTTTTGGGTTTTTACAAGAAAGTGTACGTTGCATTAGATCCTGGTCGAGTCCTGTCGTGGCAATAACTAAAAAAATACCAGCCAAGAACTGCTTCCAGAAGTATGTTCCTTCTTTAGGGTTATCAAAGAAGAATGTACGTGTCATGTAACTTGATGTCCACCCTTCAATATTTACGCCCGCGCGCAACACAAAATAGATGCATAGCGCTACAGAAAAAATCAAACAACAAGTCTTAATAAGGTCAGTCCATATGAGTGATTTGACGCCTCCCTTGAATGTACAAAGGTAAACGATGAGTACAGTGAAAATAGCATTTACCCAAAAAGGTATGCCCAATGGACCGAATACTAATAGTTGTAAAACCTCTCCTACAACGAAGAGACGAACACTCGCTCCAAGCATCTTGCTTACAAAGAAAAGCCAAGCACCAGATTTGTATGTGCTCATACCAAATCGCTGTTGTAGATATTGGTAGATGGAAGTAAGATTGAGTCTATAGTATAGTGGAATAAGTACGTATGCAATGATAATTTGTCCCACGGTAAAACCCAACACCATTTGCATATAACTAAATGCACTGCCTTGTACCATACCGGGAACGCTCACAAAGGTTACTCCAGATATGGCAGCACCAATGGTGGACATGGCAACGAGAAGCCAATTGCTTTGTTTATTACCAGAAAAGAATCCTGCGCTGTCAGCTTTGCGACCAGCGATGTAACTAACAGAAAATAGCAGCAAGAAATATACTGCCATTGTACATAAAATAACAAGTGGTGTCATATTTTGAAAAAATTTGCTTGCAAAGGTACTAAAAAATATATATCTTTGCAAAAAAATATAATATTATGAAAAAAATATTCTCTTATTTCTCAATTGCAGTCATTACTCTTCTTTTTTCATGTTCAGTTCAACCTCCAATGGAATTGCATTGGGAGATGAAGGCTAATGATGTAGAACCGGGTATATGCGAGGCATACTTGACTATTAAAAACACATCAAAACAGGTATTGAATAATCAAGATTGGATATTGTATTTTAATCTGATGTCATTACATCCTATTTTTAAGGAGGGAGATGCATTACGTGAAGTGGAGATACAGGCGAGTTGGCATAGTATAGAACCTACGGAAACATTTGCTCCTATTGAGCCAAATGAATCGGTTACATATGTTATGCGATACAAAGGGAATGCCATTCGTGAGATAACGGCTCCAGAGGGTTTCTTTATGTTAAAAAAGAATGCAAAACCGATTTCCATCCCATGCTCGTATGCAAAATTTACTAAACCAGAACAAATGAAGCGCGGTATCCCTATTTGGGAGAAGACACCATATGCTGATGGTAACTATGTATATGATTATATTGAACGTATTTTGACATCGGTAGATAGTACATCGGTAGAGTTACCCATTCTTCCACAACCCAAGTCAGTGGTTTCTATGCAAGGAGAATGTTACCCAACTAAAGCGGTTGTTGTAGAAAACACACATGCTAATATGGTTGCTGAGGGATATTCAATAGAAATGCAAGGAGATACTATCCGTATAGATGCCAGTGATGAAGCAGGATTGTTTTATGCCAAACAGACTCTGAGACAAATAATATCTGTTTTAGATTTGTCGGATACCAAATCTTGTGCAAACTATCGTATCTGTGATTATCCAGACTTGTGTCATCGTGGTGTAATGTTGGATATATCAAGGAATTTTTATCCAATGGATTCGGTAAAAAGGATTATTGATGTCATGTCAATGTGTAAACTCAATGTATTACATATGCACCTTTCAGACGACGAGGCATGGAGAATAGAGATTCCAGGATTGCCCGCTCTAACGGATGTGGGTAGTAGAAGAGGATATACAACAAGTGAAACAGATTGTTTGCTTCCAATGTATTGTGGGGGGTGGGATCCAAATGCGCCTACAACAGCGAATGGATATTATAGTCGTGAACAATATATAGAGTTGCTTCAATACGCAAAGAAAAATCACATTTGTGTTATTCCAGAAATTGATATGCCAGGACATATGCGTGCTTGCAAAAAAGCTATGAATGGTATGTTGACAGATAGTGTTCTTGAAAAGCGAGTTTACCTTAGTGCGCAAAATTATACTGACAATGTTATAGCTGTAACGAATGAGTATGCCATTACATTCATTGATCAAGTAGTGACTGAGATAGTAAAGATGTATCAAGATGCAGGTTGTGAGTTGAAGATTTTCAATATAGGAGGGGATGAAGTTCCTAACGGAGCATTGACACAAGAAGAGCATCAAGTTTTCATTGACAAGGTGCTGGGTATATTGGCACGATACAATTTGCAACCAATGGGATGGGAAGAGATAGGACATTTTTGCCCTCCTCATACGCAAGCAATATGCTATTCTTGGCACAACGGAGATGTTAAACCTATGGAATTGGCAAAAGCTGGTTATCCTGTGGTATTGGCAACGGCCAATCGTTTGTATTTTGATTTTGCATATTGTAACCATCATGAAGAGAAGGGGTTAAATTGGGGTGGATACACAGATGAATATAGAGCGTTTGATTGGACTCCCATTAAACATCCTAATATTATTGGTATGAATGCTCAATTGTGGGCTGAGGTAATACGCTCGTTTGCACAAGTGGAGTGGCAATTGTTCCCTAAAATATTTGGTTTGACAGAAAGAGCATGGAATAATGAGTCCACACTATCATTATGTGAGTTTAATGATATTGTGTATAACTATGAGTTACCATACTTGCATGCTACTCACCATAACTTCCATTTACAACAACCAGGAATCAAGGTGGAAAATGGAATGGTAAAAATGAATGCTGTAACTCCCAATGCAAAAGTAGTTTATTATCTCCATGATAAAGATGCTTCACACGATTTTGATAATATAGACTGGAAAGTGTATGAAGGAGAATTTGAAATCGATACAAATGAAATATCCATTATCAAAGCCAAGTTATTATATCTTGACCATGAGTCAAATGTGACTTGGGAATGGTTATAAGATGTTCGAAAGAAAAATAGAGATAAAAATAAACGCGCCAAAAACGCGTTTATTTTTATTGTAATGTAATTTATGCAAAATCAATAATGTAGTGAATAGAAATAACTCCGATAATATTGTCTGTGTTAGGAGTTTGTGTCACTGCAAGGGTGGTGATATTAAATTTATCCATCAACTCCAGCGCTTCACTTAGCAATGCATCTGCATGAATACGTTTGAATGAAGGCGTCATAATTTCTTCTGCGCATATTTGTAGATGGTCGTATTTATTTATAGCTCTACGCAAGTCTCCATCGGTAATAATGCCTACGCAATCACTATTGTCTTCATTATGTTTATCTGAGAACACCAAAGTCATACCTAAATGTTTGTCTGTCATTTCTTGTACTACTTCTCTCATAGGTGTTTTCAGTTCAACTTTTGGGATATCTGTCGTCATAAAATTCCGCACTCTTCCCAACAATTTTCTTCCTAACGCCCCTCCAGGATGATAAGTTGCAAAATCTTCTTTTTTGAACTTATGGCGTTCCATAAGACATATCGTGAGTGCATCCCCCATTAGTATGGTAGCAGTAGTTGATGTGGTTGGTGCCAAATCCAAAGGACAAGCTTCTTTCTCTACGTGTACATTGAGGACATGATCGCATGACTGTGCAAGCTTGGAATGAATATCACCAGTCATGGCTATCAGTGTGCATCCGATATTACGCAAAGGAGTGATAACATTAATGATTTCGTTGGTAGTTCCACTATTGCTAACAAGCATAGCCACATCGTTCTTCATTATCATTCCTAAATCCCCGTGTACCGCTTCTGCAGCATTAACAAAAATGGCAGGGGTACCCGTTGATGCTAATGAGGATGCAATTTTATGACCAATAATTCCAGTTTTTCCAATACCCAGAATAACTAATTTACCTTGACAATTATAAATGGTATCAACCACTTTGTCAAAGGAGTCGTCGATAGATAGTCTAAGTTTTTCTAATTCAGCTATCTCTTCTGAAAAAATTTCTTGTGCTCGTTTGGAAGCTTGCATAATTGTTTTTTATTCGAATGTTTGAATCAGATTGTCTATTTGCAATGCTTGTGTTAGTAAGTTTTCTATATCTGCCAATCTAACTTGATTGCTTGCATCAGAAATGGCATAATCGGGATTAGGATGAACTTCTAAAAATAGTCCGTCTATCCCGACCGCTAATGCTGCTCTCATCAAAAATGGAACAAGTTCTCTATTACCTTTAGTGATTCCGTCTATGCTGCTTGGTTGTTGTACAGCGTGTGTTGCGTCAAAGATTATTGGGTGCTGAAATTTCTTCATCTCAACGAGTGAGCGCATGTCTACAACTAAATTGCCGTATCCAAAAGTTGTTCCTCGTTCAGTCAACCAAAGTTTTTGAAAGCTTTTGTATGTAGAATCAACTTGTTCAATTTTTTGAATAGCACCTTTAATATCCCATGGTGCCATGAATTGTCCTTTTTTGACGTTGATTATTTTTCCTGTTTTAGCTGCGGATGTTAGTAAGTCTGTTTGCCGACTCAAGAACGAGGGAATTTGTAATACATCAGCAACTTGTGAGACAGGTGCGCATTGCCATGATTCGTGCACATCTGTAATAATTTTTAAGTTGTATGTGTCCTTAACATCTTGTAAGATACGTAATCCTTCTTCCATACCTATTCCACGAGGAGAATTGGATGTTCTATTGGCTTTGTCAAAGGAGGATTTGAAGTATAAATCAATGCCTAAACATTCACATACTTTTTTTAGTACGTGAGCTGTTTGCATTACGACATCCTTATTTTCAATTGCGCACGGCCCTGCAATGAGAAACATATGTTATTTGTTTTTGAAGAATCCTGCAAATCCAATTTCTATGCGACCTTCGTCTCCAGATTGTTTTTTGTTGTTGATTTCGCAAGGTAGGTATGAAAGTGCTTGCATGAAGCTATCTACATTTCCTAAGGTATATGAAGTTCTAAATACTTCAATATTATTTATATACCAAACCAAACTTTTGCCAGTGCATACTACGCTATAGTAGAACCAATTGCTCGCATTGATACCGCGAATATTTTCAATTTCGTATTTGTCTTGTTTTTCAACCAGACCTACTTGTAGTTTGTTTTTAATGCTTTGTACCAATATAGTGATAGGGGTTTTGTTGCCAGTATTCAAACTTATAACATGGTTAGCTTTACCAACTAAGCGTGCTTTAACCATTGCCATGCAGTAGGCTCCTTTGTAAGTATCTGCAGTTTGGATAACGTCGGATGTATATTCAAAATCTTTCTCAATGAATCCCCGTGTATCATCCCACGCAATACTTTTTAGATTCTGTTTGCGTGTATGAATAGCCATGACCTTATTGGTACGAGTTACATTGTTACCTTGTGTATAGGCTTGTAATTCATTGCTATAAGAATGCTGGTTCTTTAAAAGCTTGTTATTATATGAAAATCCAGCTTTCCAAACACTATCGGTAAGACTTGTGCTATCAATGTTATCTATCCAAATTTCTTCGAAACTATTCCATTTTTCAACACTTTTTTTATTTAATTTGTTGTAGAAACGAATGTCATCTTGTGCACAAAGCGTGTTGTATCGTTTTTCTATTTCTCCTTCTTTGGTTGTTTCCCATCTATTAGGGTTAGCCCAGAACTCATTTTTCTTTTGCCACTCTTCATTTTCAACGACAGCTTTTAACTCTTGATAACGAAGAGTTTTTTCGTTTTGCTCCAATTCGCGAAATTTAGTGATTAATTTAGAATTAGCTAAATCGCGATATTTGCGTAGTTTGGCATCCTCTTCGACTAATGTGTCATTTTTGAGTAATTCTGCCTCAGAAGTTTGCATGAATGCCAAGAAATCCATGATGGATGAATTTTGTAGCATGTTGTTGTATTTGACAACCACCTTGGATTTGGAGAGTGATTTAAATTCCTTTAGTGTTGCATATTCTTCGGTAGACTTATATTTGCAAGAGATAATCTGTTCTCGTTTGCTTTGGAATTCAGTTGAGTCAATAACTTTTTTTAACTCCATCATTTCTTTGAATTCGTCTGTAGAGATTACTTGTTGATAACGAATAAGGTCTTTTTTGCTTTTTTCCAAAACGTTGTCAAACTTCTCTGTTGACCACATTTTTCCTAAAAGTCTAGATAAAAATAAGTTCATACACTATAATAATTTAGTTGTTAGTTTCTAATTTCTCAATCAGTTGTTCTATTGTATCAATGATGATGGGTTGATAATGTTCTACTTTTGGGAGGAAATTCAACGATTTCATGTGGCATATCTCTTGTAGCAATCCATCATAAAATCCATCATAATTGAGTATGTAAATCTTTTTTTTGTGTTCACCAATTGTTCCACTGGCAATGACATCAAACATTTCATCAAGTGTACCATAACTGCCTGGTAGGCAAACAAAGCAATCTGCTTTATCTCGCATCTTTCGCTTGCGTTCGCACATGTCGGAAACCTCAAATAATTCATCACAATGGCTTGCTTTACGTCCAGACTTGATTATTCGAGAGGGGATAACTCCAATGATTTTACCCCCCTTTTCTTTTACTGCTTGGCTAGTAATTGACATCAACCCTCCAGTGGCACCTCCATACAACAAAGTGTGTCCTTTTGATGCAATCCATTCACCAAGTTGAGCGCCGATACATTTGTATCGTTCAGGTATGGTATCTTTGGCGGAACAATATACGGCTATGATCATGCGTCAATATTTGCGTAAGTAGCGTTTTGTTCAATAAACTCACGACGTGGAGCGACATCGTCACCCATGAGCATAGCAATGGTGCGATCTGCTTCTGCTGCGTTTTCAATAGTGACTTTCTTTAACATACG
This sequence comes from Paludibacteraceae bacterium, assembly GCA_017938155.1. Taxonomy (GTDB): domain Bacteria; phylum Bacteroidota; class Bacteroidia; order Bacteroidales; family Paludibacteraceae; genus Colicola. The sequence continues at coordinate 134,389 of JAGBCD010000040.1, read as the reverse complement.
TCGTTCAGGGTCCATTGTTGTTTCCCACAATTGTGTATCCGACATCTCACCAAGACCTTTGTAACGTTGCGTCTTAACAAGTCGGTCGTCTCCATTAGCATAGTGTGCAATAAAATTTTGACGTTGTGCGTCATTCCAACAATACTCTTTATGGTTTTTGGTAGAGCATAAGTATAACGGCGCCATTGCTATGAATAAATGACCTTGCTCTATCACTTCTTTCATATGACGGAAGAATAGGGTCATGATAAGTGTTGCAATGTGAGCTCCATCCACATCGGCGTCCGCCATGATAATAACTTTATGGTAACGTAATTTACTAAGATTGAGTGCTTTGGGGTCTTCTTCTGTTCCAAAAGTAATACCTAATGCGGTAAAGATATTACGTACTTCTTCGCTCTCAAAAACCTTATGTTCCATTGCTTTTTCAACATTCAAGATTTTACCTCGCAAAGGTAAAATGGCCTGATGTAGACGATCGCGTCCTGTTTTAGCGGTACCACCTGCAGAGTCTCCCTCAACTAAAAAAAGTTCACATTCTGCAGGATCTTTGCTTGCACAATCGGCCAATTTACCAGGAAGTCCTCCTCCACTTAAAGGAGACTTGCGTAATACACTTTGACGTGCATTACGTGCGGCAATACGCGCTTGTGCTGCTAAAATAACTTTCTCAACGATACGTTTTGCATCATCAGGATGTTCCTCAAGGTAGTTGCTAAGTGCTTCACTCACGGCAGAGGATACCATGCCGGAAACTTCGGAGTTTCCTAATTTAGTTTTTGTTTGTCCCTCAAATTGAGGTTCTGCGACTTTGACGGATATAATTGCAGTCAACCCCTCGCGAAAATCGTTTGGGTCAATAGTAGCATTGCCTTCTTTGTCTTTTAATTTGGCCTTTTCTAAAAGTTTGCTATCCTCAGCATATTTTTTCATCACGCGAGTCAAAGCAGTTCTAAAGCCAGCAACATGGGTTCCTCCCTCAATCGTATTGATGTTATTTACATAAGAATGTACGTTTTCGTTGAAGTCGGTATTGTATATCATGGCTACTTCTACAGGAGTACCATATTTGTCTGTATTGAGATGAATAACTTCACTGATAAGAGGGGTGCGGGTGCCGTCTATGTAGCGAACAAACTCGCTTAGGCCATTTTCAGAATAGAAGCGCTCTCCTTTGTATGTGACTCCATCTAATTCAATTCCTGATACAATAGGTGCTTCGTTATTTTCATCTACTACGATCGGGTGACGTTTATCCACCAATGTGATATGAACACCTGCATTTAAGTATGCTAATTCGCGCATGCGGTCAGCCAATATGTTGTATTGATAAACCGTCTCTGTAAAAATACTATCATCTGGCCAGAAATGAACCATAGTGCCAGTGCTCTGCAATGAACTATCGTAAGTACCAATAACTTGTACGTCGCATTGAGGTTTTCCCTTCGCATACTCTTGCATGTGAATTTTTCCATCTCGATAAACCTCAACATGCATTTTTGTACTCAAAGCGTTCACACAACTTACGCCTACGCCATGCAATCCTCCACTAACCTTGTAACTATCTTTATTAAATTTACCACCAGCATGCAACACGGTCATAACCACTTCAAGGGCGCTACGATGCTCTTTAGGGTGAATGTCAACGGGAATACCACGACCATTGTCTTTGACTGTGATAGAATTATCAGCATTAATAGTGACTTCAATATGGTTACAAAATCCTGCTAATGCCTCATCTATGGAGTTGTCAACCACTTCATAAACTAAATGGTGTAATCCCTTTTGTGAAATATCACCAATGTACATAGCAGGGCGTTTGCGAACTGCTTCTAAACCTTCAAGCACTTGAATACTTGAACCATCATACTTTTCTTTTTCTTCCATGTATATTCTTTACTAATTAATTTCAAAATGTATTAACATATGTGACAAAATCGTGCAAAGGTACGAATTTTAAATGACATATGCAAGGTTGTATTTGTTTTTATTAATGAATTTTATTCATTAGTTAAACTTTTCTTTAAAATGAGAGAGGTTAATCCTAAGTGAAACTAATAGGCTTGAGATTTTAGAAAGACTTGATTTGTATGTTATAATTGAACTTGTGAGTTTTTTTAAAAAAGATTATTAGTGTATTAATACTTGATTTCAACGATATTTTTATTGATTTTGTACCAGAATGATTGAAGCTAAAATAATGTGTTTTGTTGTAAGATAATGATTTTTTTGATATCTTTGCAGAGTTAATCAAATATATTATTGTGATGAAAAGACTGTTTTTACTTTTTAGTTTAATTGTTTCATTTGTTTGTGGATTATGTGCGCAAGCTAAGTATGTGTTTTATTTTATTGGAGATGGTATGGGGGCGAATCAAGTGATGGCAACTGAGATGTACCAAGCAGCTATTGAGAAACGTATTGGTGTAAAGAAACTTACAATGACTCAATTTCCTTATTCTGGCCAATTGAGCACATTTTCTGCTTCCCATCGTATAACTGATTCGTCAGCTGCGGGAACTTGTTTGGCATCGGGAGTTAAAACAACCAATGGCAAAGAGGGAGTGGACCCTAATGATAATAAAGTGAGAAATATTGCAGAGATTCTAAAAGAGGAAGGATGGGGAATAGGTGTTGCATCGTCTGTTTCAATTGATCATGCTACACCTGGAGCATTTTATGCTCACGTACCTTCTCGTTCAGATTACTATACGATAGGTAAGCAATTAGCATCATCTAACTATGCTTTTGTCGGAGGGGCTTCATTTTTAAAACCATTTAATGTTAATCAATCCAATGATGATGATTTGTTTACGTTATGCAAAAAGAGTGGGTATACTTTTGTGAGAGGAGAGGAAGAGTTTAATAAGCAATACAAGACTTTGGATAAGATTATTTTGATTCCCGCTAACGAGGCGTTGGATGATAAATTATCTAGTAGTGGAATGCTGACCTATGCTATTGATAAGCAAAAGGGACACATGACGTTACCTCAAATAGTAGAATCGGGAATAAAACAATTGAAAAAACATGAGAATTTTTTCTTTATGTGTGAAGGTGGGGCAATTGATTGGGCTTGTCATAGTAATGATGCTGCAACCACAATACATGAAATTATTGAATTTGATGAAGCCATTCAAATAGCATACAAATTCTACTTGCAACATGCTGATGAAACATTGATTGTTGTGACTGCAGACCATGAGACAGGTGGAATGGCTTTAGGAAATGGTCATGGGTTAAGTTTGGAATTATTGCAAAATCAAAAAATGTCATCTGGAGTATTGAATGATAAGATCAAGAATCTATTTGCTCAAAATCACCATCCTACATGGGAAATGGTTAAGCAGATACTGACAGAGTCTTTAGGTTTTTATGTTGCAGTAGAAATTTCAGAAAGAGAAGATGCATATTTGCAGTCTATTTATAAGAAAATGTTGTTGGGTGAAGATAATGATGTGAAGACATTATACAACAATATATCGGAATTGAGTAATAGTGCAGTCCAATTGCTCAATCAAAAATCGGGAATAGGTTGGACTACATCTGGACATACAGCTAGTCCGGTTCCTTTATTTGCTATAGGTAAAGGGGCGGAGAGTTTTGCAGGTTGGCATGACAATTCTCAAGTTTTTTCTTTGATATTGAAAGCCATTAGAGAAAATTAGTCAATAGCATTTTCATCTGCCAAACGTAGCGCTTGAAGCTGTTGGTTAATCAAAGAGTATTCAAATCCGCGTTGCATGCAAAAACGCGTGATTTGTTCGTGACTATACCCTTTTTTCTTGTTGATTATAGTTGATAAGGTTTTAATGTATTCGGTTTCATCAATGTTTTTAATTGTATTTTCTATGGTGTTTGCATCTATTCTTTTACCCTGTAAAGCATAGATAATTTTCTTTTTTCCCCATTTTTGGTGTCGCATTTTATCATGTACAAAAGCATTGCAATATCGTTGTTCGTTAATAAAATTGTGTGCTAATAGGTGATTAATAATAGGTTCAATGATATCATTAGTTGCTCCCCATTGTATCAATTTGATGCGCACATCATCTATACAATGTTCTCCTTGTGCACAATATTTTTCTGCTTTATTTCTTAAGGCATCCATAGAGCATGCGATTTTTTGTAAATATGTCCTTTTTTGTTTGAATATCTGTATAACCTAAACTTGTTAGCAATTGGTGGGTTTCATTGTGAAGGTGTTCATTAATCTCGAAAAAAAGGTGATTGGATTTATATAAACGTGCTATACTAGCATAAAAAATCAAAGGATCGGCATCGGAAACAAAAAGTGAAAGGTGAGGTTCGTATGCCAAGACATTTACACTCATTTCTTTTTTTTCACATTCTCTTACATAAGGAGGATTGCTAACGATAATATCAACTTCATCTGGCAGGATGTCAAGAATGTTAGTTGATAAGACATTACCCACTTTCCACTCAATGCTAAGGTTTAAATTTTTGCTATTTTCACAGGCAATTGCAATGCACTCTTCTTGGATATCAACGCCACAAATATCCCAATTGGGATGTCTATGTTTTAATGCCAAGGCGATACAACCGCTACCTGTGCAAAGGTCTAAAACGCGTATTGGACGCTCTCTGTTGATTTTATTGTCCCAATCCATCGAGCAAATCCATTCTACCAACTCCGCAGTTTCGGGTCTAGGTATGAGCGTATGTTGGTTGAGTTTTAGATGCAATCCCATCCAATCGGTATATCCAAAAATGTACTGGATGGGTTCTTTTTTGATTAATCTTGAGATTATCTTTTCAAGATATGAGATATTTTTTATATCTTTGCAGTCGGATTCTAATATGAGATGTGTACGATCATGACCGCTTATTTCTTCTGCGACCCACAATGCTAATTCAAATGCTTCGCTTTCTGAATAGTATGGGTGCAAACGTTCTGATATATATTGAACCATTGTATTCATGCGGCAAAGGTACAAATAAATATTGAATTTTGAAAATACTATAATGATTATGATATCTGCTATTTCGTATAAGGAAGGTCACGAACTTTACATGCAACGTTGTTTACAATTGGCATTGTTAGGTGAGTATTATGTAGCTCCCAATCCTATGGTTGGAGCAGTTTTAGTATATCATGATCAAGCACGTGGAGACGTGGTGGTTGGAGAGGGCTGGCACCATCGTTTTGGACAAGCGCATGCAGAAGTGAATTGTATTATGGATGCTGAGCGGAGAAATAGAATTATAGAAAGTGAAGATGCTTTCTATCGCAATTGTACTCTATACATTAATCTTGAACCATGTAGTCATTATGGTAAAACACCACCTTGTGCTGAATTAATTATAAAAAAACACATTTCTCACGTCGTGGTAGGCATGTTGGATCCCAATCCTCTTGTTGCAGGAAAAGGGGTGCGAATGCTACAACAGTCAGGTGTAGATGTGCAGGTGGGGGTGTTGGAGGCTCAATGTAGGTTTTTGAATCGACGATTTGTTTGCTTGCATGAGAAAAATAGACCCTATGTTATACTCAAATGGGCTCAAACCTTAGATGGTTATATAGATGTTCAACGTTCGTATGATGATGATTGTGTGCCATTAGTAATATCGAATATGCAGACCAAACAAATGGTGCATAAAATGCGTGCGGAGAATATGGCGATTATGGTAGGTACCAATACGGTTCTTTTGGACAATCCAAAACTTACTACCACTCGATGGTCGGGTAGGAATCCGATTAGGGTAACATTGGATAGACATCATGTTTTGGATAAAACATATCATATTTTTTCTGATCAAGCGGAAACAATTGTGTATGATGATGATACAACGTTTCCTCATATTCTCAATGATTTAGCACTGAGAAAGGTACATTCTATTCTGGTTGAAGGGGGGACTAAGTTGTTAAATCATATTATTTCAACAGGGTTGTATGATGAAGTCCATGTAGAGGTGGGGAATATGAATCTTATAACTCCTCACAAACCTAATTTATACGGCGTAAAAGCTCCATTATTCCCTCAAATGTTGCAATACAAAATGACTGTGGAAGGGAATAAATTATATGAATTGATTCGATAGATTTGGAAATGTAGCATTATTTTTGTATTTTTGCACAAACATTATTTGTATATGAAAAAAACACTCTATTATTATATAATTCCAATTCTCTTCTTGAGTTCTTGTAATTTTATCTCAAGGCATTCTGATGGTGTAGTGGCGGAGGTAGATGGTTATGTTTTGTATCAAGTAGATTTGGATGCAATAACTTCCTCTGCAATTTCGCCGGAGGATAGTTCTTCGCGTGCGCGTGAGTTTATCAAACAATGGGCTACGGATATCTTGGTGTATAATGAAGCAAAGAAGTTGAATTCGGAAAGGATTGAGATGTTGGTGGAGGATTATAGGCGTTCGTTGTATATCTACGAATATGAGCAAAATTTGGTAAATAAACACATGTCACAAGATGTTCATGACTCAACGATAAATCTCTTTTACGAGCAAACGAAGCAACAGTATATCTTGCAGGATCATATTTTTAAGGGAATTTTGCTCGTTTTGCCTCATGCGACCCCTCAACTTGATCAATTGAAGAAGTGGCTTAATACGTTGAATGAGGATGATATGGAGAAGATAGAGAAATATGCATATCAATATGCTTCTGGTTATGAATTGTTTAATGATAATTGGGTAACTGCCAATCAGATTTTGCTTAGGTTGCCAATCCAAACAGATATACTTAAAACATCTTTAAGACAAAATGCGACTATTCAAGTAGATGATAGCCTCTCTACTTATATTCTTCATGTTACTGATAAGCGTTTTGCAGGAGAGGTAATGCCATTGGAATATGCTAAGCAAGAAATAACAAAATGGATTCTTTCTCAAAAACAAGTTAACTTCTTGCAAGAGGAAAGAAATAAAGTGTATGAGAATGCAATCCGATTTAATAAATTAAAAATATACAAGTAAAAAAGAGTGACTAAGAACATCATGAAACGTTTATCTATTCTATTGTTTTTACAAATTGTATTGGTATGCTCCCTATGGGCAGATAATATTATTGATGAGGTAATTTGGATTGTGGGCGATGAAGCTATTTTACGTAGTGAAGTGGAAGAGGAAAGGTTGAGACAGCAATATGAAGGACAACCAATACAGGGTGATCCCTATTGTGTTATACCAGAACAATTGGCTATTCAAAAACTCTTTTTGCATCAGGCAGAATTGGATTCAATTGTTGTAAATGAGTCATCCGTTAGTCATCAAGTAGATATGCGTATGAATTACTACTTGTCCCAAATAGGAAGCAAAGAAAAGATGGAGGAGTACTTTAGAAGAACTTCCTCAGAGATTAGGGAGGAATTGATGAATAACGTACGTAATCAAATGATTATCCAACAAATGCAGTCAAAGTTGACGGAGAATATTCAACCAACTCCAGCCGAGATTAGACGTTTCTATTTAGGTTTATCTGAAGATTCTATACCGATGATTCCCGCTCAAGTGGAAGTACAAATTATCAGTTTTGAGCCTCCTGTTCCAGTTGAAGAAACGGAGCGTATCAAGGCTAAATTGCGTGAATTTACTGAACGTGTAAATAGTGGTTCTGCTGATTTTTCAATGTTAGCAAGATTATATTCTGAGGATGTAGAAAGTGCAAAAAGGGGTGGGGAATTAGGTTTTGTAGGAAGAGGTCAGTTGGTTCCTGAATTTGCAGAAGTGGCATTTAATATGAATGACCCGAAACGAGTTTCTAAAATTGTGAAAACGGAGTATGGTTATCATATCATACAATTTGTAGAAAGAAAAGGGGAGAGAATAAACTGCAAACATATCTTGATGAAACCTCGTGTGTCTGGAACAGATAAGATGAAGGCGCTTGAGAAATTGGATACTATAGCTCAAAATATTAGAGACAACAAAATTACATTTGAGCAGGCAGTTATTGAATATTCTCAGGATAAAAATACAGTTTTGAATGCGGGTATCATGATGAATGAAAATACTTTATCAAGTAAATTTGAATTTCAAGAGTTGCCTATTGAATTAGCAAAGCAGATTTATTCTATGAAGGTGGGTGAGATTTCAAGTCCATTTGTTATGTTGGATCCCGCAAAGCATAAAGAGGTTTGTGTAATTGTAAAATTACGTTCAAAGACGGATATACATAAGGCAAACTTGAGTAATGATTTTCAAGTTATCAAGCAAATGCTTGTAGAAAAATCAAGTGCAGAATTTATACAAGATTGGATTCAAAAGAAGCAACAAGAAACGTACATACATATAGATCCTAAATGGAGGGGATGTGACTTCCAATATCCAGGATGGGTGCATGAAAATAATGAATAATATCCGTATTTATATACTTGGAGTTTTTATATTTTGCTTTTGCCTATGTAATTTTATTAATGGGCAAAAGCTTGTCTATTTGGAATATTCTGAAACGCTTACCTTTGACCAAAAGCGGCTTCCTGATGCGCAAATATTGAAAGGGAATGTTCGCTTCAAACATGATGATATGCTAATGTTTTGTGATTCGGCCTATTTCTATGATAAGTCGAATTCAATAGATGCGTTTGGTAATGTTCGTTTTGAGCAAGGCGATACTTTGTATGGCTATGGGGATATACTTTATTACGATGGAAACACTCGTTTGGCTCGAGTAAGAAACAATGTAAGATTGATTCATAGAGAGACCATCCTTACTACTGATAGTTTGAACTATGATCGTTTGAAAGGAGTGGCATATTATTTTGGAAGTGGTACAATACGTGATAGTATAAACACCTTGCATTCGCAGTTAGGTTTTTATACTCCCTCTACCAATCAAGCAATATTTAGAAAAAAGGTGTCGCTTGAGAATTCTTCGTTCTCTATGTCAACAGATACGCTTTATTACAACACTGAGAGTCATATCGCAAAATTGGTTTCACCAACAAACATTTTATATGAGGGTGAAACGACGATTCTATCTTCAAATGGATTGTATAACACAGAAACAGAACAATCCAACCTTTATAATCGCTCCAAGATTATTCATCAAGATGGGAAAACACTCATAGGTGACACCATATTGTACAATAAGATAACAGGTTTCGGAAAGTTTATAGGACATATTGAAGCTGTAGACACAGTTCAACAAGCTACTTTGAAAGGTAATTATTGTGAATTGTACGAACATTCTAATACTGGATTTGTAACGGATAGTGCTTTAGTCATTGATTGGTCTCAAGAAGACACTACTTACATGCATGCAGATACCATCTTTGTGGATCAGATTCAAGTGCGCCTCTATAGATTACTGCCCCAAGATAGTATAATGCAAGATAGTGTGATGGTTGCTCAGTCACCAGATACCCTTTGGGTTGATACGGCATATCAACAAATGAGGGCATTCCATAATGTTAGAGTATATCATCCTGATTATCAGCTTGTATGTGATTCGTTGGTGTATCATGACCAAGATTCGGTCATCATTTTGTACCATTTGCCGATTTGTTGGTCAAACAATTCTCAGATGTCGGCGGATAGTATTTATATGTATCTAAAAAATCAAGAGTTGGATTATGCCCACGGTTTTGGTAATGCATTGACCATTCAACAAGTGTCATCAAACTATTTTAATCAAATGATGGGAAAAGAGATGAAAGCATTTATTCGGGAGGGAGATTTGAGACAAGTGGATGTGAATGGGAATGCAGAAACTATATTTTATCCGGAAAATGATGATGGATCTTTTATGGGGGTTAATAGAACTCAGAGTAGTTTTGTGAAGTTATTTCTAAAGGAGAAAAAGATTCAACGAGTTGTATTTACAACTAGAACCACAGGTATAATGTATCCGATAGACCAAGTTACTCCTGAGCAAACTAAATTAGTAGGATTCTTTTGGGCTATTGATGAAAGACCAACAAAACCACAAGATGTATTTCTTACTCCTCAGCATACATATAGGCCTGAGCAACAAGCAGTATCTGCAGTGGAAGAAGAACCTATAGAAGAAGAGGCTATTAAACCAAGGCCAAAAAGAAATAGAAAAAAAGCAAATTAAAATTAATAAACATTTAACGATATGAAAAGAATTTTTGGGATAATAATCATTTGTGTTTCTATGGTTATTGTTAACCATGCTTATGCAAAATTGCCAAATCATGCTATCGGTCTACAATTAGGATTTAATGAAACTATTTTTAGGGTCAATTCACCGACTATTATTCAACCAAAAGATCCAAATATTTTGTCAAAAGATGTAATGGACGGATTTAAAATAGGATGTGTATATGATATGAACTTTTATAAAGGTTTAGGATGTGCGGTGTCTTTAAACTATTCGTTTGGGGCGAATATACAAGATTGGCAAGACTACTATTATAATGAACGTGGAATTTGGATACCACAACCTATTTATCAAAACAAATCCACTACTATGCTGCATAAGTTGGATATTGCTTTTGATATGCAATACAAGATTGAAATTGCAAAGGATACATGGCTTCTTGCGTATACAGGACCAACTATTCAGGGAGTACTTGCGTTGTCAGAGAATAATGATTTTAGGGGGAAAATAGATAAAAAAGAACCTATTGTTCCAATTGTTTCACATCCTTCAAAAGTGGTACAATATTATAATCCTTTCAATGTATCATGGGGAATCGGAATAGGTTTCCAATATGAAAAATATTTTATTCGAGGAGGTTATGATTTTGGCTTGGTTAACCCTCTCCGAGTGGAACAATTCAATGAAATGAATTTCAATGGAGTTAATGAATATAAGGGTGATGATAGATATGTGAGGGGAAGGAATGACCAATGGCAAATAAAAATAGGAATGTATCTTTGGCAAAAATAATAACCAATATTAATTCACAATGGCTATACCAAGAGAGACGATAGAGAAGATACAATCTGTTGTACGAATTGAAGAGGTTGTGGGAGATTATGTATCTTTACGTAAGAGAGGCGCTAATCTCATAGGATTGTGTTATTTTCATAAGGAGAAAACAGGCTCATTTACTGTTTCTCCCACTAAAGGTATATATAAGTGTTTCGGTTGTGGCGCATCAGGAAATGCTATCAAATTTGTGATGGAAGCGGAAAAATGCTCGTATGTAGATGCTATCAAATATCTTGGAAAAAAGTATCACATTGAGGTCGTAGAAAGACAACTCACGAAAGAAGAACAGCAAAGACATGATGATCGAGAATCCATGTTTGTTGTAAATGAAAGAGCGAATAAATGGTTTCAAGAACAACTTCATAATACTCCAGAAGGTATAGCCATTGGATTGAGTTATTTTAGAGAGCGTGGTCTTCGGGAAGATGTGATTAGAGATTTTCATTTGGGATATAACCCTAATAGTGGAAATAAATTAGCAGGATTGCTCCAAAGAGAGGGTTATGAAGAACAATACATATTGAGTAATGTTGACACCCAAATAGGAACGGGTGTCTGTGGAAAGACTGAGGATGGAAAAATTTATGACCGATTTAGAGGTCGTGTGATTTTTCCTATATACACCATTTCTGGTAAAACCGTTGCATTTGCAGGCCGAATATTGGTAAAAAATGACAAGACAGGAAAGTATGTTAATTCTCCGGATTCTATTATTTACTCAAAATCGAGAGAATTGTACGGACTCTTCCAAGCTAAACAGGAGATTGCGCGTCAAGATAGATGTTATTTGGTAGAAGGACAAATGGATGTGATATCAATGTACCAGGCAGGGATAAAAAATGTAGTGTCGAGTGGTGGTACAGCCCTTACGGAAAATCAAATCAATCTAATACGTCGTCTTACCTCTAATATAACGCTACTTTTTGATGGTGATAAGGCAGGAGAGAATGCTGCTTTGAAAGGTATAAACAAGTGTCTTAAGGAACAAATGAATGTAAAAGTTGTTTTGTTACCGAAAGATGAAGACCCAGATTCATTTGTAAGATCAAGAAATGCTGATGAGGTTTATAAGTATATAGAAGAGAATCAAGAAGATTTTATTCTATTTATGACAAAATTACATCAACAAAAAAATATAGATAATGATCCGCAGAAGCGAAGTGAGTTTATACAATCCATTGTTGATAGTATCGCTTGCATTCCCTCTGCAATTACAAGACAAGTATATATCAGAGATACTGCAAATCTTTTGAATATAGAAGAACGATTACTAACTTTAGAAGTGGCGAAAAAATCGAACGAGAAGCAACTTGTTAAGGATCAACAGAAAGAGGATAATCAAGAAGAAAGGACTATAAATAACTTAAATAATCCAATAATTATTGAATCAGAACCTGTAACAAGAAAAAAATATGAGAATATATTACAGATAATGATACAGTATGGCGAAAGGGAAATTGATTTAATAGAGGGCGAAGAAGTTACTACGGTTGGCGAATATATATTGAATGAGTTTGAACAAGATGATATGATGCCGTCCGATCCATTGCAATTACGTTTTATGCATGAATACAAACAACATTGTCATGAGAATAACTTTAAGGCAGAGCCGTACTTTTTGAATCATATAGATCAAGAGATTGCAGATAGAGCGGCACAATTGATTTCTTCTCCCTATACATTAAGTCGTGGCTTTACTCAAAAGGATTCACCTCTTCAAACAGAACAAAATGCGATGTTGGATCAGGCGCGGTTGCAAGATCTTGTTTATATCTCAGTCTTAGAACTTAAATATACTATCATAGAACTTGAGTTAGAAAAATTGAAAAAGCAATTATCCAAAATGTCTGATGATTGGAATAAAATTGCGGGCATTTTAACTCAACAACGACAATTAATACAAATGCGTAAACAACTTGCTCAAGCATTGGGTCGACAATAATATAACGTTTATTCTTATGCTATTTAACAAAATTGTATATGGTCCTATCCATTCTAGGAGATTAGGAACATCTCTTGGGGTTAACCTATTACCTACCCATGCAAAAGTTTGTACTTTTGATTGTATTTATTGCGAATGTGGTTGGAATAAACCGATTCTGCACCCAACCTTGCCAACCTTTGCACAAGTTCATAGTGAGTTAGAAAAAACGTTAAAGGAACTGAAAGAGCAATGTGTAGATTTAGATGTTATAACGTTTAGTGGGAATGGAGAACCAACATTACACCCTGAATTTTTGGAAATAATTCAAGATACATGTAAGTTACGTTCCATATACTGCCCCAATGCAAAGGTATCTGTGTTAAGTAATGCGACACAATTAGCGAGAAAAGATGTCGTAGAAGCTCTTTGTTTGTGTGACAATCGTATTCTAAAATTAGATTCTGCTATTGATAAAACAATGCAACGTATAGATCAACCATTGAATAAAAGTCTAACGGTGGACCAGATTGTCAATTCGTTGCAAGTGTTTAAGGGCGATTTTACTCTGCAAACATGTTTTTTACAAGGGGATATTGATGGTGTAGAAATAGACAATACTACCCCGCAAGAATTGCAAGCCTGGTACAAGGTAGTTAACTTGCTCAATCCTAAACAGATTATGATTTATGTTATTGATCGTGCTACGCCATTGCAATCTATTAATAAAGTTCCTGCAGAAAAAATGAATCATATAGCACAACAGCTAAGACAGCATGGATTTAACGTTATCGTTAGCATATGAAAATATTGATTGCACCACTTAACTGGGGACTTGGACATGCTTCAAGGTGCATACCTCTTATTCATCGTTACTTAGAACGTGGAGATGAAGTTATCCTTGCTGGGGATGGGGATAGTTTGCATTTACTTCAAAAAAACTTCCCACAATTAAGGGCATTGCGATTAGCCTCTTTAAATCTTCGTTATACAAACAATTTACAACAAAGGGGTTTTTATTTTAAAGCAATTCTCAAACTAATAAGATTCACAATTGCTGATCACTACTATTTGCAGCAGTTATTAAACGTAGAACATTTTGATATTATAATTTCGGATAATCGTTTTGGACTATTTACGTCACGTACTCATACAATCTACGTAACTCATCAGTTGTATCCAAAATTACCTAAAAGACTTAAACTGTTTGAAGGATTAGCGCGCGCACTGCACGCATGCATATACACGAGATTTAATCAAATATGGGTGCCAGATTATGAATCTCTAACCAATAATCTATCCGGTGATTTGAGCCATGGAGGAAAGTTTGATGATAAAGTCCAATATATAGGACCACAATCTCGATTTGCTGCTATTCAAAAGATTCCACAACAATTTGCAGATAGTCATATAATTGCTGTGCTTTCTGGATTGGAACCGCAACGGACTATTTTTGAGCAACAGATAATAGAACGTTTTTCTAATTACCACAAACCATTACTTATAGTTAGAGGTAAACTATCTGACCCGCCCACTCAAATCAAACGTGGGAACATAACAATACGGCCCTATATGGATGATGATAAATTAGTTGACGCAATGCGGCAAGCTGAACTTATTATTGCTCGTAGTGGCTACTCTACCATAATGGATCTTGAGGTGCTTGGTTTGATGAATAAAGCAGAATTGCACCCCACTCCAGGACAGAGTGAGCAGGAGTATTTAGCAGACTATCATAAGACGAGAAATCATCTTGATGTATAACCGTTTAGTGTTGGCTTAGGTAAGTATGCATAGATTGGGCAGCTCTGCGCCCATCAGCCATTGCTAATATGACAGTAGCTCCCCCTCGAACAATATCTCCTCCTGCAAAAATCATTGGAATAGAGGATTGCATGCCCTCATCAACAACAATAGTTCCCCTTTTTGATACATTCAATCCCTTTACAGTTGATGGGATAAGAGGATTAGGGCTTACTCCAACACTTACCACTACCAAATCCACAGGAATAGTCTTAGTTTCACCTTCTACAGGAATAGGACTACGACGACCAGATTCATCAGGTTCTCCTAACTGCATTACTTGCAATGTTGCTTCGCACACTCGTCCCTGTGCATCCGATTGATATGCGATAGGATTATGCAGAGTCATAAACTCAATACCCTCTTCTTTTGCGTGTCGTATTTCCTCGATACGAGCGGGCATTTCTTCCTCGCTACGGCGATAAATAATGGTAGCATGTTCTGCTCCTAAACGTTTTGCCGTTCGAACAGCATCCATAGCTGTATTTCCTCCACCAATAACAACAACATTTTTGGCTGATAACAATGGTGTGTCTGTTGTGTCCTCAGCTGCTCCCATTAGATTCACTCGTGTTAAATATTCATTGCAAGATAGTACACCATTCAAATTTTCTCCTGGAATATTCATAAAACGAGGGAGTCCAGCACCACTACCAACAAAAATTCCTACAAATCCTTGTTCTTGTAAGTCTTTTATACTATAAGTCTTACCGATGATTGTATCGCAGTGGAAAAGTACGCCTAAACGTTTGAGACCGTCTATCTCTTCATCTACAATATAATTAGGCAAACGAAACTCTGGAATACCATATTTTAAAACCCCACCTATTTCATGCAGTGCTTCAAAAACGGTAACTTGATAGCCAAGTTTTGCCATATCTCCAGCAAATGATAGCCCAGCGGGCCCACTACCTACCACTGCTATTTTCCCTAATCGAGGAGTTTCGTTTGATTGTGCAGCAGTTTTTGGAGCATGATCTGCAACGTAACGTTCTAAATAACCTATAGCGACAGGTTCATGTCCCATTTTTACGTGAATACATTGTGCTTCACATTGTTTTTCTTGTGGACAAACACGTCCGCAAACTGCTGGTAATGTGCTACTCTGCTTAATCACACTTGCTGCTCCAGCGATATCCCCAATCTCAATCCGTTTGATGAAATCAGGAATTTGAATGTTAACAGGACATCCTTGCACGCAAGTTGGATTTGCACAATCCAAACAACGTTTAGATTCTAAAATGGCTTGATCCTGACTCAAGCCTTGATTGACCTCTAGATGCATTGAGCGAACACGTTCCTCTGGGGGTAATTCATTCATTTTGACCCTTGGTATAGCAACACGTTCTTTCGCTTTTAAACTAGCTCGAAGTTCTTTGCGCCACTCTGGATTGGTGAGTTGACAATTTATACTAGATGAGTCTTCTATGATAGAGTGTTTTTTCTGCTCCACAACCTGAATAGATGGTGTCTTTGTATGGTTGTGATATGCCTCATATGCAGTTTTTTCTTCCAATTGATAAGAACGTAGTCGTGTTAAAACTTCATCAAAATCAACAAGATGAGCATCAAACTCGGGTCCATCAACACATACGAATCGTATCTTTCCATCTACAGTAACACGGCATGCACCACACATACCTGTACCATCTACCATAATCGTATTCAAACTGGCATCCGTAGGTATATTGTATTTCTTTGTAGTCAATGCTACAAATTTCATCATAACAGCTGGACCTATTGTGATGCATTTATCTATTTTCTCATATGCTACGATATCTTCAATACCTGCGGTTACAAGACCTTTTTTACCCAACGAACCATCATCGGTCATTACAATAACTTCATCCGAAGTAGCCTTAAATTTATCGTACAAAATAATCAAATCTGCACTTCGAGCTGCTAAGATAGTTATCACGCGATTGCCAGCCTGCTTTAGTGCTTGGGCTATAGGTAGCATTGGAGCCGCTCCTACCCCACCGCATGCGCACAAAACGGTTCCAAATAGGCGGATGTCAGTTGCTTTTCCCAATGGTCCAACCAAATTATACACTTTGTCACCAGCATTTAAGGATAGCAGTTTTGCACTACTCACTCCTATACGTTGAACAACGAGTGTTATGGTACCATTTATCACATCAGCATCAGCTATGGTCAACGGGATGCGTTCAGATAACTCATCTACTCGAACAATAACGAAATGCCCTGCACGACGACTGTGAGCTATTTGTGGAGCCTTAATGACTATTTCGGCTACATTATCTGAATAGAAAGTTTTGGATAAAATAGTGTTCATCTGCAAATACTTTGTGTGCGAATGATTACATCATAGCGATTGAATGCAATCGTTAATTAAAAGTACTTTATTTCTTGGCCTAAAATAGAGCTTAATAGATTATTTGCTAAACGACTTGCTCCAAAGCGGAATGATTCATTATTTAACCAATCATTACCTAAAATATCTTTAACCAAAGTGTAGTGTAACACCGCTTCTTCTGTTGTACTTACTCCGCCTGCGGGTTTGTAACATACTTTTTGTCCTGTTTTTTCTTTCCAATCTTTGATAGCATGGCACATTACATATGTAGCTTCTGGAGTTGCGTTAGTAGTAATTTTGCCTGTAGATGTTTTGATAAAGTCTGCTCCTGCTGCCATAGCCAAAATAGATGCCCGATAGATATTCTCAACACTTTTGAGAGCTCCTGTTTCCAAGATGACTTTTAAATGACTTCCGTGAATAGCCGATTTTATTTCTGCAATCTCATCATAAACTTCTTGGTAGTTTCCTTCCAAAAACTTACCTATGGAAATAACGATGTCTACTTCAGTCGCTCCAGCAGCTACAGCCATTGCACACTCTGCAACTTTTATTTCAGGGAATGTCTGTGATGCAGGGAAACCTGCAGCTACTGACGCAATACCGATAGGCTTGTTTAAAGTCTTTTTGACCGTTTCTACTAAAGAAGGGTATACGCATATTGCTGCAACATTGGGTAATTGAGGATAATGTGTGTTGAAATCGTTTACTTTTGTTGTTAATGCCACGACTTTTTCAATCGTGTCATCTCCATTTAATGTGGTCAAATCAATTTGATGCAAACATTGCTTCCAAACAGATTGAACGTTATTCTCATTAAAATGTTTGGCAATAATGGTGTCAATACCTTCCTTAACTGAAGTTTCAGTAAGATAGCAAGGATATAAGGAAAATAATTCTTCAAAATTCATAATGGTAATGTTTTAGTAAGATGTTTATGCTTTGGTAGTTTCTGATAAACGACCTATAATCGTTTCGTTACCTCGTACAGATTCGCCAATTTCAACGAATATTTCTGTTCCTATAGGTAGGTACAAGTCAACGCGCGAACCTAATTTTATAAATCCTAAATGCTCATTTCTATGACTTTGCTTACCTGCCTTTGCGTAAGTTACAATACGACGTGCCATTGCCCCAGCAATTTGACGCACGGCAATTTGTACACGATTAGGAGTTTCTATAACAACTAAACTTCGTTCATTTTCTGTGGAGGATTTGGGCAACCAAGCTCCTTGATGACGACCCTTCTGGTGAGTGCTAACCAAAATGTTTCCTTCAATCGGATACCAATTAGCATGTACGTTGAAAGGTGACATAAAAATGCTAACTTGAATGCGTTCATCATGAAAGTATTCATTCTCTTTGGTCGGTTCTACAACTACTACACGTCCATCTGCTGGTGCAATGATGAAATTAGGGTCAGTCACTTCCAAGATACGTATTGGATTACGAAAGAAGTAAGTCACGAAAACTAACATCGTCGCACTTAAAATCAACGTAACAGCAAATAACCAATGTAACTTGGGTAGATATATAAACGTCAATACGTTCAATACAAAAATAGCAAAAGTCAATCCAACAATAATGTTTCGACCTTCACGATGAATTCTTGGTACTTTTCTTCTTAATCTCATAGTGAAAAAATATTAACAATTAAACTATGCCCATTGGTGATAAGGAAAGGTACTGAGCATTTGTGCTGCTTGTTCCAATCCATCTTGGATTTTTTTATCTAACATCATTTTGAGCATCATTGGTATATCGGCCTTTATGGTCAATTTCATACGGGTATCCTCTTCATTTACTTGTTTCAATTGAACCCAAAAATTGAGTTGCAAAGGGATATTATCTAAACCGAATTTTATAGTATCATCAGGAATAGAATCTACAATCTTGATTGTTATTTTTTGTCCTAAACCATCCACTTTTATGCGGATATAATCGTGATGTATCTCTAATTCTTGTACTTTATCCTTTGGAATCAAATCTTTGACACGATTTAGATTTTCTAAATTGCTTAATACAGAATACACTGTATGAGCAGAATTCTTCGTTGAGTAAATTTTACTTTCGTATTTTGTTTCTGACATAGGCGGTTATTTATTACTGTTTTTCTTCCATTTAGAAGGTGCATGATGCCATGTGCGAAGAGTAGTGGCCTCTTCTTGACTACAAAAATCAAGTTCTTGAGCTTGTTTTAACAAGGAATCAAAATTTGATAGTGCAGTTAATTCTACTCCCACTTCTTGTATTTTGCGATTGGCAGATTTGAAATCATAATTAAATAAGGTAACTATTCCTTCTACCACGCAACCATTGTTGCGAATGGCATTAACGACCTTCAAGACATTGCTACCTACATTCACCTGATTTTCTATAATCACTACACGCTGACGCGGACGTAAGTCTCCTTCAATACGATTTTCCAACCCATGATCTTTTGGATTGGGATGAACATAGACAAAAGGTAAATTCAATTGCTCTGCAACCAATATTCCATGAGCAATAGCATTAGTTGCCACTCCTGCAATAACATCTACGTCAGGATATTTTTCTGCAATGATATGTGCCAATCGTAATTTGAAAAAGTCACGTACTATAGGATAGGACAATATCTTTCTGTCATCTAAATAAATAGGAGAGTGCCACCCGTTAGCCCATTTGAATGGACTATAACATTGAATGCGAAATGCTTTCAACTGTAGGAGTTTTTTTGCTATAGAGTCCATATTTCTTGAGGATTAGAGTTATTTGTTTAGTTCCACATCTTGTGATTTTTTGTCTTGCCGACGTTGATATTTTTCAATTTGAAGATTGCTGATTCGAATAGCTCGCTCCAATTGATTTATATCTCGCATCACGATGCCTAAATGATAAGTGTCTGCTAATGCATCTTTTTCTGCTTGTTGAAGATAGTATGTTTGTGAAAAATCTCCCTTGATGGTAACTAAAATACGTTCTTGATTATAATTGCTGATGTATCGGAGCAATTCAAAGGCCTCATCACCTTCTATCGTCATAATTTCATGCCAACCTTCTGCTTGGAATGTGTGATTCACACCTTCTTTCTTAATATGCATATCTGCACATGACAATTGAAGGGCCTGTTGATTTATAGAACGTGAACCATAGTAATAACTTTTTAGTACAACTTCGTATGCATCTGAAACATATGATTGTAGGAAATTTCTTGATGTGTTACGCTCTGTATTGAGAAGTTTGTGGACATATTGACCATGATCTTCATAACGTTCATCCTTTATGTATCGAAATCTCTTTAGCAATTCATCTGCGATGGGTAACAACGATTGCAGCAAAGAGTCAGAGTATGCCAAAGTGTTTTGGGCTTGGAGATACTCAATGCTATCTTGTGCAGCCTTTTGTGCACGCATAATCGCAACTTTGGATGCTGAAGGTTTGCAACCCATTAACACTACGAAGTAGCTAATAAAAATGGTTGGTATTATTACATTGATGATTTTAATATTTACCATAATAGACTAATTGAGACTGCAAAGATACAAAAAATATAGAAAATAAAAAAATATTCGCGCGAAAGTTGTGAGTTTGCAAAAGTTTTTGTAATTTTGCGGCCGGTATGTTGTGAGACCATGCTTAGTAATCTCGCAAAGATAAAATATAACTCATAAATATAATTTTTAACGTATGAAAAAAACTATCTTATTTGTGGCGCTTGTTGCTATTGCAATGTTGACGTCATGTGGCGATCCTGTACAGCCAGAACAAATTAGTGTTAACCCTAATCCTCTAACAGTAGTTGGAAATAAGGTAAATGCAGAAATTACAGGAACTTTCCCTGTTAAGAAATTTGCAAAAAAAGGTGTGCTTGTTGTGACTCCTGTACTCAAATTTGACGGAAAAGAAGTTTTGGGTGAGCCTGTTACTTATGTAGGTGAGAAAGCAAAAGAAAATGGAAAGAAGGTAAATTACAAAGCAGGTGGTTCATATACCCAATCTGCAAGTTTTGATTTTGTTCCTGAAATGGCACAATCTGAGTTATATCTTAGATTCTCAGCTAAGAAGGGTAACAAAGTTGTTGATATTCCTGACGTTAAAATTGCTGATGGTGTTGTAACTACTCCTAAATTAGCTTCTGCTAAAGATGTTAAGACACAAATTGTTGCTGATAAATTCCAACGTATTATCCAAGAGATGCAAGAGGCTGACATTATGTTCCTTATCCAACAATCCAACTTGCGTAATTCTGAATTGAAATCACAACAAATGAATGACTTGCACGCAGCTATCAAAGAAGCTGATGCAAACGAGAAAAAAGCTATCAATAACCTCGAAGTTTTAGGTTATGCAAGTCCTGATGGTGAACTTGATTTGAATACCAAACTTGCTGAGGCTCGTCAAGCAAAATCACAAAAATATTTGGAGAAACAACTCAAGAAGAATAAGATTCAAGCAGAAGTTGCTTCTAAAATCACTGCTGAAGACTGGGAAGGTTTCCAAAAAGCTATGGAACAAAGCAATATTCAAGACAAACAACTTGTTTTGCGCGTATTGAGCATGTACACAGACCCAGAAGAGCGTGAAGCACAAATCAAAAACTTAAGCGCTGTTTATCAAACTATTGCTGATGAGATTCTTCCTGCATTGCGTCGTAGCCGTCTCGTTTTGACAACGGACCTTATTGGTAAGTCTGATGATGAAATCAAAGCTCTCGCAAACAGCAATCCTTCAGGTTTGACAGTGGAAGAGTTGCTCTATGCAGCTACACTTACCAACGTAAATGCTGAGAAACTTGCAATCTACAAGAAAGTTTCAGAAATCTATAGCAATGATTGCCGTGGTTGGAACAATATGGGTATGTGCTACTTTGCACAAGATAACGTTGCTGAGGCTCGTCGTTGCTACACCAAAGCTTTGGCTATTGATCCAAGCAATGCTGATATCAATTACAATGCTGGTATTGCAGCTTTAGCTGATGGAGACTTGGCAAAGGCAGAAGTTTATTTTGGAAAAGCTGCTGGAACCAGTGGAGATTTGCAATCAGCTCAAGGTACTCTTTATACAATGCAAGGAGACTATGCTAAGGCAAAAACAGCTTATGGTGACAAGGCTTCTAATAATGCTGCTATCCAACGTATCTTGAATGAGGACTATGCAGGTGCTCGCAAGGTGATAGCTGCTATCCAAACTCCTAACGCAACAACTTCATATTTGAGCGCAATCATTGGAGCACGTACAAACGACCGTGACGCTGTTTATACAAACATGAAAGCGGCTGTGGCTAAGGATGCTTCTATGAAAGAGCGTGCTAAGAAAGATATCGAGTTTGCTAAGTATATGGAAGACGAAACTTTCATGGCTATTGTTAAATAATGTCTATATTATTTCCAAAGGTTAGAAAACCTCGTGAATGGGACTATCGCCCCATTTATTACGATAAGGATAAAGAGGCGCGCAAGGAAAAACTTGCGCGCCTTCAACACGGAGATTTACGTAAAGAACATGAGAAGAATATGCAAAGAAATAAATCGCAACACAAGTCCAAACTTATCTTTTGGATTGCTCTTTTTGCAATGCTATTATTTGTGTATTCTTTTTTTAACTAATGCCTAAAAATAATGGATATCATTCATCTTTTGCCAGATAATGTTGCTAATCAGATTGCAGCTGGAGAAGTTATTCAAAGACCATCAAGTTGTCTTAAAGAATTAGCTGAGAATGCCTTGGATGCGAAAGCCGACAAGATACAAGTCATTGTACAAGATGCTGGTCGAACTCTTTTGCAAGTGATTGATAATGGAGTGGGGATGAGTGAAACAGATGTGAGAATGGCTTTTGAAAGACATGCTACATCCAAGATTAGTAAGGCATCAGACCTATTCTCTCTAAGAACAATGGGCTTTAGAGGAGAGGCTTTGGCAAGTATCTGTGCTATCGCACAAGTTGAAGTATCAACGCGTAGGGAGCAAGATCAATTAGGAACGAGATTAGAAATAGATGGCTCTAAAGTTCAAGAACAAGAACTCGTCCAATGTCCAGTAGGAACAAACATAAAGGTAAAAAACTTGTTCTATAATGTGCCTGTCAGAAGAAAATTTTTAAAGTCCGATCAAACAGAGTTTAGAAATATACTTAATGAATTCTATAGAATAGCATTGGTCTATCCCAAAGTGGCATTTGTTTTGGTGCATAACGATGAGTTAATATTAGAACTTAATGCTGGTACAGAAAAGCAACGTATTGAGGCTATTTTTGGTAAGTCATCTCGAAATTCATATACTGCGAATTTTGTAGAAATAGGGGCGGATACAGAAATTGTATCCATTCGTGGTTTTATAGGTAAACCAGAGTTTGCTTCTAAGAATCACCAACAGTACTTTTTCGTTAACGGAAGATATATGCGCCATCCCTATTTCCATAAAGCAGTTCTTAATGCTTATTCGGGAATGTTACAACAGGAGGCTAACCCATCGTATTTTATATATTTTGAAGTCAATCCAGATACGATAGATGTTAATATTCATCCTACCAAAACAGAAATTAAATTTGCGGATGATCAATTGGTGTTTCAAATACTTCTTGCTACAGTGAGAGAGGCTTTAGGTAAATTTAATATCGCTCCATCTTTGGATTTTGATGTGTCGGGAAAAATAGAAATGCCTATTTTGAATACTACTTCCATCATGCCCAAACCTGTTTGTACGCGGGATGTTAATTATAATCCCTTCAAACAATCCAATAATGTTTCCTCTTCTAATTGGCAAACCTTGTATTCAAATCCAGATGATTATACGGAACATACCACTCTTGAGGATACCAAACAAGCCGTAATTTTTGAAGATGAAATTTGGTGGAATGTCCCAATACAATACGTTGATAAATATATTTGTGTAGCATCATCCATTGGATTACTTATTATTGATCAGCATCGTGCTCATCAAGCGATATTGTATCATCAATATGTCAAACAAATATTGGATGAACGAGTGATTTCACAGCAATTACTTTTTCCGGAGATATGGGAACTTAATCCGGAAAGTATGATGATAGTCATGGATGCTTTGGATGAACTCCATAGTGTGGGATTTGATTTGTCACAATTTAGTAAAACTAGTTTCTCTATTAATGGTGTTCCCCCAAATGTCGAAATAGCTAATGCTAAAGTCGTGTTACAAGAGATATTAATCCACCTTCAAGAAAATGCAAAATTGAAGGAGGTATGGCGCGAACAAATTGCGAAACAATTAGCTCTGCACACGGCCATTCCTTATGGGAGACATCTGACGGATGAAGAAATGCAAGATATTATTAGTAGATTATTCAAATTGCCTACCTACATGTATACCCCTGATGGTAAAAAGATTATTCATGTGCTATCGGATGAAGAAATAGGGAAGAATATGTTTTCCTAATCCTATATAAAATATTGAATAATTATACAAAATATTAAAAAATCACAAAAATACGGCCGTTTTTATGTTTTTATAGTGAAAAACGATTAAAAACTAGTAAAAATTTGCATAAATGGTTTTAATATTATATCTTTGCAGCACATTTTGTGATTTTGTGTGAGAATATTAACAATTTAAATAGTAAAATTATGTCAGAATTAGAATCAAAAGTAAAAGCTATCATTGTAGACAAATTAGGTGTTAAAGAGTCACAAGTAACTCTAGATGCTAATTTTACAACAGATCTTAATGCAGATTCATTGGATACAGTAGAGTTGATCATGGAGTTTGAAAAGGAATTTGGTATCACTGTTCCAGATGAAGATACACAATTGATCGCTACTGTAGGTGATGCAGTTAATTACATTGAAAAAGCTCTTGCTTAAGACAAACGTGTATAATCTCTACGAGTCTGTGGGACACCATCCTGCAGACTCGTTCTTGTAAGTAGTTATGGACTTGAAAAGAGTTGTAGTTACTGGATTAGGAGCGGTAACGCCTTTAGGAAATACTTGGCAAAGTACTTGGGAAGCAATGCTCAAGGGGATTAGTGGAGCAGATGAAATAACTTTATTTGATCCTGCTCTATTCAAGACAAGATTCGCATGCGAAGTCAAAGGGTTTGATAGCAGTCTTTTTATAGATAGGAAAGAAGAGAGAAAAATGGACCGCTATGCTCAATTTGCTATAGTTTCTGCGTCTGAGGCCATAGAGCAAGCCAATCTTAAACTAGAACAATTAGACACCAATCGTATAGGAGTGGTATGGGCTAGTGGAATGGGAGGACTGAAAAGTTTTGAAAGCGATTGTATGGACTATTCAGTAGGTCAGGTACCTCGCTTTAGTCCACTACTTATTCCCAAAACCATATTGAACATGGGAGCGGGACATATATCACTTCATTTTGGTTTAAAAGGCCCTAACTTTGGAGTTGCATCCGCCTGTGCATCTTCGGGACATGCTATAGCGCAGGCATTCGATATTATTCGATTGGGACGAGCAGATATTATGCTTACAGGAGGTAGTGATGCTGATATAACCTGTTCTGGAGTGGGAGGTTTCAATTCGTTGCATGCCTTATCTACTCGTAACGATGATCCCCAAACAGCTTCAAGGCCATTTTCTGCTTCAAGGGATGGATTTGTTATAGGTGAAGGAGGAGCATGCTTAGTGTTAGAGGAGTATGAACATGCTATAGCTCGAGGCGCCTCTATCTTAGCAGAAGTGGTGGGAACAGGAATGAATGCTGATGCATATCATATGACAGCACCTGAGCCTAATGGTGTAGGGGCTGCAAACGTGATGAAATTGGCAATGCAAGATGCCCATGTAACACCTGCGCAAATAGATTATATTAACGCTCATGGTACCTCCACACCTCTTGGTGATATTGCTGAGGTAAAGGCTATAAGGACTGTTTGGGGTGAAGATGCAAAACGACTTAATATCTCTTCTACCAAATCAATGACTGGACATTTAATGGGTGCTACTGGCGCAGTAGAAGCTGCTGCTACGATAATGTCACTCAAAGATGGAATAGTTCCGCCTACAATAAACCATGTAGAAGGGGATGATGATGAAACAATAGGTAATGATCTAAACTTTACATTCAATTTCGCCCAAAAAAGAAATCTAACATATGCTATAAGCAATACGTTTGGATTTGGAGGGCATAATGCTTGTATTGTGTTCAAAAAATGGTAGCAATACCCAATATTAATTATTATTTTTTTTAAGGTACTATTATGATTACAAACAAAATTGGTGAGAATGCTGGATTAATCTGGTCTGCTCTGCAAGGTGGAGAACTCACAACAAAGGCTTTGAAGAAAGCAACAAAACTAAAAGAATTAGAACTCAACATGGCTCTTGGTTGGTTAGCACGTGAATCAAAAATCGCGTTTACCATTACAGATACAGAGACCATTATTACGTTGCTTTAAAAATCAGCAAAATGAGTAGTAAAATAGAGATAATGGCTCCAGTGGGAAGCTGGGAAAGTTTGGCTGCGGCTATTGAAGCAGGAGCTACAAGTGTGTATTTTGGTATTGAATACCTAAATATGCGTGCACGTTCTTCTGCCAATTTTTCTACTCAAGATATGCACCAAATTGTGCATATGTGTGCGGAAGTAGGTGTGAAAACCTACTTAACACTCAATACTGTCATCTACCCTGAAGATTTGCCTTTGATGCAAGAGATTGTAAATCAAGCAAAGAAAGCAGGGGTAGATGCAATCATAGCAAGCGATATTGCGGTGCTGCAATATGCTTATCAACAGGGAGTTGAAGTGCACCTATCCACTCAATTAAATATAGCTAATATAGAGGCTTTGCGTTTTTATGCACAGTTTGCGGACGTTGTTGTGCTTGCACGAGAACTTAATATGCAACAAGTTGCTTCTATTCATCAGCAAATCGTTGAGCAAAACATTAGAGGTCCTAAGGGTGAACTAATTCGTATAGAGATGTTTTGTCATGGCGCACTTTGTATGGCAGTGAGTGGAAAGTGTTATCTTAGTCTTAATAATTTAGGTGCAAGTGCCAATAGAGGCGCATGCATGCAAGTATGTAGGAGAGGATATATTGTAAAAGATAAAGAGTCCGATTTAGAATTGGAAGTAGATAACCAATATATTATGTCTCCTAAGGATCTTAAAACGATACATTTTCTTAATCATTTATTAGATGCGGGTGTCACGGTTTTAAAAATTGAGGGACGAGCAAGAGGTGCTGAATATGTCAAAACCGTTGTTGCATGCTACAGGGAAGCGGTGCAAGCATGGGTAAATGGTGAATATGCTAATGAAGCAATAGAACAACGTATTGTGGAATGGGATCAAAAATTAGCAAGAGTCTTCAATAGGGGCTTTTGGGATGGATACTATCAAGGACAGAAATTGGGAGAATGGACCAATAAATATGGCTCAAAAGCGACAAGACAAAAACGATATGTCGGAAGATGTACAAACTTCTTCAAGAATATTAGTGTTGCGGAGTTTTTTGTGGAGGCTATTGACCAAGTAAAAGAGGGTGACGAATTGCTCATCATCGGTGAGACCACTGGGGCTTATGAAATGGTAGCACATGATTTGCATGATAATAAAGGTAAAGTTCGATCTCAGATAGCAAAAGGTGCTTATTTTGCTGTCAAAACGGATCACTTGATTCGACGCGGTGACAAACTTTATATTATGCAAGTAGTAGAGTAATAATTCTTAATATAGATGATATTTTGAATATATATAACAAATTGATTTATAAGATAATGTTTGTAAACATTATCTTTTTTTTATTGGTCACTTGCAGTGTAAATGATTTTTTTTTATTATACCATGAAAAAAAACAATTTGTTTAGCAGGGATATGAATTTGTATAATCCAAAAAAAAATCTTATCTTTGCAACAATGTATAATATGTAAATTGATTTATATGAAACGTTTTTGTATCTGCTTATTATTTTCAGCTTTTGTATCGTTTATTCCTGTTATGGCATGTACCAACTTTATTGTAGGTAAAAATGCTTCAACGGATGGTTCCACTATTGTTAGTTATGCAGCTGATAGCTACGTTCTGTATGGTTTTCTCCACCATAGTCCATCTGCTTATTATCCTCAAGGGGCTATGCGAGTGGTTAATGATTGGGATACAGGAAGACCTTTAGGCGAGATACCTCAAGTATCTCACACGTATTCAGTTGTAGGTAATATGAATGAACATCAACTCACGATAGCTGAAACGACTTGGGGAGGAAGGCCTGAATTGGAAGGTTCAGAGGGTATTGATTATGGAAGCCTAATGTACATTACACTCGAACGTTGTAAAACAGCTCGTGAAGCCATTGAATGTATGACTTCTTTGGTTGAAACTTATGGTTATGCCAGTAGTGGGGAGACCTTTACTATAGCTGACCCTAATGAGGTATGGATCATGGATATGATAGGAAAAGGTAGTTTCGGAAAAGACGCTGTCTGGGTAGCAACACGCATTCCTGATGATTGTATATGTGCGCATGCTAATCAGGCGAGAATTACATGTATCGACTGGAATGATAAACAGAATTGGATTTATAGTGATGATGTCGTGAAATTTGCACGTGAAAGAGGATATTTCAAAGGAAAAGATAAAGATTTCAATTTCCAAGAAGCATACGCTCCATATAATTTCTCAGGATTATATGTATGTGAAGCTCGCGTGTGGTGTTTCTTCAACCATTTTTCTGATGATATGCAGCAATATTTTGACTTTGCAACTGGCAAAACTTTTGTTGAATCTAAAGGACAAGATTGTGGAAAACGAATGCCTCTTTATATCAAACCCAATAGAAAGGTTAGTGTTGATGACATCAAAGCATGTATGAGAGATCATTACGAAGGAACACCGTTGGATATTACCAAAGGAACCGATGCAGGTCCATGGAATACCAAACTTAGATATGGCTCTTTGACATTTACTTTAGATAGTGTTAACTATTGGTATGAGCGTCCAACTGCTACACAACAAACAGGGTGGTCTTTTGTGGCACAAATGAGAGAATATGCCCATCCTAATGCTGGAGGTATCTTTTGGTTTGGGGTCGATGATGCTGCTACATCCCTTTACGTACCAATGTATTGCAACATAACGAAAGTTCCTGAATGTTATAAGGAGGGGAATGGAGATTTATATACTTTTTCTCAAACCTCTGCATGGTGGACATTCAATATTGTTGCCAATTGGGCATATACAAAGTATTCGGCTATGAAACCAGATATTATGCGTGTACAACAAATGTGGGAAGAACAGTTTGCTGCGCAAATACCTGTAATAGACGAAAAAGTTGCAAACATGACAAAAGAACAGGCCAATGAATTCCTAACGAATTATTCTTGTTCACAAGCAGAGAAATCTACAAAGGCTTGGAGCGAATTAGGTATCTACCTGTTTGTGAAGTATCTTGATGGACAACAACGTAAGGAACATAATGGTCAGTTTTTGAGAAATGAATGGGGAGTGCCTGAAGGACCTAATAGAATTCCATTCCCAGAAGATTACTTGCGTAAAATAGCTCCAGAAATTAGTCATGAATAATATTTCTAATTAATTTTTATATAAAGAACTATGCTAAACACATTACAACCTCAAGAGGTCTTTGCATTATTCAACCAGATTTTGCAAATTCCCCGTCCTTCTAAACATGAAGAGCAAATTAGTCAATGGCTGGTAGATTTTGCTGCGCAGCATAATATTGCTTGCGAACGTGATCAGGCAATGAATGTCATCATGAGAGTACCTGCTACACCTGGATATGAAGAGCATCCTGGAGTGATCTTACAAGCACATATGGATATGGTTTGTGAGAAGAATAGCGATGTACAACATGATTTCCTCAACGATCCTATTCAAGCATATGTAGATGGGGATTACTTAAAAGCTAAAGGAACCACCTTGGGTGGTGACGATGGCATAGGGGTAGCAATGGCACTTGCGGCTTTGATATCACCGACACTCAAACACCCTGCATTAGAGTGCTTATTTACTGTGGACGAAGAAACCGGTTTGACCGGTGCTATGAGACTGCAAGATGGTTGCTTGAATGGTAAAAAATTAATTAATCTTGATTCAGAAGATGATGCACAAGTGTTTATCGGTTGTGCAGGTGGAATAGATACGCTAGCCAAAATGCATTACCAACCAGTTGAATGCCCCAAAGGAACTTTTGCTGCTAAAATCAAAGTTGCAGGATTACAAGGAGGACACTCAGGAGATGATATCAATAAGCGTAGAGGAAATTCAAATAAGATAATGGTAAGATTCCTATTTGAGTTGCTACAAAAAACTGATTTGAATATTGCATATATCAATGGAGGAAACCTTCGTAATGCCATTGCTCGAGAAACAGAAGTTGTTGTATGCGTGCCAATGGCTGACAAAGAGTTATTGCGTGTTGAATTAAACCATTATATTGCTACTATTGAAGAAGAGATCATTGCAGATGAGCCAAATTTCTTTATGGAAATGCAATCAGTAGATACTCCAGAAACCATTATTTCAAACCTGTCAATGCAGAAACTAATACGTGCCTTGTATGCTTGCCCTCATGGTGTAGTGGAGATGTCTGTAGATATGCCTGGATTGGTTGAGACAAGTACCAACCTTGCTTCTATCAAGATGAAAGAAAATGAGGAAGGTCATTATGTTGAAATCAACACCAGTCAACGCTCATCAGTGGAGAGCAAAAAACACGATATAAAGAACCAAGTTGAATGCGCATTGGCACTTGCTTGTGATGAAGTAACACATGGTGATGGATATCCAGGATGGAAGCCTAATGTGCATTCGCCATTGTTGGAAGTGGCAAAAACAGCATTTGAGCAGTTATTTGAACAACAACCTCAAGTACTTGCGATACATGCAGGATTGGAGTGTGGACTATTCTTAAAGAAATACCCATATTTAGATATGATTTCTATCGGTCCACAAATGTATGGAGTACATTCTCCTCAAGAACGACTAAGTATATCTTCTACTTTGCGTTGTTGGCAATGGTTATGTAAAATACTAGAAAGTCTCTAACGATAAATGGAATTCTGGAGAGCAATGTGATATGCTTCTATGTAATGGGTAAAGAAGTTTTTCCACTCTGCTTGTTTGGCTAATTTAGCAGCAGCTTTGCGAGAGGATGTTTGAACTTCAGAAGTCATCATCAAGTATTCGTATATCACATTGGCTATTTGGTCAATCAAGACAGCATAATTGCTATCGGTGCGGTGTATTACAGATACACCGCATTCGATTTTATTTACCCCTTTGCTATTGGCCCACTGACCAAAACCACTTAGGTTTGTTGTAATCGTTGGAACATGAAAAGCAATGCTCTCCAAAGGGGTGTACCCCCATGGTTCGTAATAGGATGGGTAAACGGTCAAGTCCATACCTATGAGCAACTCGTAGTATGTTAATTTGAATAGGGGATCATTTCCACATAAATAGTAGGGAATGAATACCACGTCAATATGCCGCAACGAATAACTATTTTTATCCAAATACGGAATCATTACAAAAGCGGTGATATGTTTCGCACATTGTTTTTCTTCCATTTGCTTATCCAACGCATGCAATGAGTCCAAATAGGCATCAATACCCTTGTTCTTCCATTCCAAACGTCCTGCTGTACATACAAACAAGTCTGTTTTGGATATCGTTTTATTTAAAATGGTTGATGCTACGGTTTTTAATGCCAATCTGGCTTGGTTACGTTGTTTAGTAAATGCAGCACCCTTGGGAACAAAATCAGGTTCAAACCCATTAGGAGTAACAATATCTACTTTGCGATCAAGTAATTGCTCGCATTCAAGGGCTGTAATATCACTCACAGTTGTAAAACAGTCACAATATTGTGCCGCTTTCTTTTCTGCAGAATGCTTACTTACCATATTCAGTTCTTGAGCCATCTGATCACCATGATAACCTCGAAAATAGTCATACAAAGGTTTGCCATTTCCAGCTATTGAACGACCTATACTTGTCGCGTGAGTTGTAAACAAGGTACCTATTGCTGGGCAGTGCTCACGTAGGTAGAAAATCGTAAAAGCAGTCTGCCATTCGTTAACATGTGCCACGAAACGCAACGATTCTTTGCCTTGTATGAGATGTTTGTATAGACTCTCCATGACGATTCCAGTAGCATAACCGAAAAGGCATGAATCATCATAATCACCATATGCAGCATGACTCTGTACACCATATTTCTCCCATGCCCACGCAAAAATGGTATTCCGTTCTGGTTTTAAGAAAGAGAAATCCAATAAGATAGCAATCGGCTGACTGGGTACGTTCCACCTACCGATACGAATACCTTGAGGTCTTTGCCAGTCCGAAAAAATAGTATTGTCTTCGATAAAGTATATATTTGACTGTTCTCCTAAATCGGGACCAAAAAATACAACATGGTCAGGAACGAGTTTTTGCATAGATGCGGCACGAGTAGATAATACAGTATAAATCCCTCCAACGCGATTACAAACCTCCCAACTTGTTTCAAAAATATAATCTACAACGTGCTTGTCGTTATTTTTTCTCATTATCTCAATGTGTTATCAATGGCTATTTTAATGACATCTTTTTGGGTATTGATTAACTTTGGAACAGAGGTAAATTGATTATTTTCTGTATATACCAAAGGCATCTTCCAAACACCTTCATTAGTACTCCAATAAATGCGATTATCTCCTCCGTCAATGCATAGAGCAGTCGTCTTATCAGGGCAGATGCAAACCACATGACTACCATTTATGTTGCATACAAATAAACCATTGTCTCTAAAATATATCTTACGAGCCATTCGGTCAATTAAAAAACCTTCTATCGTATGCCCAGCAATTTTCAAACTACTTAATCTGAAAATCGAATCACCATAGACTTGCAGGGTGTCTTGGGCTAAGTTTAATAAGTTTTTTCCTTCTTCATAGTCTATAGCATGTAGAGGTTCTGCCAAATCTCCATACAATCGTTGGCAAAGGTATGAAGTAGGGGTTTGTACCAAAAGGGAATACGCCTTGCTATCATGAATGTAAAAATCTTTTTCAACTACACTCTTTTCTCCGTTTTTTGTAGTCTCTAAAGAGATGCGTGCATTCCTGCTATGCTGGGTAAAATATACTTCAATTGCAGAACTATCCATTTTTGATGATAGCAAAACGGCACTTTCATCGATAGACCACATATAAGATGTAGAATGGTCAAACGGATTCCATGTTTGAGCATAGAAACGTACGGGTTTATAGTAGCATATACTATCCGTGCTCGCAGCAAAACCTGGAATACTATCACCCACTGTAATAACTGCCGTAGCATACTCACGTTGGTTTTTATATTGCGCACACAAGGTTACAGTATACGTACCTGCTTTTTGATAGGTGTGAGTAGGGTTTTTAGAGGAGGATGTAAAATTGTCTCCAAAATTCCATTCCCATTCCTCACCGCCAGAACTCGTGTTTATAAATGTAACCTTCTCGCCTGCTTTAGGAGCTTTTGGGGTGTATTCAAATTCTGTTTTCATTGGTTTACAACTACCGAGTACTAACAAGGTAAGTATGTATAGCATCCATTTGTTTTTCATATGAATCGTTTGCATTTATCCAATTGATATGTTTATTTTTGTTGAACCATGTCATTTGGCGTTTGGCATAATGACGTGAGTTTTGTTTTATTTTTTCTATAGCTTCTTCTAATGTGTAAGTACCTGTAAAGTATGCAAATAGTTCTTTATATCCTACTGTGTTTAAACTATTAGGCAAGGTTTGATTTTTCCAATCTCTATCTCCTAATACAGCATGGAATGCTTGGTTGGCCTCCTCCAATAGTCCATCTTTTATCATAGCATCAACACGTAGATTGATGCGCTTGTACAAACTTTCTCTATCTCTATTCAATCCTATATAGACAATCTCCCATGGTCGAATAGTGCTTGAATTATTAAGGGCTTTTTTTCTAAACGAAGAATAAGGACAATGAGTCAAACGGTAAACTTCAAGAGCATGCTTCAAACGTTGCGGGTTGTTTTGATCTACTATCTCCCAATAAATGGGATCGGTTTGTCTCACTTCATTTTGCAACCATGTAAGTCCCTTCAATTCATATTCGCTGTTTATCTTATCCCGGATAGGAATAGGTATGGTTGGAATGTCGTCCAAACCTTGACAGACAGCATCAATGTACATCATGCTTCCTCCTGTCAGGATAGCGAAAGGGTTTTGTGGATGACTGTGTTGATGGGACAACGTATTCAGCAGTTCAACACAATCTCTTTCATACTGTCCAGCGTTATAGGACTCATGCAAATCTTTTATTCCTACAAAGTGATGTTTAACGCGGGCTCTCTCTTCCTCTGTTGGAGCAGCTGTACCTATAGGGATCGCGTGATAAATTTGTCTGGAATCCGCGTTGACAATATCGCAACTATAATTTTGCGCGAGACGCAAACTAAGTTCTGTTTTACCCACCCCAGTAGGCCCTAATATGACAAGAAGTTTGTTCAAAGTGATAATTAGAACATACTACCATCCTCAAAACTTAAACTCTCATATCCACTCTCATCCAAGTCATCAGTGTCGTACTGATTATCTCCGTAGAAATCTTCATCCATGTCAGAGAAATCACCACCTGCTCCAAATAAGTTTTGAATAGAGTCAACATCTTGCAATTGCTTGGGAGCTATACCTTTACTGTTAACGCAGACCACTTGGTCCAAATGACCAGGCTTAATTTCTGTCAATCGACCAAAGAAATTACGCTCAAACATAGGATCAAAAATGTAAATCAAACGTTGCCCTTGCTCTTCCAATAACTGACCCAACTGAGTCTCTGACATGATCATGTTATCGTATTCAAAGTTTTTTCCCATTTCCATGAGAGTAACTTCTTGTTCTTTTTCCCAATGGTCATTGCATAGAAAAAAAGAAGTCATTTGATCGTCAGAGTATTTAACGCTTTGGAGAATAGCATTGTGTAGGTCTAAGAATGTGGCTTCTGAATCCGCTTCAAAATCCCTACGAAAACCATCTGTTTCTTCACAAGAAAATGTTATTCGAAATATCATAAATAATAGTTCTTTTTATTCAACTGCAAAGATACGATATAATTTTGAAATGTCAAAATTTTGATGTAACTTTGCATCGAAAATAGAGTTCTTTATTTTATGTCAAAGAGAATTATTTTAATAGCAGAAGAAGGAGATGTGATAGGTGAGAAAAAACTTATCCAATTGTGCCTAAAAGGCGAAATGGTTAATAAACAATGGAAAATGCCTGATGGGACATTATGGGATGTGGTTGTCACAGGTGTGGGAGCTATCAATGTCTTGCGTACATTGCGCGCTTACTCACAAGATACTATAGCTATCAACATTGGCTATGCTGGTAGCAGCAATTTTCAAATAGGCAGCATCGTGGCAGTTACGCAAGCGAAGTTAAATCACCCTAACTGTTCCTATCCAGAACCAGAAATAGAATTGGAAAGTTTGGAACAATCACTATGTAATACCCCTTCTCTATTACATGCACCTTGCTATAGTGGAGCAGATTTTGTGTTGCAATCCAATTACAAAGATTGTGTGTTCGACATGGAACTTGCATATATAGCAGCTCTCGGATTCAAAGAACTATACTCTTTTAAAGTGGTAAGCGATAATCTTTCGTTGCACACATACCGAGAGGTGGCAGCAGGAGTGCAAACCACTTGAGGCATAGCATTGTGGAAAGGTAAATGCCTTGTCTCTCGTTTGAGAACTGACTTTGTCTCTTTTCTCAAGACAAAGGGGGGATGGACTTTTTATATTAGGGTTCTTTTAATAAAAAAATACAAAAGATTTGTGTACATCAAAAAAATGTACTATCTTTGCACGCTTTTTCGGCGCTATGGTTTAGTTCTTTGGCGATAAACAATGAAAAAGTACCTAATATTAATTTAAAATCTTTAAACATTATGTTAAATCATTACGAAACCGCTTTCGTTTTGACTCCCGTTTTATCTGAACCACAGATGAAGGAAGCGGTTGAAAAATTCGAGAACCTTCTCACACAGAATGGTGGTACTATTCTCAATCGTGAGGAGTGGGGATTGCGCAAGTTGGCATACCCTATCCAAGGCAAAACAACGGGATTCTATGCCTTATTACAATTTGATGTAGAACCTGAAGTTATCGCAACTCTCGAAACTGCATTCCGTCGTGACGAACGTGTCATTCGTTTCCTTACCACTCGTCTTGACAAATACGCATTCGAGTATGCTGAAAAACGTCGTAACGTTAATCTTAAAAAGGAGGAGGCTTAATTATGGCACAAAACGAAGAAATCCGTTATTTGACACCACAAACTAACGATCAAAAGAAGAAAAAATACTGCCGTTTCAAAAAGAGTGGTATTAAGTACATTGATTACAAGGATCCTGAGTTCCTCAAGAAATTCTTAAATGAGCAAGGTAAGATTTTACCTCGTCGTATTACTGGTACAAGTTTGAAATATCAACGCAAAGTGGCTCAAGCTGTTAAGAAAGCAAGACACTTGGCATTGCTACCATACGTAACCGATATGATGAAATAAATTGCCTTTCGGCTTTTAGTAATTATTTAATTTGAAAGGAGAAACATCATGGAAGTAATTTTGATTCAAGACGTAGCGAACTTGGGCTACAAAAATGATATCGTAAAGGTAAAAGATGGTTACGGACGCAACTATCTAATTCCTAACAAGTATGCTATTATTGCTAATGATAGCAATCGTAAACAACTTGCTGAGAACTTGAAACAACAAGCACATAAATTGGCTAAATTGTTGGCTGATGCTCAAGAACTTGCAGCTAAATTGGCTGAAACAGTCGTTACTTTGACTGCCAAAGCTAATGAAGATGGTAAAATCTTTGGTACAGTTACTACTACTCAAATCGCTGAGGCTCTTGCTGCTCAAGGATTTGAGATTGACAAAAAAGTAATCACCGTTGAACCTGTGAAAGAATTAGGAGAGCATGTTGCTGTTGCTAAACTTCACAAGGAGGTTAAAGCTGAAATTAAGTTGAACGTTGTAGCTGAATAAGAAAGGAGTAAATTATGAAAAAAGGTATTCATCCAGAAAACTACCGTATTGTAGTATTCAAAGATATGTCAGATGGTACACAATTCTTCAGTCGCTCAACTGCAGCTACTAAAGATAGCATCGAAATTGATGGTACCACTTATCCACTTATCAAACTTGAAATCTC
The DNA here is from genome assembly GCA_017938155.1 of Paludibacteraceae bacterium. Taxonomy (GTDB): domain Bacteria; phylum Bacteroidota; class Bacteroidia; order Bacteroidales; family Paludibacteraceae; genus Colicola. The sequence goes on along the minus strand of JAGBCD010000040.1, from coordinate 97,305 downwards.
CAACACTTCTCACCCATTCTATACAGGTAAGTCAAAGTTGGTCGATACTGCTGGACGTGTGGACAAATTTATGTCTCGCTATGGCAATCGCAAGCCTCGTAAGTAATTTGGTAAATATTGAGGGCGGGCTTTTAGTCCGCCCTTTTTTGTATTATTATGCTACAAGATATACGCAGATCACTTTATATTGAACTTTTGAGAAAGTTCCTTCTTTCTTGTGCTTTGTTTGCAGCACTATTTGTGGTCTTAATGCTCATAGAACACTTTGTTCCTAATCTCAAAGGAACACTACTTAGGTGGACGGATTGGGACTTTATTGTAGGCATTCCTGCAAGTGTGGTAGGAGTGGCTTATGTTATGACAATAGCCAACCCTAATAATTATTTAGGTTTCTATGCTGGAATACTCATGGCTTTGTTGTTGTCTGTACAATTTTATCTCATTGGAAGCTATGATTTAGTGCTTCTATACTTATTTGTGTTTATTCCGTTTTTAATAATGTCAATCAAAAATTGGAAACAAACACAAACCACTTCACAGGAAAATCCTCCAGCATTCCTTCCTGCCAAGAGATTTGCATGGGTCATATTTACCTTTGCAGTGATTATCTTCTTAGATTACCTGTTAACGACTTTTGTCTTAACAGAAAATAACAAAGGTGTTCTATTGGCAGATTGGCAAATTAAATTAGTTTCAGCCATTATGATAAGCTCCTCTTTCTTTGCTAATCTACTATTGATTAAGAAAAAAAATGAGGCGTGGATATTTTGGATTCTTTATAGTATTTCAGGTATCATCTTCTATATATTGGTAAACAATATATTTTCTATTTTCCTTTTTGTGATATTTATGTTGGTGAATGCAAATGCGCAAGTTGCATGGTTCAAAAATACAAAAACTAAAGATATGGGATGGGTATCCCAACTAAAGATATGATTAGAAAAAAACAAAATACAAAAATCAAAGTCAACAAAGATTCCACTTTATTGACTTTTTTGCAAGAGAAATTTCCCGAAAAATCACGTTCCAATTTGAAGAGTATTTTGTCGCATCGATTACTGTTCGTCAATGGAGCTATTCAAACAAGACACGACACTCCACTTCAAGCAGGAGATATGGTTGAGATATCTACAGCAAGGGGAAATGTAGAATTGAGACACCCCAAATTGCGTATGTTGTATGAAGATGCTCATTTGATTGTTGTAGAGAAAAAGTGTGGACTATTGACGGTCGCTACTCACCAAGATTCAAGGGAAACAACCGTATTCTCTATTCTTAAAAACTATGTTAAAAAGAGTAATCAGCGGGCTAATATATACACTGTACATAGATTAGATAGGGAGACAAGTGGTGTCCTTGTTTTTGCCAAAACGCAGCAACTACAAGAATACATGCGTACATACTGGCATCAGTTAGTAACGCGGAGAGTCTATTTTGCCGTAGTACATGGAGACTTGAAAGACCGACAAGGGACAATTGTTAGTTGGTTAACTGAGGACAACAATCGTGCTCTGGTATATGCTTCTTCTGTAGATGATGGAGGAAAAAAGGCTGTCACTCACTATAAGGTGCTTGGTTACAATTCAGAACTCGATAGCTCTTCTTTAGAATTGTCTTTAGAGACAGGCCGAACCAACCAAATACGCGTACAGCTTGCATCCAAAGGATATCCCGTAGTAGGGGATCGTAAGTATGGAAATGGCAATCAACACTCTCCTGTAGATAGATTGTGCCTGCATGCAAGACTCATTGAATTTATTCATCCAGTATTGGAGCAAAAGGTTTCTTTTGAAGCTCCCATACCTAAGGAGTTTCGTCAATTCAAATAGAGACACGTTGTTTATTGGTTTTCGCTCAGCAGATCTGGTCTTCTTTCTTGGGTGTGTTCAATGCTCTTTTCGTATAACCAATCTTCTATTTTGGCTTGATGTCCAGATAGCAATATCTCAGGTACTTTCCAACCTTTATAGTCGGCAGGTCGAGTGTACACACCAGGCTCCAATAAACCATCTTGAAAACTATCATTCAGTGCGCTTGTTTCGTCGCCAATGGCACCCGGAAGCAGGCGTACAATGGCATCAGTCATGATAGCTGCGGGCATTTCTCCCCCTGTAAGGACAAAATCACCGATGCTATACTCTTTGCTAATAAAGTGATCACGTACTCGTTGATCTACACCTTTGTAATGCCCACATAGAATGATAATGTTCTCCTTTAGAGATAAGGCGTTGGCATCTTTTTGGGTAAAACGTTCGCCATCAGGAGCAGTAAAGATGATCTCATCATATTGGCGTTGACTCGTTAGAAAACTAATCGCCCGATCTATCGGCTCGATTTGTAACACCATACCAGCTCCAAATCCAAAGGCGTAGTCATCTACCTTGCGATGTTTGTCAAGGGAGAAATCTCGTATATTATGAACATATATTTCCACCAGTCCTTTGTCTTTGGCTCGTTGAATAATAGAATGATTGAGAGGACTCTCCAACAGTTCTGGGCAAACGGTTAAAATATCTATTCTCATAAAATCTTACTCCTAATTCTTAATTCCTAATTCTTAATTCAAAATTCTTAATTAGTTTAAGGTACTGGGTCATAGCCACTACCTCCCCAAGGGTGACAACGCATGATACGTTTCACACCCATCCAGCCTCCTTTGAGGATGCCATGTTTGAGTACGGCTTCCACCATATATTGACTACAGGTTGGTGTATATCGGCATGAGGGGGGTGTTAAGGGGGATATGCAGTGCCGGTAAAAATATACAGGCAGTAAAAATATCGTTCGTATTATCTTTTTTATGTCCATTCTTTGGTATCAATTGTATGGAGTGCTTTGCGCATAGCATGCGAGATTTTCTCATACGGCAACTTGGTATCAGCAATATAATTGATGGCTATTTGCCAATTCTTATCATCGCATTGCAATACCTCTCGATTGTTGCGATAGGCTTCTCGTAAACGACGTTTTAGTAGGTTCCTATCAACAGCGTGTTTGAAATTAGCTTTGGCAGCCCAAACCAAAATTTGATTTTTGTCTGTACAAGGAGCATAGGTGATGCGTAGAGGCCAAACAACAAATTTCTTGCCCTCACGATACAACGTTTCAATACGTGTTTTGCCACATAACTTCTCTGTCTTTGGAAAAGAATAGCTCATACGCAATGCTGCTCTAAATATGCTTTAATAGCTGCTGTGATACTTGGATATTCTGGGGTAGGAACGATATCTGCTTCCAATCCTATTTCTTTCAACGCATTGGCAGTGTTAGTACCGATACATGCGATTTTTATGTTTTCAGATGTTAAGTTAGGGAAATTGGTTTTCAATGCAGAAACTCCGGAGGGGGTAAATAAAACAACCATGTCATAATCAAACACTTCTTCTTTAGGCCATTCGTTTATCATGGTACGATACATAATGGCAGGTTTGATTTCTATTTTATGTTCTGCAAACATGCGAATCGTCTCATCGTTATGAACGTCAGACATAACCATAATGTATTTTTCATTAGGACGACGATTCATTGCTGGGAGTAGTTCGCTAAATTTGTTATGCTCGGTGAAAAAGACCTTGCGCTTGCGATATTGAATATATTTTTGTAAATAATTCGCCACCATCTCTGATATGCAATAATAATGCATGGTCTCAGGTACTTGAATACGCATCTCTTCGCAAATCCTGAAAAAATGATCAATACTCAAACGAGAGTTCAACAAAACTGCAGTATAATCCAATGGGTTGATATGTTGAGCGCGAAATTCTTTAGCACTCAATCCTTCAATTCGTATAAGAGGCTTGAAGTCAAAATGGACTCCAAACAAATCTTCCATTTCTTGATAAGGGTTACGTGCATTCAAAGGTTGAGGTTGAGATACTAAAATTTTTTTTATCTGAGTCATGTTTACACAAGTTTAATAAATTCTAAAAAGTTATGATATTGAAGTTATTGATAATTCTTTTGAAATGCTTAAAATGAATAATATTGGAATAACTTCAAGGCATACAATATACAACAAAATATATAATATCGATAATGGAGTGCCATTTGTCATGATACCATATGTGCGAACAACAAGGCAAATCAGGTAAGCAACAAATACTACCAATGTGTAAATGTACATCACCATTGGGAAATCAAAATTAACTATAAAAAGCAGTGCGAGGTATAATAATGTACAGCATAAAGTTTGCAAATTTTTATAATGTATATAATAATTGTTATAGGTCTTCTCCAATTCAAATACGTAACACACAAAATAAGTAATAGCCTTTTTAATAAAAGAAACCACCATTACCAATAAAAATATCTTCAAGTACGATAGTATATACGATGGCCCTTGTTCATAAACAAACATATAGACAACAAAACTGATGATACTATTGCGAAAAATAAACTGCAATAATTTTCTTAACAAACTTTGTGTATTTTCCAGATAAGCACGCTCGTTTTGAGAGAAAATAGCTCGTCCGCTTTCAATCAACCATGTTGGACTAAAACATTTTCCAAGCACCCCAATAGCCATAATTAAGAATATGGCCCAACCAACCCAATGAGCTTCTTGCGGTGAGTATATGATATCTATCGAATTCACTATCGTTTGCTAAATTGCTGCTTCTCTACGTATATTTTTATCCCAAATAGGCGAATTGATCAGAGCAGGAATAACATCCTCTGCACGTTCAACTACTACAAACATATCTCGATGGATAGGGCGCATCATGTTTTCCTCAATCATCTGATCCAAACATTTGAGCAAATTGTTATAATAACCATTCATGTTAAAGATAACAACAGGCTTGGTGTGTAATCCCAACTGTTTCCATGTCAGACACTCCAATAGTTCTTCAAATGTTCCAATGCCTCCAGGGAGAGCCACCATGCCATCCGATATTTTTTCAATCAAGGCTTTCCGTTCGTGCATACTGGAAACAACATACGTCTCTGTACTGTTAGGATTGTTCCAACCTTGATCTACCATAAACTGAGGAATAACGCCAATCACTTTTCCTCCTTCACTTAATACCCCACGAGCTATCTCATTCATCAAACCAATCCCCCCATCTCCATATACAAGATTTATTTGATGCTTGGCAAATAATTGTCCTAATAAGTAGGCTTGTTCAAAATAAGAAGATTTTACTTTGTTGGAAGAGGAACAATAGACAGCGATGGTTTGAATTGTGTTCATACTTGTGAGAATATTAAAAAAGTGCGCAAAATTACAAAAAAATCTTGATATATTTGCGGATTTTCAGAAAAAATTGTACTTTTGCGTGTTAATTGCGTTATTTTTTATAGATTATGGCTATTCAGATTGTAGAGATTAATACCAAAAGGGAGATTAAAAAGTTTATTGCATTTGCCAATGATTTGTACAAAGATTGTCCTTATTATTGTCCCCCTTTGATGTTTGATGAAGTAAATACATTTATTTCTGACAAGAATCCCGCTTTAGAAGTTTCTGATAAGCAGTTGTTTATGGCTTATAGAGATGGTAAACCTGTAGGACGTGTGGCTGCCATTATTAACCACAAAGCCAACGAATGTTGGGGAGTTAAGAAGGTTAGATTTGGATGGATTGACTTTATTGATGACCTGGAGGTTAGCAAGGCGTTGTTGGATACCGTTAGAGAGTGGGGAAAGAAACGCGGGTGTACTACGATGAATGGCCCTGTTGGTTTCACGGATATGGATCATCAAGGATTGTTGTTAGAGGGATATGATTATTTGTCTCCAATGGCCTCTTTGTATAACTATCCATATTACGTGGAGCACATGAATGCGTATGGTTTGGTGAAGGAAGCAGACTGGATAGAGTTCCAAGTATTCCCACCCAAAGAGATTCCAGAGAGACTTCAACGCATTGCCAACGTTGTTATGCAGAGAAGTAATGTGCGCATTGATAAGGTGAAGAATGTCAAAGAACTGGTTAGTAAGTATGGCATAGAGTACATGGATGTAATAGGAAAGGCGTATGAGAAATTATATAATTTCCAACCTCTTACTGAAAAGCAGAAAAAATACTATTGCGATATGTATTTCCCTATTCTTAACTTCGATTTTGTAACGGTTATCGTGAACGACAAAAATGAAGTGGTTGGAGTAGGGGTAGGAATGCCAGATATATCCAACGCATTGCGTAAATGCGGTGGCAAATTGTTCCCATTTGGTTGGTATCATCTTCTCAAGGCATTGCGAGCAAAGCATTTGGAAGTATTTGATTTATTATTGATCGCAGTTAGACCAGACTACCAAGACAAAGGCATCAATTCTCTATTCTTCTTAGACCAAATTCCATACATGAACAAGTATGGAGTCAAATATGCTGAGACCACTGCTATTTTGGAAACCAATACCAAGAATCAAGCCAATTGGCTCCAATTTGAGCACAATCAACATAAGAGACGTCGCGCATATATCATGGAAATCTAAACCGCATCGTGGAGTCAGAAAAACTGTACAAATATAATAGTGAACGCTTGCGTGATTATATTCAAGAGCACCAACTGCGTTCTACTCATGAGCGTTTCGTTATTTTACGTTACATCTGTGAGCGACGTGAAGCATTTTCTCCAAAAGACCTTTGTGATTGGGTAGTTCATGAAAATATTAGCCAAGCTACGATATATAATACACTGTCATTATTGGTTAAGGCACAGATTTTGCAGGGTATTCGTAGGCAACCTAATTCTCGGACAATATATTATGAATTGTTAGACGGAGAATTTAACCAAATGCAGATTATTTGCGCCAAATGTGGAAAGGTTCGCAAAGTAAAGGATGCGGTAATACGTGATGCGATTATTGCGAAGAAAATAGCGAATTTTCAGATTAGGAGGTTCTCTTTGTATATGTATGGAGAATGTAAGATTTGTAGAAGAAAAAATATTAGTAACAACAAAAGTAGTATTATATAATGGATTACGCAGTGCTTGATTCTATCAATTTGAATAGTCTGTATTGGATTATTTTCATAGGTATATCTTTGGCAAGTTGGATTGTTTCTTCCAGACTACAGAATAAGTTCAAGAAATACTCTCAGGTTCCTGTAGGGTTAACGGGCAAGCAAGTTGCAGAAAAAATGTTGCGTGACAATGGCATTTTGGATGTGAAAGTTACTTGTACTCCAGGTCATCTAACCGACCATTACAACCCCACCACCAAGACTGTCAATTTGTCAGAATCGGTCTATTCGTCTGCTTCTATAGCTGCGGCTGCAGTTGCAGCGCATGAGTGTGGTCATGCTGTTCAGCATGAGAAGGAATATGAACCTTTACGGATGCGTTCTGCATTGGTCCCTGTAGTTAGTTTTGCTAACAAATGGGTCTTTTGGGTAATCCTTTTGGGTATGCTTATGATAAACACTTTTCCCAACTTGTTATTAGTGGGAATTATACTTTTTGGACTCACAACTTTATTTTCATTGGTAACCTTGCCAGTAGAGATTAATGCAAGTACTCGTGCAGTTGCTTGGTTAGAAGAATCTGGGATTACGAATGCCCAAACGACTCCTATGGCAGTAGATGCTTTAAAGAGTGCTGCTTATACATATGTGGTAGCAGCTTTGGCTTCGCTTGCCAATTTGATGTATTATATACTTATATTTTTGAGAAGTCGTGATTAGCGAGTGTTTCGCTTCTTCTTTTGAATATTTCGGCCCTGTAGCTTAGTTGAATAGAGTGTCAGATTCCGGTTCTGAAGGTCCTGGGTTTGAGTCCCAGCGGGGTCACAGGAGCTTACGTAGCTTTAGCGTAGCAAGGTCCCCCCGTCTTCGGGGTCACAGGAGCTTACGCAGCGTTAGCGTAGCAAGGTCCATCCCGTCCAGCGGGGTCACAGGAGCTTACGCAGCGTTAGCGTAGCAAGGTCCATCCCCGTCTTCGGGGTCACAGGAGCTTACGTAGCTTTAGCGTAGCAAGGTCCCCCCCGTCCCAGCGGGGTCACAGGAGCTTACGTAGCTTTAGCGTAGCAAGGTCCATCCCGTCTTCGGGGTCACAGGAGCTTACGTAGCGTTGATTTGGGTAAGACAGCACATGATTGTGTTGTCTTGTTTTTTAGGTGCTATTCCATCTCTTTCATTAGTGAGCGCTATAGTTTTTTTTCTTTTTTTTTAGCTGTCTTGCTCTTGAGATTCCTATCTCAAGATATTCCTCCTATATTTATTTCCCCGAATGTTATTCGGGTATTTTTGTCTTTTCTATTAGTCCTCAATTCTGTTGTTGTGCTTGATTCTCTCCGTATTTATTCACTTCAGTTTTGTTACATTTTACACATATCCCCATAAATGGGGATTGTAGGCTTCAAAAAATTGAAGTACCTTTGCACCGAATTTCCGTTATTGGGATTGAATGCACGATTTTATGGAAAATAAATCAGTTAATAGAGTTATTGATAATACGGACTTCTCCAATGAATATGTGGAAAATGGTCTATTGATTCAGGAGGTTGATGTGCAACATCTTGAACAGGGGCTATTGCGCACGGCTGCGTTGATAGATGAACATCATGATTTTGTTGTTCTGCTCAAGAATTACGAAACCATGTTGGCAACCATGCATAAGTTGGACTATCACAAATTGAGTGACTTATTAGGAATACAGATAGGTTTGTTCGAGGATAAACAAACGATTTTGACCCATCGTAAACAGTTCCGACATATCCATGTTTCGTATGGTAAGGATATAGAGAAAGCCATATCTACTATTATTGATGCTCTCCTTACGCTACCAGATACTCAAAAATTACCATCCAAAAGACATGTTGCTGTACGTTTGTTAGAGTCACCTGAGCAAGTATTGGACAAATTGCCTTGGTGTGCACAAATCTTACCTGTTGTTGAGAAAGAAAAAGAGAAGATTTTCAACGAGTATAATCAGGATGTCGTTTCTTTGATTAACAAAGCAAGACAAGGTTTTGTACATGGTGCTTTACAAGAAACCATCACGCATGCAGAGCATGACGAAGGGCACTCTTTGCGCGAAAGGATCGACCAAGTGTTGACCAACCCTTGGTTGGGTTTCCCTGTTCTCTTCCTTATGCTGTACATTGTTTTTGAGGTCTCTTTCTCTTTAGGGGCATATCCGCAGGCGTGGATAAACCAATTATTCGACTCTCTTTGTGTCTGGCTGCGTACTTTGTTACCAGACACTTGGTGGACGAGTATGTTGTTGGATGGAGTTGTTTTGGGTGTTGGGGCGGTGTTGTCTTTCCTGCCTACCATAACGGTTTTGTTCTGTTTTCTTTCTTTGATGGAAGATACCCATTATTCGGCACGTGTGGCATTCTTGATGGACAAGGTGATGCATAGGGTAGGACTGCATGGGCGTTCTTTTGTTCCTATGCTCGTGGGATTTGGATGTAATGTGCCTGCCATCATGATGGCCAAAGATATAGAAAACCGTAAGGATAGGACATTAACAATGTTGATGATTCCTTTCATGAGTTGTTCTGCGCGCTTGCCGGTGTATGTGTTTTTCATTTCCATCTTCTTTACGCAATACAAGGCTTTGATTATGATGGCAATGTACTTAATAGGTATTTTATTAAGCATACTTTTTGCTCTCATTATGAAGCGAACGAAATTGTTTTCTCAACCTCCTCAAGATTATGTAAGTACTTTGCCAGCATTTAGAAAACCCACTTTCAAAAATACAGGCCTACATATTTGGGAGCAAGTATATGAGTATTTGCAAAAAATTACTACAGTCGTATTAGGGGCCAGCATTGTCATTTGGACGTTGATGTATTTCCCTACACAGAACTTAGAAGAGTCTTATTTGGCGCAGATAGGACGTTTTATTGAACCTTTAGTACGTCCATTAGGTTTTGATTGGAAGACGACTGTTTGTTTGTTGACGGGGTTACCTGCCAAAGAAGCAATAGTGTCCACGTTGGGCATATTATTCCCAGCTACCACTATTACTACTACTTTTACACCATTGACAGCCTTCACCTTTATGGTTTTTGTATTACTCTATTTCCCATGCGTAGCAACGGTTACTACTTTGAGACGAGAAATAGGGATTAAATGGGCACTCTTCTCTATCGTGAATAGCATGATATTAGCTTGGGTGATAAGTTTTATAATATATCAAATAGGAATATTAGTTTTAGGATAAATATGAATTCAAATCGATTGTTATTGTTTATAATCCTTTGTGGTGTTGGGATTGCTAACGTATTTGCGACCATAAAGGGTATTGTTTTGGATGATAAAGGATTTCCTTTAGTTGGTGCTAATGTCTATTGGGCGGAGACTACGATAGGAACTTCTACCGACACGATAGGTGCCTTTGTTCTCAGTAAAAACCGCTCTACGGATAAGTTGGTCACATCTTTTATGGGCTTTCATAATGATACTACCGAGATTACTCGTTCCATGCGAGAAGTAACCATTGTTCTGGTGAGTGATTTAGAATTGGAGGAAGTAGATATTGTGGAACGCAAAATGGCAGTATTACGTTCTCGCATCTCCCCTCTCAATGTGCAGACGCTTACAGGGGAAGAATTATGCAAGGCTGCCTGCTGTAATCTGAGCGAATCCTTTGAGACAAGTGCTTCTGTAGATGTTTCTTATGCTGATGCTGCTACGGGAGCCAAACAGATACGTTTGTTAGGGTTGAGTGGTACCTATGTTCAACTATTAACGGAGAACACACCTAATGTGAGAGGTTTGGCACAATCGTTTGGTATGGAATACATACCAGGTCCTTGGATGGAGGCTATACAAGTATCTAAGGGTACCAGTTCTGTGTTGAATGGATATGAAGCCATTACTGGACAAATAAATGTTGAATACCTCAAACCACAAACCACCAATCCTATTGCTATCAATGCGATGTTGAACAAAGACCTGCGAGCAGAACTCAATCTAACAGGAGGATGGGATATCAACGATAAGGTTTCTACTGGAGTCTTGCTTCATGCCAAGGATGCTTCATTAGAAATGGATGATAACGGGGATGGGTTCTTGGATATGCCCATCAACCATCATGCTAATTTGCTCAATCGTTGGTATATTAAGACGGGAGATTATACTGGACAAATCTTGGTGCGTGCATTGTATGATCAACGAATAGGGGGACAAACAAAACAAGTCAAAGAGCATATCCAACTACAACAACCTACCCTCTATTCTCCATATACGATTGACCTTAGAACGCGTAGAATAGATGGATTTATCAAGAATGGGTATCTCTTTGACGAGCAGACGGGAATGTCTATTGGTATCATTGCATCAGCATCTTATCATAATCAGGAGAATATATACGGCAATCGTGTGTGGAATGCTGCGCAAACGAATGCATATTTGAATGCTATTTTCCAAACTAATTTTGTCGATGATTATGATTTGTACGAAGAGCATGAGCACAAATTATCGGCGGGACTGAGTGTTAATTACGACCATTATAATGAAGTCGTAGAATTATACAAAGGTATGCCATTGGACTTAACGCGTGGAGAGATTACGGCTGGACTCTTTGCTGAATACACGTATTTATATCAAGACAAATTGACATTGTTAGTAGGAATTAGAGAAGACTATTCCAATCAATATGGATTCTTTACTACTCCTCGTATGAATATTCGCTATGCACCATTTGAATGGTGGACATTAAGAGGAAGTGTTGGTCTTGGATATAGAAGTCCCAATTTGGTGGCAGATAATGCCAATTACCTCTCAAGCAATAGAAATATGTTGCTGATGGATGCCAATGGGAATAACCAATGGATGACCAAGTTTGCTGCGCAGGAAAAGACCCTCAATTCGGGTGTTTCTACTACCTTTTATATACCAATAGCTACAAGAGAATTACAATTGTCAGGAGAATACTATTTCACGAACTTCTTTGATGGAGTTATTGTGGATGTGGATAGAAGTCCAGGGTGTGTTTATTTCTATAATATGTCCGACAATTCGCAACTGCAACAGCTTGCACACAATTGGCAGATAGAAGCCAATATGGAGATATTGAGAGGATGGACGATGACCATGGCTTTCCGATATACCGATGTGCGTCAAACGACTTTTAATGAAAAGGTGGGCGATTATCAATTGCGTGACAAACCATTGCAAAACAAGTTCAAGGGAATTATATCTACCAGTTATCAAACACCATTGAAGAAGTGGCAGTTCGACTTAACGGCGCAGTTCAATGGATATGGTCGTATGCCGGATGGTTTTGTCAATCCTAATAATGGACAATATTTTGTAAAGGATGATGTGCTGTATCATACGTGGTATCCTCAGTTGTTAGGTCAAGTAACGAAGTATTTCAAGACGTGGTCTATATATGTAGGTGCGGAGAATATGACGAACTTCAAGCAAAAAAATCCTATTCTTGGAGAAACCATTGCTAACACTTCATATATTGATGCGCATTCCTTATCATACGATGCTACGCAAGTGTGGGGGCCTATACATGGATGGAAGATTTATTTAGGTTTCCGTTGGGCTTTGGATCGTCCTGAGGAGTAAAATATCATTATTTAATTATATACGAGATGAAAAAGATTTTAATTTTATTGGTTGCTATCGTATGTTTGCCTATGGTAGTGTCTGCCAAACCTTCCAAAGAGGTTGTAAAGTTTTATGTTTATCTTCATTGTGAGGATTGTGTTCAAAAGATTATGCACAATATTGGGTTTGAGAAGGGGGTTCGTGATATTGAATGTTCTATTCCTGACCAAACGGTGGTAGTCACTTTCAATCCTAAGAAGACAGACATCCCTACGTTGCAAAAAGCGTTTGCCAAGATGGGTAAGCCTGCCACTACTACTCCTCCAGAGAACAAGCATTCAGAGGAGCATCATCACCATCATCATCATGGTGAGCATGGTCATAACCATTGATAGGATGTGTAGGGTTTGATGTGTGTTTAATGTCATAAAAAACGTTTTAAGAAAGAGTTCAAAACACTGAACTCTTTCTTTTTTTCTCTATTCCTTCTCTCTCTTCCACTATAACGGCACTATGGAGCAATAGGGTTAGAACATTGTGATGACGATAGAAACAAAAGTGTCTTCTCTTCTTCTCTCTTCGTCCAACTCCGACCTGTTTAGTGCGGGGTAGGGGGAATGCTTCCTCTTCCGCGTATAGCTTTGCTATACCCTTGCTATACCCTTGGGATAATTTTTACGATGTGGTTATTTCTTGTTGGAATAGAAGGTTGATATAGAAAATATGCATTTTCTTTCTAATATATATTACTATGTCAATAATCATTTATAATTTTGCAGTGCAAATGTAAATCGCTATTTATATAAATACAAATTAACATTATGAGATTTTACGACCGAGAACAAGAAATGACTTTATTGCTTGTATCGTTCTAAAACCACCTACAAAATAGTGCTAAAGCATTTAAAATGCAAAATCTGATGTCTATATTTGATAGTCTCACAAAAAATCTATCTTTGCAGCACTTTTTGTGCAGCACTTTTTGTGTAATTCAATAATAGCAGGATATGAAAGAGTTAGAAAATCCGTTTGTGGTGTATGGTTATGTTAGCCCCACTTATTTTTGTGATCGTGAGCAGGAGACTTGTGATCTAATAACGGCATTGTCCAACGGCAGAAATGTCACGCTGATGAGTCCACATCGTATGGGAAAAACAGGATTGATTAGATACCTTCAGCATTATACTCAGCACACAAAAACTTTTTTCAAAAAAAACACACCCACGCGGGAAGCATAGTAAACACTACACTTCCCGCATGTTGTATATACCATTTTGCCCTCCAAATTCTCCATAATTCAGCGTAAAAACACCAAAACGCTGAGTATTCAGCCCCCCTATAATATATAGAGGCACATAAAATCAGCGGCAGAAATAGCGGCACGAGTAAAAAAATTTTTCTGCAGTAACAATCGTACCTAAAAAACCATAAAACGCAAATCGGCGGCAGCAAAACTTACATGTGCCGCTACTTTTTGTAATAGTATTATAGAGACACATCTGACTTATTCCAGAAACTAATCATATGAAATGAAGAATGTGGCAAAATGTCACAAGAATAGCCAATATATGGTAGTACATTTGTACAATAATTGAGACTTTAGAGGACATAAAATAATATAGTCATCCTACGGTCACCCTACGGAATCGTCCGCGATGCGAACGAGATGCGTATGACATGGGCTGCAAAATGTCTCGAAAATGTCACGAAAATATGTTGATAATGACCTAAAATAGTAAGAAATTAATCTTTATTATGTCTGCCTAAACATGTGGAGAGCAATCATAATAAAGTTGTTTATAAGATAGATAGTTTAAGAATATCTTGTCAAGAAAATATATGTTGCCATCCTAATAAGAAGCCATAGTTAGAACTTTTTAGAATAATAAGTTTGTTGTACAAATACTTGACTCAAAATAGAGTACTTACTGATATCTTGAATTGATTTGATATGGCATACAACTTTTACTAGATAACAATAAATATCTGTTGTTGATATACTCCAATGATTTTGTATATTGGATTTTTACAAAAAAAATAGTATCTTTGCATACCCAAAACCAACCCTACACAAATATGTCAAAAATTAAAGAGCAAGAAGAGGTCAAAACGCGCCTTAACTACCCAAAGAAATACCACGTCATTATGCATAACGATGATGTAACCACAATGGATTTTGTGGTACATGTATTGCGTGTCGTATTCTTCAAATCCGTAGAAGAAGCTACACAGCTCATGCTTACCATACATCACGAAGGCGCCGTGTCGGTAGGTACCTATTCGTATGATATTGCTGTGAGCAAGGCTAACAAAGTAATGCAATTGGCTGATGACGAAGGATTTCCCTTGCGTGTGACGATCACACCAGAAGAATCAATAAGTTCACCTTTTTAATAACCTAAACAATGAATAATAGCAAACGACTTAAAGACGCCCTGCATTTTGCAGAAAATTTTGCTATCAGTAGCCGATTGGAGTTTATCACTCCAGAGCTGCTATTGGTAGGTATATGTTGCCGCACAAATGAATTTGTGGATTTGTGTGAAAGTTATCATGTCGATTACCAAAAAGACTTAAAAGAACCCATTTATGGCGAAATGATAGAGCATGTGCCTGACGATGTTGCCGAATATGAATTGCTTCCTTCGGTGCAGTTCATTCAGATGATGACCATAGCAGAGACGTATGCACAGAATGCTGATAAAGAAGAGGTCGATGTACCACATGTACTCCATGCTATACTACAGCTGCAAGACTCACAAGCCAACTTCCTACTAAGAAGCAAATTTACAGGGGACGTAACGGAATTGCTTCGCTCTATCATCGATGTATATGACGGACGTGAACTGCCAGACCATCATCCCGAAAGAAACGATGCAGAAGATGAGACTGTATTCATAGACCCATTTTCGAGTATATCAAAACCTCAAAAATGGACGGAACTTGTACTCTGCGTCAATGAGCAGTTAGACAAACATAACCCCCTTATTGGACGCCAAGTGGAAATAGAACGAACCATACAAGTCCTATGCCGTAGGGATAAAAACAATCCCCTTCACGTTGGTGAGCCAGGAGTGGGTAAAACAGCCCTTATCTATGGCTTGGCACAACGTATAGAAAATGGCGATGTGCCCGAGAGATTACAAGGAGCTAAAATCTATCAAATGGATATGGGGTCACTGGTTGCAGGTACGCAATATCGAGGAGAGTTTGAAGAACGTATATTGCGCATTATGAAAGGCATTGCCAAACAACCAAACGCTATTGTATATATTGACGAGATACACACCTTAATCGGTGCTGGAGCTACCAGTGGAGATAGTTTGGATGGTTCTAATATCCTCAAACCTTACCTCGAAGCAGGAGATATTCGATTCATTGGGGCTACTACTTACAAAGAATATAACAAGTATTTTCAAAAGTCTCAAGGCATCGTGAGAAGATTCCAGAAAATTGACATCCCAGAACCCTCACAAGAAGAGACGGTACGAATACTTGAAGAACTCAAACCTATTTATGAACAATTCCACCATGTTCGCTATCAAGCGGACATAATGCGCTATACTGTGGAATTGAGCTGCAAATATATATCCGACCGATTTTTGCCAGATAAGGCCATTGACCTAATTGATGAGGCGGGTGCATATAGAGAACTACATCCTCTTACCAAAAAGACCCAATTAGTGGATAGGAAATTGATAGACGAGACCGTCAAAAGAATATGCAAAATATCGGATGATATGTTTGCTACCTCCTACGGAAAAAACAATCAATTGGCCACCCTACAAGAACATCTCTCTCAACAGATTTTTGGACAACCAGAGGCTATACGACAAGTAGTGGAAACAGTGCAATTGGCCAAGGCTGGATTTAATGAACCGGACAAACCATTAGCAAGCCTTCTCTTTGTAGGACCTACAGGTGTAGGAAAAACCGAACTGTGCAGAGTCTTGGCCAAAGAACTTGGGGTTGAACTGATTCGCTTCGATATGAGCGAATATACGGAAAAACACGCTGTTGCCAAACTCATTGGCGCACCTGCTGGATATGTTGGATATGAGGATGGAGGACTGCTTACCGATGCCGTTAGACGGGCACCCAATTGTGTCCTTCTGCTTGACGAAATTGAAAAAGCACACCAAGATATTTACAATATCCTTTTACAAGTCATGGACTATGCCTGCCTAACCGATAACAAAGGTAACAAAGCTGACTTCAAAAATGTTATTCTCATCATGACCAGCAACGCAGGAGCACAATCTGCCTCTATCGGTTCTGTCGGATTTGCTACGTCTTGGACTCGTGGCAACGCAATGTTAGATGCAGTTAAGAAAACATTCAAACCCGAATTTATTAATCGACTCTCTGCAACCGTGGTCTTCAACGATATGTCACGCGAAATGGCATCCAGTGTGCTCAACAAGAAACTATCCATCCTACAATCACGACTCAAGAACAAAAATGTTGTCATCAAACTATCCAACAAAGCGCATGACTTCCTAATAAACGAAGGATTCTCCGAACGCTACGGGGCGCGAGAGATGGATAGGGTCATTCGTAATCATCTCAATACCTTGCTGATGAAAGAAATCCTATTTGGTCAACTCAAAGACGGCGGAAAAGTGTACGTAGAACGTGTAAATAACTCATTAGCTTTGAAGTACAAGTAAAACAAATGGTATATAGATTACGCAAAGATATCATTGGTTTTCCTGATCCTCGTCATGCAAATGATGACGGACTATTCGCAGTGGGTGGAGAACTTACACCTGAATGGTTATTATTGGCATATAATAATGGCATTTTTCCTTGGTTTCCACATAAAAAATCTAAAGAGATTTGGTGGTATTGTCCGCAAGATAGATTCGTTATTTTTCCTCAGGACATACACATTAGTCACTCCATGCGAAACCTAATCAACAAGAACCTCTATCGCGTCACATGTAACAAAGCTTTTGATGATGTGATCATGCATTGTAGCACCGCCCAATATCGTGACCATGAACAATATGCATGGCTTGGAGAACAAATGATAACAGCTTATAAGCAACTACATCAAATCCAACATGCCATCAGTATAGAAGTGTGGCAAGAGGAAAAATTGGTAGGGGGACTATACGGCGTGGCTATCGGTAAAAATATCTTTGGCGAAAGTATGTTCTCTCTTGTTCCTAACGCATCCAAACTGGCACTAATAGCATTAGCAAAAATAGTAGGCAAGGCTGGAGGGATTATTGATTGCCAATTCGAGACACCGCATCTACTAAGCATGGGAGGAAAACATATAACGTATGACGAATACATGGAGTTGATAAACAACACCGATTAGTAAAATAATCTTTTTACTATCGTTCCATCCAACCTTGTCAAACGAATCTACATCTTCATCATATACTTAAAGTGCCGCAAGGATTGTCTTGCAGCACTTTAAGCAAAAGAGACTTATATCTTCAAATTGATTCCAGCAAAGAATGTTCGAGGAGTGGTAGGACCATAAATATAACCAGCATCTCGGTCAATACCCTTATCTATATCTGTTTGAAATTGATCAAGGAGATTCTTGACTCCCACATTAATCTCCAATGTGTAGTATTTGTACAAAGGTATGTCGTAGCATAACTTGACATCCCATTCAAAGAATGTAGGCGTTTCAACCTCTTCATCTTCTTCGATATACCCTGCGAAGTGCTGGACTAACATGCTGCCCGTTACCTTGCCGTTGGTTACAATATGGAAATTCTCAAAAGGTTCAATATTGAGTAAGAAATATCCGTAATGATCGGGTGTCCGAAACATGCGCTTTTGTGGTTTGATATTGGGATTTTCACTCCAAACCTCTTCTTCTATATATCTACTATGATTGTATGTATACCCCAATTGTAGTGTAAGCAAATGCCCATATCCCACTTTTCCTTCGACATTAAGACCTGCTACGCGAGCGCCACTTGCATTGGTTCTTTTGAGAAGTAGGTTACCCTGTGCGTCATGTCCGTTCTCTACGAGTGTGAAAACATCGTTGAGTTGGGTGAAAAATCCTTCAAGGGTAAGGTTGAGATCCCATATGCCAAAGCGTTTGTACATATCGATGCTTCCGCTGACGGAGTGGCTATATTCGGGGCGCAAGTTTTCGTCTAAGAAGATGAGTGATACTTCGCCACCCACCGCACCTACGTGCAAGTCCTCTTCGTAGATTTGTGGTGCACGGTAACCGCTGGCATAACTCAGGCGCAGAATAATAGGGTCAATAGGCGTATAGCGCACATTCGCGCGAGGGGAGAAGACTGGTTTCTCCAGCAAAGAGTGCTGCTCCAAACGTCCACCTACGAGAATAGACCATTGTTTGTTCTTCCATTCGTTTTGAATGTATCCCCCTCCGAGATGTACGCGCTGGAGGGTGTTGCGGTCATAACCAAGAATATGGTCGCGCAGTTGGTTATACGAATACTCGGCACCTGCGCTGAGGTCGGCATTCATTAGACCGCATGGATAAGAGAAACGGTATTGCGCGCCCGTGACTGACACAATATCTGTGGATTTGCCATAGGCATTAGGGTTGTAGTTCGTACCGAAATAACTATTGCGACCGATATGTTGGAAACTGCTATATACCCTCAAGAAGTGTTTGTTGTCAGCGGTGAACATATCCCATTTCATCGTCGCAGCGTCAATATTATGGCGCAACTGTTCGCAGAGAGGCGACTCATGTGGTTGTACGCTATCTATGCCATATCCGCCACGGCGATACTCGGTGGTATGATGGTACTCGGCCGTCAGTTTGGAATAGTCGGAAGTCTTGAAGAATGAGCGAAAACCTGCGGTGGTGGTATTGAGTAATGGGATGTCAGAATAGCCATCTTTGTCGCGGTCGTATTGCTCGCGGTTGCGCTGCACGCCGAAGAGGAAGATACCTGCTTTTTGGTTCTCCGACACGACACTGGCATTCATAGCGGTGTTGATGTCGTAGGTGCCGCTTTGTGTGAAAGCAGTGGTATGATTGACATTGAAGAAATTGCGTGAAGGCTCTTTGGTGATGATGTTCACTACGCCTGCGATAGCGTTGGCACCATAGAGCGCGCTACCGCCACCACGAATCACTTCTATGCGATCAACCATACCTGTAGGTAGTTGTTCCAAACCATAAACGGATGCCAAAGAGGAGAAAATTGGACGAGAGTCCATAAGTATTTGTGTATATTGACCTTCTAAACCATTGATGCGAATCTGTGGTACACCACAGTTGGAACAGGTTTCTTCGATACGTAATCCCGTCTGAAAGCCAAGGACATCGGCTATCGTATTAGACGTAGTACTCTCAATAATCAGTGGAGAGATAACGTTAACAATCGTGGCTACTTCTTTTTGCTTGGTTTCATACTTATTGGCCGTCACTACGACGTTATCTACGATGAAAGAAGTTTCTTGAATACTAATGTTCATCTCTACCAAAGTATCCTTGTGCAAAACGATATCTTTTTTGATGGTCTCATATCCCATCATAGAAAATACCACAACTAACTTGCCTTCGGGTAAGTTCCTAAGGTAGAAATGACCAGATTCGTCCGTGAGACACCCAATAGATGTGCCCTCAATTTGTACATTAACAAAAGGTAAGTGCTCGTTAGTCTGAGCATCTAATACGTGTCCTGTGATATGTGCATCACTTTGAGCATAAGCACACACATTGAAAAATAGTAAAATAAAAAACAGTACTTTTTTGTCCATAAAAATCAACTAATTTATGGTGCAAAAGTACTGCTTTCTATCCACCTACACAATCCCTTTTAATTGGGATTTTTTGTATGTATGAAATGCGTTATTGCTATATAATAACCCTTATAAAATGTATAACAACCCCCATAAAAGGGGATTATACTAATAGGCTATAGCAAAAACAACTCGCTTGTTGCTTGGTTTTCCTGTTAGGATACATTTTCCTGCTTCCTCCTTATATCCAGGGAAAGATTCAGTTGGAATACAACGAATAGTAGCTTTTGTTTCCGCTTTGATTCGTTCCTCTGTCTCTGGAGTACCATCCCAATGGCACAATAAGAAACCACCCTTCTTGATTTCTTCTTTAAACTCTTCGTATGTGTCCACTTCACGAGTTTTGGCTGTGCGGAAGTCAAGTGCTTTCTTGTAAATATTGTTTTGTATCTCCTCTAATAAGGACTTCAAATAGTCTGCTATACCATCCATTGCTATAGTTTCCTTGGTAAGTGTATCACGGCGTGCTACTTCAACCGTTCCATTTTCAAGGTCGCGGCCACCCATAGCAATGCGAACAGGAACCCCCTTGAGTTCATACTCGGCGAACTTAAATCCAGGGGTTGCTTTGTCACTCGCATCAATCTTAACACGAATACCCATTGCCTTTAATTCCGATGCAAGGGTGTTGAATTTATCTAAGATGGCATTCAATTGTTCAGGATTTCTAAAGATAGGAACCATGACCACTTGTGTAGGTGCAAGATGTGGAGGCAAAACCAAACCATTATCATCGGAGTGAGTCATTATCAACGCACCCATGAGACGTGTGGAAACTCCCCAACTGGTAGCCCAAACATATTCAAACTTATTTTCTTTGGTCAAGTACTGTACATCAAATGATTTAGCAAAATTTTGTCCTAAGAAGTGACTCGTACCTGCTTGCAATGCTTTGCCATCTTGCATCATCGCTTCAATACAATAGGTGTTTAAAGCGCCTGCAAAACGCTCATTAGGAGATTTGACACCTTTCAATACAGGGATTGCCATTACTCGTTCTGCGAAATCAGCATATACGTCTAACATGGTTCGAGCATAATCTTCTGCTTCTTCTTGTGTCGCATGAGCGGTATGACCTTCTTGCCACAGAAACTCTGCGGTACGTAGGAATAGACGAGTGCGCATTTCCCAACGCATAACATTGCACCATTGATTGCATAAGATAGGGAGGTCTCTATAGGAAGAGATCCAGTTTTTGTATGTGGACCAAATGATTGTTTCAGATGTGGGGCGGATAATCAACTCTTCTTCCAATCGAGCATCAGGGTCCACTACAACTCCTTTTCCTTCTGGATCGTTTTTGAGACGGTGATGTGTGACAATTGCACATTCTTTAGCAAAACCTTCTACGTGCTCTGCTTCGCGACTAAGAAAGGATTTAGGGATGAGAAGAGGAAAATAGGCGTTTTTGACACCTTGTTCTTTGAAACGACGGTCCAATTCAGATTGGATAGTTTCCCAGATAGCATAACCATAGGGTTTGATGACCATACAACCGCGTACTGCGGATTGTTCTGCTAAATCTGCTTTAACTACCAACTCGTTGTACCATTTTGAATAATCTTCTCCTCTACTGGTAAGTTTTTGAAAATTTGCCATATTATCGTAATTTATATTGTTTGCGTAATTTTTCAAATGCAGAAGGCTCTGCTTTCAATTGATTGGTTATCCGCGTCAACCAACCCGATTCGTTATCACCATGCAAAGGTACATCTTTTTTATCAATACTCAAAAAAGGAAACCCAAAAACATTAGATAAAGTATCTAAACACATTTGTGAAGCATTCATTTTCCCTTCTATTGAGTATCCTGCAATATGATACGAAGCCATCCATGCTCGTTCCAATACCTCAGTATGGATGTGAGGTTCACCTTCCCAACAGTCCAATACATAGGGGTGTTGAGTGTTTAGTAATGCTTGCTCGTCTATTATCCCACCGCGTGCTGCATTGACAATCAGTGCATGGGGACGGCACTTGGAAAGCAATGTGGCATCACACAAATGGTAGGTCGCATACGGAATGGAGTGGGTTAGTGGGGTGTGAAATGTAATGATATCGCTCTCTTGTACCAACTGCTCCAACGCAACGCCTATTTGTTTTGGAGGGTCGTTTTTTAATACACGCATACCCAATCGTTCACCTAATTTGCATACCAAAGAACCAACATGCCCAATGCCGACAACCCCCAAAGTAAGACCTTTAATTGTGTTTGTACCCAGTGGGTTGAGAAGAGGGTTTTTGCTATAACAATGGATTACCTCTTCTACATAATCGCACACAGCTTGAGCATTGCAACCTGGGCAAGTAAAGACCTGAATGTTGTGTTTGTTGCAATAGTCCAAATCAATATGGTCACACCCAATGGTTGCTGTGAGGATATATCGAACAGTAGATCCGCTCAATAAAGTCGCATCGCATAAAGTACGTGTACGAATCACAAGCGCATCTGCGCCTGATATGGTTTTAGGGGTAATAGATTCTGGCGATAAAAATCGAACATTAGCATAGGACGTTAGTACGTCTTGCAAAAAAGGAATATGATTCTCTATAACTATGGTCGGTTTCATCACCAAGAAAAATAACTAATATTGTATGTTATCAATTAGACGTACATCACCGCAATATACAGTTATACAACCAATTGCGTTGTGGAAAGTATTCGTAGCTTGCAACGAGTCTTTGTCCACAATGCAATAGTACTCTACATCCAAACCTTCTATTGAATTGATGGTATGAATGACTTTTTGCTCTACTTCTTTTACACTGCATGTGTTTGCCCAATCTTTGGATAGATTAAGAGTTTTGTATATGTTTGTAGCAATATTTTTTTGTTGCTCGGAGAGTCGTTCGTTTCTACTGGAAAGAGCCAAACCGCTTGTTTCTCTAACAATAGGACAGCCTACAATGGTTAGATTGTCAAATGTTGATGACATTGAAGAGTGGTATGTCATATGGCGGATAATAGCCAATTGCTGGAAATCCTTTTCTCCAAAGTAAGCTTTGTTGGGGGTAACAAGATGGAACAAACGACTGACAATCTGTACGACTCCGTTGAAGTGTCCAGGACGCATGGCGCCTTCCATCACCGTGTCCAATCCGTTGAAGTCAAATGCAAAACGACTGTTCAATTCTTCTGCATCATACATCTCTTCTGTAGATGGAGCGAAAACAATGTCTACTCCCACTTGTTCGAGTAATTGTGCGTCTTTTGCTAAGTTTCGAGGGTATTTAATTAAGTCCTCTGCATTGTTGAATTGTGTTGGATTGACAAAAATGGAAACCACGGTGATATCATTTTCGGACAAACATTTTTTTATCAATGTCAAATGTCCTTCATGTAGCGCTCCCATCGTGGGAACTAAACCAATGGTTAATTGTTGTTGCTTATATTCGTTGATTTTTGAACGCAGTTCCTGTTGTGTCTCTACTATATACATAAAAGTGTTGTTTGAGTTATGTGAAGTGTTTATTATAAGGGGTGCAAAAGTACTAAATTTTGATAACAGAAAAAAATTATTACTTCAAAAATTTGTATTTTTCGTTAATTTTTAGTACCTTTGTAGCCTTAAAGAATACTTAATCTAAAATACATGCTTATGAAAGAGCCGAATCGCATTTTGTTTGTATCACAGGAGATTTTTCCCTATTTGGCGGAAGAAACGCCAATTCGAGTCCTGAATCGTCAACTGCCGGAGGTCTTTCAGGCAAATGGTTTTGAAACGCGGACGTTTATGCCTAAGTTTGGTGACATAAACGAACGTCGTAATCAGTTGCATGAAGTCATACGTCTTTCTGGCATGAATATTATCATTGATGATACCGATCATCCATTGCTTATCAAAGTAGCGAGCATTCAATCTGCACGCATACAGATTTATTTTATAGACAATGATGATTTCTTCCATAGAAGAAAAGGGTATGCAGATGCTAATGGAGTAGAGTATAAGGATAATGACGAGCGTACCATATTTTATGCGCGAGGCGTTATTGAAACTGTTAAGAAATTACGTTGGACTCCTGATTTGGTACATTGTTCAGGGTGGATGTCTGCGTTGACGCCTATATACTTGAAAACTGCGTATGCAGATGCACCATTCTTTACCAAATCAAAGGTTGTTCTATCAATTGATGCAGATGAGTATTCGACGCCTTTTGGTACAAAGTTTGCAAGCAAAATTTTGATGGACGGAATGTCACAAAATTTGGTACGTAGTATTGCTGGTTTCCCTGTTGGTTATGAAGAGTTGATGCGATTGGCGATTGACTACTCTGATGCAATTGTGATTTCAGCTCCACGGGTTAATCAGCGAGTGCTGAACTATGCTGAAACAAGTGGTAAACCGATAATGTTGTATAGTGATGAAAATGACTCACAAAAATATTTGGATTTTTACAATAGTTTGCTCGCTAATGACGAGCATGCTAACGGCTTGTAATGATGATGTAGCATCTGCAGGAGCCTCTGCTTTGTTGGAAGAAGAGAGTGTTGTGGTATTTGCAGATACATTGAGAAATATTCGCTCTGAAATATTCATGGCGTCTCCGATTGAGTACACCCCAGATTCATTTTTATTAGGAGAATGTGTTAGACCTAATGTGGGAACAATAAAGGCGGATATATTAGCTCAGTTTACGAGTCCAGAAGGTTTTGTATATCCCGATTCTGCTCAGATTGACTCCATTACTCTGATGATGTTCTATCGTTCATGGCATGGTGATGGAAATGCACCAATAGGAATCACCGTCTATGAAATGGATAAAGAAACACTTTATTTTGATTCTGTATATACAAGTGATGTAGATGTTAATAAGTTTTGTAGTTTGCATGACTCCACTCGCGTGTTGTATCGAGATAAAATAGTGGTACCGGCAGTTCCAAAAGATTCTGTATATCACTCTACTACTTCTTCATACATATCTCGTATCATGATGAAGATGAATGATCATTATGCCCAAAAGATTTTCAATATCAAAGATTTTTCATCCAAAGAGGCTTTCAATCAATTGTTCAAAGGTTTGTATATAACTACCAATTATGGTGGTGCATCAGCTCTTTATGTTTACGATATATGTTTGGCTATTCACTATCATTATACTATCCCAACTCAAGAAGGTAGTTCTACCTATACAACATTGCCAGATATAAAATATTTGTATGCAAATGTTGAGTCAAGACAAATCAATCGTTATACTTATCCTGAGAGAGATATCATTTATGGCAAATTAAAAGATGATGCTACGAGGGATTATGTACTTTCCCCAGCTAACATATATACTCAATTGAACATTCCAATCAATGATATTAAGCACAGAATACAAAGTGAAGTGGGAGAAAAACGACCTTACGTTAATATGGCATCACTCAAAGTAAATGTGTTAAATGGTGATATTGCGAACAATCAGTTCAATCTTGCCAATTGGGCACGTCCAGCAACTTCAATGATGCTCATCAAGAAAAGCGCTTTTGATCGTTTCTTTACTAAGAAGGAATTGCCATCAGACACTTGTGCGATTTGCAGCAATTTATCCGTTTCTTTGGATGAGAAGAAACAGTATCATTATAGTTACATATTTGATTTATCAGACTTACTTACCCATCAACAACGGGATACAATGAGTTTGGATACGTTAGAAATGCTACTTGTTCCAGTCAAAATCACTACAGCATACTCATCCTCTGCATCTTATGTGTCTGCTGTACAAGTAGAACAGGCAGTTACGTCCACTATATTGTCAAGCTCTTCAGATACTGAACAGTCGATGAATATAGAAGTGATTTATTCAGGATTTTCTGACAAAGTTCTGTGGTAAGAACTTTCAATAATCGTTCGGATATAAGAAAGTAAAATTATTTTGACATTATAATATCTTAATTACTATGCATGGAGTCTCCATGCATTTTTGTAATGTAAAATATTGCTATAGAATCTAATATTGTACCCAATGCAATCATGCGGTATAATTCTGTTCATGGATGGATTGAATGGTGTTTGTTACGCAACCTTAAGTGGATTAAATCACTATACTACCTTCAGCCTATAATAAATCAAGATATAGCATTATCTGTTTATCTCTTGTTTTATGCCTATACGTACCTATAGATATATTATGCAATGATTTTTGCGTATCGTTGTTTAAGTCGTTTGTGAATGGTTTGTGTAATGAATCTTTTTGATGTTCTATTGTGATTTGCCAAATGAATTTTCTGTGGAGAAATATACCTACCTATATAAAAGAATAAGGAGTGAATAACTCCACTCCTTATTACTTTGTATCAATATAAGTTTATTAGATGATGCTTTTGTAACCTTCTGCATCTAACAAGTTTTCAATCTCTGCAGGATTTTCCACTTTGATTTTAATCATCCATCCTTGTCCGTACGGATCATTATTAACCAATTCGGGTTGATCGTTAAGTTCCTCATTAAACTCAAGTACTTCTCCTGTTACAGGCATATTGAGGTCACTAACAGTCTTAACTGCTTCTACAGAACCGAATATTTCGTTTTGGCCAATGACTTCACCAATAGAATCAACGTCAACGAAAACGATTTCTCCTAACTCAGATTGTGCATAATCCGTAATACCAACGTATGCTACATCGCCTTCAAAACGAATCCATTCGTGCTCTTTGGTGTACTTCAAATTACTAGGGATATTCATATCTATAAAACTTTAGATGATTAATTAATGCCTTTTTCTCTCAATTGTTGACTGCCCAACATTGACATTGCACATCTGAAACCAATTGTGCTGGAAGACTTGTCTTGGTCTAAGAAGCGACGAGCAGATGGGCTAACCCAATATACTCGATCTCTCCATGAACCACCTTTGTATACGCGTGCGTTCTTGCTAATACGTGGAACAAGTATATCAGATGGATCAACTTTATATTCTATACCTTCTTGTTTGTATAAGGTATCCAATGGGTAGTCGGTTTGAATACGAGAAACAGAGTCACCATCACGGTAATCACGTTTGTCGTCCGACTCGGTGAACATAATCTCTATACAACCCAAAGAGTCAAGTGACAATTTGCCATCCTCATCACGCTTAGGTTGAGTAAAAATGTTACCTCTAAATGAGTTGTATTCGGATGTCTCTTGGTAGGATGTTTCGCGATATACGTCCATTACCCATTCGTTTACATTGCCAGCCATGTTGTACAAACCGAAATCGTTAGGCAAGAAAGCATCTACTGGACCTGTGATAACGTAATTATCGTTTAATGCTCCACTCACACCCATCATGTCGCCTCTACCTCTTACAAAGTTGGCTTGCATACGACCTGCATTTTCTTTGCTTAAGTCTCTTGGGTGATAACCAGACCAAGGATATACCTTGCCTTCAATAGTCAATCCATCTTCTCCTGCGATAGGTGCATATGCAGCAAACTCCCATTCAGCTTCTGTAGGAAGACGATAACCAATCACCAAAATACCATCGCCTGAATTCACTTTACGCTCTGCACCGTATGTGTCTAACTTAGGATGACGACCATATTCTGGTATATAATCATCTAAGTAGAGGTACTTTTCTGTGTTGAAAACAACTTTATCACGTACATATTCGTAAGGAAGCATTAATTCTATTCGTGTTTCTCCTGGGTTGAACTCGTCTGGAACTTCTACCTCTACCAATTGATATGGAGGGTTCTCTGTTTCCCAAGCTTCACGATCTTCTTCCATCAAGCGATTGTTAGGAGCCAATTGTGCATAGTCTGTAGGAGCCATTGCGCCAATAGATATCAATGCCAACTCATTTACACGGTCAGTACGCCATTGGCAGTATGTCATAGCTTGACTCCATGACACACCCACTACAGGATAAAAACTATACGCAGGATGTCTGAAGTAATAACCTAGATATGGTTCATTGTAGGCCATTTCTTCTCTCCATACAGTAGTATCAGGGAGTGCTTTGGTGATCAATTCTGGAGCTACTTGATTGAAAACAACATCCATCCAATGCAAATATTCGTTCCAATCCATGTTGGTAATCTCATATTTGTCCATGTAGAATGAACTTACAGTCAAGGTTCGAGTAAAGTTATTACGTGGCGCTGTGATAAACTCATCACGCTCACCAATAGTAAATGTTCCACCCTCAATTGCCACCATACCCGTTGGTATACCAGCATCAATGTCGGCATAAGCTTGGAAGTTTGTGGTCTTCTCGTCAAAATAGTTCCACCCAGTAGCATGGGACACTTTTGTGTTTAGTTCGCGGGTGCTACATGCACTCACTACGAGTGCTAAAATAGGAATAAATAATAACTTAGATGCGTTACTCATATATATGTGAAATTTGCAATATTAACCATAGTATGCTTTCAGTCCGCAAAGTTACATTTTTTTCTTGAGATATACCAATTTTTTTGCAAAAAAATGAATTTTTTTAGAAAAATCAGTAACTTGAGCATTTGAAAATCCTTTTTGTGTATTTTTTTGCGATAATACCAAACTTTTTTTGTATTTTTGCAATGCTTTGTAATGTATGAATTCAATAATTAATCTATCTGGACATTTGGTAAATCTGCAGTCACCTCGCGTGATGGCAATAATTAATATTACACCAAATAGTTTTTATTCGCACTCTTGTGTAAAATCTTCTGAAGTGTTATCCAAGGTAACGAATGCTATTGAGCAAGGGGCGGATATAGTTGATATTGGTGCATGCTCTACTCGCCCAGGAGTGCAATTAGTTTCAGAATCCGAGGAATGGGAGAGGCTGTCCAACGCTTTGAAGGTGGTACGTGAGCACTATCCACACATCGTTGTTTCTATTGACACGTGGAGAGCGAGTATTGCGGAGCAAGCCATCAAAGACTATGCGGTGGATATTGTCAACGATGTGTCTGGAGGGTTTGATGCTGACATGTTTCATGTCGTAGCTAAGTACCAAATACCATATGTATTAATGCATTCGGATGCCTTGCCTGCAACATCGCATTCTACTTTCGGACGAGATATAGTATGCGAAATGATTGATTATTTTCAGCGTAAAATAGATCAACTCCAGCAAATGGGAGTAAAAGACATTATCGTTGATCCAGGATTTGGTTTTTCAAAAACATTAGCACAAAACTATCAAATACTTAAAGAATTAAGTTATTTGAACGTTCTTAATAAACCATTATTGGTTGGACTATCTAGAAAATCAATGCTTAGTAAGGTGCTTGAAGTGGATGCTCATGATTGTTTGACAGGAACAATCGTTGCCAACACTTTAGCGCTGCAGTCTGGCGCATCTATTTTAAGAGTGCATGACGTCTTGCCTGCTGTGCAGGCGATTAAAATATTCACGAGTACAAATCAATCATAATTATAAATCCTATGCTATTTTCACTCATAACAATCAAAGATTTGGTAGATATTCTTTTGGTAGCCCTCATTTTATATGGTTGCTATCGTTTGCTCCGCAAGAGTGGTGTTGAAAATCTCTTTTGGGGTATTATGGCTTTTATGGCTATTTGGTTTTTGGTTTGTTATGTCTTCCGTCTTGAGTTGACTGGAACATTGTTTAATCAAATCATGGAAACGGGTGCTCTCGCTTTGATTGTGATTTTCCATAGTGAGATACGTGCGTTCTTTTACAAGTTAGGTGCACAATTCCATATATTGCGTTGGTTAAGAAAGCGCAACGAAGGAACAAAAGAGCAATTGGCTTCAAGTGTAGAACTGATTTCGTTGGCATGTACACATATGTCTAATTCCAAAACGGGAGCATTGATAGTTATTACACAGCAACAAGACATGTCGGAGTATATGGGGACAGGAGAAATAATTGATGCTGCTTTGTCAACTCGTATGATAGAGAATATTTTCTTTAAAAATTCTCCTCTTCATGATGGGGCAATGTTTATTAGTGCCAATCGAATTGTTAGCGCTGCATGTATATTGCCTGTATCTCACAATGTTAATCTACCTAATTATTATGGACTAAGACATCGAGCAGCATTGGGTATAACAGAAAAGAGTGATACCATTGCTGTAGTAGTCTCAGAAGAAACAGGAAATATATCTGTAGCATATGGAGAAAAGATGTATATGGTGAGAAAAGAACAATTATACAATGAAATATTGAAGCTAATGGATAAAGATAAAGCATAGCAATGTGTCTAATCCGTCAATTTTTCTTTCATATTTACAAATACATTCTTCCGTTGTGTGTAATGCTAAAGATGTTTAATATCTGTATTACTCTCCGATGTACGCATTTTACGTGATAGTTCTCAGAACACTCTTAGAGAATCTGATGTATGTAGTGTACAAACTTAATTGTATTTTCTTTTTTGTGACAATGATATTCGTTTACTTTTTTTATCAATGTTACAAACGTCCATATAGAGTATAAATCATTGGCCTCTTTAATGATTATTGGTGGTATGATATACTATGCATACATGAGTTCATCTTGTACGTATTATATGTTATCATTACCTTTATAGAAGACCTTGCATATCTACTAAACAAAGTCTTTTTACTAGTATTTCCCTTGCATTGAAAAATATATTTGATTTTCTATTCTTCTCAGTGTCGTATGGTTATCTTTTATGTACTTATTTAGTTAGTATAGATTATATGAGGTGTTTTATTAACTCAATGAGTAAATTTGCATTATTCTGCGTGCTAAATTATACGATATAAAGCAATGAAAATAAATAAAAAAAGAAGTTACTTAACTTTCATTAAGTAACTCCTCGTGGTCCCTCTAGGGCTTGAACCTAGGACCCCCTGATTATGAGTCAGGTGCTACTAACCAACTGAGCTAAGAGACCATCTTTCTATTATTTCATTCCTTCATAAATCTCGTGAGCTTGCTCTTTTGTAATCGCTTTTTGCTCATCGGTCAATTCTGGAATGACTAGTTTAGTACCTTCTTTTATGAAGTTAGGACTTTTGAGTCTAATGTGGTTTGCTTGGAAAATATAAATCCAGCAGTGTGTATTGTTGTAATACTTACGAGCTAACTTACTTAATGTCATGTTTGCAGTAGCTGTGATCGTATTACCCTCTTCTTCAGATTCTTTTACAGAGGTGATATTCTCTTTTTGAGTTTGTTCAATCTCTTGACTATATTGTTTTTTGAGTGCTTCAAACTCTTCTTTGTTCACCAATCTAATCTCTGTGCGGCGATTAGGAGTGTATGAGGTCTTACCTTTCACATTCTCAATAATGCCATCGCTGAAGTATGCAACCCTGTCTTGTGAGATTTCATATACTTGTGTCAACTCGTTGTTAACAGTTTTTACACGTTGCAATCCAAGTTTGCGGTTGTATCCCTTTGAGCCAGTATTGTCGCATGAACCAATGAGTACTGCGTACAATTCGGTGTCATATTGCATACGATTACCCACTTGTTGGATAGTTACCAATCCTTCATCATTGATTATATCTTTGTCTGTAGCGTAATATACATAATAGGTGTTGAAGTGTCTTCTATATGAAGCACTTTGTTTAACAAGTTCGTTGAAAGCTTCTTCTGGAGTTAATTGTGCATAAGCATTACCACCTGCCATTACGATTGTATCACGATGATAGATAACAATAGTATCTTTGATTCTTGCTTTCTCTTCTTCAATCTCTTGATTAGCGATAGCATATTGACGATTCAACTCATCGTTGCTTGAGTAGTTGCGAACGTGTGATTTGCGTTTGCTCTCAAATTTATAGCGAAGGGTCATTGTTACATCAAATAGACCATCGTTGTTGGCACCAAATTCATTTCTTCCATCAATATCGTCTGCAGCAAACAAGTTGTAAGTTGCTTTCAAACCCAATGCCATATTGCGTGAAACGTTGAAGTCCAATCCAACACCACCTAAGAAATATGCAGCACTTTTGAATTCTTCGTCCTCTTGTGGTGTATCTGTAGCTGTATGCCCCTTCTCTGGGTAATAAATGCTATTCTTCTTGAAAGCAACACCACCACCTGCAAGAATGTTCAAAGAAACGATTTTACTAACCTCTGCAGGGAACCATGCATTTACCAAGTCAAATGATAAGAAAGCATCAGCACGATGCATTTGACCTTTCAATAAATACTCAGGAAGCCCTTCAGCACCCTTTGCATTGTACATAGAGTAGAGATATTGTCCTCCAAGTCCCCATGTGGGAGTGAAATTATATTCTAAAGCAATACCCACTGTTGGTGCGGAAAAAGAATTTTTCAGTTCGCTGGTAAAGTCTCCATCAAAATAGTTAAAACCTCCTTCAATCCATAGACTCCAGTGACCCGTCTCTGTAGTAGGGTTGCTAACAGGTTTGTATGGGTGAATGCCTTCACCTTCTGTGGTTTGCGCCAATACGAGTGAAGAAACAAGCGCAACAACAACGAGTAAGTTAATACGTTTAAGCATGGTTAAATAGTGTTTGAATATTCAAGATTAACATTTCAAGGTGCAAAGGTAGGATTTTTTTTTGGAATAACAAAATTTTTTGCAAAAAAAGTCGTTTTTATTACAAAAGTTTGATAAATGCAAAAAAAATGTTATCTTTGCAAAAATATTAATGTCGTCAAAATTTATAATTATGGATATTTTAGAAAGTATGAAAAAACGTGCTCAAGAGAACTTGAGGCGCATCGTTTTACCTGAGGGTGATGAACCAAGGACACTTGAAGCTGCTAATATCATTCTCAAAGAGTCAGTGGCAGATATTATTTTAATAGGAGATTCCAATACGATTGCTCAGATGGCATCGGAGAAGAATCTGGAGTATATTGCCAAGGCTCATATAGTTGATCCTAAAACAAATGAAAAGATGCCGGAGTATGCAAATTTGTTGTATGAGTTGCGTAAGGCAAAAGGGATGACTAAAGAAGAGGCATTGCTCAAAGTGCAAGATCCTCTATATTTAGGGTGTCTAATGATTAAAAATGGAGATGCAGATGGAGAATTAGCAGGTGCGAGAGGTACTACGGCAGATACGATTAGACCTGCCTTCCAAATATTGAAGACCAAACCTGGCATATCGGTTGTTAGTGGCGCATTTTTGATGTTCACCAAAGCTCAGGAATATGGTGAGAATGGTTTCTTGTTATTCGCAGACTGTGCAGTTAATCCATGTCCAACAGCAGAAGAGTTGGCACAAATAGCTGTTTCTACTGCTCAAACAGCAAAATCATTAGGAGGGGTAGAACCACGTGTGGCAATGCTTTCGTTCTCAACTCAAGGTAGCGCAAAACATCCGTTGGTGGACAAGGTAATAGAAGCGACCTCTATTGCTCGCTCTTTGGCTCCAGATGTACTCATTGATGGTGAACTTCAATTGGATGCTGCTATTGTAGGTAAAGTTGCTCAACTCAAGGCTCCGAATAGTCCTGTTGCAGGTAAGGCAAATGTACTGGTGTTCCCAGATTTGCAAGCAGGAAATATTGGTTATAAATTAGTGGAACGTTTTTCGGGAGCTGATGCGGTTGGACCTATTCTTCAAGGTATTGCTAAACCTGTTAACGATTTGAGTAGGGGGTGCAAGGTTCAAGATATAGTCCAAATGATTATAATAACAGCAAATCAAGCAATTGATTAATTAAATACTGAAGTTATGAAGATATTAGTTTTAAACTGCGGCAGTAGTAGTATAAAGTACAAACTCTTTGAGATGGATACTTGCACGGTATTGACTCAAGGTGGAGTGGAAAAAATAGGATTGCCAGACTCCTTTCTGCAAATCAAGTGTGCGAATGGAGAAAAAGTTGTCATAGAAAAAAGTATGCCAGAGCATACGGTAGGTATTCAACTGATTTTGGATAGTCTGATTGATGAAAAAGTCGGTTGTATCAGTTCTTTGAGTGAAATTCAAGCCGTGGGCCATCGAGTAGTGCATGGAGGAGAGAAGTTTAGTCAATCGGTTTTGATTACTCCTGAGATTAAAGAGATGATTGTAAAGTGTTCAGATTTGGCGCCATTGCACAATCCTGCTAACTTAAAAGGTATAGAGGCTATTGAAAAGATTTTACCAGATCTACCACAGGTGGCCGTTTTTGATACTGCATTCCATCAAACAATGCCAGACTACGCATACATGTATGCGCTACCTTATGAGATGTATGAGAAGTATGCTATTCGTAGGTATGGTTTCCATGGAACGAGTCATAGATATGTTTCAACTCGTGTATGTGAGTTTTTGAATATGCCTGTTACGGGGACACGTATTGTAACTGCTCATATAGGGAATGGTGGTAGTTGCTGTGCTGTATTTGATGGCAAGTCCATAGATACGAGTATGGGACTTACTCCTGTTGAGGGACTAATGATGGGGACTCGTTGTGGTGATTTGGATGCGGGAGCTGCTGCCTATATCATGGAGAAAGAGCATCTTACTCCAGCGGAATTTTCCACAGTGATAAATAAAAAATCAGGTCTATTAGGTGTGAGTGGTGTTTCAAGTGATGCAAGAGATATTACTGCAGCCATCAAGAGTGGCAACAAAAAGGCTGAATTGGCACGTCAAATGTTTATTTACAGGATACGCAAATATATAGGTGCTTATGCGGCAGCTATGAATGGTCTGGATATTCTTGTATTTACAGGAGGAATAGGAGAAAATGATATTTATATACGTGAACAGATCTGCAAGGGATTGACTTATCTTGGTGTAGATGTTGATTATGAGTTGGCTTCACAAGTACAAGGTGTAGAAAAGTTGGTATCTACATCACAAAGCAAAGTCAAAGTGTGCATCATTCCTACGGATGAAGAGATAATGATTGCTAAAGATACAATGTCATTGCTTTGATCTTGTCAGTAGTTGTTGTCATATATAGTAATCTTAATCCTTACACGTATGAAAACTATCATATATCAAATGTTTCCTCGCTGGTTTACCAATTATAATTCCACGCGGAAACGAAATGGTACCAAACAAGAGAATGGTTGTGGTACCTTTAAAGCTATTACACCCAAGGCTCTTCGAAGTATAAGAGATTTGGGTGCTACTCATGTGTGGTACACTGGTGTTATTCGCCATGCAACGGCAGAGTATAATCATCCCAAGATAACGAAAGGTTTAGCAGGTAGTCCATATGCCATAACGGACTATTATGATGTCAATCCTGATTTGGCAGACAATATTGACAACCGCATGAAGGAGTTTGAAATGCTAATAGAGCGTACTCATCGTGTAGGACTCAAAGCAATAATTGATTTTGTTCCCAATCATGTTTCAAGAGAATATAAATCTTATTGCAAACCAAATAATGTTCGTGACCTTGGAGAGGATGATAACCCAGAATGGGCATTTTCACCTTTAAACAACTTCTATTATCTACCCAATCAATCGTTTGCTCCTAATTTTGACATAGGTGATTACAGCGAATGCCCTGCTAAGGTTACGGGTAATGATTGTTTTTCGGCACAGCCCAATGTGAATGATTGGTATGAAACAGTCAAATTGAATTATGGCGTATTCTACCAAAAAGGTATGGAGAAACAGTTTGACCCCATTCCAAACACTTGGCATAAGATGCTTGAAATTCTATTGTTTTGGTCAAGCAAAGGAGTTGATGGTTTTCGTGTGGATATGGCAGAGATGGTACCTGTTGAGTTTTGGGAATGGCTCCTACCTAAAATCAAAAAAGAATATCCTCAAGTCATTTTCATAGCTGAATGTTATAAGCCAGAGTGTTATCACGCGTACCTCCACGCAGGTT
Source organism: Paludibacteraceae bacterium (assembly GCA_017938155.1). Lineage (GTDB taxonomy): Bacteria > Bacteroidota > Bacteroidia > Bacteroidales > Paludibacteraceae > Colicola. The sequence goes on along the minus strand of JAGBCD010000040.1, from coordinate 61,425 downwards.
TTGACTACTTGTATGATAAGGTGGGAATGTATGATTATTTGCGCGGAGTGACTAGCAAAAATTGGCCAGTAGAAGGAATCACCAAAGTTTGGCAACAAACCGACGATATACGTCATCGAATGTTGTATTTCTTGGAGAATCATGATGAGCAACGAATAGCAAGTGGCTTCTATTGTGGTAGAGGGGCATGTGCGGAACCAGCTATGATAGTGGCAGCTACCTTAGGAACCAATCCTGTCATGATCTATGCTGGTCAAGAATTGGGTGAAAAAGGAATGGATAGTGAGGGGTATAGTGGTATGGATGGACGTACCACGATATTTGATTATTGGGGAATTCGCTCCATTCAAGCATGGGCAAATGAAGGCAAGTTTGATGGCAAGGGGTTAGATGAAGAGCAAAATGCATTACGCAATTTTTATCAGAAACTACTCAATATTGCCCGCCAAAACAAGGCTATTACATCTGGTAAAATGTATGACTTGGTATATGCACAATCAAATAACTTTAATAAACATGAGCAGTTTGCCTACTTACGTAAATCAGGGGAGCAGATTTTGTTGATGGTATTGAATTTTGATGATAAGCAGGTTGATTTGAATGTAACAATTCCTCAAGAAGCATTTGATTGTTTGTCTATGTATGCTTGGGATCGTGTTACTGCGTATGATATGCTTTCGGATAGGTGGTTGGATGAGCACGGAGAATTTCATGAAATAATGGATGAAACTATCATGACAAGTTTTACGCCGAATAATCCTATCAAGATTCATTTGCCTGCATGGAAAGGGGTGATACTGCGAATAGAAAACAAATTATTCTAAAATGAAAAGTTATTACAAATTGTTTCGTTGCAACAATCTATTGTTCATATCTATTTTTTTGTGGTTAATGGACAAATGGGTTGCCGTACCGCTACTAAAACAAGGATTGTGGGGAGAGCAGCTTCCCAATGTTGTGTTACTATTGCTAATCGTATCAGTGGTCTTGATTGCAGCGGGAGGTTATGTTATAAACGACTACTTTGATGTAAAAATAGACCGAATCAATCGTCCAGATGATTTGGTTGTTACCAATACCATTTCTAAGGAGCGTGCCATGTTGCTTTTTCAAATCCTAACAGGCGTTGGAATAGTTTTTGGTTTGGGACTATCTATTTACTTGCGCAGTTGGTTATTAAGTATGATTTATATACTCATACCTGGTGTCTTGTGGTTCTATTCTTCTTCGTATAAAAGGCAGTTAATATTGGGAAATGTTGTAGTAGCTTTAATTATGGCATTGTTGCCTTTGATGGTGGTCTTTGCCAATGTTGCACAGATGTCTCTCAAGTATGGTGATGTAGTACAATATTCCCCAGTTGTTTCAGAACTTTATTTATGGATTGGTGGTTTTTCAATTTTTGCTTTTTTGTGTACTTGGATTAGAGAAATAGTAAAGGACATGCAAGACCAGGTAGGGGATCGTGAATATGAATGTCACACCTTACCTATATGTATAGGTGATTTATGGACCAAGGTTATCGTTACCTTGCTTACCCTTATTGTTATGGCTTTGTTGATTTGGATTAATTATTTTGTTATTCCTTTTCCTCATGATTTTAGTACATTGACTACTCGTTTCACTATCTTTGGACTGTTGATACCTATTGCAGGTTCGTTGGTGTTACTTTGGGCTGCTAAGATTCCTTCCGATTACGGTACAGTTCAGCATTTGTTGAAGTTTATTATGTTCATGGGGGTGATGTATTCCTTTGTCATCAATCAGCAGTTAGGTTAATTTATTCTATGTACTATAGGTTGTTGTTGGGTTCCAAGTCTCCTCGAAGGAGAGAACTTTTGGCTGGTTTAAACTTTGATTTTACACCCGTTGATATTGAAACGGATGAATGCTATCCTTCTTATCTATCGGGAAGAGATATTCCTTTATATTTAGCGCGCGCGAAGGCGCGCGCGTATTGTGATAAGCTCCAAGATGGGGATGTGCTCATCACTTCCGATACTATTGTTTGGTGTAATAATCAGGTATTAGGTAAACCTGTTGATTATGCTGATGCTGTTCAGATGTTGCAGATGCTGAGCGGTAGTACACATGAAGTGTTTACGGGAGTTTGTATAACAAGAGCGCTTATAGATGAAAGGACGGGAGAAATAGAGACGGAACAAACGCATGCTTTTGTAGATGCTACAAAAGTTACTTTTAGAACGTTAGAAATAGCAGAGATAGATTACTATATCCATCATTATGCTCCTTATGACAAAGCTGGTGCATATGGCATTCAAGAGTGGATAGGGTACATTGGGGTAGAAAAAATTGAGGGGAGTTTTTACAACGTGATGGGTTTCCCTATTGAGCGTGTGTATTTGGCCTTAAAACAAATAGGTTTCTAAAAAAAACAATTACCACTTAGAAAAGTGATAATTGTTCATCTACAGGAAGACTGTCTTCTGGTATGTTGTTTTCTATAATCAGTGGAACGTCTGTCTTTATTTCGTTCGTTTGTTCTTCAGAGATATTTTCTTTTGTTTCCTCTATGATAGGTTCTGGAGTGGTGTCAATTATCTCTGTCACTTCGAGTGTTGTAATGCGTTTTCCTTTGGCTTTAGCAGACTTGATGTCAATAAAATCACTCATTATGATTTCTATTGAAGGTTTGTTGTTGTCCGTTGTTTTTGCCTCAAAGATAGGATTTTCTCTATCGGTTAGTATGATAATCTTATTATTGCTATCAGTACCTAATAGATTTTGTGTCTTGGCCTGTGCATCCAAATAGAAGCGCTTTGCGTAATAGTAATTTTGCTCAGCATTCCACATGGCTAAAGACCATACCTTGTCTTTGTTATACTTTTCAATTCTGAAAATATTGGTGTCAAAATGGGCCGTTAAATCGAAGGTCGTTAGGTAGTAATTACCATCATTCTTGATAACCAATATTCTATCTTCTTCTTTGAACTCGCCTAAATAATTTCCTTGTTCATCGTAATTGAGTCTTAGTACATCTGGATCAAACCACACTTTGCGTCCTCCAAGTGTAGAATGCCCTTTTTGTTTCAAGGAAATAGATTTGATTTCATATTTAGTTAGGAGATTGCCTCTTGCAGAGCGACTCTTAACTGCCAATTCACTTAAATCTTTGGTCACATCAATTTTCTTAAGGTGCAATGCTGGTTTCAATTGGATACGTATAACTTCTGCTTCACCATTAGGATTGGCTGTGAAATAAACCACTTTACTACCTGGTTTGCCCATCGTTAAGTCGTATTCTTTGTCTCTGCTGATACCTGTTACATTAAAACGTTTCATGTAGTAGATACCCTTCTTTCCATCTCGATACACGACATTATAAATGGTTCGGGTATCATTTTTACGGAAAATGGCAATGTGCAAGAGGTTGGTGCCAATGAATATTTTATCAGCCACTCGTATTACTTTGTATTTACCATCTTTGTAGAAGATGATGACGTCATCAATGTCAGAACAATTGCACAAGAATTCATCTTTCTTTAATCCAGTTCCAATAAATCCTTCTTCTCGATTGATGTACAACTTTTCGTTTGCTTCAACTATAGTTTTGACATTAATATTGGCGAAATTACGTATTTCTGTTTTACGTGGATATTGAGCACCATATCTTTCTTTCAGTCCTTCAAACCATGTGATGGTATACTCGACGATGTGGGATAGATTGTATTTGATAGTTTGTATTTTTTGTTGAAGATCCTTCATCAACTCGTTTGCCTTTTTTGAGTCAAACTTAGTAATGCGTATCATTCGAATCTCAAACAAACGTTCAATATCTTCTGTCTTAACTTCTCGTAGTAGTTTACTTTTCCAAGGTTCGAGTGCTTTATCTATAAAAGCAATTAGTTTTTCTTTGTTTGGCTCATTTTCGAATTCGCTTTCTTTGTAAATGCGTTGTTCAATGAAAATCTTCTCCAATGAGGTATAGAACAATTGTTCTTCTAATTCTTTTTTTTGAATCTCCAATTCCCATTGAAGCAAATCTTTAGTATGTTCGGTAGATTGTTTGAGTAGGTTACTTACGCTTGTGAAGATAGGTTTTTTGTTTTGTATCACGCAGCAGTTAGGTGATATGTTTATTTCACAATCGGTAAATGCATACAATGCATCAATTGCTTTGTCAGAGCTTGACCCAGGAGCCAGTTGCACCACAATACGCGCCTCTTTGGCGGTAAAGTCATCTACCTTACGAATTTTTATTTTTCCTTTTTGGTTGGCACGGAGAATAGTTTCAATTATTTTGGTTGTAGTAGTTCCATAAGGTATCTCACTGATGACCAATGTACGATTTTCATCCTCTTTTTTAATCTTGGCACGAATGCGTATGGTCCCCCCGCGTTCTCCGTCGTTATACCTGCTAACGTCAATTTCTCCTCCAGTTATAAAGTCGGGGTAGAGCTGGAAATCTTCTCCTTTTAGATAGGCCAATGATGCGTCGCATAATTCGCAGAAGTTGTGTGGCAAAATTTTACTATTCAAGCCTACAGCAATACCTTCTACTCCTTGTGCGAGTAGGAGAGGAAATTTTATAGGAAGATGGATCGGTTCCTTTTTTCGTCCATCATAAGAAAGCATCCATTCTGTGGTTTTGGGATTAAAAACCGTTTCTAATGCAAATTTTGATAAGCGAGCTTCTATATAACGAGAAGCTGCTGCCCCATCTCCAGTTAAGATGTTTCCCCAGTTTCCTTGGCATTCAATGAGAAGATTCTTTTGTCCTAATTGCACCAAGGCATCGCAAATAGACGCATCACCATGAGGGTGATATTGCATCGTTTGTCCTACAATGTTAGCAACTTTGTTTTTCTTACCATCATCTACGCATTTCATTGCGTGTAAGATGCGTCGTTGTACTGGTTTCAATCCATCTTCGATAGAAGGGACTGCACGCTCCAATATAACATACGAAGCATAATCCAAGAACCAGTCTTGATACATGCCTGTAAGATGATATTTGATAGAATCGTTGAATTCGCTCATTATAGCATAATTTCGTTTGAAAACAAACCACAACGGGAGTAGGAATCATCCTCTCCCCGTTTCTTTATGTTTATGTTTTTGGAAGCAAGCCCAGCTCCCAAGATTACTCGATTTTTTTGTTGATGAGGATGTAAGTCAAAATGCCTACGAACTCAAGAGCTAAAGCAGCAACGAGTAATGCGTTTTCTGGTACTGCAGCAAAATAAATAACCAAGCAGATGAATCCGCAGAGTACTAAGATCAATCCTAAATTTTTTAGAAAAGCGTTCATGATATATTTAATTTATTATTTGTCTATTTTTATTAGGCCGTGCAAAGATAGGATTTTTTTTTTGAATATAAAAATTATATTTAATTTTTGTTATGCTATCTTATGGCTCGATACATACCTCCAGGTAAACTTTTGACCCATTCCTTGAATTCAAGCATCATGAGGGTGCTGGCTATTTCTGCATATGGCATCTTGATTTCCATGACCAGTTCGTTGATATGTATGCCATCTTCTTGTGTTCTGAGAATTTGTAGTATAGTTTGTTCTTTGTTGTCTAATGCATCAAAGAGATTTTCTATTTCTGTCTGAATAGGTTTGTTTTTCACCTCCCATTTCATGGCTTGGATGAGGTCATCTGCGCTTTCTATTAGACTGGCATATTGTTTTCGAATGAGTGCATTGCATCCTTTTGATTGTTCATCATGGATACGTCCTGGAAATGCAAATATATCTCGATTGTAGTCAAGCGCCATATGTGCCGTGATGAGTGACCCGCCTTTCTCTTTTGATTCTACTACTACGACAGCATCTGCCAATCCTGCTATAATACGATTTCTTGCAATGAAATTTTGTGGTTCTGGTTCTGTCTTGCTACAGTACTCTGTTACAATACCTCCATTTTCAAGAGCAGATATAGCTACTGGTCGGTGGATAGCAGGATAGATACGATCCAAACCGTGTGCAGTAACGATGATGGTGGGAATAGATGCTTCCAATGCGGCCTTGTGTGCGGCAATATCAATGCCATAGGCCAAACCGCTTATGATCGTCACATCTGGGATACTTGCTGCCAAATCCAGCACCAATCGACGAGTATTCTCCTTTCCCCTATCGGTCGCATTACGTGTCCCAACTATAGATACGAACTTTCCTTGATTTATTTCTAATTGCTTTCCTTTGCTATATAGGAGGATAGGGGCATCAGGACATTCTTTGAGTCTATATGGATAGTGAGCATCTTTGAAGTAGTCAACTTGGATGTGATGTTTGTCTATAAACTCAAGTTCTTCTTGCGCTAGTTCTAACAGATTGGGACGCTTGTTTTCTTCTAAACAATCCCATGCTTCTTGTGGAGAGGAATAAAACTCAAGTATTTTGCGCAAGCGACTAGGCCTATATTTGAATTGTTGAGATAATGCAATCAAATATTTTATTTCTTCGTTTGAGTGAGTAACATTTGTTTCCATAATGTAGCCAATAAAATTCCGACGAAAGTGCCTATGATATCTGCGATCCAATCTTTCCAATCACACGACCGTACAAACATAGGTAACCCTTGTAATAACTCAATCAGTCCTCCATACATAATAGGAAATATGATTGTGCTTATCAGAGCAATGGATGATTTCGTTTGGTTGCGCTTGTGATTGAGCAACATAGCAAAACTGAGGAGCGCGTACATCGCGCAATGTCCAATCTTGTCACTATGTTCAAAGGGTGGTATGTCAATAGGCACTTCTCTAAAGAGTGATAAGTACAACAAAGCAAGACTTATCACTATCGTTTCTGTGAAATGAAATAGACGTGTTATAACTTTTCGCCAAAACATAAATCACCTGCATCTCCTAATCCAGGAACGATATATTTTTTTTCGTTTAAAATGGGGTCAATGGCAGCACACCATAATGTACAATCTTGAGGCATATGTTCTTCCAAATATGCGATGGCATTGGGAGTGCCTATCGTACAGCAGATATGCGTATGTTTGGGCGTTCCGTGTGCCAGCAAAGCTTTGTAAGCAATCTCCATGGACATGCCAGTAGCCAACATGGGGTCAACCAATAGTAATGTTTTATCTTGCAATTGAGGTGCTGCCAGATATTCTGCTATGATTGTTAATTCCTTTTCGCCTTTCTGATTGGTTACCATTTTGCGATAAGCACTTATAAATGCATTTTCAGCATGGTCATACACATTGAGAAATCCTTGATGAAATGGAAGTCCTGCGCGAAGAACGGTACCTAAAACAATAGCGTCAATAGGGGTGTTAACTTGAGCTATATCCAAAGGGGTTTGGATATTCTCGGTTTGATATGATAAAGTTTTGCTAATCTCGTATGCCATCATCTCTCCAATGCGCTCAATGTTACGACGAAAACGCATGCTATCGCTTTGAATTTGTATGGAGCGAATCTCTTTGAGATATTGATTAACTATGGTGTTGTTTTCAGAAAGATTGATGATTTTCATGGTGGTTTCTTATTTTTGTTGTTTGATTGTTTTTTTTACATTCTTTATTTCGTTCTTTATTGTATCAGTCCTAATCTTATGTATTTCTTTCACTTGGTTCAAGTCAATTTGTTTGTTCTTAATGTCCAATTCCAAGGTGTTGATTCCTGGCCCCAAAGCTTCAATTCTGATTTTTTGTGCCGTGATAACTTCTATTTGTTTTTCAATGGTGCGAACCATATCTTCCAAATCTCTTTTGTTCACCATTAGGGTGTCAATGTATAAATTGCGAGTAGTGGTGTTGAGACGTGTTGATTTGTATATTGCTTTTTGGTGTTTTTCCACATATGCAATCACATCTTGTAATTTTTTTAATTCTTGTTCGTTCGAGCGCAATAGTTCCTCCAATGTCTTGATGGATTGTTTATAAAAACCGCTAATACTTTTGTGCAGTTCTTCTTCTTCGGTAAGTTGTTTTTCTGTTTCTTTAATCTGGTTGGATACATCTGTTTGGAATAGTTGTATACGTTGAAGTTCGGATAGATAAGTATTCGACGATTCTCCATAGTTACTGCGCAACGAATCCATTTCAAAATGGGTAGGAGTTACGTTGAGTGGGGTGACAGTTTGTGCTTGTGATATTCCAATGGAAAATAGGACAAGAACAAGTGAGATAATTTTGTTTTTCATGATGGTAATGTTTCGTTTTGCACTGTTTGTGAGAATAATTCGGTGATTATATTACTATATCCTTTTGACACAGGGATATTTGGTAAATTCTCAATGCTAAAATCAATCATCAGTTCGCGATTGGTCTTTTTCAGTAGTTGTACGTTGCCGATGTTTACTATATACGAACGGTGACACCTGACTAACTGCGTGTTGTAAAATTGAGTTTCAATACGTTTGAGTGAATTGCGAACCAATAGTGTTTGCATCTTACCATTGGCCATATAGTGAATCTCAATATAGTTGTCAGCGGCTTCTATATAATATAACATCTCCGGTCTTACCGACAATTTCAACTCTCCCTTTTCATCGTAAAAAATATACATATTAGGGGAGATGTTTTCTTTGTATTGATGGGTTAATTCCTGAATATGTTGGTTTTTAGATTTGATGATGCATACCAATGTGATGATAGTATATGGGATAAGTAAGATAAATAATGTGTCTAAGAGTGCTTCTTGGAACAAGGCAAAAAATGTCAATCCCTTTTGGGTAGTAAAATCTGGCAATACAGTAAAGGGGAAGATAGAATAGATAAGCGCCATAGCACTCACTTCTCCCAAGATCCAGCACGCGTATGCGATAATTGATATGTCATGATGTTTGGCATGATGGTACATAATCGTACGACTAATAGCGATTACTCCCATGGCTACCAGTACAACTACTGTAACCCAAAATAAGAATTGCCAATCATTCTCCACCCATGTGCGTGACTTGAATGGGGCAAAAAACAGAATAAACAACTCTGCATAGATAGCAGTGTATATAACTAGGTTGATTACGTTCTGTTTTTCGTTGAAATAATGTGGTATTTTATTTTTCATTTCGTTTGCAAAGTTATGTAAAAATTTGTGAATAAACAAAAAAAAACGTACCTTTGCGCGATTTTAGATATTCAAACGTTGAAGCCGAATAATTTTTTACATAGGATAGAAAAAGAACTTCTTCACTCAATGCCTTTGACGCATTTTGAAGGAGAAGTAATTGTTGTAGATAAGATGAAGCAGGTTCCTCAAGCTGTAGCTTATTTGAGCCAGTTTGATGTTGTGGGTGTAGATACTGAAGCGCGTCCTAGTTTCAAGCGAGGAGTTCATTATCCTACAGCGTTGCTTCAGATTGCGACTCAAGAGCGTTGTTATCTTTTTCGTTTGACGCATATTGGTATGCCTCCGTTGTTGGCATCTTTGTTTGCCGATGAGTCTATTTGCAAGGTTGGACTTGCTTTCAAAGACGATTTGCAAGGATTGCGTCGCCGTCGTAATTTCGTACCTAAGAATTGTGTGGACATACAATCGATGGTTAATAAATATGGTATTTTAGAATTGGGGTTGCAAAAAATTTTTGCCATATGTTTTGGTAAGAAAATCAGTAAGTCTCAACAATTGACAAATTGGGAGGCCTCCTCTCTAACATCTGAACAAGCGCTCTATGCAAGTACCGATGCTTGGGCTACTTTGCTTATATACAAAGAACTCAAGGCAACTAAACCTTTGCCAAAGAAGGTGGTTGAGGCGTTGAAACGAGAAGATATAGAGCGTCAACGACTACATCAATTAGAAGTAATGCAATCTAAATGTAATAACACAAATGACAATAATTCAACTCAAGCCCAAAAAGGATGAATCTTTGTTGCGTTTTCATCCATGGGTTTTTTCTGGTGCAATTAATAAAATTTTATTAGATCCTCATTATCCTTTTGATGCGCCTCAAGAAGGTGATTTGGTGTGTGTCAAATCTTCGGAGGGAAAGATAATGGGGGTTGGACATTATCAAATAGGTTCAATAGCTGTTCGAATGTTGGAGTTTTTTGTTTCTGAACTCCCTGAAAATTTCTGGGAGCAACGAATAACTTCAGCTTATAATCTGCGTGAAAGTGTAGGGTTGGTTTCATCGGAAAATAATACCTATCGTTTGATTCATGGAGAGGGTGACTTTTTGCCAGGATTAGTTATAGATGTGTATGCCAATACAGCGGTGATTCAGGCGCATTCAATTGGTATGCACTTGCAGCGTCTACAAATAGCTGAGGCGGTTATCAAGGTTGTGCCAGGAGTAGAGAACGTCTATTACAAGTCTGACGATACATTGCCATTCAAGGCAACTATAGAGGGTGATAGAGTGGGGTATTTGATTCAGACACAAACGGCCATGCCTGATGAATTTTGGGCCAAGGAAAATGACCTCTATTTTAGAATAGATTGGTTGAAAGGACAGAAAACAGGTTTCTTTGTTGATCAACGCGAGAACAGAGCGTTGCTTGAACGTTACGCACGTGGCAGGGATGTGCTGAACATGTTTTGCTATTCGGGTGGATTTTCTGTTTATGCTTTGCGTGGTGGAGCGCATTTGGTGCATTCTGTTGATGTGAGCGAGAAGGCCATAGCATTGGTAAGAGATAATGTGCATTACAATTTTCCAACACAAACTAATCACGAGGCATATGCTCAAGAAGCATTCTCCTTTATGTCAAATATCCGCGACAAATATGATTTGATTATCCTTGATCCTCCAGCATTTGCTAAACACCGTGATGCCATACATAATGCATTGCGAGGATATCAGCGAATCAATGCAAAGGCAATAGAGCAAATACGTAAGGGAGGGATACTATTTACATTCTCTTGTTCACAAGCAATAGATAAGGATATGTTCCGCAGGGCAGTGTTCTCAGCAGCAGCACAAGTGGGGCGTAAGGTGCGTATTCTTCATCAACTTCACCAACCGCAAGATCATCCCATCAATATCTACCATCCTGAAGGCGAATATTTGAAAGGATTGGTACTATATGTGGAGTAATTTTGGGTAAAAAAGCACTTTTTGTGCCAAAAAATTTGGTGCATCCAATTATTTATTGTACCTTTGTGCCCGCAATTGAATTACAGGGTACCTTGCCCGAGCGGTTAGGGATCGGTCTGCAAAACCGGGGACGGCGGTTCGAATCCGCCAGGTACCTCAAAGAGAGCCGCCAATTGGCGGCTCTCACTTTTTATACTATAGGTTAATACTCAGAAATTATTTTTTTTGTTGTATATATGCAAAAAGAAATACAAGAAATTACTCAACAGGAGTATAAATATGGTTTTACTACGGATGTGGAGACAGAAATCATCTCCTCTGGGTTGAACGAAGATGTGATAAGACTGATATCGTCCAAAAAGGGTGAACCTGAGTGGTTGTTGGATTTCCGTTTAAAGGCTTATCGCAAGTGGCTAACGATGGAGGTTCCTACGTGGGCTCATTTGCAAATTCCTCCGATAGATTTTCAGGCTATTTCTTATTATGCGGCTCCCAAAGTGAAGGGGGAAGTGGAGAATAAGGAGATAGACCCTGAAATAATGAAAACTTTCGATAAATTGGGAATACCTTTGGAAGAAAGGGCAGCTTTGGCTGGGAATATGGCAGTGGACGCGGTGATGGATTCTGTTTCGGTGAAAACGACTTTTAGAGAGACTTTGATGAAGCAAGGTATTATCTTTTGTTCTATTAGTGAGGCTGTGCAAAACTACCCCGAATTGGTCAAAGAGTATCTTGGGTCCGTTGTTCCCTATGCTGACAATTTCTATGCCGCTCTCAATTCAGCAGTTTTCTCGGATGGTTCTTTCGTCTATATCCCTAAGGGTGTTCGCTGTCCTATGGAATTGAGTACATATTTCCGAATCAATGCGGGCAATACGGGACAATTTGAACGCACTCTATTGGTCGCTGATGAGGGGGCGTATCTAAGCTACTTGGAAGGCTGTACTGCGCCGATGCGGGATGAAAACCAATTGCATGCGGCAATTGTGGAAATCATTGTGCACAAGGATGCTGAAGTAAAATATTCCACGGTGCAAAATTGGTATCCAGGAGACAAAGATGGCAAGGGAGGTATCTATAATTTTGTTACCAAAAGAGGTATTACTTACGAAAATGCATGTTTGAGTTGGACTCAAGTAGAGACAGGTAGTGCTATCACGTGGAAATACCCATCTTGTATCTTAAAGGGTGATAATTCTTCGGCAGAGTTCTATTCTGTAGCAGTGACTAATAATTATCAGCAAGCCGATACAGGCACCAAGATGATTCACTTGGGTAAGAACACGCGCTCACGTATTATAAGTAAGGGTATATCTGCAGGGTTTAGTCAAAATGCATATAGAGGATTAGTTAAGGTCGTATCCAATGCTATCAATGCGCGCAACTATAGTCAGTGCGATAGTTTACTATTGGGTGATACGTGTGGCGCTCATACGTTTCCTGATATGCAGATAGCCAATTCATCTGCCATCATTGAGCATGAGGCGACAACGAGTCGGATAAGCGAAGAACAACTATTCTATTGTCGTCAACGGGGAATAGGTGTGGAGGATGCTGTGGGACTTATTGTCAATGGGTATGCCAAGGAGGTGATGGATAAGCTACCAATGGAATTTGCGGTGGAAGCGCAGAAATTATTGCAAGTTTCTTTAGAAGGATCAGTTGGATGATAGTATGAGAAAAGGTCTATTATTATTTTTTTGTTTGTGGTGTGCAATGTCATTTGCAGTCACATTGTTTCCTTCTCGCACTGATTTCCGTGACGAGCAGATTTATTTTGTTATTACGACTCGTTTTTATGATGGCGATCCGTCTAATAACACACAATGTTGGGATGGACAAAATTATAATGATGGGGATCCTGCTTGGCGTGGTGATTTCAAGGGGTTGATTGAGCGATTGGATTATATCAAGGCTTTAGGTTTTACTGCAGTTTGGATTACTCCTGTTGTAGAGAACACCTCGGGTTATGATTACCATGGTTATCATGCTTCTGATTTCTCTAAGGTGGACAAACGTTACGAGAGTGAAGATGTCGATTTTCAAACCTTGATTGATGCTGCGCATGCTCGGGGTATGAAAATTATATTGGATATTGTACTCAATCATACAGGCAATTTTGGTGAGCGCAATCTTTGTCCTCTTTTTACTCGAGATTGGTCGGCTGATCAAAGTGATGTAGATGCTTGCTTGATTCCCCTGACCAAGTCACAAGGGGGATTGTTGCCCGATAACTATCGTGATTTGAATGGCGGGAGCCAGTATGCAGCACGTTTGTCTAAAATGAAGAATACTCCTGATGAAAACGGAGTAAAACAAAATAATGATGTGCACAACTATTGGCATCACTATGCTTCTTTCAATTGGGATGAACCTTCACGTTGGTGGGGACAAATAGCAGGGGACTGTGTTGATCTTAACACTGAGAATCCTGCTGTTTATAATTACCTAATTCGATGCTATACAGCGTTCATTGCGATGGGTGTGGATGGTTTTCGTATAGATACAGGTGGACATATTCCTCGTTTGACGTTCAATATGGTTTTTATTCCTGCTTTTATGCAGGCAGCCGAACAGTATAAGCACAAGAGAGGAGGTACGCCTTTTTATATGTTCGCGGAAGTGTGTGCGCGCTATACGAGTATTTGGTATCGTGAACACCCTAATCTGTCGCCGTTGTATTATACATGGGCAGAGAATGCTACATATGCGTGGGATAATGATTCATCTTCTTGGAATAGTATTGTGGCACTGGAGGGTGATATGTGTAATACGCATGTTAACCATCGTTCGGTACAATCAACCGCTACCAAGGATTTAGATAACAAAAATTCTCAACCTACGTCACAAAACGCTTTTTTATCAGGAAATGATTACCATCTTCCCGATTATTCTCGTGCAAGTGGTTTGCATGTGATAGATTTTACAATGCATCATAATTTTGAGACGATGTCCAATGCGTGGAATGTGGCCTGTCCAGAAAACGACAAGTATTACAATGATGTTACATGGAATGTTGTATATGTTGATTCTCATGATTATGCGCCCAATGGAGCCCCAGAAGATAAACGATATTCTAAGCCGCAAGCCAATTGGGCAGAAAACTTATCGTTGATGTTTACATACCGAGGCATCCCATGTTTGTACTATGGTTCAGAGATAGAATTCAAAAAAGGGTGTACTATTGACAAGGGACCTAATATGCCTTTACGTGAATCTGGTCGAGCTTATTTTGGTGGGTATCTGAAGGGAGATGTTCAGGGGGTAGATTTTGCGCATTACTCCTCTGCTTCGGGCAATATGGCGCAAACATTATCGCATCCGTTGGCACAACATATCCGTCGTTTGGCAGCTATCCGTATGGCAGTTCCGGCCTTGCGTAAGGGACAATATTCGCGTACTGGATGCTCAGGAGTATGTTGTTTCAAACGTCGTTATACAGATAGCACAACAGATTCTTATGCTTTGGTTACCATTTCGGGTAATGCTACGTTTGCTGGAATCTTGAATGGTCAATATGTAGATTGTGTAACGGGTGATGTGCGCAATGTAACCAATGGCACGTTATCTGTTTCATGTTCTGGACAAGGTAATATGCGAGTGTATGTTTTATCCACTACACTTTCTCCTGCACCTGGCAAGATAGGCGTGGATGGCAAGTATCTATATGCTTCTACTCCAGTTTCTGTGCCTCAACCTTCGTGGGATGGTACGCAAGAAGAGCTCATACACCAACCTTCCAATCCCAATGAGAAGAGTACTCCATGTTTGGTGTCTGAAGATCAACGGTGTGTGTTCTTTACCAAATCTTCCGAGTTTGGTAGTGGTATCAATTGTTATATTTGGTCTACGGTCAATAGCAAGACGACAGAGTATTGTGGTAATTGGCCGGGCAAACGTGCTACTCACTTAGGAGGGAATGCCTATCGCTTTGATATACCTGAAAGTGCTCCTGCTATTGATAATACTTGGCAAATCATTTGGAACGATGGAGGCAATCAAACGCGTGACTTAGTTTTTCACAATCAAGGTATGTATTCGGGAACCAACAAGGGAGATATTGATTATCGTTCACAGGTGACTATTTTATGTGAGGAAGTACCTGATGGGTTATCTAATAATAAGGTCCCGAATAGTGAGCCTCGGAAAATTTGGAAAGATGGACATGTGTATATTCAGGTGGGCGAGAATATGTACAATGTTTTGGGTGAAAAAATAGTGCAAGACTAAGTGTGTTTGACATCTTATAGGTTGCAAAAGTGCTAAAATAAGAGTTAATACTCACTTTTTTGTTAAAAAATTTGGATAATGTAAAAAAATGTATTACCTTTGCACTCCGATTTGAGACGCGTGGTGTGTCTTGAATATATATCGCGGAGTAGAGCAGTGGTAGCTCGTCAGGCTCATAACCTGAAGGTCGGTGGTTCGATCCCGCCCTCCGCAACAAGGATAGAAGTAGAGATTGTCGGTGACAGTCTCTATTTTTTTTAAGATCATTCCATGTTGTGTTTGGGCTATGAGTATAAACTAAAAAAAACATGTTATTCTTGTGTCTCGCACGCGTCGTATAAGCGCGTGATTCTTTATAAATATAAAAAATATTTGCGTAACTAAAAAAAATATTGTATCTTTGCACGCTTTTGTTGTTTATTAGGCGCAGTCAAGTGGATTTCTTACAGAAATATTGCGTGGCGTGCGTAACATAAAGAAGTAAAAATATTAATAAATTATCATAATATTATGCAAAACAAAGGATTTGTAAAAATTTTGGCGGTGTGCCTTGGTTTGGTATGCGCCTTTTATCTCTCCTTCTCTATTGTGACCTACAGTTATGACAAGAAGGCCAAAGAGTATGCTGGGGGAGATGCTGCAAAAGAGTATTTCTATTTAGATTCACTTGCTACTGAGAAAGTGTGGTTTGGTCACACTTTGAAAGAGTGCCGTGAGCGTGAGATTAACTTGGGTCTTGACCTCAAGGGTGGTATGAACGTAACGATGGAAGTTAGTGTTCCAGACATTATTCGTGCCCTTTCAGGTTACAATACGACCGAGAATTTCAACGAAGCCATGAAGATGGCACAACAAAAGCAACAAAGTAGCGGTGCAGATTTCTTGACTTTATTCATTGAGTCTTACCAAGAAATTGATCCAGATGCTAAATTAGCAGCTGTATTTGCTACAGCAGGATTGCAAGATAAGATTCAAATCAATAGTACCAACGAGGAAGTTGAGAAGATTATCAAAGCAGAAGTGGATGATGCTATCAGCAACTCATTTAACGTGTTGCGTAATCGTATTGACCGTTTCGGTGTGGTACAACCTAACATTCAACAACTCAGCCAAGCTGGTCGTATCTTGATAGAGTTACCAGGTGTTAAAGAGCCTGAGCGTGTACGTAAGTTGCTCCAAGGTTCTGCCAACCTTGAGTTCTGGGAGACCTATGAGTTGGCAGACATCTTGCCACAAATGATGCAAATCAACAACGAGTTTGCTCAACTCAAAGCTGCAGAGGCTCCTGCAACTGAGGTTACAGAGGTAGAGGAAGTAGTGGAGGTGAAAGAAACCGTTGAGACTGCAGAAGGTGAGATTGCTGAGTTAGTAGACGAGTTGGCTACAGATACTTTGGCTGAAGAGGTTGATCAAGCTGCTGCTTTGGCTGAGTACAAGAAGAACAACCCATTGTTTGCTGTTCTCCAAATGAGTGTAAACCAAGCAGGTCAACCTATGCGTGGTCCTATCGTAGGTTATGTTCACTACTCAGACACTGCTGAAGTGATGGCAATGATCAACTCCAACATTGCTAAACAACTTCTTCCACGTGACTTGCGTCTCTGCTGGACTGTTAAGGCTACTGACGAAACAAGTAATATTTACCAACTCATTGCTCTCAAGGCAAGAAGAGATGGTAGAGCAAGCCTTGAAGGTGATGTGATCGAAGATGCACGTGCAGACTTCTCACAAACAGGTGGTGCATACGCCAACGTATCCATGAGCATGAATGCTGAAGGAGCACAAAAGTGGCAAAGAATAACCAAGGACAATATTGGTAAGTCTATCGCTATCGTATTGGATGGTTTTGTATATAGTTTCCCAACCGTTCAAAATGAGATCGCTGGTGGTAATAGCCAAATTACTGGTAACTTCACTGTAGAGGAAGCAAAAGACTTGGCCAACACACTCAAGTCAGGTAAGATGCCAGCTCCTGCACGCATTATTCAAGAAGATGTTGTAGGTCCTTCATTGGGTAAGGAAGCTGTTTCTAACGGTTTGTGGAGCTTTGTGTTAGGATTCATTTTGATCCTTATTTACATGGTATTCTACTACGGTTTGATTCCTGGTCTCATCGCAGATGCTGCATTGCTTTGCAACGTGTTCTTGTTGATGGGTACCTTATCATCATTCTCTGCTGTTTTGACCTTGCCAGGTATTGCCGGTATCGTGCTTACCATGGGTATGGCAGTGGATGCTAACGTGCTTATCTACGAGCGTATACGTGAAGAGTTACGTGCCGGAAAGAACATGCGTAAAGCGATCCAAGATGGTTTCGGTGGAGCTATTTCTGCTATCGTTGACGCTAACGTTACCAGTTTCTTGACCGGTGCTATTTTGGCTATCTTCGGTTCTGGTCCTATCAAAGGTTTCGCGGTTACTTACATGATCGGTATCGTATCATCCTTCTTGACAGCAGTGTTCTTGACTCGTCTATGGTTGGAAGCATACGCTAAGCGTGAGAATGCTAAGGAATTGACATTTACTACTGCAATCTTGAAAAACTTCTTGCAAGATGTGCGTGTTAATTATATTGCAAAACGCAAAGTATTCTATATCCTTTCAGGTGTATTGGTAGCCTTTTGTTTGCTCGGCCTTGAGCCACACGTATTTGGTAAGTTGAACCTCGGTATTGACTTCTCTGGTGGACGCAACTACGTTGTACGTTTTGCACAACCAGTGGATGTACAAGAAGTTGAGGCTACGTTGACCGATGCGTTCTCAAAAGAAAACATTGAAGGTGAGAACCTCAGTATGCGCGTAATCACGATTGGTAATGCTAATCAAGTTCGTATCTCTACCAACTTCCGTATCTCTGATACTTCCGATACTATTGATACAGTTATTGAGAGCTTGTTGTACGAAGGATGCAAACCATTCTTAGGTGACGTTACATTTGAACAATTCCAATCTACAGAGATCAACCCAGAGATTGGTATCATGCAGTCACAAAAAGTAGG
Source organism: Paludibacteraceae bacterium (assembly GCA_017938155.1). Taxonomy (GTDB): domain Bacteria; phylum Bacteroidota; class Bacteroidia; order Bacteroidales; family Paludibacteraceae; genus Colicola. The sequence continues at coordinate 43,227 of JAGBCD010000040.1, read as the reverse complement.
TCCTGCTATTGCAGATGACATTACCACCAAGGCTGTTTGGGCTATTCTTGCTTCATTGCTTGGTATCTTCTTGTATATCTTGTTACGTTTCCGCAACTTCGCATACTCTGTAAGTGCTATTGCAGCGTTGGCACACGATACCATCCTTGTGTTGGGTGCATATGCTATCTTGTGGAAGGTGATGCCATTCTCTATGGAGATTGACCAATCGTTTATCGCTGCGATATTGACAGTTATCGGTTATTCAATCAACGCAACTGTGGTTATCTTTGACCGTGTACGTGAGTACAACACCTTGTATCCAAAACGTGATATCACACTCAATATCAACGAGGCTGTTAACCGTACGTTGGGTCGTACCTTCTCTACTACAATGTCAACCTTCGTAGTATTGATTGCTATCTTCTGCTTCGGTGGTGAGACTATCCGTGGATTCGTATTTGCACTCCTATTGGGTGTTATCTTCGGAACTTACTCATCTATGTGCTTAGCTCCAACATTGTATTATCAAATATGCAAAAGAATAGAAGCTAAAAAAGCAGCTAAGAAGTAAACGGATCAACATAATAGTTTGAAAAAGGGAGGATTGGTTAATCCTCCCTTTTTTGTGTTTTGTAATAGGGTATCCTATGTCTTGATTTTTCTTCAAAAATGCTATTCGTTTTTCATAATCATGCTATCTAGTGCGTGTATTATAAAAAAAGTTCAGTGGGTGACGTTGCAAAATGCAAAATATTTTCGTTAAGAGTGTTTAGATTATATTTTTTTTGTATCTTTGTAGAGTGTAAGAGAGCATGTGTCATTCCATAAAAGACTTGATTTTGATATAGTCATAACGAGTTGGATGTCTTCATGTCTCTTGTCGCTGCCTGAATATACGACAAATAATCTAATACATTGTAACATGAAAAAGAAACTTTTGATTGGCATGGCATTGTTTGCAGCCTTGTTATCTTATGCACAAATGCCTCGAGCAGAGTATCCTCGTCCACAGTTTGAGCGTTCCGAGTGGCTCAACTTAAATGGTGAGTGGACTTTTGCCCTTGATTTGGCTAACACAGGACATGAACGTGATTTCTCTAATAGCAAAGGATTTGATGGTACGATCGTTGTGCCATTTGCCCCAGAGAGTAAACTGTCAGGAGTAGCGCATACCGAGTTCATCAATGCGGTGTGGTATCAACGTACCATACAGATTCCTTCGGCATGGATAGGTAAGAATATCAAACTCAATTTTGGAGCGGTATTCTATGAGTCCGAGATATTTATAGATGGAAAGTTTGTTGGGCGTCACTATGGAGGTTCCGACTCCTTCTCTTTTGATATAACCAAGTTCGTTTCGGATGGCAAAGCACATAGTTTGGTAGTGCATGCTCAGAGTGATCTACGTTCTGAGAACCTTCCTTCAGGCAAACAATCACATAAATTATATTCGCACGTGTGCATGTACACGCGTACGACGGGTATTTGGCAAACGGTATGGATGGAAGCTGTCAGTCCTTGCGGATTGGAGCGTGTACAAGTGTTTACCGATATCGACCAAAACCAATTGGTGGTTACTCCTACGTTTTATAACGTATTCAATGGCAATCGTCTTTTGATACGTGTCAAGGAGGGTGATAAGGTTGTAGCCAAGGCGAATGTAGTGGCAGCTCAAGGTGTGCCTGTAGTGCTTCCTATCAAAAAGCCCAAGTTGTGGAGTCCCGAATCGCCTTTCTTGTACAATGTGGAGTATGAAGTAAGGGATGCTTCCAATCAGCTTTTGGATCGTGTAGATGCCTATGTCGGAATGCGTAAGATACATATCTCTGGTACGCAGATTTATCTTAACAATCAACCATATTACCAACGCCTTGTTTTGGATCAAGGCTTCTATCCTGATGGTGTGTGGACAGCACCGAGTGATGCAGCTTTGAAGGCCGATATACAGATGTCCATGGCAGCAGGATTTAATGGTGCGCGTTTGCATCAGAAAGTGTTTGAAGAGCGCTTCTATTATTGGGCAGATAAGTTAGGCTATTTGGTATGGGGTGAGATGGCTTCATGGGGCAAGACGTCCAGTTCGGTGGCTGCGGCTCGCAATTTCATTTCCGAATGGACCAATATCGTGGTGCGTGACCGCAATCACCCAGCATTGGTTACCTGGACTCCTTTCAACGAGGAGTGGGAAGCAACCACCAATGAGATGGGGCGTTTCTTGACGGATGTGTATGAATTGACGCGCAAGTTGGACCCTTCTCGTCCCGTGAACACGGTCAGCGGAGGCTTGTATGTCATATCGGATTTCTGTACCTCGCATAGTTATCAGCAAGATGCCAACAAACTGCATACTATGTTGTATGATGGGCAGAAGTTCTATCAACCTCAGGCACCAGGCAAGGTGCATGCCAATACGGTTGACCATTTGTATTATGATGGCAAGGTACCTTACATCATAGATGAGTTTGGGGGTATCAAGTGTGCAGAAGCTAACCCTTCTAAAGAGAATGCTTGGGGCTATGGTGATGCAGCTATAACCAAAGAGGATTTTTATAAGCGTTTGGAATCGCAAGTCAAAGCTATCTTGGCTCATTGTGACAAGATTTGTGGTTTTTGCTATACGCAGCTTACCGATGTAGAGCAAGAGCAAAATGGAATCTACTATTTTGACCGCAGCGCTAAATACGATATGGAGCGTGTGCGTAATATTTTCCAAATGGAATTGCCTAAAACAGAAAAATAAATTGTAAAAAACATAAACATAAATACCATGGATATTCAACTTATACGTGAGCAATTTGCTAAGCATTTTGAAGGGCAAGGTGAACTTTACACATCACCAGGTCGCATTAATTTGATAGGTGAACATACCGATTATAATGGAGGTTTTGTTTTCCCCGGGGCCATTGACAAGGCAATGGTGGCTGAGATTCGTCCCAACGGGACAGATACGATTCGCGCATACGCTGTTGACTTGCAAGATTATGCAGAGTTTGGTCTCCGTGAGGAAGATAAACCTACAGCATCGTGGGCTTGTTATATATTCGGAGTGGCTCGTGAGATTATCAAACGTGGTGGAGTAGTCAAGGGTTTTGATACTGCTTTTGCGGGGGATGTGCCTCTTGGAGCGGGTATGTCATCCTCTGCAGCCTTGGAGTCTACTTACGCATTTGCATTGAATCATATATACAATGACGATGCGATTGATAAGTTTGAATTGGCACGTATTGGACAATCAACAGAGCATAACTATTGTGGTGTGAAATGTGGTATCATGGATCAGTTTGCTTCTGTTTTTGGCAAGAAGGGTAACCTCATGCGTTTGGATTGCCTCTCCATGGAATTCGCATATTTCCCCTTTGATCCAGAACATTTTGGATATCGTTTGGTATTGCTTGATTCGGTTGTCAAGCACGAATTGGTTGGTTCTCCATACAATAAACGTCGTGAGTCATGCGAGCGCGTAGCCGCTCTTTTAGGACAGGAGACATTACGAGGAGCGACTATGGAACAGTTGGATGGCATCAAGGAGCAGATATCCGAAGAGGACTACATGCGCGCGCGTTATGTAATAGGTGAAGAGAAACGTGTGTTGGATGTGTGCGCAGCCTTGGAAGCTGGTGATATGGAAACAGTAGGTGCTCGTATGTACGAAACGCATTGGGGCATGTCAAAGGACTACGAAGTGAGTTGCGAGGAGTTGGATATGTTGGCTACTATTGCCAAAGAGTGTGGAGTAACGGGTTCTCGCATTATGGGTGGAGGTTTTGGAGGCTGTACGATCAACTTGGTCAAGAGCGAGTTGTATGATGCCTTTATTCAAACGGCTCAGGAGAAATTTTTGGCAGCTTATGGACATCAACCCAAGGTGTATGATGTCGTTATCTCAGATGGCGCACGTCAGTTGTAAATGAAATGATTATTTTTATAGCGAACTTATTATGAAAAAAATAGCAATAATGGCACTAACATCTCTATTGTTGGCATCCTGTGATAAATGTGATGCACCTATACTTATCCCAGAAACCAATTTTCAAACCACAGTAGATGGTAAGTCGGTGGATCTATACACGCTTCGTTCGGGTGACATCACTATGCAAGTCACCAATTTTGGTGCACGTGTGGTAGCCTTGTGGACTCCTGATAGAGAGGGTAAATACGATGATATCGTATTGGGATATAACCACATCGATCGTTATGTAAACAATTCGGGCGAGCGTTTCTTAGGAGCGGTGGTAGGTCCTTATGCCAATCGCATCGCCAATGGTACGTATAGCATAGGTGAAGAAGCGTATCATTTTCCTCAGAACAATAATGGTCAGACACTTCATGGCGGATTAAAAGGACTGGACATGGTGGTTTGGGATGTGAAAGAAGTCACTGAGAATAGCATAGTCTTTTTCTATCTTCGTCCTCATGGCCAAGATGGTATGCCAGGTAATCTTGCCATCACGATGACTTATACTCTCACTCCAGAAAATGAATTCAAGGTTGATTATAAGGCTACTACAGACCAATCAACGCACGTGAATATATCCCATCACTCGTTCTTCAATCTCAAGGGTGAAGGCAATGGTACCATTGAGGACTTAGTGATGGTAATCAATGCATCTGCCATTACTCCTGTAAACGAGGTGCTCATTCCTTCGGGAGAGATAGCGGACGTGACGGGTACTCCATTCGATTTCCGTATGCCTCATACCATAGGGGAGCGTATCAATGCGGAGAATGAGCAACTAACTTTTGGTAGAGGATACGACCACAACTGGGTCATCGACCGTGCGGGCGATGGTGTAGTGTTTGCTGCAATGGTGTATGAGGCTCAGTCGGGTAGGATGATGTCTGTTTACACCGACCAACCGGGTATGCAGTTCTATAGTGGTAACTTTTTCGATGGTTCTTCCAAAGGTAAATATGGCAAGGCATTACGTTTCCGTGAATCGATTGCATTGGAAACACAGAAGTTCCCCGACACTCCTCATCATGACCATTTCCCTTCTACTTTGTTAAATCCTGGAGAAACATACACACATGTATGTATTTATAAGTTTGAAGTCAAATAATAGACCCCTCCTTATATGAAACGCATTAGTATCTCTTTAGCAATCATCGTTTGTTGGTTATCTTCATCTCTGTGGGTTTCTGCTCAGCAGGGAGTACCTCATCTCACAGCAGAGATTGTGGAGTTGGGCAAAGTACCTTCTCGTACACAACTGGCGGGAGCGCAAGGTGAAAAATATGATTCTCACTTTGTAATGTCGCTGAATGGTGAATGGGATTTTTGGTGGAGCGTGAGTGATGCGGATTACAAGGATGAGTATGTCTCTGAGAAGTTCAATAGCAGCGAGTGGGAGCATATATCTGTTCCTGCCAATTGGGAATTGAATGGTTATGGAACAGCCATCTATACCAATCATGGTTACGAGTTCAAACCTTACAAGCCTCAGCCTCCTTTTTTGCCAGAGAAAAATGCAGTAGGTGTTTATCGTAAGACCATCACAATACCCAGTGACTGGAAGGAACGTGAGATATATCTGAACATCGGTGGAGCCAAGAGTGGATGTTATGTCTATCTCAATGGCCAGTTGGTAGGGTATAATGAGGATTCCAAGAACGCAGCGGAGTATGATCTGACTCCATACATACATGAAGGGGACAATCAGTTAGCACTCAAGATTTACCGTTGGAGTACGGGTAGTTACCTTGAGTGTCAAGATTTTTGGAGATTAAGTGGTATAGAGCGTGATGTGTATATCTTTGCTCAACCCAAGGTGCATATCTTTGACTATACCCTCACGCCTATAGTAGAGCAGTTGGCCAGTGATGGCCTTACGGGTACAGGTTATTTTGAGGTAGAAGTCTTGCTTCAAAACCATAGTGATGCCAATGCTTTGATGACTTTATCGTTGGATGATGATCTTGCATTGGGTGGAGAGAAACAAGTGGTGATAGCTCCGAATAGTCAATCCACTCAGGTTTTTCATATCCCATTCCAAGATTGGAAATTGTGGAGTGCTGAGATTCCTAACCTATATGATGGTGCTATTTCGTTGCTACAAGAGGGCAAGGAGACAGAACGTTTGACGTTTAAGTTCGCTCCTCGCAAGGTGGAGATAGTCGGCAATCAACTCTTGGTAAATGGCAAGGCGATAAAGATCAAGGGAGTCAACCTTCATGAGCACAACCAATACACAGGTCATGTGATCAGTCGTGAACAAACGGAGGCAGATATCAAGTTGATGAAACAACACAACTTCAATGCGGTGCGTTGTAGTCATTATCCTCAGCCAGCTTATTTCTACGAACTATGCGATGCTTATGGCATCTATGTATGTGACGAAGCGAATATCGAATCCCATGGTATGTACTACAACCTCAACAAAGGTGGAACGCTTGGCAATGATCTACGTTTTTACAATGCCCATATGGCAAGGGTGAAGAACATGTATTGGCGCAACAAAAACTACCCATGCATTATCTTTTGGTCTATGGGTAATGAAGCGGGCAATGGATATAATTTTTATGAGACATTCTTGCACCTCAAGAGTTTAGACAAAGTGCGTCCGGTGCAACATGAACGCGCTATCTTGGAATGGAACACTGAGATCTATTGTCCACAATACCCCAGTGCTTTTAGGATGGCAGAATGGGCATCTCAACCCACGGATAGACCATATATTTTGAGTGAGTATGCTCATGCTATGGGAAACAGCACGGGTAACTTCAAAGACTTGTGGGATGTTATATATGCTGCATCTAATCTGCAAGGAGGTTTTATATGGGATTGGGTGGACCAAGGCATCTATCAGGAGAATGCTGATGGACATCCCTTCTGGGCTTATGGTGGAGACTTTGGTGTCAATGCTCCCAGTGACGGCAATTTCTTATGCAATGGTGTATTGGGGCCCGATAGGGTACCACACCCTGCCATGAACGAAATCAAGCATATCTATCAAAACTTATGGATAGAACCCAATGGAGATGGTACGTATAGGGCTATCAATCGCAACTATTTCAAGTCTATTGACTATTATAAGTATGAGATCGTATCGATCCCACAATCCTACTCCAAGGCAGCCAAAGCGAAAGTGGTTAAGTCGGGCAAGGTGAATGTGTCTATACCTGCGGACGATACCCTTGTCATTACCTTGCCGCAGATAAAGATGCAGAAGGGTTATGATTACTATGTCAATTTCTCAGGTGAAGGCAGTTGGAACCAATATGCTTTGAGTGATGTGAGCGAATGGCCTATCCCTCAACCCACCAACAAGGCGAATGTGAACTTTGTTATCAATCCGCAAACGGGTATTGTAGAGCAATATAGTGTCAATGGAGTGAACTATCTGACGGATACTTTTGGTATCGTTCCTAACTATTGGAGGGCTCCTATTGATAACGATTATGGCAATGGTTCTCCTGCCAAGTGGCAAGTTTGGAAAGTGTATGGCAAGCAAAATATGCCTACTGAGGTTAAAGAACAAACCCTTGATAGCCATCGAGTAATAACGGTTACCTATTTGTTGCCAGATATCGGTTGCCAAAACGTGATTACATATACTGTAGCACCAAACGGTGTGCTTACGGTGGATGCGCAGATGTCTGCCTCTACTATGGCAGAGGCTCCACGTTATGGCATGCGATGGAGAATGCCTAAGCACTTCGCTTCGATACGCTATTATGGTAGAGGTCCATGGGAGAACTATTGTGATAGAAAAGATGCTGCTAACCTGGGTGTCTATGCTGGCCGTGTGGAGGATATGTATGTACCTTATGTACGACCACAGGAGAATGGGCATCGTGTAGATACGCGTTGGTTGGATATAATGAGTGACAATGGCCATGGTTTGGTGATCTGTGCGGTGAACAACGCGTTTGAGTTCAATACCCTTCACAACTCGGTAGAGGATTTTGATGCGGAAGAGTCTAATGCACCATATCAGTGGAACAATTTTGTGGAAAATGATCCACATGACATTGGCCGTGCACGCAATGTGATGAAAAAACAAACGCATATCTCGGATATCACCCCACGTGAGTTTACCGAAGTATGTATAGATGCCCAAATGACGGGTGTAGGCGGTGACAACTCGTGGGGAGCACAAACCTATGAGAAATACAAAGTGCAGACCTCTACTCCTCAGCGCTTAACGTTCAAGATTATTCCTTATTAACATCAATGAAAAAGATTCTGTTTTCAACCATTAGTTTTGTTTTTGTATGCATCTTATCATCCTGTTCCGATAAGGTGGCTCCAGCCATTCCTTCAGATGCTGAAATAGAAAAAAAGATTGACCATCTTCTTTCTACCATGACTTTGGAAGAGAAAGTGGGTCAGATGGCACAAATCACCATCACTGCTATTCAGAATAAGGATAAAGAAGGTAATCTTCAGTGGAAGGAAGCCATGTTGGATTCGGTGATAGGGAAATACAAAGTGGGTTCTATTTTGAATGTCCTGAGTATGGAAGCGCAGACTCGTGAAGTGACGGCTAAGATGATCAAACAACTTCAGGACAAGTCCATGCAGGAGATAGGAATCCCTTGTTTGTATGGTTTGGATCAGATTCATGGAGCATCGTATATAGCGGATGCAACGTTGTTTCCACAGGAAATCAATATCGCTGCTACGTTCAATCGAGCGCATGCTTTTACTATGGGTGAGGTGACGGCCTATGAGGCTCGTGCTTCGCTCAACCCTTGGTCTTTTTCTCCTACTTTGGACTTGGGACGTGATCCACGATGGGCACGACTATGGGAGAGTTATGGAGAGAGCGAGTACCTACAAGCTCAGATGGGTAAAGCACAGGTGTTGGGTATGCAAGGACCCAATCCTAATAAGGTGGACGAGTACCATATTGCTGTTTGTATCAAGCACTATATGGCCTATGGAGTCCCTGTATCGGGCAGGGATAGAACACCTTCTTCGGTCACTGATATTGACATGCGCGAACGCTATTTCGAACCGTTCAAGGAGTGCATTCAAGCAGGGGCTTTGTCCTTGATGGTGAACTCTACCAGCAACAAAGGTTTGCCTTTTCATGCTAATTATGAGTACCTCACGCAATGGCTCAAGGAGGATCTCAACTGGGATGGTATGATCGTGACCGATTGGGCAGATATAGATAACCTCTACCGAAGAGAGCGTGTTGCTACCAGTCGAAAAGATGCCATACGTTTGGCCATCAATGCAGGTATTGATATGGCTATGATTCCCAATGATTGGCAGTTTTGCATTGACCTTGTGCAGTTGGTCAAGGAAGGAGCCGTATCCATGGAGCGCATCGATGATGCTGTGCGTCGTGTCCTGCGTTTGAAGTATCGTTTGGGACTATTTGATAACCCTAACTGGGACTTGGAACAATATGACAAGTTTGGTTCGAAAGAGTTTGCCGACAAGTCTTATCAGGCGGCACTTGAGTCGGAGGTTCTTCTCAAGAACACCAACCATATTCTTCCTATCCAAAGGGGTACAAAGATTCTGGTTACGGGACCAAATGGCAATGAGATGCGTTGCCTCAATGGTGGTTGGTCCTATACATGGCAGGGTGACAAGGCCAATCGATATACTACCCATTTCAATACGATCTACGAGGCATTGTGCAACGAGTTTGGCAGCAGTAACGTGTCGTATGAAGCGGGTGTTTCTTATGTCCAGGGACGTGGCAAGTGGGATGCGGAAGTGTGTGACGAGACGACGATTCGTAGGGCTGTGCAGAAAGCCAAGCAACATGATGTGGTGGTGGTATGTATAGGCGAGAATAGTTATTGTGAGACGCCTGGAAACTTGAAGGATATGAACCTCTCGGTCAATCAAAAGAACCTGGTTAAGGCGCTTGCACAAACGGGTAAACCTATTGTTCTCATTCTCAACGAAGGGCGTCCTCGTATCATCCACGATATCGAACCTCTTGCTGAGGCTGTCGTGCATGTCTTGTTGCCAGGCAATTATGGTGGGGATGCGTTGGCGGCCTTGTTGTCTGGTCGTGAGAACTTCAGTGGCAAGATGCCTTATACTTATCCTCGTTACATCAACATGCTCTCTACCTATGATTACAAGGTGTCGGAAATGACGGCAACCATGGCGGGTGTGTACAATTATGATGCGCGTATAGATGTTCTTTGGCCTTTTGGGCATGGCCTAAGTTACACATCCTTCCAGTATAGTGATTTGAAAGTGAACAAACAGCATTTCCGTTCAACGGATACGTTGGAGTTTGAAGTCACGGTTACCAATACGGGCAATGTGGCAGGTAAGGAAGCAGTATTGCTCTATTCCAGTGATTTGTTTGCCAGCTTAGTACCTGACTCCAGGCGTCTTAGAGCATTTGAGAAAATATTGCTCCAACCCGGCGAGCATCAGGTTGTGAAGCTGCGTGTACCTGCTACCGATTTGGCTTTTGTGAACTATGAGGGTCGTTGGACCCTTGAGGAAGGTGATTTCCGTATTCAAGTGGGGGATCAAGTGAGTATGATTCACTGCGACGAAACCATCATCTGGGAAGAGCCGAATATCGATTAGTCCTAAGATATAAAACATTCACAACGTACCTTCAAGTACGTTGTGAATCATTTTTCATTCGCAAGCGAACAAGTCTTTATCTCGTTATTACGTAGTTACTTGGTTTTAGGAAGAATACCGAACATCCGTCTTGGACAGTTTGGCCTCTGCCATTTGTTTGGTAACGACAAAGGGTTGTACCTTGTCGTCTTTTTGACTTGGGATATCGTACATGTAGTCCATCATGATACCTTCGGTCAATGCTCTCAATCCTCTGGCACCCAATTTGAATTCTATCGCTTTGTCCACGATATATTCAAGTGCTTCGTTCTCAAAGGTCAACTGTACCCCGTCCATCGCCAATAGTTTCTGATACTGTTTGGTGATAGCATTCTTGGGTTCTACCAAGATACGTTTCAGTGCATCTCGGTCGAGTGGTTGAAGGTAGGTGAGTATAGGCAAACGACCGATAATCTCAGGGATAAGACCAAAGGATTTTAGGTCTTGAGGTGCTACGTATTGCAAGAGGTTGTTCTTGTCAATTTTCTCTTTGTTGGTCACAGCGTCAAACCCTACCACTTGTGTGTTCATACGTTGTGCAATCTTACGTTCAATGCCGTCGAATGCTCCGCCACAGATAAACAAAATGTTTTGTGTATTGACTTTGATAAACTCTTGTTCAGGATGTTTGCGTCCTCCTTGTGGTGGTACGTTTACCACTGTGCCTTCCAATAGTTTGAGTAGTCCTTGTTGCACGCCTTCGCCCGATACATCACGCGTGATAGAAGGGTTGTCACTCTTGCGTGCGATCTTGTCTATCTCGTCAATAAAGACGATACCTTGTTCTGCTTTGCGCACGTCATAATCGGCTGCTTGCAGCAAACGCACCAATAGCGATTCAACATCCTCTCCTACATAACCTGCTTCGGTGAGTACTGTAGCATCTACAATAGCGAAGGGTACCGATAATAACTTGGCAATTGTTCTGGCCAAGAGGGTCTTGCCTGTACCTGTAGAACCAATCATGATGATGTTGGATTTTTCTATCTCTACCCCATCAAAGGCATCTTTATCGCTATGCTCAAACTGCGTTTGCAACAGACGCTTATAGTGGTTATATACCGCTACCGACAAGTATTTTTTTGCACTATCTTGTCCGATGACGTACAAGTCCAAGAAGGCTTTGATATCTGCAGGTTTGGGTAGCGTCTCCAGGTTGAGGTCTTTTAGGTTGTCTGCTTTGCTTCCGTTCTCTGCCAACATCTGTTGTATCATACGATGCCCCAACTCGATGCATTCTTGGCAGATGAACGTACCATCCTCACCCGAGAACATCCCAGGCATTGGACGTCCGCAGAACGAACATTTATCTTGTGTTTTCTTACTCATTGTTCTTTTTGCTTTTGCTATATATCTTATCAATCATTCCATAAGCCAATGCCTCTTTCGCATCCATCCAATAGTCGCGGTCAGCATCTTTGCGAATGATTTCTATATCCTTGTGTGCATGTTCGGAAATGATTTCGTACAATTCGTCTTTGAGTTTGAGTATTTGTTTAGCAGTTATCTCGATGTCGGATGCTTGTCCTTGGATGCCTCCCATAGGTTGGTGTATCATCACGCGGCTATGAGGCAATGCAGCACGTTTGCCCTCAGCGCCTGCTACCAATAGCACCGCTCCCATTGACGCTGCCATGCCTGTACAGATAGTAGCAATGTCGCAGTTGACGAACTGCATGGTGTCGTAGATGCCCAAACCAGCATATACCGACCCACCTGGGGTGTTGAGGTAAAGGCTGATATCACGTTCCGAGTCGTTGGCGTTTAAGTATAGTAATTGTGCTTGTATCACGTTGGCTGTGTAGTCGTTCACTTCTGTGCCTAAGAAAATAACACGGTCCATCATCAAACGAGAGAAAACATCCATCTGTGTGACATTGAGCATGCGCTCTTCTAAGATAGTAGGATTGATGTATCCTGCTGATGCATTCATCACATTCTCTACATGCATCGAATTGAGCCCTTGTGACACTGCAAATTTCAAAAAGTCATTCTGTTTCATATTCATTCCAATATATAATAGTTAGGTAGTTGAATTCAGTTTGGGTGCAAAGATACGAAAAAAATACTAATTAACAAAAAGGTGTGACCGATTCCCTAAAGTAGATAATGGGTGATGAGTTTCGCTTCGGTACGAGTTGCCCCTATCTGGGTACCCAAAATAAATGATTGCTTTATTTTGGGAAAGCGGAGGAACATGTCGCCCAATGATGCAGAGCATCAGTCTTTGCGACCATGTTACCGAACGCGCGAGCAGAGCGATATCATTCGCGCAATCTCGTTACCGAACGCGATGTCACGCAGCCGTAAGGCTATAGGGTAGTACCGTACAGGGTAGGTACGACCGCCCAGTATATCGACACATTTTTTTATGTGATAGTGTGGTAGTGTGGAAGTGAATGATATAAAAAACCACTGCGTTGAGAAACGTAGTGGTTTGTAGTTCAGATGTATGTGTTTGGCGGTTAGAATCGTACACCTTAGAATCGGTATTTGAAATATAGTACCCCCCTCCCAACCTCCTCCTAAAAATGGGAGGAGAAGAGCGTAAAATAACATTTTAGCAAGAATAGCCCGTTGGCGGAATTAAAAAATGTGTTCTTTGATGTAAAAACATTCCGTAAATATATCCCAACTTTGTGCAGATTATTTGCAGACAAAGACGAAACATACACGATAGATACACGATAGATATACGAAACATATACGATAGATATACGTTATATATACATTATGTTACAATTATGTTACAATTATGTTATAGGTAATCCCCAATTACCAATCACCAATTCCCAATTTTCTCTGTAGGCACTGTGTGCCGTCCTCTAAACAGTAGCTCACTCGTGAGCGTCCTCTAAACTTATTCCTTGAATTATAGAAATTTGACCGAAAGGATTTGCATTTTTAATATCACCAACGACTTAAATAGTAAAAAAAGTGTGTGTTTTTATAGATATTGTATATAAAATATTTTGTATATTAATTTTTTTTTGTATTTTTGTAGCGTTGATGTTGTATCAACACTTTTACTAAGATCATGAATAAATACAATAAGAAACACTACCTACTAATCTTGACAGGTTTAGTAGCGATTACCATGCTCATCTGCTACACGTTGAGTGGTGGATTTTTTAGGCCAACAGAGGCATTTTTATACTCAGGTTCTCCAAAACAGATTTCTACGCGTATTACAGGTACGTCAAGTGGTGCATCTTTCAGTTCTACCTCCTCATTGATGGAGCGGAGCGAATGGGTGTCGGCTATTCAGTTTCCGAAAGCCTCAACCCTCTCTTCGTCTTCGAATGCGATGCGTATCTATGCATCGTCTTCTGGTCATATGCAGAGTTTTGGAGCCAATCCAATTAGCAATTCATATACTATGGCTACACACACATCGGGTCATTCAAACCCATCTTCTTCCTCTGCTGTGTTGTCTCTTACATCAGCATCGGGTAATTATGCATCCCCTGTAGCGGAAGCATTCTCCAACGATGCTCCTACTACCATTGAGGGTAGAGAGGCTGTGCAACAGATTCGTCCTAAACAGAATGCTTTCCCATCTTTCCCTGAAGGTGGCGACCAAAGCAACCAATCTCCAGTGGGTGAACCATGGGTGATGCTTTTGTTTGCATGTGTGGCAGCCATTGTCATTGCTGTACGCAGAAGAAAATTGCAAAAGTCTCAGGCTTAAGCGGAAGATACCCCGAAGATAGGTAATTGTTATCACAACCAAAACGATAACGAGAGTGTACGGTTACAAATAGACGGGACAAACAAGTCTATTCCTTCGGCAAGGGTTCGGTATCCCTTTGACGGAGGAAAGAATACAATAGAATAAATAAGCAACACCCCATTGGTTTAGTGCTCGGCGGTGGTTCGCCGAGTGTAACCAACCAACATAAAAGCAAAATTACCAAAAAAGGGACATAACACAGATAACGGAAAACAATATGGCAAAGAGCGAGAAACATATTTCAAACACAATCCATCTAGACGATGGGTACTTTTTGTGGTTAGCGGAAATCAAACACCGCTATCGTTCTGCGCAACTAAAAGCAGCCGTAAAAGTTAACTCCGAAAAACTGGCTTTCAATTGGCAATTGGGAGCAGAACTCGTACAGAAAAAAGCGGAGGAACGTTGGGGTATCGGTGTTGTTGAGCAATTAAGCAAGGATTTGCAGAATGAATTTCCTAACACTGAAGGGTTTACCATCCGCAACTTGCAGAGCATGAAACAGTGGTATCTGTTTTATTCCAATTTGGAAAATGAACAAAAACTGAAACAGGCTGTTTCGCAATTTGAAAAATACTCAATACAACACCAGATTGCAATCAGTCAAATAGCGAGTTATTCTACTACAAATACAAAAACGAAACAGGCTGTTTCGCAATTTCCCAACTTGTTTGCGTTCCTTGGATGGAGCCATCATATTACCATTATCCAAAAGTGTAAAGACATCGATGAAGCATTGTTTTATGTCCTAAAGACGATTGAGAATAACTGGAGTAGAGAGGGGTTGAAACGAGCCATTGCTGCTGATATATACCACAAACAAGTAAGTGCACCGAACAATTTTGCGGACACATTAGTAAAACCTCAATCTGGATTGCTACAAGAGATAGTGAAAGCAAATTATGATTTTAGTTGGGCGGAAGTAGAGCATGCTTCATACGATGAAGAGGAATTAGAAAAAGCATTATCTAACAATATCACTCAAATGTTGTTAGAATTAGGCAATGGATTTGCTTTTATGGGAAGACAGTGCGAATTGGTTATCGCGGGCAAAACACGAAAGATAGATTTGCTTTTTTATCATATTAGAGCGCATTGTTATGTGGTAGTGGAGTTAAAAGCAAAACCCTTTGAACCTGAATTTGTTAGCAAACTCAATTTTTATGTTAGTGCAGTTAATAATCTCATTCGGCAAGAAGAAGATAACCCTACGGTAGGACTATTGATTTGCAGCGATATGGATGAAACGGAGGTAAGATGGTCTTTTGAAGGGTTACAATCGCCATTGAGTGTAGCAACATATAGTGGAATAAAAATAACAGAATTATTACCCACGACAGAACAAATTAAACAACGCATAAAAAATCTCAAATTAGAATTAAAACGTTTGGAAAAATTGTAATTAAGGAACCAACCAACATAACAGCACAAAAACAACCCGAAAGGGAGAAAGGATAAATATATGACTAAAGTTAAAAATGCGCCAAATACTGGCGATTTGAAAGCACCAGACTATACTGAGTATAGTAGTTGGATAGAGTATTGGGAAACGGAAAACTCTAGACTCTTATTGCTTGATTGGAATAAATGGTTGTATAAATGCCCCAAATGCGGCGGTTTGTTTGCTTGGTCAAAATTTGATGGCGCACATGTCATCAAAGTATATTCGATTGATAGTAAGAAATATATTCTTCCTTTGTGTCAAGGATGTAATCGAGGCAAAGATGAAACACCTTTTGATATTGACAATAATCTTCTGCTTCCTATGCCAAACAAGAAATGATAGGTAAATTAATGCGTATACATAATAGGAAAAGAAAAAATAACTATCGTATTCAAAATAATGATTTAATAATCAAAATGATAATGAATAAAAACTATATCTATCAAATACAAGAAAATATAGACAAGAACATATGACAACAGCATTCATAAATTATGTACTTGACCAAGGTTGGGAAATGAAAAACATACCAACAGATCAACAAACAACTCAAGCAAACGATATAATATTATTTGGAAAGAACGGATTAAATTTTGTATTCACATATAACAAAAATAACGATTCTAATTATTTCGAAATCATTTTGCCATATATTGATGATTTTAACCGAAGCAACCAGGAGCAGTTTGAACTTCTTTTATCCTTAAATAAGGATTATAAAACAGGAAAAGTTATAATAGACAAAGAAAATCACATAACATTGAGTTTTGAGCAATATGTGTTCAGTGACTTAAACATTAATAAATTATTTGAACAAGCAGTTGGGTGTTTAGAATCAATGATTCGCGAATACAGAAGAATTATGCACATAATCAAATCAAATAGCAATTAAATTCACATATGTCTAAGGAAAAAAACATACAAGAACAATCTGTAGAATGTATCAAACATTCTATACATTTTTGGTGGGTAATTGGAATTTTGTCAACTTTGTTGATTACATCTATCGCTATATCCGTAGTATTCTTTTTGTGTGAAAAAGAATTTAATCGATTACTAGAAATTCTAAACATTATATCAACATTGTTAGCTATAACGCTATCCGTTTTTTCTATTTTGTACTCATATAGCACATCACAAGATGCTTCAAAAGCACTGTCTTCTGTTGCTAGTGAAGTTGCAAAAATAGAAACGACTTACACACGTATTGAAAATCATATGTCTACTATTCTGAATTCCAATCGAACTGGAGCATTAGAAGTAAAAAAAGCACCAGCATATGAATCCAAAATACCCCAACCTAACAATAAAGAAAACTCTACGGAATCCTTTTCAAATACAAACCCCGAATAAAATAACAAAATCATGAATATAACATTTACAACTTACGCCGAGAAGAAGGCGAAACAATTTCTTAACCTATTACAAGGATATACCAGAGGTATACGAATAACGGCCATCCTCCTGTTCCTTCTAATGGGAGTTAGTAATGCGTGGGCTATCGGATTTAATAAAGGTAATGTAATATTCCGTGCACAAGGATGGAATAATCCCACTTACGTTTATCTTTGCGTAGGACATAATTCTTATACCCAAGTATGGAAGATGACAAGGATCTCTAACACTGATTTATATCATGTTTTGGTTAATGTTGACAATAATGATAACAATTGGTGGAATGGATGTACATATTTTGCCGTTATTGGTAGTACCTCTCAGGTAACATCAGGAAACTGGGGAAGTTCGAGCCTTTCCACCAAAGGAAATACGGCATATACTGCGGCGTATACTGCAGCGTATGATGTAAACAATAGTTCTGGTGTGTATTTCTTTAATAAAAATAATAGTACAGTTAAAGGTGGAAGTTTTACAATAGATTATAAAAACTCTCATAGTAACATACCAACATTGGTAGCAACACAATCGGCAAAAGTGCGTAACAACACATCGGAATCATATTCAACAGTCAACGGAAATTGGCCTGCAACATTAAAGTTAAAAGGAACATATTTAACGGGAAATAGCGCAAGTGGAAGATCTGAAATTTCCAGCACAAAAAGTTCGGATGAGGATGGTAAAAAAGTCTATGGTGCTGTTGTCACTGGCTTAATCACTCACTCCTACTCTAATCTTAGCGATGACTATCAGTTTGATGGGTGGATAAAAGGAAATGGAAATACTTTGACATCTACCAATACAACCTATTCATACAACATTACTGAAGCTACAACCGTATATGCTTGTTTTACGAGAAAGTATGCTATTACTTTTGGTGTCAATGGGCATGGTTCTATTTCTTCAAAGGTGGGTAGTGAAACGATTAGTTCAGGAGCAAAAGTGTTAGGAGGTAGTGGAATAATCTTGACAGCTACACCAGAAGAAAATTATCGTATAGAAGGTTGGTATAAAGATGAAGCATGTACCCAATCACTCAATAATGGAACCAATACTTCATATACAATTAGTAGTTTAGAAGAAAATACTACTGTTTATGTTAAGTTTGTAGAAGACGCTTATACAGTGACTATTAATAATGATGGAAATGGTACAACTTCGCCAAGTGGTGTACAAACTGTTGGAAAAGTAACAGGTATTATTATCAGTGCTGAGCCGAACGAAAACTTTGAGTTTGTGAATTGGACTATTGTTGATGGAAAGGGAACATTTGGTTCTGAGCAGACAGTGGCTAACAACCGATTCTATCCTAGCGACAATGCTACGATACAAGCCAATTTCCGTTCAACATTGACTTATGCGTTGTCTGTGGTACCAGGTGCCAATATAGCATCGGTTACGGGCGAAAACAACAATATAACACTAAACAATACTTATCCTATAACGGCAACGCCTAATATAGGGTTTGCCTTTAGTTCATGGACAGCAACCCCTGCTGAGAATGCAATTTTTGAAAATAATACAAGTGCTAGCACAAATGTTACTGTTAGTAATGGTTCTGTTTCTGTCACCGCTTCTGCAACGGAAATATTGTCCACATTAACTACTAAAAATGTATATGATGTTGGTAACCCTAATTATGAAGCACCAACTATGTCTTCAGATAGAATAGGTATTGTTACTACAGCTAACATTAGTTCAGCTCCTACAACCATAGGCTATGCTCTTACAGGTTGGATATTAACCAATTGTGAGCGTATAGATGATGGGGCTAATAATGCACCTACTATCACTATACATTCGAATGGAGATGGTTTAGCAGCAGAGGTCACTGCAAATTGGGAAATAATTCGATATACTATTACATTAGATAGACAAGGTGGTACGGGAGGAACAGAAACAGTGTCTACTACCTATGGTTCTGCAATGCCAACCATCACTGTTCCTACACGAGAAGGATATTTGTTTGATGGATATTATGACCAAACAGGAGGTAAAGGTACCAAGTACTATAATGCGGATGGAACAAATGTCAAGAATTGGGATAAAGAAAATGCAACACTCTATGCCAAGTGGATATCACATTCCGATTGTATCTTCTTCAAAAACAACTTGAAGTGGCCAAAAGTATATATTTATACCTTTACTGACAATGCTTGGTGGCATGATGGAAACGAACCAGGTGTGCATCCTAAGACAAATAAGAAAGAACATGGACAAATGACTAAGGTAGGTCAATCGGATATATACTACTATGTATTAACCAAAGGAAATGATTTCAGTTATATTGCATTTAGTAGTGCCAATATGTCCAATTACGATGCTTTCTATACCAATGCAGGTATCTACCGTGGTGACCACGATGTGGATATGACACTCTTTATCCCAGATGCAAAGCAAACGGCAGAAACACATAATAAAACCAAATACTACAACAAAGGTGTTTGGATGAAATTCAACTCTGCACAGTCTGGTTATGAACTTAATATTGTGAATGGAGCAAAAGTTGAGTTCACTACCGATAAAGTAGGAGGGTATGTATTTACTGCAACGATGGCATTGTCTGGCAAACAGAATATGGATATAACGAACCTACAAGACGAGAGAAAGTATGCCAACAATGGTACCATGACCCAAAAGAACTGTACCAACTGGCAAATGAGTGAATGGACATGGGCAGAGCAATCAACATGGTATGTACAAACTACTTCTGCAGGTGATTATGTCTTTACACTTGATTTGTCTGACGGACAAGTACGTGTCAGTGTGCAATATCCTTTAGCCGTAGGAGACTATCGCTTGGCATACCAAGAGAACGATGGAGAAAATAACACCAAGTTCCACCCTGCACAGTATATACGCCAAGTGACGCAAGATACCAAATTGGATACCATTAGTTTCTTTGTAAACAAAGAAGGTCAATCACCCAGTATCGTTCTCCAAAAATGTACTCTTGTAAGCAATACCGGTGTGGGTTCATGGTCCATCATTGAAAAAAAGCCTATTGACTTAAACAAGATTGAACAATCAGGTGTATATAATGTAGCACTCCAGCAAACGAATGAAGGTTCACATCAAGCAAAAATCCTTTGCAACAATGAGACCTATCCTCAAGCCTATACCGGCAACTACTATATCCGTACCGATGCTGCGAATGGTGGTTGGAAGAACTACAAGAAAGAAACCAACCAAATGGAATACACCAACCTCAATGCCGACTACGACTACTACTATTGCAAATGGTTCAACAACCCAACAGGTAATGTGCGCTTTGTAGTAGCCAACGACTATAGCGAGTGCGTGTCTGATACCATGAAAACAGATGCATTCTTAGGAGGTGAACAATTGCTTGGCGAGTCTGCGAATGTGCGTTATGCATGGTCCAGCAAAACCAACACCACCTCACGTGCATACCTTGCAGGTTCTGGTTCAAATACTGAATACCTCACCATCAATGGTACGAATATCTACACCAATGATGCAAGCCCAAAACCAATATCAGGCAAAAGCAAGTTTGTTGACCAAAACGACTGGGTATATGCCTTGGATATCAAAGCCAAACATGGGGCTGTAATTGACGTGAAGGCTGTGTACAAAAGCAAAGAGTCAACTTTCATTGAAAACAAGAATATCATGAGTACTAAAGACGGAGATGCGAATTACTATACATTGCGCGTCATCTATAACTTCAAGACCAACAATATCGTTTCCTCTTGGTTGTTGCAAGACGTACAACAAGATATGGCCCTGTCTGCCGATATCATGATGATACGTAATGGTCAAGATAGTCCAAACCAATTAACACTTAATAAGCATACAATCAGTGGCGACCCTAAGACCGTGTATGGCGTGATGCAGTTTGATAAATCGGATATAACGGACAATAACAAATCTATAGAGGAAAGAGGTCTCTATTGGATATCCTTCCCATTCGATGTCAAGCTCGTGGATGTATTTGGATTGGGCGAATATGGTACCGCTTGGATCATCCAATACTACGATGGCGCAGAACGTGCACAGAAAGGCTGGTTCCAAGAAACAGCTACCTTCTGGAAATATGTAATGCCAGAAGACCGTAAGAACTTCGTACTCGAGGCTAATGTGGGATATGGCTTGGCATTGGATATCGAAGCTATCGAATGGCCGCATGGCATAGAACAACAAAACCTCTATTTCCCATCCAAAGAGAAGATTTCTACGATTGCTTCAGAACTCACTTCCACTACCGTTGAGGTGCCTGCACATACCTGTATTATAGAACGTGATGATAGAAAGACCAAAGACTCACATTGGAACGTAATCGGTGTACCAAGTTATGCGGATGCGGAGGATGTAGTATCACCTGATGGGCTGAAGTTCTTGTATGAGTGGAACCCTCAAAATAACAAACTCAGTGTATCCAATGCTACTACCCATACGTTCAAAGCTATGCACTCCTACATGGTTCAGTTTGCAGGAAAAATCTACTGGGAGGAAAAGACAATAGCTCCTGCAGCATTGGCTGCCAAAGCACCTGCAAAAGAGTCAACCTTGCTCCAACTTACGTTGACCGAAGGTGACAAGCAACTTGACCAAACGTATGTGGAACTAACCGACGAGGCAACTGCAGCCTTTGATATGAACATGGACTTAACGAAGTTCTTCAACACTGGACATGCCAATATCTATTCCTGCATACAAACAGTCCCTGTAGCAGCCAACATGCTACCAGTACAAAGTGTGCAAGTGCCTCTTGGCATACAAGTCGTGAAGGAAGGTAGTTATACGATAGCATTGCCAGCATCAGTAGATGCAGCACTCGTAACCCTCATCGACAACCAAACACAAACACACACTTGCCTCAACACCAGTGACTATACCGTCACCCTGCCTGCTGGAACATACGAAAATCGTTTCTTCCTCGCAGTGGAACCACAACGTGTGGTGACGTCCAATCCTACTAACGAACAGGATACGGCACCGACGGTGAAATTCATCAAGGATGGTCAACTCTATATCCTACACCAAGGCGTCATCTACGATGCACAGGGAAGGAGATAACACAACAACGGCTCACCATTGGTGAGCCGTTGTTGTGTTGGTTTCACGCGACTGTGTCGCTTGTTGCAGTGTTTCATCGCCTTGCGGCTGTTTCATCGCCTTGCGGCAGTTTCATCGCCTTGCGGCAGTTTCATCGCCTTGCGGCTGTTTCATCGCCTTGCGGCAGTTTCATCGCCTTGCGGCTGTTTCATCGCCTTGCGGCTGTTTCATCGCCTTGCGGCTGTTTCATCGCCTTGCGGCTGTTTCATCGCCTTGCGGCTGTTTCATCGCCTTGCGGCAGTTTCATCGCCTTGCGGCTGTTTCATCGCCTTGCGGCTGTTTCATCGCCTTGCGGCTGTTTCATCGCCTGCGGCTGTTTCATCGCCTGCGGCTGTTTCACGCGCCTTGCGGCTGTTTCATCGCCTGCGTCGTTTGTTTCTTCTTCAAAATTCTTATCTCACCTTCGGTTCAAACGATTATTCACAAAGCGAATTTACTTAATTATCCCAAGGGTATAGCAGGGGTATAGCAGGGGTATACGATTGTACCTGTGACAGTCTAAAGATTCCACGCATCAGAGATGCTTGTATCATCGCATCAAAGATGCTGTTTCACGCACTTCGTGCTTGTTTCAAAGTTTCAGTAGCGCAGCGACTACAGATACTCTATCTCCATGTCATAGCTCCATGTATCGAAATACAAGTTGCCACCACGCCATTCTACTTCTCCACGTTGGAAATCAACCGTCTCACTGCGTGGATATTCTTTGGAAGGGCTCAATGGCATGCCAAAATCTTGGTTAACTATCAGACGATAACTGTCCACACCAGTCAAATAGAAATACTCATTCTCTGTACCCTTGATGAGCGACATAAACCCATTTGATACATCTATAGGTACCCAACCTACCCCTTCGTAGTACACCTCTGCCCAGTCGTGTAAGTTCCAACCACTGGGCGGAGTAATCAAACCACTTTGGAAATGACAAGGAATACCTGCGATACGGCATAGCGTCAACAATAGCAATGTCTTTTGTCCGCAGTCCGCATGCTTCACTTGTAGCACATATTCAGGGATATTAGCGATAGTGGAATACTCACGTGCACCACACCATGGGAACGTGTTGGCTATCCATGTGAAGATAGCTTTGACCTTATCATAAGGGTTGGTTAGACCACGTGTCAACGAATCACTCAAAGCACGCATCTGAGGTGTGAAGATAACATGCTCGTCACGTTCTGCTGTATAGGTACGGTATAGTTCGGTGGTCGTATCATAAGGCAGTACATCCGCTGCACTGATAGGACGATACTCTCCGTAGATAGTATAGATAAACTCTTCTTCAAATACAGTAGGTTCGCCTGCTACCGCCTCTTTTTCCATATACAAAGTGGAGTGTGCGCAATCGGGATGAGAGAAAACATAGTCATCACTATTGGCACCTACAAACACGACATCCTGTTGACGTGCTACATCTTGACGAGGGTAGGGTAACCAACACCGTATCTTCTCTCCCGCTGGCACAGCATCCGCCTTCACGGTGATGCTATACTTCACCTTCATACGCTTGCCTTCTGCCATTGGAGGATTGGCTACCAACGACAAGATTTGACGATACTCCTCTTGCACATCATTGCCTATGGCTGTGCCACGCATCGAGTCGTTATCTTTGTATGCTGCGGCTTCTTTGATAGCTTTGCATGTAGAGTCTTGACGAAAGAGATTGGAAGCGGTACGCTTGAAATACTTGCGCTCACCATCTATCATCATGCTTTCTAACAACCCACTCTCGGTCCAAGCCATTATCTGCTCGTCCGTGACTTGAGGTATATACTGCTGAATATACTTTTTTACGTCTGCCTCCGTCCACGAGAAATCGTAACGCAAACGATGATCTAAGTCCTTTTCCCAACTGTAATGAGAAGTAGATGATTGGGTACAACCCCAAAAGAATAGACTGCAAATACACAAGGTAAGAGCAATGCTCATGAAATGTTTCATGGTATGTGTTATTAGTAGGTTATTGTTTACAAATCTCTTCTACCGCACGTTTCGTAATATCATCATCTCGTTCATAAAGCGGGAAGAACCCTTCGTCGTTCAATATGTTACGGACGATATATGCTTGCACGATACGCTTAATCAGCGGCTTTGACTTGGCTATCTGAGCAGCATCGGCTTCTATGCCTTTCTCTGTGCAGAAGGAGACAAACTCATTTAGCCAGTTTTGATTGTTCAGATAAGCCTCCAAGGCCTTCCAATCGCTGTATTTCTCCAGCGTCTTACGATGTTTGTCTGTGTATTGGTATGCAAACTGATAGGTGTAAGCGTGGTTGGATACCTTGGTGAAATATGGTGTGTACAACGACGTGTCACGACCTACAAAAATATCCGGCATGATACCGCCACCTCCATACACTACACGACCTTTCTTGGTATAGTAACGCGTACTATCGATCAAATGAATGCTATCTGCTGAGAAAAACTCTCCGTTCTCAAAACGATTGATGAGGTCCAAAGCATATTCGTCATCCCCTCCCATCTTATAAGGTTTTTGTATGCAACGACCAGCAGGAGTATAGTAACGTGCGACAGTCAAGCGAAGTGCACTACTATCAGGGAAAGCTATTTGTTGTTGAACCAATCCCTTGCCGAATGAGCGACGACCAATCACTGTGCCACGATCATTGTCTTGCATCGCACCCGCGAAAATCTCACTGGCTGAGGCTGAGAAATTGTCTATCAATACCACCAATGGTACATCTTTGAAACGACCACTACCATCTGCCTGATAATCCATACGACGATAAGCACGACCTTCTGCATACACAATCATATCTCCACGCTCCAAAAACTCATTCGCCATCCGTATGGCTTGGTCCATATAACCACCAGAGTTCTCACGCAAGTCAATGATATAACGAGTCGCACCCTGGCTGCGAAGACGTGCCAACGCCTGGATAAACTCCGAATAAGTGCTCTCACCAAACTTATTGACGCGAATGAAACCTATCTTATCCTTGGCACAATCAATGATAAACGATGCATCTACCGACACCACAGGGATATCCCCACGGGTAATGGTGTAACGCAAAATCTCATCACTACCAAAACGTTTTACGCCTATCGTTACTTGTGTACCCTTGGGACCACGTAAGGTGTGCATCACGCGTTCGTTGTTGATTTTCTTACCCACGAAAACCGAGTCATCTACCTCTACCAACTTGTCACCAGCCAATACACCAATGGACTCGGATGGCCCCCCACGAATAACCGATACGATGTGTACCGTATCGTTCTGGATATTAAACTGCACACCTATGCCTGAGAAAGAAGAAGACAACTCCGAGTTGACCATCTCAAGGTCTTTTTTAGGGATATAGGATGAATGAGGGTCTAACTTCTGCACCAACTCTACTACTACCTCATCCGTTATACTATCCATATCCAAAGCGTCAACGTAACCACGTTGCATCACGTCAAGCACTTGCTCTATCTTACTCGGAGGTTGAGCAAAGAATTGACCATTCTGGATAAAAAACCGTTGGGCATTGGCCTTGTTGCTCAATGCGTTGCCTATCAGAAGTCCTAACAATAAAAATACTAATGTTAGCGTGGGCCATGTATAGCGGCGCCAAACACTTGCACGTTTTACGTTTTTCTCTGTATTCATAGTTGTGTGTGTTAAAGATTTTGATTACTCAGTTGGAAGATAGTCCACCACTATGCCTGCACGCTTCAAAAGGTCGATGCCATCCATGATACGATAGCACTCCCCATAAACGACTCGCTTGATACCTGCTTGAATAATCAACTTCGAACACTCCATACAAGGAGATGCTGTGACATACAAAGTGGCACCCTCGGAAGAGTTATGCGAACGAGCCACCTTAGTTATGGCATTCGCCTCTGCATGAAGCACATAAGGCTTGCTAACGTTATGCTCGTCTTCACATGTGTTCTCAAAACCCGATGGCGTACCATTATATCCATCTGATATGATCATCTGATCTTTAACCAACAAGGCACCTACCTTGCGACGAGTACAATACGAGTTCTCTGCCCATGTTCTCGCCATACGCATATATAGGTAGTCCTTTTGAACTTGCTTCTCCAAAGATGTCGCTGTACCCATGAAGTTATTTCGTTAATAGTTCTTTAGCAAATGCAGGAATATCTATTCCATCAAACGTTCCACTGGTCATCATCAACAATGCACTGTTGGCATAATCCAACGAACGTAATGTCTTTTGAAGTTCCAGACTATCCGTAAAGACAACTACATTTTCTGTGCCAAAAGCTTGTCTTACTTCTTCTGCATCTATCGGAGTCAAACGTTTGTGCTCAATCACTTTTGGGTTGAAATATACATAAGCAATATCTGCTGCTGCCATACAATCCTTGTACTGAGGCAAGAACGATGCCATCAGACTGGAGAACGTGTGCAACTCCATGCATGCTACCAATCGCAATGAAGGATAACGTTCTTTCACTGCATTCACAGTCGCTTTCAACTTGCTTGGAGAGTGAGCGAAATCTTTATATGCTACGCGCTCTACATTTCCTGCACTATCGTTCGTCTCGCATATCTTCTCCAAACGATTACCTGCGCCTTGGAATGTGCTGATGGCTTGGTAAAAGTCCTCAGCCTTGATGCCTATCTGTTGGCATGCCAAGCATGCTGCTTCCAGATTCTGCATGTTGTGTTGACCAAAAACTTGCATCGCTACATCACCACGATAACCTTCATAAGGCAGACACTTGATTTGCTCCTCTACCTCACTTGCTATACTGCTCAAATGTTCATCCTTGGCATAGTAGATATATGCACCCTTAGGCTCTATTGAATGAACGAACTGACGGAATGTATCTACATAACCATCAAAGGTAGGGAAGACATTGATATGATCCCATGCTATACCAGTCAAAATAGCTACGTGAGGATGATACCACAAAAACTTACTACGTCTATCCAGTGGAGAAGTCAAATACTCGTCTCCCTCAAAAACTGCGTACTTAGCCGTATCACTCAAACGAACCATACGCTCAAAACCTTCAATTTGAGCACCTACCATATAGTCCGCTTCTATACCCAGTTTGTTTAGTACATAAAGAATCATAGATGTGGTGGTGGACTTACCATGAGAACCACCTACTACAATACGAATCTTATCCTTGGTTTGCTCATACAGATACTCAGGAAAACTGTATATCTTCAATCCCAATTCCTTTGCACGTAGCAATTCAGGATTATCTTGACGAGCATGCATGCCCAAGATGATGGCATCAATATCTGGAGTGATACGCTCTGGGTCCCAACCAATGCGCTCTGGCAACAAACCTGCCTCTGCCAAATGAGTACGCGCGGGGTCAAATATTTCATCGTCAGAACCAGTTACTACATATCCTTTCTTGCTTGCTACTGCCAATGCCAAATTATGCATTGCTGCGCCGCCAATGGCTATAAAATGTATACGCATAGTATATAATTTTTTTAATGGTATAGAATAGTTGTCTAGTGATATAAACAAAGAACGTTCGCCACTGGCGAACGTTCATAGGGATTAGTCAAACAGTTTGCCAAAGTCTGCGTGGCTGATGGATTGCTCCTCAATCTTGGCAGAGTCCTTAACTGCGGCATAAACTTTTTGTTCTGCTACACGCTCAACGATGCCACGAAGTTGATCTTCTTTCTTGAGCATCTCTTGTGCGTAGTTGGTCAAGAATTGGTCCTCAACGTGCATCAAACCATATTGCATGAATTGCATCTTAGCCACTTTCTTAGCGTAGTCTTCAACATCCTCTTTCTCTACTTGGATATTGTAGTGTTTCATGAGTTGGTCCTTAGCCAAATGCCATCTCAACTCATCCAACATCTTGTCAAAGTCACGCTCAATCTCCTCTTCAGACATCTTCTCGTTGGTAGCTTTTACCCAACGTTTCAAGAATGCTTCAGGGAAAGATACTTTGCTCATTTTCTTCATGATAGCAGCCTTAACGTCCAAACCGAACTTATACTCGCTATCTTCACTCATGTTCTCCTCTATCTCAGCCTTGACGTGGGCACGGAAATCAGCCTCATCTTGGATGTTGTTCTCGCCATATACTTTGGCAAACAACTCTGCGTCAATGGCTGCTGCTTGATGATGCATGATGCCTTGAACTTCTACTGTGAAAGAGTCACTCAAATTAGCCACCTCTTCTTTCTTAATACCCAACATAGAAGAAACTTCTACGTCACTTTGATACGCTTTCACTGGGTTGAAAGTTACTACGTCACCTTTCTTTACATCTTTGAATAGAGCTTTTTGTTCTTCATCCTTCATGTACATAGGGTTGAACATAGCGTTCTCTTTCACTACACCACCTTCTTTTTGCTCGGTGATGGTGCCTTTCAAAATGTCGTTTTCTTGTGCTTGCTCTACTTCTACGTTCTCACCATAGCGCTCAGCATAACTATTGATTTGGTTGTTTACCATCTCATCTGTAACGGTGATGTTGTAATGGGTTAGCTTGTTCTTACCATTCAACTTCGCATCAAACTCGGGAGCCAATGCAACGTCGAAAGCAAAAGTAAAGGTGTCTTGAGTATCCATGTCCAATGCTGGAGTCAACTCTTCGTTTGGTAGTGGATCACCCAAGATATTCAATTTTTGCTCTTCCATGTATTTGCCCAAGTGGGTACCAATCTCCTTGTTGATAACCTCTGCCAATACACCTTTGCCATACATTTTCTTAATCATACCCATAGGCACCATGCCTGGACGGAAACCAGGTACGTTGGCCTTTTGGCGGATTTGTTTCAACTCTTTTTGTACAGCATCTTGATAGTCTTGGGGCTCAAGTGTCAAGGTGAGCACCATCATTTGGTCTTTAACTTCTGATTGATTAATTTGCATAGTTGTATATTTTTATCAGTTATTTTCACACTAAAAGCTTGCAAAGATACTGATTTATTTTGACTTATACAAATATTTCGTTGTTTTATTAAAAAAGTAAACCGTACTTTGCATTATGATTGCTTCTATTTACTATCCTTATAATAAACTTAGGTGCTCTTCATACTGATTGATAGCCATACGCATTAAGATGCGCCCTTGCTCTATGATATCTGCCGTTTTATCAAAGTCAAAAGTGGTATAAGCATATTGAGGCATCATGGCATGAATATCTGGCGGAAATAGCTGCAACATAAGTTGTGTGTTCTGCTGCAACTGAATATCAGACATCCTATCTGCCATAGACAAGTAAGTGACTTGATTGCTTAGGTCAGCTTGTTCCTCCGATTGGCGTTGGTCTAGTCGTGCCTTAAGTTGAAGGATAGGCTCTGGAAGTGTAAACCCATTCTCAGAGAGCAATTCAGCCGCTTTGGATAAGTAAGATTTCTCCACTTTCTTTAGGTGCATAGCATCTTTGCCCGAGATATTCATTGCTACCAACAACTCTCCTTGATTGCGAATCACACGGTTCAAAGGTAATGGGTTCACGATCCCTCCATCTACCAATAATTGTTTGCCTCTTTGCACTGGGTGAAAAAACAAAGGAATAGATATCGAAGCACGTATAGCCTCAAACAAACTGCCTCGCGTGAAAATTACTTCGTCCGAAGAAATAAGGTCAGCAGCTACGATAGAACAGGGAATGGGTAACTCTTCAATACGATGGTCAGGCACAACATTCTTCAACTCTTCAATAATACGTTCCCCTTTTACAAATGCATGGTCGGTGATGTTGATATCCACCATTGAGAAAATAGTCTGCCTATCAACCTCCAAAAACCACTCTTTCGCTTCTTGCAACTTGCCTGCAGCATACATACCAGCAATCATTGAGCCAATGGATGTACCCGCAATGCTGCTTATCTCATAACCGCGCGCTAATAGTTCCTCTATAGCACCTATATGTGCCATTCCTCTGGCTCCACCAGCTCCCAAAACAAGGGCAACACGTTTGTTTTTCATACTACAAAAATTTATTTACTGGGCACAAATATCATACCAGACTCTCAACAACAAGAAACGGTTGCTTGTGCAACCGTTTCTATTATCTTATTTGCTTAACTTAGCCTCTGCTTCATAGGCAGCAAATGGGAATATCAGACATGCTGTACCATCCATTGTAGGTTCGTTGGTCGAGTAATCGTGAGTCGAATCGTGATATACCATCACATCGGGTTGATAACGCATGTAATTGATACCACCCTTCATATTGACGCCACGCAAACTGTTGAAGATACCTATATATACAGGGCCGTCCACCAAACCACCGGTTGTGTTACCAATCTTCTCGTTGATGATAAACGAGTGAGGTTGAGTAGGGTAGCGCTTTGCACCAGGCAACTCTACAATCATACAAACACCCCATGGGTTGCAACCCAACAACCAGTCACGCAACGACGATTCCATATCAATATACGTTGAGTCATTGGTCAATTGACGATACAAGATACATTGGGTCAACATAGCTGTTGTCAGGTTGTTCGAACACCAAATAGATGGAACACCGTACAAGAAAGCTTGTTGCACTGGTTTACCATGGATAGCACGTTGATAAACCATATCAATACCTTTCTTCAAATAAGCCACAAACTCCTCACGAGAACGATTCTTCCCCTCTTTGGCCAAACGATAGTGACCGATATTCATAAAAGGATACCATTGGTAGTGGCGAGCCGTATCACTTCCCATCCAAGGAGTGGTAGGTTCTTGTCGTCCATAGGCTACTGCGTCCTTGAGATAGGACTTATCATTGGTCTTGCGATACAACTCATATGCTCCTAGCTCCATATCATCCACCCAGTTTGTCTCCTCATAGATATATGGTGAGCGAACAGATGCTGTTTGACTAAAACCAGGTTTGCGGACACCCAATTCGTAGGCATCTTCGGCTTTCTTACCGATACGCTCAGCCAGTTCGGGATAATAGGGTGCCAGAATCTTGCTACCCAAAGCAAAGCAGGATGCATACTTGCCTACAATAGATGAAGTACCTGTCGAGATATTCATTCCTTTGCCTTGCACCTGTGGTTCACCCGTAACGAAATAGACTGGACGACCATTATTCACACCCCAGCCATAATCGGCTTGGTCGTCCTTTGGATAACGCATCCCTATATGGTCACGGTCGTCCGCCAATTGATTGTAAAACTCTCCTGGTTCGGGATTCATACGATCCAACCAATCCAACCCCCAACGAATCTCATCAACGATATCAGGAATACCATTCGCTCCAGGCGTACCATTGGTTTGGTACATGTCGCCAAACAACTCAGGATATTGCTCGTAAGCCAACATCATCTGATAGATAGCGTTAGCGGTAGTCGTAGCATATTGCAAACAATCGCTGGCATCATGCCAACCGCCACGAACATCAATATGTTGACCCGTTTTGGTTGGGTGGTAAATGATATAACCATCTTTTTGGTGGCAACTATCTCCTGTGAACGGATTCCAACCGCAACGTTGCTGACGCATATAATTGAGTGGGAAATCTGCTAAACCATCATACACATGTTTGCTGATGAGGAAACTATCAGAAACAGCATCTCCAATCTTCAATTGATGCCAACCCTCCTCTTTGAGGTCGGAGAAATCGTAGCGAGTATATTCCCAACGACCACTATCACCTGTCATGATGATAGCAAACTTTTTCGCCTCAGGAAGATAACCAATCTGTGAAACACGAATAATCTGTTCGGCCATTGCCAAACTGCTAATGCATAAAATGCAAAGAAATAATTTCAGACGCATAGTCAATAATCAATCTTGTTAAAATGTGTATGGTATTATAAATTATTCTTAAATTTCAATGCAAAGATAGTGAAAAAAAAGCAGATATGCAAGTAATAGGGAATGAAATGATTGTTTATTGATAAGCTTTGTTTCAACTCCCTCCGTTAGAAGGTGGGAAGAGGTATGCTACAAGCATAGAATGAAATAAGGATATCCGTGGGACTTTCCATGGGTTTTTGGTGGCTTTCTATAAAAGTGTCTCTATAATAATGCTGCAAAAATCTTCGGCGCGGAAGGGGTTTTGCGCCGAAGATTTGTAAATTTTGCTATAAAAAGATGCTTAAAGTAAGCGGAAGGTGTTGATTACCAACGCCTCCCGCGTGAGTGTATTTTTTTGAAAAAGTTTTCGCGTGCCGAAGATTGTGCCGAAAGTTCTGCAGTAAAATGGTAGAGATGGAAAATTACTTTTGTATTATTTCCCAATGACCACTATAACCGCTGCCAACATAGTTGATATGTTTTAGTTTAGCAAGGTGGCGTTTGATAGTCCTTATACCCTTTTTACTTTTTTGAGCTAATTCTTCCATGGTAATTTTTGGATTATTAGCAATTTCATTTTCAATCCAAGTATCCAAATCTAACCCTTGAGTATCATCTTGGGTATCACCTTGGGTATCATCTTGAGTGCCATCTTGAGTGCCACCTTGAGGGACATCTTGAGGGACACCTTGAGTGTCACCTTCATTGAGTATATGCAGAACCAATTTGACTTGCATTAATTCGGTTTGCTCAATCAGTTCGGGTTTAATCCAATGCTTTTCGTTTCAAGCGCTCAATGGATGTTTCGAGAGTAGTTTATTATAGTGCCCAAAATGATTTAGACTTCCAGTCCGCAGGGAATCCCATTGCTGCAATATCAACTTGTGGAAACTCCTCCAATAAATCCGATAAACGCTTTGCAAATGTGGTTGCTGGGTTTACCGTTTGCAAAAGATATTGCATGATTGCCAATATGTAATACAAGCGATTATTTGCAACGGGTGTATCAATAAAAGCGTTAACCGTTTTGCGAGGGAATAGCGGCTGTATGCGGAGCATACGATTCCATAGGCGACTATGGTGTGCACAGATATTACGAACATAGACAATGCTATGCAGCCACGATTCGAACACACTATCACTGACCCCATAGAAATTAGCAATCTTTCGTTTGGATGTGCCTGGTTTTAGCAATTTATAGAGCATAGACAATGTACCAAACGAGGTAACTTCCATAGTCATCCATGCAGGTGGGAAAGGATCGTTGTAATTGGCTTTGAATCGAAGTATTTGGTCATCATCGCTACGCTCAAGTTCCGCTTTGAGATTGGCTAAAGTATTGGCATGACGATTAGAATCGTGGAAATGACTATTTTCTGCAAACCAATAGATATCTGTATCTTGCGCTAAGATATAAGCCATTTGTGTGCGGATGGACACTTCAATTTTTTCTAATTCAGAAGCTATGAGTTTGCGCAGACGGCTATCAAACTTATAGAGGTTGTATGCTTGTTCAAAAGTGGTTCCAGATTTGAAGATGTGGTTTACCTTGTCGCTCATGAGAGGCATAAGGTAACTTTTAAGTCTGAAATAACTGATGTGTTGCAGTGTATGGAGTGCCTTTTGCTTGTTTTGAAAGGTCAATCCATTTGCCTCCAACAATTGTACTTGTTGGTTGAAATCCAGAGGTTTATAGGTATAATTCTTCATAATAATAAAAAAAAGACTTACCCTAAGCGCGCTGATCTACGGGAAGCGGGGTAAGTTTGTTGGCGCAAAGGTACTGCTTTTATTTGAATTGACCAAATAATTTATAAGAAAATAGTGATTTTTATCAAAAACTAGTATATTTTCTTACAATTTAGAATAACCACACACCCTTCGTTGGGATGGGAATAGGCGTGCTGCAAGTTAGGCGACCACGATAGCACATCTGTGGGAGATCTGTGGACTTTCGGTGGCTTTTGTGTTTTCCTGTCTGTATAAAAAAAACTTTACTAGCACCGCCATGATATTCGGTGGTTCATGAATAATTTACAACACTCCCCCTCATTAGAATGTAAAGTGAGGAGAGAGAATGGGAATGATTCAAAAAACTAATGATTACAGAGTACTAAAAGGAAAGAATACAGAAACCTTTTTATGTGAGTATAAAGAACTGAATATAGTCTATTGTGAGTCTCATCCAAAGGTTGTGATGCCTAGAATGTCTTCTTTTGCCTTTCTATACAGTGAATGATGAGTTTGATCAAATTTTATTTTAAAGATGTCTTCATATACTTCATCATATGTTTTACCCAATATTTTAGCCATATCAAGTATCTGTCGTTTCGTGTATTTATCTTTTAAATCCAAATATAGCAAGGCTTCATGCAGGAAATCTGTATTATATCTATCTTTCAATTCAAATAAATTCACCGACTTAGCATATGTTGTATCTTTGTAATATTCTATATCAAGTTCATATTCATTCTCGTACATTACTCTAGGCGTGTTACTAATATTAGGAAATTTGGGATTTATAACGAATTTAACATGATGCCAAAAATCATAACTTGGATTTGTTGGACTTAAATGTTTAATTTCTTTAATAGTATCACCAATTGTTTTCCTCCCTTTTAGTGGTGAATTATTACATATTTTACAAGATGGCACTAAATTATACAAAGACAAGGAAGTTAATGGACATGTCCCTTTATCTAACACATGATCTATATCAAATCTTCGCACCTCTTTTCTCTTGTGATGAAAAATAGAAACCTTACTTGAATCGCAATAAACGCAATTGTGTATTTCATATTCATCATGTAAAAATTTTGCAATCTTACCAGCGTGTGAATCATAGTTAAAAAACTTTTTAACGGTTGTGTTAACTATTTCTTTATTTTCAACAGATAGACTATTTAGGTAGTCAATATAAGAAAAGTACACATCTACCAATTTCCTAAATTCTGCCACAAACAATTTTGTTGGTGTCATTCCTTGTGGTAGCACTTTTTTTAACAATGGCTGGTTCGCAACAAATTTTCCCCATTTCTGATCTAAATTATGCTTAAACAAAGCTATGTAGGATTTATGTAATTTGCGCTTATCCCTATTTCTACTAATAAATTTATACATGTTTTTTGGAGATATATTCTACAAGTTCATTGTACATACGTTTTGACATTTCTTGTAAATAAGGTTCGGATATATATCGTTGCAAATATTTAAACCTCTCGTTCAATATTGAAAATTCAAAAGTTCTTATTTTTTCTTTATTTCGCATTCTATCATGCATTTGTATTAAAAGTTTAAGTTCGTTAGTAACTACATTCCCGATAACAGAACTAAGAAAAAAACTATTACCGAGCAATTCTATAATATTAGCCCCCAAAGTTCCTTGTACCATTTGGGACTTCTCTCCCATACATAGAACATTTGAATGAGGTATGTCGCTAAGAATAAATGGAGAATGAGTAACAAGCATGATGTTGACTCCTCGTAAATTTGTAAAATGGGCATTTTGCAAAGCTTGTTGCAGCAATCCCATAAAACTTCTTTGTAGTTCTGGATGAAAATATAGTTCAACTTCATCAAAGATTACATTGACATATTTATATTTAATGACCTGCATATGTGCCGTATCACGATAATAATCATTCCATTCGGAATCCACATTTACAAGATGATACATAAAATTACTAATTGTATAGGCAATTTGTTTTTCGCCAGAACTAAGATTCCTAAAATCTATAAGATCACTTTGTTTGTCCTTTTGTAAATAAAGGGTTTGATCAAAGATTGGAGGAGGCAATAAGTCAATGCTCTGTAATTTATATTTAGGATGTATGCTTTCTCCAATAGACTCATTAATTTTTTCATCTAAAGAGTCTAGCGTATATGTACCCATTTTAAGATAAATATCTTTTTTAAGATACATAATTGTTCTTAATAATTTTTTTGTAATATGAGTGAAATCATCATACAATGGATGTAATCTTGCACATAACTCTGCATATGTAGCAGCTTTTTTGCTCAAATAAGTATATATAGGATGGTACTTCTTATAGTTAGATACAATTTTTAAAGTTTTGTACACAATATAGTCAAATGCATCATCCAATAATTTTTCATTTTCTATATCTTCTTTACGTTTAAAATCATATTTACTATCCCAAAAATCTATAATCCAATTATAAATATTGTCAAAGTTCAAGTATATGTTTTGTTGTTTACCAATTCCTATATGACTCAACATATTCGCTTTGCTGTATTTTTTATTGGAAGTTTGCGTTAACTTTAGAATTTTGATTTGGAGATTCCCATTTATTATTCTTTGGGGGTAGTTGCCCATTCCATCTTTATAGAATAATAAATTACACATACGCTCTTTCGCTAAATGATTTTCCTTATTAATATTAAGAATACCATCTTGACGCATGGGGTGAAGAACAATAGGAGTTTGGTATCCATCATTTTTGTGAAAGATACCTTTTAACCATACTTGATCCTCTTCACTTTTAGGAAGTTCCTTCTTAAATAGTTTCTGCAACCGTTCTATTGGGGTTCTTTCTTTATAGTAATCACGATAATTAAAACCATAGAGAGAATAATTACAAACTAACGTATAGAACAATGATTTGAGGATAACACGACCTTTTTTATGTTTTTTTAATAAGCATTGTATCGTTTCAGAATTTGTGCTTTCATCAAGCAAAATCTCACTTTCATCAATTCTTCTATTAAAACGTCTTCCTGACTTACGATCCCTATAATATTTATGAAGTTTGATAGACCGTCCTTGTTCTTCCAATATATAAATAACATTTCCTATTCGGATTGCAAGTTCTGCGTATACATAATCTATAAAATGCAAATGTTCTGCTGCAGCAAAATTAAAATTTTCACCTAATAAAACTGCTGATAAATTGTTAATCATACGGATTAGTAAATCTATCATGCTACTTTTTCCACTTCCATTTTTACCAACGACAGCACACACTGATACTTTTAATGTATCAGTATCATATAACGAAAAATCACGTAACGCTTCATGTGTAAGGTCTACATACTCAAGGTTATCTTCAATATTATATCCTTGATAAAAATAATGCCAATTATTTTTCTGCCATAATGCCTTTTGAATGGCATGAGCATGCTCAATACAAACTGGATTTTCTTCTGCATTGATTGGAGATAAAGGTCGTATCCCGATAATACAAAAATGATTCATGTTTATTTTTTAGTTGTGTTATAGTAATTTTATACATTGAATCAATGTACAATCCTTCAATAATTACTGCAAAGTTACTAGATTTTTTTTGATATAAGCAAATAAATGTGTTAATTTATTCGAAAATGTAAGATTATCTGCACAATTTGGCAACTCTTGTACATGTTTACCTACATGATAAATTTTATTGCGTGTTTTTGTGATACAGAGCAACGCATTGGAATAGGCGTGCTGCAAGTTTCGGGACCACTGTAGGACATCTCTAGGACTTCTATGGGCTTTCGGTGGCTTTCTATAAACGTGTCTCTATAATAATGCTGTAAAAATCTTCGGCACGGAACTGGGTTTGTGCCGAAGATTTGTGAATATTGCTATAAAAAGACGCTTAAAGCAAGCGGAAGGTGTTGATTACCAACGCCTCCCGCTTGGGTGATTTTTTTTGAAAAAAGTTTTCGCGTGCCGAAGATTGTGCCGAAGAATGGCTATGTTAGGATGTTGTGCCTTAATTAATGATGTAGATATATTCAGTTTGTTGGGCTGAAAGAATATAATTCAGATACATATAATCTTTGCCAATACACCAACCACATACATGACGATATTCGCTGATATCATAATAATCATTATCTCCATATATACGCTCGTTGGCAAAACGGATTGCCTGATAATCAGATAAAGGCATTTTAATCGTGTATGTAAACTTATGAATATATCCTTTATTTAATAGAATATCCATATTGATGGTATCAATAGCAAAGGTGTCCTCATCTAAATCAACAATCGTTTTATTATACGCATAAATCTTCTTATGTTCATCAGATATGCTAACAACCGAGTCAATATGTATTGTAGAGGGGAATTTGCGATAACCTTTTAAATCATTTATATCTGCCATAAATTCTTCAAAAGTACCATCAATATAAAGACCAGATACCTGAGGCTTTGAATGCTGGCAGGATGCGAACATTAATATCGTTAGCAGAAGTAGAAAGACTTTTTTCATAGTAATAATATATGAGAGATGTTATTTGTTAGCATAGAGTAAAAAAGTTTTTAGTTTTATAATATCCTTTTCTTTCTTAACTCGAAATAACATTCTTTTGTTGCACTAACATCAGCCAGAGCATCATGTGCATTGTCAAACATATGACCAAATAGTTTACGATATAGCTCTTCTAGTTTGGGCCATTTATAACCTCCCCAAAAACTATTGCTTGGAATAGCACAATAGTTTATAGATGACTGCATTGTACATATATAATCTTTATTCATAAGAGCGTTATAAGCACCGTTCAAGCGATATAATTCGCAACCAACAACATGGCGATCAAAATTGATATTATGACCTATTATCACTTCTACTTTAGCAATATCTTCCATAAATTCAGATAATGCATCATTGAGATCAATACCTTCTTGTTGGGCTCGCTGATTACTAATACCCGTAAGGTTCGCAACAACTGGTTCTATGCAAAAACCATTTGGATAAACAATTCGACTTTTTCGACTGATTTCATTTCCCTCCTCGTCAGTCACAATCCATGCCAATTGGATTAAGCGAGGCCAATTGTCGGTCGCAGATACACCTAGTTTATAATCCTGAGGCAATCCGTTGCACTCAGTATCGAAGAATAAGTATTTTTTTGTCAGTTCTTGAGTATTAGTAGGCAATTGTTGATTATCGCTTATGAAGTAACCCTTTTGCTCTTTGTATCGTAGTTGCTCAAGTTTTCGTTGTAATTGTTTAGCTTGATTTGCTGCATCTTTATATGAGGATTGAGCAGCTTGTTCGTAGTAGTACAAGGCTTTATTAATGTCTTGAGTAAGGTTTACACCATTGGCATACCATTCTGCTAATAGATATGCAGCTTCATCACTACCTTTCCCAGCAGCTTGGATATAATATTGAGTTGCTTGGGTTATATCTTGACTGACTCCTATACCCAATAAATATGCCTTTGCTAAATTGATTAAAATAGCCATCTCCTCATTATTACATTCAACTAATATGGATGCTTGCCCTTTTAGTCCTTTCATTTCTAAGAAACGTGCCTTTTCTCCTTTAGATACACATATTTTTTGAAGTGAGGAACAATCTTGAAAAGCCCGTTCTTCTATATTTGTCACACCGTCAGGAATAGTAATGGAAACAAGAGATGAACAACCAGAGAAAGCACCGAATCCAATACTCATTACACTATTCGGAATGGTAAGAGATGTGAGTGAAGAACAGTTGTAAAAAGTTCCATTTTCTATCCTCATGACGCCATTAGGAATATTAACGAATGCGAGTGATGTACAATCTCCAAAAGCATTGCCGAGACTCTTTACACTATTAGGGATAATAATCGATTTCAGGGATGAGCAACCGTGGAAGGCTCTGTGTCCAATATTCATCACGCTATCAGGAATAGTAATTGAGTGTAAGGAAGAACATTTGCTAAATGCTTCCTCTTCAATGGTTGTCACTCTATTAGGAATGATAATAGTAGTAAGAGATGAACAACCGTAGAATGTGTTTTTAGCAATGTCTG
The DNA here is from genome assembly GCA_017938155.1 of Paludibacteraceae bacterium. Taxonomy (GTDB): domain Bacteria; phylum Bacteroidota; class Bacteroidia; order Bacteroidales; family Paludibacteraceae; genus Colicola. Next base: position 3,580 of record JAGBCD010000040.1, on the reverse strand, counting down.
TTAAATCGTTAGGCAGGGTGATAGAAGCGAGAGAAGAGCAATTCCTAAAAGCTCCTTCTGCAATTTCAAATACATTATCAGGGATATTAATGGAAGTTAGGAATGAACATCCGCTAAAAGCTCCAGCACCAATACTCGTTATACTATTAGGTATGTGGGTATTTACACAACCTGCAATTAGCCCATTTATTGATTTAAGGATAATAGCATTACAATTTTCGCGACTATCGTACCTTGCATTTCCATATTCAACTTCGATAGACGTAAGAGATTTACATGAGTCGAAGACATACATGTCAATATTTTCTACACTATTCGGAATAGTGACAGAGGTAAGAGAAGTACATCCACTAAAAGCTTTGGATTTGATGCTGTTTAGGCTCTTTGGAAATACAATTGAAGCAAGAGAACGGCAATTGCGAAAGGCAAATTCCTCAATGTGTTTTACTTCTTCAGAAATGGTAATAGAGGCGAGCGAGGAACAATCAGCGAACATCTCTTTTTCAATACTCTTTATACTATTAGGTATTGTTATTGATACTAGCGATTTGCACCCCTTAAAAATGCCCTGACCTATATTTGTTAGACTATTAGGGATAATTATAGATTTAAGAGATGAACAACCAGAAAAGGCCTCTTCTTCAATAGTTGTTACGCTATCGGGAATGTTAATTGAAGTAAGAAAGTAGCATCCGCTAAAAGCATGTCTATTAATATTTGTTACACTGCTAGGAATCGTAATGGAAGTAAGAGACGAACAATCACAGAAAGCTCCTTCTTCAATACGACTTATGCTGTCAGGCAGAACTATAGATGTAAGGTTACTGCACTCAAAAAAAAGTCCCTCCTCAATACTCTTTACACTATTAGGAATTACAATTGAGCATAAAGAGGAGCATTCTTGAAAAGCTCCCTCGTCAATATTCGTTACGCTATTAGGAATAATGATTGAGGCAAGAGAAGAACATCCTGTGAAAGCATATTTTCCAATACTTGTGACACTATCAGGAATGATAATCTCTGTGAGCGCTTCACAATATCTAAAAGCGTAATCTCCAATAAGGCGAGTATTATCTTGAATAGTGTATATGCCACATAGGTTTTCATTGGTAGCAATAAGGCAATTGTTGATATATAATACGCCTTCCTCCCAGTTGGAATCATTATTATAGATTCCTGAATTTTCAAAAGCTCCACCTCCGATACTGGTTATGTTATGCGGGATAGTAATAGAATCTAAAGTAGAACATTCTTTGAAAGCAAATTTACCGATGCTTATAACGCAATTAGGAATAGTGATTGTTTTCAATAATTTGCAACCACTAAAAGCAAAATCCCCAATTTTAGTTACACTATCAGGAATAATAGTGCTTTGACAACCTGCTACTATGGTATTTGTTGTGGTTTCAACAATCGCATTGCATTCTTCACGACTATCGTAAACATTATTTCCAACTTCTACTCTAATAGAAGTTAGAGAAGAACACCCACTAAAAGCTTCTATGCCAATTTTTGTTATACTATTAGGTATGACGATTGCATTGAGAGCGGAACAATCCTTAAAAGCCCGCTCATTGATGCTTGTTATATTATTAGGGATGACAATAGAAGCGAGGGAAGAACAATCAAAGAAAGTATATTCTTTGATTTCCTTTAGGCCATTGGGAATAACAACGGAAATAAGAGATGAACACCCCCAGAACGCACTCCCTCCAATGGTTGTCACGCTATTCGGGATGGTAATAGAAACAAGCGATGAGCAATCTTCAAAAGCCTCGTCTCCAATAGTATCAACAACGTATTTTATTCCATCGCAATATATGTGCGACGGAATGACAACATCTCCAGCATACTTAGATTCTTTACAAACAACTTTAGCCGTGTTATTAGATGAATCTAATTCATATTGAATGTTATCAATAGTCACTTCCATATGTGTCTTTCTTTAGTGTATTAATTTTTCGTGCTACAAAGATGCACTTTTTTTAGAAAATATGCAAATAACTGTGATTTTTTTATAGAACAAATATGTGTTTAATGTAAAATAGAGGCAATGCTTCTCATTCGAGCCTTGCCTCTGTTGACCAAGTATCATAACTCTTAACAATTGGCCATAACAATATTACTATTAGTAATGATTCCTTAATCAATAATATGATTTTATCAGTATTTTCTATTGTGTTTCCTTACAATATTAGAAATGCCTAGATAAATATCAAAAACAACATTTCTATAATAACTATTTCAGTATGGTAGTGTACTTAACTGAAATACTAATTTAATGACATTAAAGCATTATAAGTTTGTACATTTCCAATGCAATAGATAGAAATAAACAAACTAAATTTGCGACTTGTATGAAGACAAGTACTTTGTTGATAGATTTTTTCATAATCATATCAATGAGGGTTAAACATGTTTCGCTACTATGATAACGCTATCTGTAACTAGACACTCAGTGGAGCGATACACGACATCTACTCGTATTACAGATGTAATAAGGATATTATACAGACCCTTTTAGCATCACTGAAAATAAAAGATGAATATTATTGGCAGATTCGCCTTAGAAAAGTATCACAAGCACAGCTTGGAGTAACGTAATACCTCTATTATAATCTCTTAAATGACTATTAATTAAAAACATAAGTCTAGTAGCACTATAATTACAAGTAATATCTACAGACCCCAAAAATGGTATGCGAAGATAGTGTATTTTTATTATATATGCAAATATTTTGAGAATTATCTTTGATTTTTTTGAGAGAATATTAGATAACGATTTCAGGAAATGAGTCAACTTTTTTTAGAATGGGAGACAACTATTTTAGAAAAGCGATATTAAGAAATAGCACTTTTTTAGTTTGGCTCTTCTTTGTTTCGTCATTGGACTTTAATACGGAGCATATATATAAGGTACAAGGGAAGGAAATCTTAATATTCGTATTGTTTAGAGGACGGCACAAGGTGCCTACTGTTTAGGGTTTAGAGGCTAGGAAGGGCAGCAGAACTACGGTGTAAAGTGTAAAGGCAAGAAAACAATAAGAGGTGTGCTGGGGCACACCTCTTATCATATTTAGCGATAACCGACATCCGATTATCGTTTCCCAAAGGGGATTAGTCTTTCAACTTAGCGCAGAGGAACTCGCGGTTGAGGCGAGCGATGTTTGCGAGTGATACTTGTTTTGGGCACTCAGCAGCACATGCACCTGTGTTGGTACAGTTACCAAATCCCAATTCATCCATCTTAGCCACCATAGCCTTAGCACGAGCAGCTGCCTCTACCTTACCTTGTGGCAAGAGTGCCAATTGGCTAACCTTAGCAGAAACGAACAACATAGCAGAACCGTTCTTACATGCAGCAGCACAAGCACCGCAACCGATACAAGAAGCAGCATCCATTGCCTCGTCAGCGTGAGCCTTAGGAATTGGAATGGCGTTTGCATCTGGTACACCACCTGTATTAACTGACACGAAACCACCTGCTTGCATAATCTTATCATATGCCTCGCGGTCCACCATCAAGTCCTTGATTACAGGGAAGGCACGGCTACGCCATGGCTCGATAGTGATAGTCTCG
>JAGBCD010000007.1 GCA_017938155.1 Paludibacteraceae bacterium | reverse complement strand
TGAAGAATAAATGATGTTTGTGAACTTGTCTAGGGTTTCAAACAATCAAGTTGGGCTTATTACGCTTTATTTATGTATGTTGTTTGTCTGTTGTTTTATGCCATAGGCGGTAATGTTGTTATTTTATATGTTACTTTCTCCGGTTTAGCGTCTTGGAGAGAGGACGGGTAGTTATTGTTCCTTTTGTAACTGATCCTTAATGTCTTTCAAATCGAAATACATTAGGCGCGTACTATCTAAAACATCTAAAGTCGTGAAATACTCAAAGCCGTTCTTTTCATAAAACTTCGTGGCGTCACGATAAGCATCAACGGATCAGAATGCAAAATTTGCGATAGACTTCATCAATTCATAAGATTCTTTCATGCGTCGCATTTCCTCTGCTGTTACCTTGCGAGGGTGTTCCACAGCATAAGCAAAACGACGTGCGTCTTCACCGTATAATGTTGGTGTTTCTTTAATTGGTCGTGCCATAGTTTTGTTCTCTGTATTTGCGGGTGTATAATACCCCTATTTTACTTGACGCTGCAAAATTACAAGTAAATTCTGATATATGCAAATATTTTGCATATATCAGAATTTGGCACTAATCTGCCGGTTGTTGGGTGGATTGATCGGCTTTGAGGGATTGATAGACCATGGAGCGGATGAAATTGTCTAGTCGAGCATAACGTTTCGGGGCAAGGGTGAGCTTGTCTATTGGTGCTTCAGGGTCGGGATGTGTTCCGCGTGTGTTTGGAAGTTGAGCTTTATACCGTCTGCGGTAGTCTGCAAGTAATGATAGTGCTTCCTCTTTCGTAAGATATTTCTTATAGAGTTTTCTGTTGGCGAACCATTCTCTTCAGCTTGGGGATTTAATTTGATGTTTTCTTAACAATAAACTAAAATTTGCTTATTTCAAAAAAATATATTACCTTTGCATTCAATATCGTATTTTATTTGCATAATTCGTCTTAACACAATTATAAAATCAGTTGGCGTAGGTTGTGGTAGGGATATAATTTTATGATCAAAAACAAATTGTTTTATGTTACATGTAGGTTTAACATCATACTGCATATGAAATCAGATGCTTTAGTAAATATAATAAAAATATACTTTCTCATTGTAATTGTTATCGGGCTTATTGGTTGCGAGTCAAATGAACCTGAGGTTGAGCCATCAAAAGGTATTGGTGTGTTTTCTGTTTCAGATAATAAAAGGGTAACTTTCGCACCCGGAAATCTTTATTATTGTCGCGCCAATGGTGCCTGGTGTTTTCAGAAACCACAATATTATTGTAATAGAATTTATAATTTAGCTAGTCCAGTAATTGATAGATATAATAATGGTTGGTGTTCGTCAATAGACTCTTTAGGAAGTCAAATTGATCTTTTTGGTTGGGGGACTGGTAATAATCCTACTAAAACAAGTAAGGATCATACCCAATATGAGGATTTTTATGAATGGGGAAATAATAAGATTGGGACAGACCCCAAAGGAGTTTGGTACACAATGATGGCCGAAGAATGGGAGTATCTTATATATAAACGTCCTAATGCTGATTCTTTATATGCATTTGCGCGTATTTATAATAATGTTGATGGACTTATAATCATGCCAGATGCTTGGACCTGTCCAGATAGTGTCAAGGTGGTTTTAAATCCAGATCATGAAGATGTATATTTTCGGAATGTGAATAATTATTATGATAATTGGACTATATTGGAAGAGTCAGGATGTGTTTTTTTACCATTAGCAGGTAGGCGTAGTGGACTATTGGTAGATGCTAACATTGATGTGGGAGCATATTGGGTAGGGTCGTATATGGATGAACATAATGCAATCATCTTTAATCCTAAAAATCATAAATTAGAATTGTCAAATCGAAGTAATGGGCATGCCGTGCGCTTAGTAAGAGAAATAAAATGAGAGTAGTTATGAATAAAAATGTGTTTTATATATTAATATTCCTAATGACATTTGTTTGTGTCGCATGTGAATCTAATATACCAAATGATAAATTAGTATTTTCTGTTTCCGACAGCACGAAAGTACAATTTGCACCAGGAAATCTACAATACGTTAAGAGTCAAGACAAATGGATGTTCGCAGCAAATCAATGGGAGATGATAGGGATAAACAATCTAACGAACCCTAAACAAAAGATAAATGCATGGTATAGTGAGGACTTGAATTTTGCAGATACGATAGATATGTTTGCTTGGGGAACTGGAAATAATCCAACTCTATCAGTCAGTCAAGATTCCATGTATAAAGAATTTACGGATTGGGGGACAAATGAAATAGGAAATTATAGTGCAAATTATTGGAGAACATTGAGTATTAAAGAGTGGGAGTATCTATTGTTTAATCGTAAAGATGCAAAACTATTGTACGGAATGGCTCAAGTAAATGGAATAAATGGAATGATCTTGTTGCCTGATGGATGGGAACCTCCTAGAAAATTAGATGTACTATTTATACACGGTTATCATGGTAGTAGTTCTGCTGCTGCCTATGCTTGGCAGCAAACATTCGATTTAAATCAATGGAAAATATTAGAAAGGTCAGGTGCCATATTCTTACCTGCTTCAGGTTACTTAACATTTTATGGGGATGAAGGCTGGTTATTAGCATTGCAGGAAACAGGAATTTATTGGAGTTCGACCAAAAAAAGAATTGAAGGAATTACTATTTGGTTTGATCCAGGTGATGTTTTTAGTTGTTTGGAGGAGTTAAGCGATAAAGCACCTGTTCGATTGGTAAGAGATTATATTTCTTACTGATGATTCACTTATTATTTTATTTCCTCTTCATTATAATGATGAAGAGGAGATTTGTTTATATTCTCTCTGTTATAGTTGCTAATAACTATTCATCTCTGTTAGAATGTAAATGAGTGGAGCGAATACCCTCCGAGTGCAGCGCCCGAAGAGCCCTCACTCTATAGAAAAATAATTCACTAAACTAAATACTCAATCAACAATCTCTAACAACCATCCCTTCAAAGCAAGCCAAGAGTATCTTAAGTCTAAGACGACATTCATTAGCGAATCAGTAGCGCTGAAAGCGCATTCATACCGATAAATGTTTATTTTGCAATTTTTTTTTATTAAAATAGTAATATGTACGTGATATATCTATATTTTAGATGCTCAAAATGACTTTAAAGAGCCAATTCATCTTGTTTGGAAGCCATACATATTAAAAAAAAGTATTATCTTTGCATGACATCATTATACCACATGTATTGATATTCTATAGTGCATGAATATGATTGTATAGAATATAACTTATATTTTGAATATAAATTATTGCACAACTATGCTACAAATAGGTTTAGAATACACCTCTAAGTTGATTGTGTCAACTTCAACGACAGCCATTTCATTCGGTTCGGGTGACTTGCCAGTATGGGCAACACCATCAATGTTGGCTTTGATGGAAAATGCTGCTATGCTCGCAGTTGCAGAACATCTCCCAGAAGGGGCGACGACTGTTGGTGGACATATTGCAGCCAAACATCTATTACCTACACCAATAGGTAAAACAGTAACAGCAACGGCAATATTGTCGCAAATAGAAGGAAGAAAACTTACATTCAAAATCAAAGCCCATCAAGAAGACAACTTAATAGGGGAGGGAGAACACGTTCGTTTTGTAGTCAACAAAGAGCAGTTTTTATCTAAATTGTAATACGAAGAAAAACTATGCTTTCCGATTGAAGCAGAAGTGACTTGTTTCATCATTTTCCCAATACGAGACCAATGTACAATCTTGGACCAGTTGGACTCATCAGATTACTCCATTTGATGCTCTCTTTTATTTCTTGTCCCAATGTGCCTGTAGTCTTACTACCAAAAGGTAGCATGTAGTCCACCTTGATTATTAGTCCCAAACCTAAGCGTTTGGGTACGAACTCTATACCAATATAAGGGTCTATGTAGAAGTATGGAGTAGATGTATGGGAGGCATTGTATATAGTAGTCGAATCGCCAGGAGCAAAGGCATTTACATCCTCGGCAGGAACATAGATACGTTTGACGTCTCCACCACCTATACTTGCTCCAATCATAGGGCGAACTTTGCCCCATTCGGTATAATAATTTACTAAAACGCCTCCCCAACCATTGCGCAAACTGCTCCCATTCCGCATCAAAGGCATGTGAGAGAAGTTGCCTTCAAGTCCCAAATGCAAATGGTCTAATAGGTGCAAACGAATCATTGCACCCACACCCATTGTTATACCATCTTTAGGAAGATTAGCAATCTGTGGTAGATTGCTAATCGATAGATTTCTAAATAGTTCTTCTGGTGAAGAAGAAAATGCATATCCAGCATGTGCTGTTAATCCGATTGAAAAACCTGATATGATGCGTTTCCTATCAGTATGAGAAGTTGTTTGTGCTTCTTCATTGGATGGAGATGCCAAAGCTTCGATGCCGAAGCTACACAAACAACATAGTATTAGGAAACGAAACAATCGCATTATAGCAAACTAAAGGCCACATCCATCATGTGGGTGAAATTGTTTTGGCGTTCTTCTGCAGTAGTCGATTCACCCGTCAATATGTTGTCACTTATTGTGCAGATAACCAATGCTTTATTGCCACTTCGCGCAGCATTCATATACAAGGCAGGTGCTTCCATCTCCACGCACATAACGCCCATGTTGATCCATTTTTCGTTGTGCGCATTCTCTGTATAGAATGTATCGGATGAGAACACATTACCTACACGATAATGGTATCCAAATTTCTCACATGCTTCAGCAGCACGACGGCATAGGTCAAAGTCTGCTATCGGAGCAAATGTGCCAGGTAGTTCGTATTGAGCAGCATAATTAGAATTTGTACATGCACCCATGGCAATAGCAATATCACCAATATGCAAATCTTTGTGAATACTACCAGCCGAACCAACGCGAATGATAGTTTTTACGCCATAGAAGTTGTACAATTCATAACTGTAGATACCAATAGAAGGAATACCCATACCATGGCCCATCACGCTAACACGTTTGCCAGCATGTGTGCCCGTGAAACCAAGCATTCCTCTAACGTTGTTGAACTGTATAGGATTGTCTAAATATTTCTCTGCCATCATCTTAGCACGTAATGGATCACCTGCCATGATGACTGTTTCTGCTATCTCGCCATACTTAGCGCCGATGTGTGGGGTAGGTGTGTTATTCATATTCATATTCTATATTAGGTTTATTAATTTTTTTGCATTTTCTAAATCTTCAGGGGTATCAATGCCTATTGAGGCAATGTTGCATGTTGCAACCTTGATTTTATATCCGTTCTCCAACCAACGCATTTGTTCCAAACTCTCACACAACTCGATATTACTTTGTTTGAGTGTTGTAATTTTCGCCAAAACATCTGCTCGGTACGCATACATACCTATATGGCGATAGTGTTTGCCAGCTTTGAGCCATTGACTCTTATCTACATTGCGCAGATAAGGTATCACACTGCGTGAAAAAAGCATAGCATAATGGTTGGCCTCATCAAAAACTACTTTGGGCGTGTTGGGATTTTCCAAATCGTCCAACGAATCTTCTTCCGTAAAGGGTTTGACCAAGGTTGCTATCTCTGTTTCTATATAACCATCTATATCTTCAAAGCATGATTGCAGAGCATGGATTTGTTCTGGTTGAATAAAAGGTTCATCCCCTTGAATGTTAATAATGATTGTTTGCTCGTCATTTTGTGCTCTCCATTGTGGAGTAGTGATTGCATTATATGCTTCTAAACAACGGTCTGTACCACAAGCATGATCCGCTCTTGTCATGACAACATTACCTCCAAAACTCTCTACATGATCATAGATTCGTTCATCGTCTGTTGCTACGACTACGGTGTCCAATACCTGTTTGGCTTGGTCATATACACGACGTATCATGGTGCGTCCTCCAATCTCCACAAGGGGCTTCCCTGGAAACCGTGTGCTTGCGTAACGTGCAGGTATAATGCCTATAAATTTCATGTCTTAGTATATTTATGGACGGCAAAGATACAATTTATTTTGCAATCTTGCAACTCTTTCTATTCCTAATTATATATTAAATATCTCCAGATTCTATTTTTCTAAGGAGATGTATGGCTCCTCCAACACTTTGTACTTGTTGTATTGTGGCATACCGCCTTCCTGTAGGTTTGCCCGTTTTGTCTCGTTCTTCTACTATCTGACAACGTTGTGCACGACTTCGTGCATAGTTGATGATATTACCAAAAGCTTCGCTTTGCCAATAACGAGGATTGGTTAATACGAAATACATAACCATTCGCCCTGATTTGAGGAAGATCTTCTCTATGCCCAGTCGTCCACATAACCATCGCAGTCGTACAACATTTAGCAATTCTTCTGCTATGTCTGGTAAGGTACCAAATCGGTCTATCAAACGTTTGCGATAGGATAAAAGCTGCTCTTCATCCTTCAGACTATCCAATTCTCGATACAAACTAATGCGTTCGGATATATTCTCAATATAGTCGGTAGGGAAGCAGATAGGCAAATCACTTTCCAACTGGGTATCATTGCACCATATATTATTAGGTAAATGAGAACCCAATCGATGTGTTGTTTCACTATTATCGTCTTCTTCCTTTACAAACTCTTCTTTCAGTTCGTTGACTGCTTCGTTTAGAATGCGTTGATAGGTTTCATATCCCAAGTCTGCTATAAATCCGCTTTGTTCAGCTCCTAATAAGTTTCCAGCTCCACGAATATCCAAATCTTGCATAGCGATGTGGAAGCCTGAACCCAATTCAGCAAATGTTGATATAGCATCCATCCTTCTACGAGCATCCGCAGTGAGCAATTCTCTTTGTGGCGCTACTAAGTAACAATACGATTTTCTATTCGAACGTCCTACGCGTCCACGCAATTGGTGCAAGTCAGACAAACCATATTTATGTGCCGAGTAGATGATGATGGTATTTACATTGGGTATATCTACACCTGACTCAATGATAGTGGTGGATAGCAAGATATCGTAGTCGTAGTTGATGAAACTCTCTAATCTCTCTTCCATTTCTCCAGTAGGCATTTGTCCATGTGCCACCACAATACGTGCTGTAGGACAAAGGTCATGCAATTGATGTTCGATGCGTTCCAACATCTCGATGCGATTATTCACCACAAATATTTGTCCGTTGCGACTCATCTCAAATTCGATAGCCTCTTTGATAACATCTTCATCGTCCAACGTAATCCACTCTGTTTGTACGGGATATCTATTTTGTGGTGGGGTAGTCATTACGCTCAAATCGCGTGCCCCTAATAGAGAAAATTGCAATGTGCGTGGGATAGGTGTTGCAGTGAGGGTTAGTACGTCCACGTTGGCACGTAAGGTCTTGAGTTTATCTTTGACAGCAACGCCGAACTTCTGTTCTTCATCTATTATCAAAAGTCCTAAATCATGCCATTTGATATTTTTTCCCACAATCTTGTGTGTGCCGATCAGAATATCTATTTTCCCTTTTTCTAATTCAGCTACCAGTTCCTTGGTCTCTTTGGTTGTTTTCCCTCTGCTGAGATATTCAACACGAACAGGGAATGAAGCCATGCGTTCTTTGAACGTGTTGTAGTGTTGCAGTGCCAAAACGGTTGTTGGTACCAATACGGCTACTTGTTTTCCATCTGTAGCCGCTTTGAATGCTGCACGTATGGCTATCTCTGTTTTACCAAATCCTACATCTCCGCATATCAACCTATCCATAGGAATAGGACTCTCCATATCGTGTTTTACATCGGCAGTTGTTTTAGCTTGGTCTGGAGTATCTTCGTATAGGAAAGATGCTTCCAATGCATGTTGCATATATCCATCCGGCGTGTAAGCAAAGCCCTTTTCTTGTTTGCGTTTTGCATATAGTTTGATAAGGTCACGAGCAATGTCTTTTACTTTGTCCTTGGTTCGTTCTTTCAAGCGTTCCCATGCTCCTGAACCTAATCGCGAGATGGTAGGTTCGGAGTTATCTTTGCCCTTGTATTTACTGATACGGTGCAAGTTATGAATTGATACAAACACCGTATCTCCACCCCGAAAGACTAACTTTATCATCTCTTGTGGTTTGCCATTCACTAAAGTGCTAACCAATCCGGCAAACGTGGCTATACCATGATCACTATGCACCACGTAGTCACCTATTTGCAATTGGTTGATTTCCTTCAATGTCATGATTGCTTTCCCTCTGCGCGCATTCTCACTACGCATGTTGACGCGATGAAAGCGCTCAAAGATTTCGTGGTCGGTGTAGCAACATATATGCAAATCATGGTCCACAAAACCACTATGTATCGTCTTGTCTATCGCAGTAAAGCGTATGGGGTCTTCCTCGTTAGAAGAGTCGAAGATGGCTTGCAGACGGTCTGTTTGCTTCTTTTGGTCAGCCAAAATATATAGTTGGTATCCTGCATTGATGCGACTTCTAAGGTCATCCTCCAAAAGTTCAAATTGTTTGCGAAAAATAGGTTGGGGTAGTGTGTTGAAACGAATATGTGCATGCGTATTATAGTAACTCTTTTCGTTCCATTCAATCGTGTTTGCATCGTCTATATGAGGCAATATCTCCTCTGCTATACTTCCGCTTAAGGTATGGTGCACCATTGCCCAATCATTACTTATCCATATTGTATCGTTAGGTAAATAGGATAATAACGAGTGTTTAGTATTGTCTTCTACTTCCGCAGCACGTCCTACGATACATGCTTCTTGTATCAATCCTTTGGACAATTGTGTCTCAATATCAAACTCGCGAATCGAATCAATTTCATCTCCAAAGAAGTCCAATCGGTAGGGGTCGTCGTGCGAATAGCTATAAATATCCACGATACTACCTCTAATCGCATACTGTCCAGGCTGATATACAAAGTCCATACGGTCAAACCCCAATTGTAGCAACTCATCACATAGCATGCTCACTTGCCTACTTTCGCCCACTTGCAAGCGTAGGGTGTTGGAGGCCAATGTCGTAGGCGCAGGAACTTCTTCTTTGAGTGCATCAGGATAACTAACGACGATCACTTCCCCTTCATTTCCCTCCATTTTCATAGCCAATCGATTGAGGGTTTCTGTTCGCTGAATAGCTAAAGCCTCGTCCAATCCTTGTCGTCTCCTCAATGATTTGGGAAACAACATCACATCATGGGTCGGCGTACTTCCCTTGATGCTCAATAGGTCGGAATACATATAGTGCGCATCGTCTGCATTATCCATCACGATTACCCAAACGCCCTCTTTGGATAGATGATTGGATAGGATGAAAGCACGTTCAGACGCATGCAAACCACTCAACAAAAGATGAGTGTTGTTGCGCTTAGTGATGGTATGCCGAATGGCATCCAATGCTGGATGTTGGGAAATGATATCGTTTAGATCCTCCAGATGCATTCCATGCTTATTTCAATGATTTGACTGCTTTGTGAGCTGCTTTTTGTGTTAGGCGTTTTTGCTTGCAACTCATCTTATCGTTTTTGTATGCATTGTGTCGGCAATTCTTATGGGTCAATATCTCATACCAAACGCATGAAGCAGTATATCGCCCGTACTCATAACTCAAATGATAGCCATCACGACATAAGGTATCACCCAACTTGGTGAGTCTTGCCAATCGAATAGCCTCGCCACAAGGAATCAGTAGCAATTGTGGATAACGTTCCATCAAGACTTGTGTGGCGTTTTGGATGCTATCATCCATCACTTGTTGACTCTTGCCATAACGTGGGAATGCAGGGTGTTTGGCATCTTGTGCGTATGACCATGTTTGCATCCAACATAGTTGTGCATTGGGTTGGTAATGGCGCACCGAGTCAATTAGTGCACCTAAGTAAGGTTCATAACTTTCCTTTATACCACTATCGTGACTGGCTTGTTGCAACGAAATATAGTCCCATTGGCAAAGTCTCAACGCTTGACGTAACGAATATTTCTCCGTTACGTTGCGAACGCCATGTTCAATGTAGCGGAACGAATAAGCGGCAGTGTCCTTTTGCAAGAAGGTATAGTGTTGCTCCAAAGAACATCCACCATAATACAAATTGCCAATGATGATAGGAGTCTTTCCTTCTGCGCATAATGGTGCCAATTCTTGCTCTACGGCATCCCACGAAAAACTATTACCGATGCATAATACACGAATGGTGTCTTGTTGGGCATAACTTGGCATTTGAAAAGCAAGCAATAGCAATAGTGCGCAAACAAATTGAAACTTCTTGAACATAATATTGATTTTTTATCAGTGAAAAACAATGATTGTTTATATTTTCCACAAAGGTAGTAAAATATTTTGACTTATCAAAATTTTGTTGCAATAGAGCATTTAAGTCGTGTCTTATATTGTTTTGGGGTAGGGGAGAGATTTTCTCAGCGAAGTGATGTCTCTAAAACGATAATTCTACAGCATATAAGGTCTCTTTATACTCTTTTGATGTTTAATTTGCGTATATAAAATAAATTGTGTATTTTTGCAGTCGCTTATCTTACTGAAAACGTTTTATTTAACATTATAATGTAGAAATACACTTCTTATGAAATACTTTTCACTTCTCAGTTCTCATTTTTCAGTTTTACGTCGTCTTTTGGTCCTTGCGTTGGTTTGTCTAACGTCATTTTTGCCTATATATGCAGGATGGGTACCTATGGTGAATCACTATACGACGGATGATTATCAAGCAGGCACCCAAAACTGGAGTATCGTACAACAACCCAATGGGTGGATCTATGCTGCTAATAATTATGGTTTGCTCGAATATGATGGAGCGCAATGGAGATTATATGGAATATGGAACTCTACTGCTGTACGTTCTGTAGCTGTTGACTCGTTGGGAAATATCTATGCAGGAGGAACAGATGAAGTGGGGTTGTTTACTCCGAATGCGAGTGGAGGGCTTGACTATCAATCTTTGGTAGAACATATACCTGCTCACTATCGCAAATTTGGTGAAGTTTGGAAAATCTTTTGCTCAAATGAATGCCTCTATGTGCAAACACGTAACTATATTTTCCTATTTGATGAACAAAAGCATGTTCAAGTCATTGAGCCAGGTGATGTGATTCGTACTTCACTTATGGTCAATAACGAATTTTATGTAGCTACCTCTCGAGGATTGTATGTTTTGAATGCCAATAGATTGCATGCTTTACGTGGCTCAGAACAACTATACAATACCACGATATGTGCTATTGTTCCTTTGCCACAAACAGATAGTGAATACAAGACCCATATATTGATAGCCACCGATTTTGATGGTATCTATTCCTATGATGGTGAGTATGTGCGAAGAGTGAGGACCCAAGTGGATAAGTATATCACAGAAAACCAACTCTATACCTTGGCTGTATCTGACAACAATATTGCTTTTGGTACCGTTAGAAGTGGTGTGGTGATTACAGACCTTAATGGTAATAATGCGCAGTTCCTTACACGTGATAATGCCCTACAAAACAATACCATTCTTAGTTTGTGTTTTGATAAGCAAGGCAACCTATGGGCGGGATTAGATAGGGGAATTGATTGTATCCTGCGTAAGCACCCCATCCTTCAACTCAACAATAGGAAAGTTGATTATGGTGCTGGTTATACCAGTTGTGATTATGATGGTAAACTCTATTTAGGAACCAATCAAGGTCTCTATTACATGGATAATGAATCCTCCTCTAATGTTTTCTCAAACAATGAGCCTAAACTGGTCGAAGCAAGTTTAGGTCAAGTGTGGGATGTGCGTGTCGTATGTGGCAGTTTGTTGTGTAGCCATAATAGAGGTTTGTTTGAAATAAAGCGTAATCGCTTGTATCCGGTAGAAACTACTGATGGTGTATGGAGTGTGAGGGAGTTGAAAGATGGCAGGGCCATAGCAGCAACTTATACAGGTTTTATGCTACTAACTCGCGATGCTAACCAATGGGTGGCACATCGCTTGAGTGGTTTTTATGAAACCGCACTTTACTACGAAATAGATCAGATGAACAATATCTGGGTACTATCATCCAAAGGATTGGAAATGCTCACTATTCATAGCAATAACTATAGTGTAACATCTCAATTAGTACTCAAATATCCCAATGCACAACAACATTATTCGCTATGCAAATTAAATCAAAACCTGATTCTATCCAACGACACTTCACTTGCGCTACTCCAACCAGATGGTACTCTTGTGCCTACTACACATACCCAACATAATCTACCTTTCATGGCCAGATATGTGTTTATCAAGCAGGACAAGGATGGCAATCGATGGTTGGCATGCAATGATAATATCTATTTTCAACCCATCAGTACGTTGTATAATCATGAACCCCAAGTGATTAATCTAATGCCTTATGCTAATTTTGTCATTGGTGGTTTTGCTAATGCTTTCATACAAGATGATGGAACTGCCATCTTAGGTGGGGTAGAAGGATTTAGGAAGATAGAGGGGGGAGCAACGTATATTAAGAACGTGCTTACAGAGAAAGCCCCCAATCTCCTATATATCCGACAGGTAGTGACGAATAGTCCCAATGTGGCAACTATTTATGGTGAGTCCTATAACCAAAATCAACAAGACATTGTTTTACCTGCCAATTTTTATTCTATACGTGTTGACTTAGCAACCAATCAATTACTCAACGATGATGTGATGTACCAAACACGATTGTATCCTGTAGAAAAGGAGTTTACTAATCCATCACATTCGCCTTTTAGATATTATACGGCGTTGCAACCTGGTTCGTATCGACTGGATATCAAACTATTGGTTGATAACCAAATAGTGGAACGCAATTTATCTATCGTCATCAAACAACCTTGGTACAAAACAACCTTTGCAAATATATTTTACGGTTTGTTCTTTGTATTATTGGTTGTTTATAGCGTCTATTATATACGTAAACGTATCAAACAAAAACAACAACGTCTTGAGGAGGAGAAGAACTTGCAATTGCACAAACAGCAAATGGTTATTTTGCAACTTGAGCATGAGAAAACGCAATTTGATCTTCGTCAAAAAAGTCAAGAGTTGAGTAATATGTTGCTCACGGAGTTGAATAGAAAAGAACTATCCAACAATGTTTTGTCAGACGTAAGGCGTGCAATGGACCTTATCAATGAGGGACATCTTCCCGAAGCTAAACTGCGACTTCAATCGTTGCAAAATAGGTTGGCTTCGGATGTCAATGTCTCGCCTGACTGGAAAAGGTTTGAAGAAAACTTTGATATAGTGAACAATAAATTCTTGGCCAAGATAAAAGAACTCTATCCTTGGATGAGTAAACAAGAGCGACGCTTGTGCGTTTATATCAAAATGGGCTTGATGACCAAGGAGATAGCTCCATTGATGAATCTATCTACCCGTAGCGTAGAGATGATGCGTTATAGGCTCAGAGATAAGATGCAATTGGATAGACAAGCCAATCTAAAGCAATATTTTGAGCAATTGTGATTCTAAACTATTTCAGTTGATTGCTTGGTAACGCGTTTTTAGATGAAGAAAATTCTATTTATATGTAATATACTGTAAATCAGTATATAAGTTTCTTGTTGTGAAATTAGTTTTAGATGTGTGAAAAACTAAGATATGTTATATAACATGTTTTTAGTTTTTGCATACGTGTGCGCATGTTAATATTTTTGTAACAAATTTTTATTGCATTTGTCAACAAATCATATTAACTATCATGAAGCATTTATCATTCTTGAGACTATTTGCAACGGCATTGACGCTTTTTGGTGTTTACACATTGTCTGCACAGTCTATCACTGTAACGGGTGTTGTTATGGCTGAAGGTGAGCCAGATCCAGTCATCGGAGCCAATGTTGTTGTTAAAGGTACCACTATGGGTACCATTACAGATTGGGATGGAAATTTCACATTACAAGCCAATTCAGGTGATGTCTTGCTTGTTTCTTACATGGGTTACAAATCCAAAGAAGTGAAAGCAACGTCCTCCCCACTTACTATTACGTTACAACCTGATAATGTGATGTTGGAAGAGGTTGTAGCTATTGGTTATGGAACGATGAAACGTTCCGATTTGACGGGTGCTATCACTTCAGTGAGTGCAGAAGACCTCAACAAGGCCCCTGTAGCAGGTCTTGACCAAGCGCTACAAGGTCGCGCGGCAGGTGTGACCGTAACTACCAATTCTGGTCAACCAGGCGAAGGTGCTACTATCCGTATCCGTGGTATAGGTTCTGCTATTGGCGGTAACGAACCTTTGTATGTAGTAGATGGCGTTATCACGAGTGATATTCGTTTCCTTGCTCCTGCAGATATTCAGTCAATGGAGATTTTGAAAGATGCTTCTGCTACTGCTATTTATGGTTCACGTGGTGCTAACGGTGTCATCCTTGTTACCACCCGTTCGGGAGGACAGGGTAAAGCTAATATCTCCTTTGATGCGTATTGGGGCATGCAAAATAGATGGAAAAAGTTGGACTTGATGGATGCCAAAACGCAAGCAGAGACGCAAATACGTATTGGTGCAATGCGTAATGGTGCAGAGGAAATTGCTTTCTACAACAAGATGGGATTCATGGAGTGGCTCAAAATGTATAAATTGGGTAAGTCTATCTATTATCCTACCAATTTCGATTATGCTGCACAGGAAACGGATTGGCAAGATGAAGTCTTCAATGCCAACGCTTTTATGCACAACTACAACTTGAGTATAGATGGTGGTAGTGACAAGGGACATTATGCATTCTCTACTTCCTATTTCGGACAAGAAGGAACTATCATAGGTTCGAACTACAACCGTTTTACCCTACGTTTGAATACGGATTATGAGGTACGCAAGTGGCTAACAATAGGTGAACATTTGTCATTTGTAGCTACTACAGGTAGAAATGCGATGCACAACTCTTCATCAGCAGGTGCATCTGTTATTACGGCTGCTATGGCGATGGGCCAATGGGACCCTATTTATTATCCAGAAGGTTCTGTGAATGTGGATGGCAAGGATTTATCTGGTGATTATTCCGCAGGTTCCAACTTCAAGAATGTGACCAACCCCTATCAAATGGCATTCAACACCGAACCATCAAGCAAGAGTGAACGTGTGGTAGGTGATTTCTACCTTGAGCTCAAACCTATTGAAGGGCTCGTTATCCGTCCAAGTATCTCTTTGGACTATACCTTGAGTAGAACACGTAATTTCACATATCCCAATACATATACCTCATATAATTATTCTGAGCAAAACTTTATCTCTTCTTCTATGGGCCGCTATTGCACATTATTGGAAGAGGTGACTGCCACCTATTCAAAGAAAATAGGTAAGCACAATTTCTCGGTGATGGTAGGTCAGACATGGGAAGAGTACAACTATTATAGCATAGGAGGTTCTGGTGCACAGATTCTCAACCCCGTGGAGAGCAATTGGTATTTGAACAATGCTACAGAAGATCAAACAATTGCGTCAGATGGAGTAAGGCGTACACGTCGTTTGTCTTTCTTGGGTCGTGTATTCTATTCTTATGCCGACCGCTATTTGATAACAGCTAACTTCCGTGCGGATGCATCATCCCGCTTTACCAAAGATCCTTGGGGTTATTTCCCATCAGTCGCTTTGGCTTGGCGTATGAGTGAAGAGAATTGGCTCAAAGATGTTGAATGGATGGATAATTTGAAACTACGTTTAGGCTTTGGTCAAGCAGGTAATGATGGTATTCCATCTGGTTCGTTTGTTCCCACTATGGGTTCGAGCGAGGATGTGTTCTATGGGTATCCTCTTGGCAACCCACAAGTGATGGAAGGTGGAGCTGCGGTGCTCACCCAAGTCAATACAGCGGGTAAATGGGAGACCAACGAGCAATGGGATGCGGGTATCGACTTCTCTTTTTGGAATGGTAAACTTAGCGGTACAGTGGATTATTTCCTCCGCGATACCAAAGATGCACTATTATATGTTAACGCGCCTGCGCATGTAGGCAACCGCAATTCGCTCATCAAGAATGTGGGTAATATTCGCAATACGGGTGTAGAAATTGCATTAGATCACAAGCATCATATCGGTAAATTCCACTACAATATCGGTGGTAACATCTCTTTCCTCCACAACGAACTCACG
>JAGBCD010000039.1 GCA_017938155.1 Paludibacteraceae bacterium | reverse complement strand
TGAAGCGAACGAAGGCACACGCTTTTATTTTTAGAAACGAAATATAATTAATCATAAAAATCTTTGAGTATGAAAAAACTATTACACCTTATGTCGGCAGTCATGATCACGCTCTCCTTGTCGGCGATGCAAATCTTCGTTAAGATGCCTGATGGTAGGCACGTTACCTTAGAAGTAGAACCTACAGATCGAATTGAAGACGTAAAGGCTCAGATTCTTGATAAAGAGGGAACCTTGCCTGTGTATTATCAACTCATTTATGCAGGTAAATGTTTGGAAGATGGCAATACCTTGCAGGATTATTCTGTTCAAAAAGATGCCACCTTATATCTTTATAATATAGGTCTTTTCTCCGTCAGTGCGGACAAGCAAGTCGTTTTCTCTCCAGGCAATTTGCAATACCATCCAGCAATGAACGAATGGCGTTTTGCTGAGAATCAAACCGACTATATTGGTGATGCCAATAGAAATATCTCCGCTGATTACGATGGTTGGATAGACCTCTTTGGTTGGGGAACAGGTGATGCGCCAACTAAATCCAGTACTTCATATAGCGACTATTCTACTTTCGTTGATTGGGGTACAAACCAAATCGGTGCTGATGCTCCTAATACATGGCGCACATTGACATCTGACGAATGGGTATATTTGTTTGATACTCGCACAGATGCCAGTTCTTTGTATGGTATTGCTCAAGTTAGTGGAGTGAATGGTTTGGTAGTATTACCTGATGATTGGACAGTTCCTGCGGGAATATCTTTTAAGTCTGGTTTTCATTCTGACTATGTAGGGGATTATTCTGTATATCAATCGTTTACTGATGAAAAGTGGCAAACAATGGAGCAGGCTGGTGCGGTGTTCCTTCCTACGGCTGGTCAACGCCATGGTACGGATGTGTATGATGTTGGCTACAACGGAGACTACTGGTCTGATACAAAGCGCAATGATATTTGCGCATACCGCATGAACTTCTGTTCCCGTTACCTTGATTCGCAAATCGATAACATGTATAACTATGGTTATTCCGTCCGCCTTGTGAAGGACACAGATACTCCTTCCACTCCAGAAGAGCCTGAGATTCCTGGAGAACCTGAAACTCCAGTAGATCCAGAAACTCCAAAAGCCAACTACGGGGAGAACTTACTTACAAATCCATCTTGCGATGAATATAATTCCAATGGTTGGAACACAACTGGCAATTGGGCTACTGTAAATGGTTTTTGGCATGGCTCTCATATGAATTGTACTGCAGAACAAACGGTGAATCTATTAGCCAAAGGCTTCACTGCTGACGAGTTGGATGCTCAACCATATTTATACGTTAGTGGACGTACATTCAGTGACCTCGGAGTAGGGCAAGACAGATACGAAACAGGTCATACACGAATGTTTGTATATTGTTATGGTGCTAATGGTGCAGAGTTAAAAAATATTGAATTGCAAGATGTATCTTACACCTCTGATGGTTCTCAAAAATACCATTATGAATGGGACACCTATGCTGCTCAATGTCCACTACCTGTAGGTACACGCAGCGTTAAGTTCTATTTCGAAGGTAAGGATTGCTTGTTCTGGGGAGGTAACTATGGTCCTAAATTTGATGACCTATGGCTCAGCTTAAACAAAGAAAAAGATGAAACACAATACAAACTATCTATCGAAACCAACATTAATGATGCAATCAAGGAGCAAGTTGCTACCTATGCCGTAAGCGATACTGTACGTATATCGGTATCTTTTGACAAACGTTTTACATTGAAGTCTATCTCCGTGAAGAGTGCATTGGGTGTTCCAACTACCATGATCAATGATACCACATTCCTAATGCCATCTCACGACATGGTGGTTACAACTGAATATATTCGCTCTAAAGAAATAGGACGAGTAGAAGGACTATTCTCTATCGGCGAAGGCAAACAGGTCTATTTCTCTCAAGGTAATCTTCGCTACCAACAATCTACCAAGACTTGGTCATTTGCTGAAAAGCAATATGATGTAATTGGTAATGCGAATGTGCAAGATGGAGCATTAGCGGATAATATTGATTTATTTGGCTGGAGTTCCTATTATTATGCTTGTCCTTGGGGTATCGGCACTTCAGAGGATAGATACGATTATGAAGGCGAACTCCGTGATTGGGGACAAAATGCCATATACAATGGTGGAAATATGGCAAATGCATGGCGTACTATGACGCTTGGCGAAGTGGAATATATGCTTCAAACGCGCCCAAATGCAGAGAATAGAAAAGGAGGAGCACGTATTGAAGTATCTTCTGGAGTATATGTAGATGGCGTGGTATTGTTACCTGACAATTGGGAAGAAACATCTGTTTCCTTTACAACAGGTTTTCCCGCAGAAGTGGCTAATGTTTATACAAGTGCAGAATGGAGTGTTCTTGAAGGCAATGGAGCTGTATTTCTACCTGTTGCTGGCATGCGAGTTGGAACTGCAATGTCAGGTGAAGGAGTTTATTGGATAAATACACTTGTATATGCACCAAATGGTAATATCAATGGACGATATTTAGGAGTATCCGCAAATGGTCATTCTATTGGTAATTTCAAACCGTCAAGAGCAATTGCTGTTCGATTAGTAAAGGATTTAGTTCCTGAATATCGCGTATCAGTTGTTGCTAATGATAACACTATGGGTGCAGTTTACGGTAATGAAACATATGACATAAATGACAAAGCAAAAATAGGTGCTAATCCAAATGAATGGTATAAATTTGTTCAGTGGAGCGATGGAAATACAGACAATCCACGCATTGTTACTGTTACAAGTGATGTAACCTATACGGCAGAATTTGCACCAATCCCCACCCAACATGTCTT
>JAGBCD010000038.1 GCA_017938155.1 Paludibacteraceae bacterium | reverse complement strand
CTCACATAGCGGATAAGGTATGATTTTCCAATCTGACGGGCTCCGTTGACGAGCATAATCTTATCGGGTTCCTCTTGCAAAAAACGGGATAAGTCTGTTGTAAATTTACGCTGTAGCATATATTTTATTCTAAAAAACGCTTCAAAGGTACTACTTTTATTTGACATACGCAAGAAAGAAATACGCTTTTCTTATATTTTGGTTACAAAAATTACACGCTTTTCCTATAAAAGAAACTGATTTTCCACACGCTTTTCCTATATTTGTGCCTATTTACTCCTTTCTGCACTAACAATCTCTTGTATAATACATACTAATCTTCGGCACAATCTTCGGCACACGAAAACTTTTTTCAAAAAATACACTCACGCGGAAACTCTTGTAATACAGATGCTTCCACGTGTTGTATATGCCATTTCACTCTCAAAAATCACCTATCTTGGGCACAAAATCACCAAAATGCCGAAGATACGGCAACACTATATTATATAGAGGCTTCTGTAAGATTTTATACACTATCTTGCGGTATAATGGATAAAATTCCACTTTTTTATCCATTACAATTGCATATGTTGAATAAAACCACTACCTTTGCTGCGATTTTGAACGTATTAGCTCCAATAAATCATTATCGCTATGAGAAATATCATCTTACACCAACGAGAAGAGCGTGATCGACTACTCAGTTTGCCATACATCGATAGGCAAACCACCTATCCAGTAGATATGCTATTACAAAGCCCTATGATCAAACTGATTACAGGACCACGACGTGTCGGAAAATCAGTCTTCGCTTTGTTGGTACTTAAAAACACCAACTTTGCATACTTGAACTTTGATGACAACCAACTGCTCACTAATTGGAATGAGGATATTGCCATGCAAACGCTAAGTGATGTATATCCTGATTTTCAATATCTACTCTTGGATGAGGTGCAAAACCTGCCAAATTGGGACTTGTGGGTAACAACACTCTACAGAAGAGGATATAATCTAATCATCACAGGAAGCAACGCACACATGCTCAGCCAAGAAATGGCGACAGTACTCACAGGCCGTTATATTCCTATAGCCATGTACCCATTCAGTTTACCTGAAACACTACAATGGTATGACATTACCCCAACTAATATCCCAACAGAAAAGCAAGCAAAAGCCGTTTCATTGCAGGATGAGTATTTGCGTTTGGGCGGTTATCCAGAGATTGTTAAGGCGCGCGAATTGGCGCAAAGCTATTTGAGTACATTATACGATTCCATTCTGCTGAAAGATGTGGCAAAACGCCACAAAATTCGCAATACAGATGGGTTATACAACTTGGCAGGATACTTATTAGCAAACTTCTGCAACCTCATTACTGCCAATGACATAACCAAAGAATTCGGACTGAAGAGTGTAACTACCACGCAAAAATTCTTGAATTATTTGCACGAACCATACTTATTCTTCTATCTCCAACGCTTTAACAACAAACTCAAAGCCATGAAGAAAGCGGCTCGCAAGGTGTATGTAGTGGACAATGGCTTTGTGAGTACAACGGCTTTTAATATCAGTGAGAACTTAGGACGCCTACTTGAAAATCAAGTGTTTATAGAGTTGATACGACAAGGATACAACACCGAAAAAACATTATTCTACTATCGTTCACGCAACGATAAAGAGGTGGATTTTGTTACTCGCAAAGGCGTAAAAGTCGAAAAACTGATACAAGTTTGTTATGATTTGACATCCGAGAAGACTCGTCGCCGTGAAATAGATGCATTGATTGAGGTGGCAGGCGAATTAAAATGCCAAACTTTACAAATTATATCCTACCAGCACAAAGAAATAATCAAAGAAAAAGGGTTCACTATTCAAGTAATACCTTTTATGGATTGGGTCAATGAGCATGGCTTAATTTAAATAGAAAGTCATTGAAAATTACCACAACCTTCGGCACACGAAAACTTTCAAAAAACAAGCAGCTACCCAATCGGTAGCTGCTGATATAATAATTCATAAGTAGAGTTACTTCTTATCTCGCATTCGCTCATGCGATTAGTTCTCCCAGCCATCAAACACTTCAGGACCATAGACATTGTCCTCGTTGGCATCATGAAGCGGAGCCCATAGTTGTGCAAAGAATGGGTTCTTCTTTGCCACTCTATCCCATTGCCAAGGACGAGCATTCTTCTCGCCTGCATAAGGGTAAGGCATACACTCCTCACACCAGTGACCACCCAGCAATACCAAGCGTGGCGTAGCCGTAAACTTATGCCCTTCAGCGCACTCCCACTCCAGCGGAGTGTCCCAGTCGCCTTGCACCATCTTAGTTGATAGGCATTTACCACCACGGAAAGCAGCAGCTTTTTGCATATCCTCAATGGTAAACAATGCCTTGGGCTTTTGCTCATCGTAGCCGTGGTCAAGCAATACATACTCTTCGCTATTGTGCGACACATCGGTATGTTTCCAGTCTGGAATGGCTTTGTATGCTTCCAAAGTGCCATAATATGCACTGATGCGTTGGGTCTTGTTGTGCTTAATCCACCATTGCGTACCATGCTCCTTGGACATCGCCATGGCGTACATAGCGAGTTTCACGCAGCGTGGGAAGAGTTTGGCAATCTTGGTCTTAGCGGCGAACTTGATGCCCCAAGGCACGCTATCTGCCTTAGCCATCTGCTTAAAATACTCTTTCACGGGCACATTGGCGCGGAAGTGCAAGTAGTTCTCCAAGCGGTCGCCGTCAATATACCACATACCATGGAAATTGCGTGTAGTAAACCACTTCGCCTCAAAGATTTTCTCTGGGCGAGGGCAACCAATAGCATCCAGCAAAAGGCACTCAAACTCATAGTTGCTAATGCGGTACTCTTGACCCGAACCAATATTGTAGTAGTTCTTCCAAAACTCCTCTGGTACTTCATCGCGACACACGCGCTCCAATAGTCGTCCGCTGTCTTCTACTGTCGCCCATTCCAACACGCCACGAATAGGCACGTGGAACATGATAGGGTCGTAGTTCTTCAAGATAGCAGGGTAGAGGATACCCGACTGGCGGAGTGCCACCCATTGTTTGATAGGCGAATTGGTAATGATGCGCTCTGCCTGCGCTTTGGTCAGACCGTAGTGGTCGTATGCCGACACGCAGATAGGGTCGCCTGCACGTCCCCAATGCAATGGCTCACGGCGGTCACCCATCTGAGCGACACTACCGATATACACCACTTTGGGCTGTTTTTCTTCGGGCTGCGCCAACACCGCATCGCGGATATAGGTAGCTGCGGATATATTGGTGCGCAGGGTCGCTTTAGGACGATAGTCTGCTTGTGGCGACACCATCCCGCCCACGTGCAATACAATATCGCTACCCGTTACACCACGCAGGATATCTTCATATTTGGTTAGATCGCCCCAGATGACTTCCACTTTGTCCATCAATGGCGCAAGCAGTTCTTTGTTTTTAGCACTTGGACGAGCCAATATACGCAAGTGATAGTTTTCGGGATAGCGCAGTATCTCTTGCATTCCTGCGTAGCCCATAGTGCCTGTAGCACCAGTAAGGAAGATTGTTTTTTTCATATGTTATTGTTGAATATTCTTTTTGCCAGCCACGAGTTGCTGCCATTTTTGTTTGGCGAAGTCCCATGTGTTGTTGATGAGTTGCATGCCCCAATGTTTGCTCTCCTCTTCATCCGTTTCTTCGCGATACTGAGCAGCGAGCATCGCATCGTTGTCGGTGATAACCAATAGTTGGTCGCCCACTTCCAATTCGGAATTGCCCGTTGGTACAAAGAAGTCTTCGCCACGGCGCACCATGATAACCAAAGTCTTATCTGGGAAAATGAGGTTCTTGAGCATATTGCCATGCACGAGCATTTCCTCTTTCACCTCAATCTCGGTGGCAGAAGACTCTACCTCTTCGGGCAAATCAATATCAAAGTGGGTGAGTTTCTTCAGTTCCACAGGTGGAGTAGAGAGTTTGAGTTTCTTTGCCACCATCGACAAGGTTGTACCCTGCGCAATGAGCGAAACTATCGTGCAAAGGAAGACGATGTTGAATATCAAATTTGCATGCGGCACATTATTCGCCTCGCACATGATGGCGAAAATGATAGGCACAGCACCCTTCAATCCCACCCAACTGAGCAGCATCTTGTCGTTATGCTTGTACTGCTTGAATGGCAACATACAAAGGAATACCGCTATAGGGCGCGAGATAAATATCATCACAATACTGATAATCAAACATGGCAGCAAGACTTCTAATTGGAATAACTCATGCGGACGCACCATCAAACCCAAGACAAGGAAAATAACCAACTGACTGAGCCATGTAAGTCCATCGAAGAAGCTGCGCGTTTGACGCTTGCGAGTGAACTTGCTATTACCAATCACCAGACCACCGATATATACTGCCAAATACGTATTACCCTTTAGGAAATAGGTGATACTGAAGATGAAGATACATGCCGTAAGCACCATAAGAGGATACAGCGACTCATTGCCAAGGTCCGCCTTGCGCATGATACTAACAATACCTTTACCAAAAATAAAGCCAAGCACAGCACCCATAATCAGCTGAATAACAATATCCTGTATTACAGAAAGGGCTGTCACTTGATGGCTGGTTGCAGTCACAATACCAATCATAGTAGTGGTAAGCACATACGCCATTGGGTCGTTGGCCCCCGACTCCAACTCCAACAACGGACGAAGGTTGTGCTTTAGTCCTATTTTGTTGGTACGAAGAATAGAGAATACCGAAGCAGAATCCGTGGATGACATCGTGGATGCCATTAGCATGGCTACAGCAATACTCACACTTGCCACTGAATGTAGCCAACCGAAAACATAGTAGGTAATCACACCCGTCACGAGCATGGTAATCAGCACACCGATAGTCGCTAAAGTTAGACCAGGCACCATCACAGGGCGGATATCCGAAAGTTTGGTATCCAAACCACCCGAGAAAAGGATAATACACAGCGCGATTGTGCCAATAGCTTGAGCAGAGCCCACATTCAGCATATAGCCTACTCCGTCGTCGTTAATGAGGCGACCGATACCGTCAGGACCAAACAACATACCCACTGCCAAGAAGAGCAATAGGGCAGGTACACCGAATTTATATCCGATTTTGTCTGTAAAAATGCTCGCAAAAAAGAGGAGCGATAGAACGAGAAGGATAAGTTCTACTTGCATAGGTGTGTGTCAATAATTTCTTCAATATTTTCTTGCGGGTAAAGTCCCTTGAGCAAAAGAGGTTGCCCCTCTACAGGAATGTATAAAACCTGTGGAATACTATTGATTTGAAATACATAAGCCAATTCTCTTTCCTTTTCTGTGTCAACCTTGTAAAAAATAACTTTATCACAATATTTTTGACTCAATGCTTCCATGATTGGAGCCAACCTCTTGCATGGGCCACACCAAGTCGTGTAAAAATCTATAACACAAGGTTTGTCTCCTTTGTATTTCCATTCTTTCTCTTTTGTATAATCAAACACACGTTCTTTGAATTGTTCAGTGGTTAGATATACTACATTTTCGGCAACGATAGGTAACGCTGTTGCACATATCAAAATTAATAAAACAAAAATTTTTCGCATATTTTTCCAAATTAGGCGACAAAGTTACGAAAAAAAACGTATCTTTGCAAACATTTTGAAAAAATCATGGCATACATTCAGTTGAATAAGGATTTAGAAGCACTTAAACATCTACTTCATACCTACGAGGATAATCAGGTGTTTGTCTTGACCGCTCCCCATCTACACAACATCTTGATAACGAAGGAGGGTGCACTCTTGAAATGTCTGGATAACTATCCTGTATTACTCATTGATGATTCAGAGTCGTCCAAAGTATTGGATACAGTTGCTCTCACTTGGGATCTTTTGCTCCAACACCAGGCTACGCGGCATGCTTTACTAATTTGCTTAGGTGGGGGCGTGATAACAGATTTGGGCGGTTTTGCGGCTTCTACTTACAAAAGAGGAATAGATTTTGTACACATTCCGACTACATTGTTGGGAATGGTTGATGCTGCCATCGGGGGAAAGACGGGGGTCAATTATGGAGGCATAAAAAACTGTGTGGGGACCTTTGCTGAACCAATACAGACATATATTTATCCACCTTTACTTCGCACCTTGCCTGCGGAAGAGTTTTTGTCTGGTTATGCTGAACTAATCAAAACCTGTTTGCTTTCCAGCCAACAAGATTTCAATGATTCATTGATGGCGCTTGAATGCTTGAATGATGAGCAACTCCTTGAATATTTGATATCTCGTTGCGCAGCAATCAAATCTAATGTAGTGACAATGGATCATAACGAAAAAGGGATTCGCAAATGCCTCAATTTGGGACATACTATTGGACATGCAATAGAGGAATATTCAATGTCGCATCAGTCGTTACGTCATGGATATGCGGTAATGCAAGGTTTGGTTGCGGCTGCTTATCTCAGTGTTACAATGATGGGACTGGATCGTGAAGTGCTGCGGCAGTTGAGTCATATTATGGTGACGCATTATGGACATGCTTCATGCGCTTGCTCCGATTATGACGAATTGATCAAACTAATGAAGCAAGATAAGAAAAATGTTTCTTGTCACACCATCTCATTTACATTGCTCCGTGCAATTGGTCAACCTGTGGTTGATTGCGTGGTGCCAGAAAATATGATTCGTGAAGCGCTGGATTATCTGTTCTCGCTGTAAAACAAATCAACTTTCTCAAACAAAAATACTTCTTGGGAACATACCAAAAGCATCTCAAGGATTTACCGAGAGTTTATCGAGTCATTCCCGACGGTCAGCCGACGGTCAACCGACGGTCAACGATTGCATGAGAGTACCCTTAAAGGGTAATGATTGTATCTTACAATGTCCTTGCTAAAGCTTCCTATCCTATTCTTTTTAGAATAAAAAATGATTGCCTTTGTGTGGTCAGATTGTGAATATTGCTGCGCCCTTAAAATTGTTGGATTTTTTTGAAGGTTTTTATTTGTATATCTAATTTTTTTGTCTTATCTTTGCAAACCAAAAGGAATAAGAATTTAGGATAATTTTCGGATTAAATATTGTAACCCATTTTTTAGGTTGATGTACATAGCAATTGCAGGAAATATTGGTGCGGGTAAAACTACTTTGACTAAAATGCTGGCGAAACATTATGGGTGGGAACCTCGTTTCGAAAGTGTGGGTTTCAATCCTTATTTGGAAGATTATTATTCCGATATCAAGCGTTGGTCTTTTAGCTTGGAAACGTATTTCTTGAAGGAGCGTTTCAAGGATATGTTAGCCATTACCAAATCGGAAAACACAATCGTACAAGACCGCAGTATATTTGAGGGAGTTTATGTCTTTGTTACGAACAACTACAAACGAGGGGATCTCAGTGAGCGTGATTATGAAAACTATATGGAACTGTTTGGTCATATGAAACGTATGATGCAGTTGCCAGATTTGATGATTTATTTGCGAAAAACCGTTCCTTCCTTGATAGCACAGATACAGAAACGTGGACGTGAGTATGAAAAAGGTATGCAAATTGATTATTTGAAAGACCTTAATGAACGTTACGAAGATTTTATTTTCAATCATTACGAAGGGAAAGTGTTAGTGGTAGAGTCTGATGGGTTAGATTTTGAGAATTGTCCAGCAGATTTTCGTTCAATAATCGACCGAATAGATGCACAATTGTATGGACTATTTTCGTGAGATTGATGGATAACGAATAATTCTTTAGTTACAAACGAATATAAAAATAAAGTAAGTATGCATATCGCGATTGCAGGAAATATTGGTTGTGGCAAAACGACATTGACCAATATGTTAGCCAAACATTATGGATGGACTCCTCGTTTTGAGTCTGTGGATTTTAATCCTTATTTGGAGGACTTTTATGGAGACATGGCTCGTTGGTCGTTCAATCTTCAAATATATTTCTTGAACAAACGTTTCAAGGATGTTGTGGATATTTCCCAATCAGACGAATATATCATACAAGACCGTACGATATACGAGGATGCACGTATCTTTGCTCCTAACTTGCATCGACAAGGATATATGTCGGATAGAGATTTCGATAATTATTGTGACTTGTTCGAGTTGATGATGTCGTTGGTCAAGATGCCTGACTTGATGATTTATATTCGCTCTACAATTCCTAACTTGGTCGCTCAAATACAAAAACGTGGACGTTCATACGAAGCAGGAATGCGTATAGATTATCTACAGGGATTGAATGATTTGTATGAAAGTTGGATTGCGGATTACAAAGGAAAATTGTTGATTATAGATGGAGATACGATAAAGTTCGGTGACAATCCTGAGGATTTTCGCTATGTGACAGATCGTATTGATGCAGAATTGTTTGGTTTGTTCCCATTTGAAAAAGAAAATGCAGTGGGAAAAGAAATAATTTGATTATGGGGTAATAGCTCGTTTCTTAGAGTATATAGCTGTTGAGAAGAAGTACTCTCCTCGAACCGTAGAAGCTTATCGTGATGATTTACAGAGTTTTTGCGGATTTATGAATGTGGAGGTAGATGCTCTGGATGTTTCTAAAGTTCATGAGCATGAGGTTAAAATGTGGTTGGTTTCTTTGATGGATGAAGAAAAACAGTCTCCACGTTCTATTAAGCGAAAATTGTCCTGCCTGAAGAGTTTTTATCGTTTTTTGTTAAAAGTGGGTGTTGTCGAAAAAGACATTACCCGCATGATTCTTTCTCCAAAAATAGATAAACCATTACCTGTCTTTTTCAAACCACATGAGATGCAAAGAGCAACGGCTTATAACGATGCCGCTGATGATTTTGAAAGCATTCGTGATACCTTAATCATCAATGTGCTATACCAAACGGGAATGCGACAAGCAGAGCTGTTGGGTTTGCAAGACAAGGATGTGGACGTCAATCAAAGACAAATAAGGGTCTTTGGAAAACGGCGAAAAGAACGCATAATACCTATTGGAGATTCTTTGGTAGAGCAAATAAAAAAATATTTGCATGCTCGTGAAGAATTTGGAAATATTGGCGCGTTTTTTGTGCGTGTGTGTAATAAGAAAGGTATGCAGCCTATGACCAAAGGTGTCCTATATCGTATTGTATGCGCACGCATGGGAGAGGTATCTACTCTGAAAAAACACTCGCCACACGTTTTGAGACATACTTTTGCGACTACGATGCTGGACAATGGGGCGGATATTCGCACGATACAAAGCTTGATGGGACATGCTAGTTTGGCTGCTACACAAGTTTATACGCATACTACTTTTGAACAAATCAAAAATGTATATAAAACTGCCCACCCAAGGGCAACTAAAAGAAAGGAGTAACCATGAAACTGAAAACACAAGCAGTTAATTTTGAGATTGCAGAGCGTCTTGAAAAGTACATTGAGAAAAAAACGCGTCGCTACGAGAAACTTCTTGTTAGTCCAAGCGCAGAGATGGAGATTCGGATGTCGGTTGTTAAACCAGAAACGAATCTGAACAAAGAAACGCAAATCCGTGTTTTAGGTGTGGGACAAGAAATTTTTGTCCAAAAAACATGCGATACATTCGAACAAGGAATAGATGAATGCTTAGAGGCTATTGATCGTCAAATAGAAAAAATGAAAGATAAATAAATTATCACTACATACAGGGTGGACTCGTCATGTCCATCCTGTATGTTATTTGGCTATTTATAAAGCGATGTGGAGAGTGTAAAAGCATAAAAAAACACTTTTTTTGCATTTTTTTTGAAAAATAGTTTGTCAGTTCAAAAAAAAGCAGTACCTTTGCACCGCATTTCCGCCGAATGATGCTTATGCTGATCGGATTGAAAAGCAAATTGCCTCTATAGCTCAGTTGGTAGAGCACTAGATTTGTAATCCAGCGGTCGTTGGTTCGAGTCCGACTAGAGGCTCAGAGTGATCTAATAAGATGTGAAAAATATTGGGTGTGTTCCAGAGCGGCCAAATGGGGCAGACTGTAAATCTGCTGTCTTTCGACTTCGGTGGTTCGAATCCATCCGCACCCACATATTTTAACCTTATTGTAGATATCTTTTCTATGACATGGTTGAGACTTGTTGCGACCTGACGTGGAAGGGGTTGGCCGGAAATAAGGTAATTTGCGGAAATAGCTCAGTCGATAGAGCACTAGCCTTCCAAGCTGGGGGTCGCGGGTTTGAGTCCCGTTTTCCGCTCATTTTTTTTGAATATTACACAAGTAATTGCTAATGTAGCTCAGTGGTAGAGCGCATCCTTGGTAAGGATGAGGTCGCGGGTTCAACTCCCGCCATCAGCTCAGAATTTTAATGTTAGATAATTAGGCGGGTAATCTCGCCGTTTTTTTGAAACGAGAAATAATCTATTTTATTAACGTTAATAAACAAATTCTAGAATTATGGCAAAAGAAAAATTTGACCGTTCGAAACCACACGTGAACATCGGTACTATTGGTCACGTTGACCACGGTAAAACTACTTTGACCGCAGCTATCACTACTGTATTGGCAAAGAAGGGTCTTTCAGAACTTCGTTCATTTGACTCAATTGACAATGCTCCTGAAGAGAAAGAGCGTGGTATTACTATTAACACTGCACACGTTGAGTATCAAACTGCTAACCGTCACTACGCACACGTTGACTGCCCTGGTCACGCTGACTACGTTAAGAACATGGTTACTGGTGCTGCTCAAATGGATGGTGCTATCATCGTAGTTGCTTCTACTGATGGTCCTATGCCTCAAACACGTGAGCACATTCTTTTGGCTCGCCAAGTGAACGTACCAAGTCTTGTTGTATTTATGAATAAATGCGACATGGTTGACGATGCTGAGATGTTGGATCTCGTTGAAATGGAAATGCGTGAGCTTCTTTCATTCTATGAGTTCGATGGTGATAATACTCCTGTTATCCGTGGTTCTGCTCTTGGTGCATTGAATGGTGTTCCAGAATGGGAAGAGAAAGTTATGGAATTGATGGATGCTTGCGATTCATGGATCCAATTGCCTCCACGTGCTGTAGATAAACCTTTCTTGATGCCAGTTGAGGACGTATTCTCAATTACAGGTCGTGGTACTGTTGCTACTGGCCGTATTGAAACTGGTGTAGTAAAAGTAGGTGATGAAGTTCAATTGATCGGTCTTGGCGCTGAGGGTAGAAAGTCAGTTGTAACTGGTGTTGAGATGTTCCGTAAGCTTCTTGATACAGGTGAGGCTGGTGATAACGTAGGTCTACTTCTCCGTGGTATTGACAAAGATGAAGTACGTCGTGGTATGGTATTGACACACCCAGGTGTTGTTAAACCTTATAGCGAGTTCAAAGCTTCTGTTTATATCTTGAAGAAAGAAGAAGGTGGCCGTCACACACCATTCCACAACCACTATCGTCCACAATTCTATATCCGTACTATGGACGTTACTGGTGAAATCACTCTTCCAGAAGGAACTGAAATGGTAATGCCAGGCGATAACTTGGAAATCACTGTTAAGTTGATTTACCCAGTTGCTTGCTCAGAGGGTCTTCGTTTCGCTATCCGCGAAGGTGGACGTACTGTAGGTTCAGGACAAATTACTGGTTTGATTGACTAATCAACAAATATTCGGTAGAGCAGCTTGACTGCTCTACCACTTACGGAAGTCTTCTAATGGTAAGAAAGCGGTCTCCAAAACCGTCAATGTGGGTTCGATTCCTGCCTTCCGTGCTAAGACGAAAGTCTGATGTTACAAAAATAGCTTCCAACTGACTTTGATTTGTGCGATGGTGCGTAGTCAAGGCCAGTTTGTTGGCGCAAAATAGATTGATAATTATTAAAGAAAATTCTACTAATATGAAACTTGTAGATAGCATAAAAGAGTCTTACAATGAGTTAGTGCACAAAGTTAGTTGGCCTACTCGTAAGGAGTTGGTTCAAAGCGCAGTATTGGTGTTGGTTGCTTCCCTTGTTCTGGCACTGGTTGTGTGGCTTATAGACTTAGTATTTGAGAATTTCATGCAGTTTATTTACGGTTTATTTTAATTAATTAGTTTTAATTATTATGTCCGATAATAACTACAAATGGTATGTACTCCGTGCAATAAGCGGTAAGGAGAACAAAGTGAAAGAGTATATCGAGTCAGCTTTGATTACTTCTTCCTTATTTAGAGAGTACGTCTCTCAAGTGCTTGTGCCTACTGAGAAAACAATGGCTCAACGTGGTAACAAAAAAGTTGTCAAAGAACGGAATATGTTACCAGGTTATGTCCTTGTTGAATGTAACTTGACTGATGAGTGCTATCCTCTCTTGAGAAATATTCCTAATGTATTGGGATTTCTAAATGAGAGTAGAGCTTCTACAAAACCTGCGCCTGTGTCTCAAGCTGATGTTAATATGTTTATTGGCAAGGTGGATGAGATGCCAGACGTTTTACAAGTTGATGAAACCTTCTTAGTTGGAGAGAAAGTCAAAGTAGTTGACGGTCCTTTCAATGGGTTCAATGGTGTCATCAATGAGGTTTTACATGAGAGAAGAAAACTCAAGGTGTTGGTTACGATCTTTGATCGCCAAACCTCCCTTGAATTGGGTTTCAATCAGGTAGATAAAGAGTAGGAGGCGTTTGTTACGAGCCGTTGTACTACTCGATAGTTTAATACTAAATAACTGTGTAACTGTGGACCGGAAGGCATTGTGTGCCGTTGACCGATTCACGTAAAAAAATTAATTTATTATGGCTAAAGAAATTGCTGGTTTTATTAAACTCCAGATCAAAGGTGGCGCTGCCAATCCTGCTCCTCCAGTAGGACCTGCATTGGGTTCTAAGGGTGTCAATATCATGGAGTTTTGTAAACAATTCAATGCCAGAACGCAAGAAAAAGCAGGTAAAGTGTTGCCTGTTGTTATTACCGTTTATGCGGATAAGTCGTTCGATTTCATTGTTAAGACTCCTCCAGTAGCTGTTCAACTATTGGAAGCTGCAAAGCAAAAAAGTGGTTCTAGCGAACCTAACCGTAAAAAAGTGGCTAGCATTACTGAAGAGCAATGCCGTCAAATCGCTGCTGATAAAATGGTTGACTTAAACTGCTTTACAATTGAGTCTGCTGAATCAATGGTACGTGGAACGGCTCGTAGTATGGGTATTACTATTAAATAATTTAATCTTCTTTTATTATGGCAAAATTGACAAAAAATCAAAAGCTTGCTGCTGAGAAGATTGAAGCAGGTAAGCTCTATTCCTTGAACGAGGCATCTGCTCTCGTTAAAGAAATAACAACTACGAAATTTGACGCAAGCGTTGACATTGATGTACGTTTAGGTGTAGACCCACGTAAGGCTAACCAAATGGTTCGCGGTGTGGTTAGTTTACCAAACGGAACTGGTAAAGTAGTTCGCGTTCTCGCATTGTGTACTCCTGACCAAGAAGCTGCTGCTAAAGAAGCTGGAGCTGATTATGTAGGTTTGGACGAGTATATCGAAAAAATCAAAGGAGGTTGGACAGATATCGACGTTATCATCACCATGCCACAAATCATGGGTAAGATTGGTGCGTTAGGTCGCGTTCTCGGTCCTCGTGGCTTGATGCCTAACCCAAAATCAGGTACTGTTACTATGGATGTAGCAAAAGCTGTTCGAGAGGTTAAGCAAGGTAAAATTGATTTCAAGGTAGACAAGTTCGGTATTGTACACACTTCGATTGGTAAAGTATCTTTCACTCCTGAAGCTATAGCTCAAAATGCTACTGAGTTTGTACAAACTCTTATCAAATTGAAACCAGCTGTAAGCAAAGGTACTTATATCAAGAGCATTTATCTTTCCAGTACTATGAGTCAAGGTATTAAGATTGACCCTAAAAGCATTGAGTAATTTTAAGTAATAGACAACATTATGAAAAAGGAAGATAAAAGTGCTATCATTGTTGAGTTACAAAAATATTTGGACGAATATCAACATTTCTATATTACTAATATTGAAGGCTTGAATGCTGAGAAGACTTCTGCTCTTCGTCGTTTGTGCTTCAGTAGTGATGTTAAATTGTTGGTAGCAAAGAATACTCTCCTCCAAAAAGCTTTAGAAGCTAAGGGAATTGATGAGCAAATTTTTGCAGCACTCAAAGGTAATACTGCATTGATGCTCAGCAATACGGGTAATGCTCCTGCTAAACTCATCAAAGAATTTACTAAGAAGGAAAAAAATAAAGAAGAGGCAAAACCACAATTGAAGGCTGCTTACGTAGAGGAAACTGTTTATGTAGGTGCTCAAAATTTGGAATTCCTTTCAACGATCAAGTCGAAAAACGAACTTATCGCAGATTTGGTTGCTCTATTGCAATCTCCTGCAAAGAACGTTGTTTCCGCACTCCAATCTGGAGGTACTACCATCCATGGCGTTCTCAAAACGTTGGGTGAACGTGCTGAGTAATCAGTATTCAAAATTAGCTGTCTGAATAAAGTCAGAAGCACAAAACTAAAGAATATTAAAAATAACATCTAAAAATTATACAACAATGGCAGATTTGAAAGCTTTTGCTGAACAATTAGTTAACCTTACAGTTAAGGAAGTAAACGAACTCGCTCAAATTTTGAAAGACGAGTATGGTATTGAACCTGCTGCTGCAGCTGTTGCAGTTGCTGCTGGTCCTGCTGCTGAAGCAGCTCCTGTAGAAGAGAAAACATCTTTCGATGTTGTTCTCAAGAGCGCTGGTGCTAACAAACTTCAAGTAGTTAAAGCTGTTAAAGAGCAAACAGGTCTTGGTCTTAAAGAGGCTAAAGATATCGTTGACGCAGCTCCATCAAACGTTAAAGAAGGCGTTGATAAAGCTACTGCTGAAGCTCTCAAGAAAGCTCTTGAAGAGGTTGGTGCTGAGGTTGAACTCAAGTAATACCCTGCCACGAGATGTGGTAATAGGTTTAGATTCCCGTTCCTGGGAGTCTAAACCTTTTTCTCTCAATATAGCAGAATAATAAAAATATATTAAAAGATGGTAAAAGATATATTTATAATATTAAAATAAATTAAAACACCATCATTGGTAAAGGGTTTTTATGTTGGTTCTGCATATTAGTTATAGCTTGTAAAAAAATAACCATCCTACTATACAGAAATGGCTACAAATAAAATAACACAAAGAGTCAATTTTTCGGCAATGCAAAAGCAAATGCCTTATCCTGACTTTTTGGAAATTCAACTTAAGTCTTTCCACGATTTCTTCCAAATGGAGTCTACTCCAGAACAACGTCGTCAGGAAGGACTTTATCGTGTATTCTCGGAGAACTTTCCAATAGCAGATACACGAAATAACTTTATTCTAGAGTTTCTAGATTATTACGTTGATCATCCACGCTACACCATTGAGGAATGCTTAACTCGTGGTTTAACGTATAGTGTACCTTTGAAAGCGAAATTGAAATTGTATTGTACGGATCCTGATCATGAGGATTTTGATACCGTTATACAAGATGTATATTTGGGAACAATTCCTTACATGACCCCTAAGGGAACTTTCGTTATCAATGGTGCTGAACGTGTGATTGTTAGCCAATTGCATCGTTCACCAGGTGTGTTCTTTGGTACGAGTATGCACTCAAATGGTACTAAATTGTACTCTGCTCGTATTATTCCATTCCGTGGATCTTGGATTGAATTTGCTACTGATATCAATAAGGTAATGTACGCTTATATTGATCGTAAGAAAAAATTACCTGTAACCACATTGTTGCGTGCAATTGGTTTTGAGTCAGATAAAGATATTTTAGACTGCTTTGGATTGGCAGAAGAAGTTCGCGTGACAAAGACTAATATCGAAGAAATAGTTGGACGTACTTTGGCTGGTAATGTCTTGAAAGCATGGACAGAGGATTTTGTAGATGAGGATACTGGCGAAGTTGTTACTATTGAGCGTAACGAAGTTATTATTGATCGCGAAACAGTACTAACGGAAGAGTTATGTGAAAAGATTATAGAATCAGGAACGAAGACTATCTTATTGCACAAGGAAGAAGTGAATGAAGCGGATTATTCAATCATCTTCAATACACTTCAAAAAGACCCTGCACGTTCCGAAAAAGAGGCTGTAATGCACATCTATCGTCAGTTGCGCAATGCTGAACCTGCTGATGACGCTACTGCACGTGAAATGATTCAGACATTATTCTTCAGTGAAAAACGTTACGACTTAGGAAAAGTGGGCCGTTATCGTATCAATCGCAAGTTGAATATGTCCACTCCAGAAGACGTTAAGGTGTTGACCAAAGAGGATATCATTGAAATTATCAAATACTTGGTTGAACTGATTAACTCAAATGCTGAGGTAGATGATATTGACCACTTAAGTAATCGTCGTGTACGTACCGTTGGTGAGCAATTGTACAACCAATTTAATATTGGTTTGGCTCGTATGAGTCGTACTATTCGTGAACGTATGAATGTACGTGACAATGAAGTATTTACACCAACAGATTTGATCAATGCTAAATCTATTTCAAGCGTTATCAACTCTTACTTTGGAACGAATGCTTTGTCCCAATTTATGGATCAACAAAACCCATTGGCAGAAATTACTCACAAGCGTCGTATGTCAGCTTTGGGTCCTGGTGGTTTGAGTCGTGATAGAGCTGGTTTTGAGGTGCGTGACGTACACTATACTCACTATGGTCGTTTGTGTCCTATTGAGACACCTGAAGGTCCAAACATTGGTTTGATTTCTTCATTGTGTATCTATGCGAAAATCAATAATCTTGGATTTATTGAGACTCCATATCGCAAAGCAGAAAATGGTGTAGTTGATTTGGATAACGATCATATCGTATATATGACCGCTGAGGACGAAGAGAATGCAACAGTGGCACAAGGTAATGCTCCGTTGGATGAGAATGGTGCATTTATACGTACAAAAGTTAAATCTCGTTATGAGGCAGACTTTCCTGTTGTAGCTCCTGCTGAGGTTGACTTGATGGACGTTTCTCCTTCCCAGATTGCTTCTATTGCAGCTGCTTTGATTCCTTTCTTGGAGCATGATGATGCCAACCGTGCTTTGATGGGTTCAAACATGATGCGTCAAGCTGTTCCATTGGTACGTAGCGAGGCGCCTATCGTAGGTACAGGTATCGAAGGACAATTGATTCAAGATAGCCGTACACAAATCGTGGCTGAGGGTTCTGGTGAAGTAACATATGTAGATGCTGATTATATCCGCATAAAATATGATAGAACAGAAGAGGAAGAATTTATTTCATTTGATTCTTCTGAAAAAGAATACCGATTACCTAAATTCCAAAAGACTAACCAAAATACTACCATTGACTTGCGTCCTATCGTACGTAAGGGTGATCGCGTAGAACAAGGTCAAATATTGACAGAGGGCTATGCAACAGAAAATGGAGAGTTAGCTCTTGGAAAGAACCTTAAAGTAGCTTATATTCCTTGGAAGGGTTACAACTACGAGGATGCTATCGTTTTGAGCGAAAGAATTGTTCGTGAGGACATGTTTACTTCAGTACACGTTGTAGAACAATTGTTAGAAGTACGTGAGACCAAACGAGGAGTGGAAGAGTTTACAGCTGACATTCCTAACGTTAGCGAAGAGGCAACTAAGGACTTGGACGAGAATGGTATTATCCGTATTGGTGCGCACATCAATCCAGGCGATATTATCATTGGCAAGATTACTCCAAAAGGTGAATCAGATCCATCTCCAGAGGAGAAATTGTTGAAAGCCATCTTCGGCGATATGGCAGGAGATGTTAAGGATGCTTCTTTGAAAGCAAGTCCTTCATTATCAGGTGTCGTTATTGATAAGAAACTCTATGCGCGCGCTCAAAAAGAACGCAAGCAAAAATTGGAGGACAAAGAGAAAATTGCACGTTTGGATGCTGAGTTCAAGCAAAAAGCTGAAGACTTGCGTCACTTGTTGATTGATAAGTTGGCTACGTTGCTCAAGAATCGTCAATCTCAAGGTGTATGCGATTTGGTGGGTACTGAGTTGATACCTAAAGGCGTGGTATTTACGAAAGAACGCTTGAACCAAATAGATTTCCAAACCGTAATGTTGCAAGATTGGACAATTGATGCTCATCGCAACGAATTGGTACAACAATGTATCATGAAGTACGTAGAACTCTACAAAGAGTTGGACGCTAAGCTCAAGCGTGAAAAGTTCAATATGACTATAGGTGATGAACTACCAAATGGTATCATCAAAGTAGCAAAGGTTTATGTTGCTAAGAGTCGTAAGATTCGCGTTGGTGATAAGATGGCTGGTCGTCACGGAAATAAAGGTATCGTAAGTAAGATCGTTCGTGTAGAAGATATGCCATTCTTGGCAGATGGTACACCTGTAGATATCGTATTGAATCCATTGGGTGTGCCTTCTCGTATGAATATTGGTCAGATCTTTGAGGCTGTATTAGGTTGGGCTGGTAAAGAATTGGGCGTTAAGTTTGCTACTCCAATTTTTGATGGTTGTACCTTAGACTCTTTGAACGAGTGGACAGATAAGGCAGGTTTGCCACGTGCAGGTAAGACACAGTTGTACGATGGAGGAACTGGCGAACCATTTGACCAAATGGCTACAGTGGGTGTGACATACTTTATGAAGTTAGGTCACATGGTTGACGACAAGATGCACGCACGTTCTATCGGTCCTTACAGTTTGATTACTCAACAACCATTGGGTGGTAAGGCTCAATTTGGTGGTCAACGTTTTGGTGAGATGGAGGTTTGGGCTTTGGAGGCTCACGGTGCTGCTCACATACTACAAGAGATTCTTACTGTCAAATCTGATGATGTTACGGGTAGAGCTCGTACATACGAAGCGATTGTTAAGGGCGAACCTATGCCAACTCCTGGTTTACCAGAGTCTTTGAACGTTTTGATTCATGAGTTGCAAGGTTTGGCACTATCAATTACAATGGAATAATCCTCTAGTCAATTAGAACAATTAGACAACAACGATTATGGCTTATAAACAAGATAATAAGAAAACCGGTTTTTCTAAAATATCAATAGGATTAGCATCACCAGACGAAATAATGTCTTTGTCTAGTGGAGAGGTCCTAAAACCGGAGACAATTAACTACCGCACCTACAAACCAGAACGTGATGGTTTGTTCTGTGAGCATATTTTTGGTCCTACACGTGACTATGAGTGCCATTGTGGTAAATACAAACGTATCCGTTACAAAGGAATCGTTTGTGAGCGTTGCGGTGTTGAAGTAACAGAGAAGAAAGTACGTCGTGAGCGTATGGGACATATCAAATTGGTTGTTCCTGTTGCTCATATTTGGTATCTCCGTTCTTTACCAAGCAAGATGGCCGCTTTGTTAGGTGTACCTACCAAGAAAATGGATTCTGTGGTGTACTACGAAAAGTACATTGTTATCCAAGCAGGTATCCTTAAAGGCACTGAAATAGGTGATGAGATAGTAGAGGATAAAATGCTCTTGGACGAGGAGCAATACGAAGAATTGATTGCGCGTTTGCCTGAGGACAACCAAATGTTGGAAGATAGTGATCCAGACAAGTTCATTGCAAAGATGGGTGCTGAGGCTATCTACGACATGTTGAGCGCTATTGATTTGGACAAATTATCTTTCGAATTGCGTGACCGTGCAAACAAAGATTCTTCTATGCAACGTAAGACAGAGGCATTGAAACGTTTGCAAATAGTTGAGTCATTTAGAGCAAGCAAGGGTAAGAACCGTCCAGAATGGATGATACTTCAAGTCATTCCAGTTACTCCTCCAGAGTTACGTCCATTGGTTCCATTGGATGGTGGTCGTTTCGCAACATCAGACTTGAACGATTTGTATAGACGTGTTATCATACGTAACAATCGTCTAAAACGTTTGATGGAGATTAAGGCTCCAGATGTCATCTTACGCAACGAGAAACGTATGTTGCAAGAGGCTGTTGACTCATTGTTTGACAATTCACGCAAAACAACGGCTATCAAATCAGAGGCAAATCGTCCGTTGAAATCTCTTTCTGACTCATTGAAGGGAAAACAAGGACGTTTCCGTCAAAACCTATTGGGTAAACGTGTTGACTATTCTGCACGTTCAGTGATTGTGGTTGGTCCAGAGTTGAAGATGCACGAGTGCGGTCTTCCTAAGGATATGGCAGCCGAATTGTATAAACCATTTGTTATTCGTAAGTTGATTGAGCGCGGTGTTGTTAAGACCGTTAAATCAGCTAAGAAGATTATTGATAGAAAAGAGACTATCATATGGGAAATTCTTGAGCATGTGATGGAAGGACACCCAGTATTGTTGAACCGTGCTCCTACGTTGCACCGTCATGGTATCTTGGCTTTCCAACCTAAGATGATTGAGGGTAAGGCTATTCAATTGCATCCATTGGCATGTGCTGGTTTCAACGCCGACTTCGATGGTGACCAAATGGCAGTGCACCTCCCATTGGGTAATGAGGCCATACTTGAAGCTCAATTGCTCATGTTAGGTTCACACAATATTTTGGACCCAGCGAATGGTAACCCAATTACTGTTCCTTCACAAGATATGATTTTGGGATTGTATTATATCACCAAAGAGCGTGAAGGTGTTAAGGGAGAAGGATTGGCATTCTATTCTCCAGAGGAATGTGAGATAGCATTGAATGAGGGTAAGGTTGATATCCATGCGAAGGTGAAGGTTCGTATTCAAGATCCTATAACAGGCAAGACTTCATTGGTTGAAACCACTCCAGGTCGTGTGTTAGTAAATTATTATGTACCAGAGGAGGTTGGATATCAAAATGTAACCTTGAACAAAGGTGCTGTCAAGAAGATCATCTCTAACGTTATCAAAACTTGTGGTGTAGCTCGTACAGCGAAGTTCTTGGATGATATTAAAGACTTAGGTTATAAGATGGCTTTCAAGGGAGGTTTGTCGTTCAATTTGAATGATATCCTCGTTCCTGAAGAAAAAGCTGAACTTGTAGCGAAAGGTAATGCTGAAGTTGAGCAAATCACCGAGTTGTACAACTATGGTGAGATGGGTGACGACGAGCGTTACAACAACGTTATTCAAGCATGGAATAAGATAGACAACGCAGTTACAACTGTTCTTATGAAACGCATGAAAGAGGCAGACCAGGGTTTCAACTCTGTTTACATGATGATGGATTCTGGTGCCCGTGGTTCACAATTGCAGATCAAGCAGTTAGCAGGTATGCGTGGTTTGATGGCTAAACCTCAAAAAGCAGGTTCTACTGAAGGTCGTCAAACAATTGAAAACCCAATTCTTTCTAACTTTAAGGAAGGTCTATCTGTGCTTGAGTACTTTATTTCTACTCACGGTGCTCGTAAAGGTTTGGCCGATACAGCTTTGAAGACAGCCGATGCAGGTTATTTGACTCGTCGTTTGGTGGACGTTTCTCATGATGTGATTATCAACGATGAGGACTGTGGTACATTGCGTGGTTTGACAGCACGTGCTATCAAGCAAAATGACCATGAAGTAGCATCATTGACACAACGTATCTTAGGTCGTGTAAGTGTGCATGATATCTATGATAATGATGGTGAGTTGATCGTGGCTGCTGGTGAAGAAATTCGCGAAAATCATTGTGATGCAATCAACGCT
The DNA here is from genome assembly GCA_017938155.1 of Paludibacteraceae bacterium. Taxonomy (GTDB): domain Bacteria; phylum Bacteroidota; class Bacteroidia; order Bacteroidales; family Paludibacteraceae; genus Colicola. The sequence continues at coordinate 103,967 of JAGBCD010000038.1, read as the reverse complement.
GCGGGTATAGAAGAAGTAGAAATACGTTCAGTGCTCACCTGTGAGAGCAAACGTGGCGTCTGTGCAAAATGTTATGGTCGTAACTTGGCTACACGTCAAATGGTACAACGTGGTGAGGCTGTTGGTGTCATCGCAGCGCAAGCTATTGGTGAACCTGGTACGCAGTTGACTCTTCGTACTTTCCACACGGGTGGTGTCGCAGGCAATGCTACAACTCAAAATACCTATGCGCTACCACGCAATGGACGTGTTGAGATTGAAGATCTGCGTACTATCACGACGGATGCTGGTGAAGTGATTGTGGTTAGCCGTTTGAATGAACTTCGTTTGGTGGACCCAACAACAGGAGTTGTTTTGACAACCTTTAATATTCCTTATGCTTCTAAACTCTTTGTAACTCCTGGTGAGATGTATGAAAAGGGTAAAGTAGTATGTGAATGGGATCCATATAAAGCTTCTTTGGTTATTGAACAAAGTGGTACTCTCCAATATGAAGATGTGATTGAAGGTTTGACATCTAAGACAGAGACAGATGAGCAAACAGGTAAGAATGAAGTTTATATCACAGACTCAAAGGATAAGACTAAACTACCTACAGCGCATATTTTGGATGCATCAGGTAATATCCTTCGCACCTACAACTTGCCAGTGAAAGCAATGTTGGTACATGCTGATAAGTCTGAGGTAAAAGCAGGTAACTTGTTGTTCACCATTACTCGTTCCTTCGGTACTGCAGGTGATATCACGGGTGGTCTTCCACGTGTTACTGAGTTGTTCGAAGCACGTAATCCTTCTAATCCAGCTATTGTTGCTGAGATTGATGGTGAGGTATCCTTTGGTAAGATCAAACGTGGTAACCGCGAGTTGACTATTACAAGCAAGTTAGGTGAAGTGAAGTCATATTTGATTCCATTGTCAAAACAAATTCTTGTTCAAGAAGGAGACTATGTACGTGCAGGTGTGGCATTGTCTGATGGTGCAATTACACCGAATGATATCTTGGCTATCCAAGGTCCTACTGCAGTACAAGACTACATCGTTAACGAAGCACAATCTGTATATCGTTTACAAGGTGTAGAAATCAACGACAAGCACTTTGAGATTATCGTTCGTCAAATGATGCGTAAAGTTGAGATTCAAGAAGCGGGTGATACTCGTTACTTGGAGAACCAAATCGTTGATAAACTTGACTTCTTGGAGGAGAACGACCGTATATGGGGTAAGAAAGTTGTTGTTGATGCTGGTGATAGTGAAGTACTACACGAAGGTCAAATCGTGACAGCTCAACGTTTGCACAATGAAAATTCTTCATTACGTCGTCGTGACAAGAAATTGGTTGTAGCAAGAGATGCGATGTGTGCTACTGCATGCCAAATACTACAAGGTATTACACGTGCAGCTTTGGGTACTAAATCCTTCATGTCTTCTGCTTCATTCCAAGAGACAACCAAAGTGCTTAATGAAGCAGCTATTCAAGGCCGTGTAGACTACTTGGAAGGAATGAAAGAAAACGTTATCTGTGGTAACTTGATTCCTGCAGGTACTGGTTTGCGTGAATTCCAAAAATTGTCTGTGCACAACGCAGAGGAATATGCACAAATTCAAGCTGCTCGAGCAGCTGCTGAAGCTCGTTTGAACGAAGAATAATCGAAAGATAGTAACGATAACAAAAACAGCGTGACCCATAAGGTTACGCTGTTTTGTATATGCAATGTATGATGATTAAATTATTTGTAAGACAAAAGCATCCCATTAGCCTTCTATTGCTTGTAGGCGATTTTCCATAGCAAACATCTCATCTCTGAGTTTAGCAGCTTGTTTGAAGTCCATGTCTTTGGCTGCTTGGAACATTTCTTTTCGTTTGTTCTCAATTGCTTTTTTTAGTTTCTTTGGCTCCATTGTTTGCCAATCAGCATCTTTCCAGCCCTTGCTGATGGATTCTTGCAGTTGTTTTTGCTTTTCTTCAGCATCATGATATAGCACCGTTAGTGGACTATTGTCTGAAGATTTACGTACAGGAGTAGGGGTGATGTTATGTTCTTTGTTGTATTGTATTTGTTTATCTCTTCTTCGTTGTGTTTCTTCGATAGTAAGTCGCATGGATTTTGTAATGTGGTCGCCATACATGATTACTTTTCCCTCAACATGTCTCGCTGCTCTACCGGCTGTTTGTGTCAAGGAGCGATGGTCTCGTAAGAATCCTTCTTTGTCTGCATCTATTATGGCAACCAAACTAACTTCAGGGAGGTCTAAACCTTCACGCAGCAAGTTCACTCCGACCAATACGTCATAGATTCCTTTTCTTAGGTCTTCCATTATCTTGACGCGTTCAATGGTGTCTATGTCGGAATGTATATAGGCAGATTTGATCCCATATTCGCGTAAGTAGGAGTCAAGTTCCTCTGCCATGTTTTTGGTCAAGGTGGTGACCAATACACGTTGCTGTTTCTCAATGCGTATTTGTATTTCTTCCATCAAGTCGTCCACTTGATATTTAGTTGGACGAACTTCTATCTCTGGATCCAGAAGCCCTGTAGGTCGAATAAGTTGCTCTACAACGATACCATCCGATTGCTCCAACTCGTATTCATTAGGGGTAGCACTGACGTAGATCGTTTGTCCTGTTTTTTGTTCCCATTCATCGAATGTAAGAGGTCTATTGTCCCGTGCGGCTGGCAATCTAAAACCATATTGAATAAGGTTGTCTTTTCTTGCTTTGTCTCCTCCGTACATTGCTCTTATTTGGGGAATGGTAACGTGACTTTCATCTACGATGACAAGCATATCTTGCGGAAAGTAGTCCAACAGACAGTAGGGAGGGGTACCTGGCTCTCTGCCATCGAAGTAGCGGCTGTAGTTCTCTATACCGGAGCAGTAGCCTATTTCTTGTATCATCTCCAGATCGTACTTGACGCGTTCTTCCAATCTTTTGGCATAGAGACTTTCACCCAACTCTTCGAAATAGAGTACTTGTTTTTCTGTATCAACTTTGATTTGTTGGAAGGCGGCTTGCATTCTTTCTTGGGATGTACAGAAGATGGTTGCAGGGTAGATGTTGATATGTTGAAAAGAGATGGTCTTTTCTATCGTTTCTTGTGTGTTGATATCTTGTCCAAGATTAGCTATTGTGGAACTGATGTGGTCTATTTCATTGCCCCAGAATTCGATACGTATAATTTGTTCTGCATAGGCGAGATAGATGTCCACAGTATCTCCTTTGACACGAAAACATCCTCTTTTGAGTTCCAAATCGTTTCTTAGGTATTGTGCTTCAACCAATTTGTGTAGGAGATGGTCCATAGGCATGGTGTCTCCTTGTTGGATAGAGATACAATTTTGCGAGAAATCTTGTGGACTTCCTATACCATATAGGCAACTCACCGAACTGACAACGATAACGTCTTTTCTTCCAGATAGTAATGCTGCGGTAGCACTCAATCGCAAGCGGTCGATCTCTTCGTTGATGCTAAGGTCTTTTTCTATATACGTATCAGTAGAGGGGATGTAGGCTTCTGGTTGATAGTAGTCGTAGTAACTAACGAAATACTCCACAGCGTTGTTGGGAAAGAAACTTTTCATTTCCGAAAACAACTGTGCAGCCAACGTCTTGTTGTGACTTAAGATGAGGGTAGGGCGATTGATTTGTTCGATGACGTTGGCCATCGTAAATGTTTTACCACTACCTGTCACTCCTAAAAGTGTTTGGGCAGGAGCCCCCATCCTTATGCCTTCTACCAGTTTTTGTATGGCTTGTGGCTGGTCTCCTGTTGGTTGGTATATGGATGATATATTGAATTTATCATTCATTACAAACGAGACAATTATCCAGTAGCTCTTCTATTTGTTTTTTGTCCATGTGTTGTCCTATGAATACAATTTTTTGCATTCTATCGCCGCAATCGGCATCCCAATCGCGTTGCAATTGTTTATCATAAGCAAGTTGTTGCATTAGTTCTTCTTGTGGCATGGTTGCGAACCATGCTCCTGCTTCTTTGATTTGGAATTGCTTGCCTGCTTGTTCGAATAGGAAACACATATCGTTTTGTGTACTGAACCAGCACATTCCTTTGGCACGAATGATTTGTTTGGGCCATTGCCTTGCTACAAACTCATCAAAGCGATTGATATCCATGGGCTGTCTTCTATAGTAAACAAATGTTGTAATACCATATTCGTCAGCCTCTCCATGATGCTCGTGGCAATGGTCATGGCAGTGCCCATGATGATGCTCATGCCCATGATGTTCGTGCTCATGATGTTCATGTTCATGTTCATGTTCATGATGCTCATGCTCTTCCTCACTATCCTCTAATTGTTGAATCCAAGTGGCGGATGTAGCTACTTCGTCGAAATGGAAACTATGGGTGTGTAAGATTAGGTCCAAGTCAATATCGCAATAGTTACATTCGATGATGCGCGCTTTGGGTTGGATAGCCTTGATGATGTGTTTGATTTGGTCTGCTTCTAGTTTGCTTACTTCATCAATTTTGTTTAGTAGTATGGTGTTGCAAAATTCGATTTGTTCTATTACTAATGAAGCGAGGTCTTCTTCAGGATTTGGGTTATGAATTAGTTCGTTTCCGTTGGAGAACTCGTCACGTATTCTGAGGGCATCCACCACAGTAACTACAGCATCCAATGCAGGTACACCCTCTTTTATCAATTGGGGTGCCATGGCAGGCATTGAGCAGATAGTTTGTGCTATTGGAGCAGGTTCACAAATACCACTTGCTTCGATGACAATATAGTCAAACAATTTGCTTGCCACCAGTTCATGCAGTTGTTCTATTAGGTCTGTTTGGAGGGTACAACAGATACAGCCGTTTTGTAGGGCGACGAGACTATCTTCCTGTTGATTAACTACGCCTCCTTTTTGAATAAGTTCGGCATCTATATTTACCTCACCCAGATCGTTGACGATGACAGCAAATCGAATGCCTTGCTTGTTAGTTAAGATGCGATTGAGTAACGTTGTTTTACCGCTTCCAAGATATCCTGTGAGCAAGAGCACAGGCACTTGATGTATTGTAGAAGTAGTATGATTCATATATGTTCGATTGTTAGTTGTTTGTATCTTATGCAATGATGACCATGGTTGCTCCAAATCCATATTGTGCAAATGAGGCATCGTGGTATACGCAAGTAGGGTAGGCTTTGTCCAATTCTTTATTGATGGCAGCTTTGAGAATGCCTTCTCCTTTACCATGGATAAAGACAATCTTTTGTCCACGATTCTTGATATTATTGCGCATGGTGTTGTGGAAGGTAGATAATTGTAGTTGAAGAATCTCTCCTCTTTGCATGCCTTGCCAATGTTCAATCAGTTGTGCGATATGCAAATCCACTTCGAGGATATTCTCTTTTTTTGCTTCTTTCTTACCTTTGGCAGCAGTATGTGCTGCATGCAATGTTCCTTGTTCTTTGGCTTTTTTATCTCCTTCGCTTGGTTGGATAGCTTGTCTTTCTTGTTGTATAGGGGTGGCAGCTATTACCACAATTTGTTGTGCAGGCATAGGGATATCAAATCCATCTTCGTCTTGTACATATACAAGGTTTTGTTTTGCATCTATTTTTACCACAACACCTTCTCCTACTGAATCTAAGAAGCGCACTTTGTCGTGGATATGTATGTCACTAATTTTTGCCATTTTATTGATTGTATTTATCTGGATAGAGAGGGAAGACCCGATATACTATTCTGAATGAGTCTTGATTCCAGCTGGTGCTTGTTATTTTAAACTCTCCTATCTCTCGTGTTGATTCTACATGTTGTCCTATGCACAAACAAGTATCGTATTCTCCGATACGTACCAGTCGAAGCCATTCACTTGCTTGTTGAGGTAGGCGCTCACTGGGAACATCTATGGGCACATCTTCTCGTTTGATATATTGATAGCAAACGGGTAAATCTGCTTGTATTAGTTGGTTGATGGTGTGTTCTATTTGCTCTATTTGTTCCTTTGTTGGACAATCGGGAAGAGCAAAGTTAATCTTGCTTTTCTTTCGTTCAATATGGGTATTGTTGCTACGTTTGCATCCAAACATCCTACACATGGTTTGATTGAGTAGGTGTTCCGCCGTGTGTGCAGGAGGAAATTCGGCTTTGTTGTGTGTGTTTAGTACAAACTCTTCCATAGGTTATCATTATTAGATGCAAAGATACAACATTTCGCGTATATTTACAACAAAAAAGAGACCCGCGGGTCTCTTTTTTGGTATGTATTAGGAAATGGATTATTTTACCATTTGTCCTTGTACGTTGTACATTGCGTTGTTGCGAATGATGTAGAGGTTACCATTGATGATAACTTTCTTCACGTCATTAGCGTTGTTGATGAGTGTTTCCAAGTTGGTTGTTTGCTCTGGAATCTCTGGAAGGTCGAGAAGTTCGATGGTGAGGTCACGAGCCAACAATACTTTCTTAGCACCTTCTACTTCAACTACAGTAGCATACATGCAAGCAGCTTCAGTAACAGCAGCAGTAGCTACGAGGTCTTGTACTTCAGTTGCAGTAGCAATACCAGCGGTAACGTTCAACACTTTCACGCCTGTGAGTGAAGGGATAGTCATGATGGTTTGCTCGTCAACGGTAGCAAAGGTGAAACCTTTAGCGCCCATATAGGTGTTAGCCATTGTTGCTGCGGCTGCAGAAATAACTTGTTTTCCAGGGAGAACGGTAACCCATTCTGTAGGTGCGCAAGTTGCACCACTCCAAATGAAGTTGTCAGTAGCAGTAGGAGCTGCGATCAAATAAAGACCTTCGGTAGCGGTCCAAGCAGCAAGGTCTTGGTTGTAACCTGTATTTGCCTTAGTAGCAACAGTATCAGTAATTTGCATAACGCCCATACGACTTCTGTTGCCAGAGCCTTGAGTGTAAGCACGTGTTACAAGTTTACCAGATGCAAGTGTACCGTTGTAAGCAAGCATATCTACAGTAGCATTACCAAAGTTACCAGCAGCAAAGTTCATATCGCTACCTACCAAGTCATCTGTGTCAATCCAGATTGCACCTGTACCATCAGCATTCCATTTGTAAATGAGAGGTTGTTGGTCATGTGTCTTGGTTGTTGTTACGTGCTCACTATTGATACCGAGAAGAACACCATCTTCTGTAAGTGCAATGTCTGCAAGAGGCATTACAACTCCCTTAGAACCTGCATATTTGCAGAAATCGGTGTTGTAGATTGTTTGTACTTGACCTGCAAAGTCTGCTTTTACGAGAGTAGGAACGAGGTTGGTATCGGTTGCCAATACATAGATACCCTCGTTGTTAGCAAGTACACGGCGAACGTTGAGGTCAGCCATGAGTACTGACATATCTTTGCTAATCCATTTAGCATACAAGGTTACGTTTTGTTCTGGGAACATTTGTGTTACAGGTTTTCCTGTGAACGCTGCGTTGTCATACCAACCGCCGAAGATATAACCCTCTTTGTAAGGAGCAACCAAGTCGGTTGTATCTTCTACTGAAGCAGGGTTGCCGAAGGTGTAACCCCAAGCTTGAGCAAAGGCAGCAGGAGTACCAGCTACTGTGTAGTCTGCAGATGCTGGCCATACGGTGTGTTTAGGTGATTGGAGGAAGAATGCACAAATCTCTTTACGTGCAATAGCATCAGATTTAGCATCTGAAATGGTAGCGCTCATGCCTTGAGCTACGCGAACATCGCTCACATATTTGGTCAACCAACCCCATTCAAAAGTAGAGTCGTTGATCCATGTGTTGAGAATATATGTACCAGACCAAGTAGCACCTTGAATAAATGGAGTTTGAGCAGCGCAAGCGCCTAATGCAGTAAATTCGTCCACCCATGTGCCAACTTCACCAGCGCCATCTGCAGGAGCAGCTGTCAAGTCAACGTGATATTTGATAACGCCACCTTCAAGTTTAACCCATTCAGATGTCTTGTTGGTATAAGCGTTCCAATCTTGTTGGAAAGCCAAGCACATTTCACCTTGTGTTGCCCAACCTTTAGGGTTGAATAAACCACCGTTCAACTCATACTTGTAAGTAGGAGCAGGACCAAATTTACCTTCAAGTGAGATGTTGGTTCCGTCGAATGTAACGGTAACGTCTGACAATTTTTGTACTTCAAATACAATGTTGCCGTCGTTTGAACCTGTAACATTTTCTACTGCAGGTTTGAGGTTAGCAAATCCCCAACTATGATCCCAAGTACCTGTTGTGACTTTCATTTGATACTCCTCACCAGCTTGCAAGCCAACGAAAGTATGTGAATAAGTCTTAGTTGAATCATCGTAGGTCATCTTAATCTCTTTTGCAGACCATCCACCACCGCCAACCAAGTTGCCTGTACCAGTCAAGTAGTAATCTGCTATTGTGGTAGGAGGAGTGTAGCTTGACCAAGTAACATTGGTTCCGCAGTCCCATTGATCTTTATTGATGGCGCAGCAGTTATCTGCTTTACCTTTTACTGTCAAGTCACCTGTTTGATTCCATTTGCTTCCCCAATCCAATGCGCTTTTGTCGGGGTTCATGCGGCAGAAAATAAGAGTAGGATACTTGTCGTCAACCTCAGCAGCATAAACACCTGGGTCGTTGGCAACTGCAGTCATTTTTACCCAACCCTTTTGACTTGTGCTATTGTCAAAATAGTGTATAGCAAACCATGCATTTGCTTGAGTCCAATTGGAATTGGGCTTGAGATAGAAAGTCTTTGCACTCATAGAAAGAACACAGAAGAGTGCAAACAAAATAGTAGAAATTTTTCTCATGATAATAAAAGTTAAATAAATAAATTGGGTTAATTATTTTGTTTGTTTTAGTTTTGTTACTATCAGTTGAATGTGCAAAGGTAGTGTTTTTTTTTTATAGACGCAAAAAAAAAGTGTATTTCTTGAATTGAATCATACAAAAAAATGAAACGAAAGAGCTCTCATTCAAATGTGCCATGATAGATTTTCGATACTGAGATTACAATTTCGATACATAAAAACTCCCTTTTAACTTGATTTTGATATAGGATGATGCGAATGAGGCAAAATGTCACAAATAGTATAAATCGAAGGTATTATCTTTGCAAAGAAGGAAGTATTTTTGTATTTAAAAGGTACGGTCACCCTACGGTCTGGTCCGCGATGCGAACGAGATGCGTATGACATTGCCTTGATAATGTCTCGGTATTGTCTTGAAAATGGCACAAAAATAGAACAACTTGTCTAAAAGGGTAGATTCTCCATACATGTAAATTAAAGTTTTGTTTGCAATGATCACCCACAACTTCTAATGTTTTCCCGACGGTCACGTATACCCTTGCTATACCCTTGCTATACCCTTGGGATAATTTTGAATTATGAATTATGAAGTATGAATTACATACCCCTCCGCCCTTTGGGCACCTCACCCTAATTTAGGGGAAGAGTTTTTTGAATTATGAATTAAGAATTTTGATTAAACCCATGTTTAGGATATGTTTCTTTATCACTGCCATTTTGATTTCTGCTAAAAAGCAGAGAAATGTTCACGGAGTATCCTTTCTGTTTTATAAATTTGCATATCCACTAAAATACTTGTATCTTTGCAGAGCAAATTAAACTTAAGGAGTTAATATGTTTTCAGGAATAGTAGAGAAAATGGCTCAAGTAGTCAATGTGCATGAAGAGCAAACCAACAAGCATTTCACATTGCGTACTCCATTTGCGGAGGCGCTTACGATAGACCAATCAATCGCACACAATGGTGTCTGTTTGACGGTCGTGGAGCTCAAGGGAGATGAATATGTGGTGACGGCCATGCAGGAAACACTCAATCGTTCCAATTTGGGCGTGTTGCGTGTAGGGGATTGGGTGAATGTAGAACGTTCGATGCGTTTGGATGGACGTTTGGATGGACATATTGTGCAGGGGCATGTGGATCAAGTGGCTCGATGCGTAGAGAAAAAAGAGACAGACGGTAGTTGGTATTATCGTTTTGAATATGCAACAAGTCAAGAAATGATTAGTCGGGGGTACTTCTGTGTAGATAAAGGGTCTGTAACTATCAATGGAGTGAGTCTGACGGTATGTGAACCTGATGTAGTCGGGGATATGGGCTATGTGAGCGTTTGTATTATTCCTTACACGCATGAAGAAACGAACTTCAAGTATATCGAAGTAGGTAGTGTAGTGAATATAGAATTTGATATTATAGGTAAGTATATTTCTCGAATGCATCAGCTGCTCAAATAATATATTTGGTGTTTTGAAATATTTTATGTACCTTTGTCGGCAATTTACGAACAATGAATTTTAACAAAAAAGATTGAATAATGGATAAGATTAGTTATGCTATTGGCCTTAGTATGGGTCATAATTTGATGGGAAGTGGAGTAACTTCTCTTAGTTATGCTGACTTGGCAGCGGGAATACAAGACGTTTTGGAGAAGAACCAACCCAAGGTATCATACCAAGAGGCTCAAGTTCTATTGAATAAATTTTTCTCTGAGCTTGAGGAGAAGATCGCTGGTGAGCAAAAGTCGGCTGGTGAAGCGTTTTTGGCTGAGAATGCCAAACGTGCAGAGGTGAAGACCACTGAGAGTGGACTGCAATACGAGGTATTGGAGGCTACGATAGGTCAAAAACCTAAAGCAACAGACAAAGTGCGTGTACATTATGAGGGTAGTCTAATAGACGGCACAGTTTTTGATAGCAGTTATAAACGTGGCGAATCCATTACTTTTGGTTTGAATCAAGTGATCAAAGGTTGGACAGAAGGCTTGCAACTTATGTCCGTAGGTAGCAAGTACAAGTTGTATATCCCATACCATTTAGGTTATGGAGCACAAGGTGCGGGTGCTAATATCCCTCCTTATGCAGCACTTATTTTTACAGTAGAATTGTTAGGAATTGAATAATTAATAAATGTAATTAAAAACGATGAAAAAACTATCTTTATTATTACTTGCCGCTTTGGCAATGGTTTCATGTGGTAATAGCTACGATGCAAAGCAAGTTGCGATGGCCGATATGCAAGACTCAATCAACTATGCTTTGGGTTTGGTGAATGGTTCTCAAATCAAGATGATGTATTTGGCAAACGATAGCAGTGAAGAGGCTATAAATGAGTTTGTGGCAGCGTTGGAGCGTGGCTATAATGGTGAAGTAGAAGAGTTGAGCGAAGTAGCAAGAGTAGGTAAAAGTATTGGTTCTTCTATCAAACAAAGTGAGGCCATTGGTTTGGCAGGTAACGATGTTTGGACTTTGAACGAGAAACTATTTTTCCAAGGTTTGGTAAATGGTGTTTATGGTGATACCACTGTAATGAAAGTGGATTTTGCACGTGATTTCTTCCAAAATGCTTATCAAGCTTCATCAGCTGATACCGTGAAGGCTGGTAAGGCAATCAAGGCTAAATGTATGAAGAATGTTGCGACTGTAACTTTGAATGACAAAATGGATAGTTTGAACTATGCTTTTGGATTGCTCAATGGTAATGAGTTGCGTATGTATGTTCTTTCTGCAGATACAACGGGTACAGCAGGTGCTGAACTTATCAAGTATATCAACATTGGTATGAAAGAGAAAAAGCACAATCCTCAATTGGTTTCTATGGGAGAGCAAATTGGTAAGAGCATCAAAGAGCAAGAGGCTGTTGGTTTGATAGGTGAAGAGAGCTTGATCACCAAGTTTGATTTGATTCTTCAAGGTTTTGTAAATGGTCTAAAAGACTTTACAGAGCAAATGACTCCAGAAGAAGCGAATATGTATATTACCAATGCATTGAATCATATCAAATATGGTGATACCAAAGCTATGGGTGAGAAGTTCTTGGAAGAGAATAAGTTGAAAGAGAATATCCAAGTCACCGAAAGTGGTTTGCAATATGAAGTGCTCAAAATGGGTAAGGGTAAAAAACCTACTGCAACAGACAAGGTGAAAGTACATTACCATGGTACTTTGATTGATGGTAAAGTATTTGATAGCAGTGTAGAGCGCGGCGAACCTATCGTGTTTGGTTTGAATCAAGTAATCAAGGGTTGGACTGAAGGTGTACAATTGATGCCACTCGGCAGTAAGTTTAGATTCTATATCCCACAAGAGTTAGGATATGGTGCTCAAACTGCTGGTGATATACCTCCATACTCAACATTGATATTTGAAGTTGAATTGATAGATATTATCAAGGAATAATTTGGTCATATACAACATTCGCCATTCTATAAAAATGGCGAATGTTGTATAAAAACGCATAGCGATGTGTGTTTAAGTTCTTGAATACCACTGTATTATGGGAATCATCGCAAGGCAAAGTATCAAAGGAACAATCGTGACTTACCTTGGAGTCGCGATAGGTTTTGTTACTACATTCTTTGTCTTAACTCGTTTCTTAAGTGCTGAAGAGATTGGCTTGGCTCGCGTTTTGGTAGATGCGGCCGTTCTTTTTATTAGCATTGCCCAATTGGGTACATCTTCTTCGATTATTCGTTTTTATCCATATTTCAAGGATGGGAAGCAAGACCATGGCTTCTTCTTTTGGACTCTATGTGTTCCCTTTATAGGTTTTTTGTTGATTAGCGTTATCTATTGGGCATGTAGTGTCCCTTTGTGTCAATGGTTTAGCGAAAAATCACCTCTTTTTGTTGACTATTACTACATGGTGTTGCCGATAGCATTTTTTATGCTTTATCAGACTATCTTGGAGACGAATGCGAATGCTTTGATGCGTATTGTGGTGCCCAGAGCAGTACGTGAGGTAGGGGTGAGAGTGGGGATGTTGGTTGCCTACTTGTTGTATGCATTTCGTGTGCTATCAATGGATGGGTTTGTGATAGCGATCAGTTTGGTGTATGCCTTTGCTACGTTGATCAATCTGGTTTATTTGTGGTATGTAGGACGCATTTCTCTCCGTGTTGATTGGGACTTTCTACGCGAGAACAAGGCATTGATACGTAATTATTTGCTTTACACAGCATTTTTGGTTGTAAGTGCTCTCGCTACCGTCTTGGCTCCCACGTTATCCAGTTTTTTTATCACGGCCAAGATGGGACTGAATTATACGGGTATTTTTGCCATTGCGACTTATGTGTCGGTTATGGTAAGCATACCTTATCGCTCAGTGACTGCAATAGCCAGTCCTCAGTTGGCGCAAACAATCAAGGACAAAGATACGAAGGCTACATCCAATCTTATGAGGCAATGTAGTAATAATCTTTTGTTGATAGGTGGGTTTATCTTTCTTGCGATATGGATTAATATTGATTTGATTTTCCACATTCTCCCGAATGGTGAGGTGTACAGTGTGGCTAAATATGTTATTTTGATTCTTAGTTTATCGCAGTTACTATTATCAACCTACAACATAACCGTTTCTGCTTTGAATTATTCGAAGTTCTATGCATTTTCGTTGATATTGTCCTTGTTATTGACAGCCAGTGCGATATGGCTCAATAATATGTTGATACCTTCGTTAGGTATGGAAGGAGCTGCATGGAGTAACTTGCTCTCATATATAGGTTATTTTGTGGGAGTAATAGGTGTTTTGGCATTATCAAGCAAGGTTTTACCCTTTAGTTGGAATCAACTTAAAATCCTTGTTTTGTTGATTATTGTATTTGCTCTTAACTATTTATGGCAAACATATATTCCGATAGATAATATTTGGTTGAGTAGTATTCTCCGTTCTTTTGTATTGCTGGGCGGTGGGTTCTTGGTGGCATGGAAGATGCGTTTGTCTCCTGAAGTTTATGAGATACTTTGTTCTGTTTTCATATCGCGGCACTGATTACCATGGTTCGCAACGTCAACCTAATGGTATAACAGTACAAGAGGTGTTGGAAGATGCTTTCTACACGATACTCCGTGTGCCAGTGGCTCTGACCTTTGCGGGGCGTACCGATGCAGGAGTACATGCCAAATGTATGTATGCTCATTTTGATGTATTGCAACGTATAGAGGAACCAGAACGTTTGGTAGGCAGATTGAATAATCTCCTTCCCTATGCAATCGCTGTGAAAGAGATACGTCGCGTTAAGGAGGATGCGCATGCTCGTTTTGATGCCTTGTCACGGACGTATGAGTACCATACGATCCCTTGCAAGGATCCCTTTGCACACAAGTTGGTGGCTCGAGTAGAACCAGGTTTGGATGTGACATTGATGAATCAGGCAGCAGAGTTGTTGTTAGGACGTCATGATTTTGCATCTTTTTGTCGGGTGCATACGGATGTGAAGACGACCTTTTGTAATGTGATGGCTGCTTATTGGGAAGATGGAGTGTTCCATATACAAGCCGATCGTTTTTTGCGAAACATGGTGCGAGCAGTGGTGGGGACCTTGTTTGATGTAGGAAGGCATAAAAAATCAATAGAGGATTTCAAGCAGATTATTCAAGCGAAAAACCGATGTGTGGCTGGTCAGTCGGCTCCAGCAGAAGGCCTCTATTTGGTAGGTATAGAGTATAGTGAAGATATATTTATAGAAAACATTTAAAATCTTATCAATATGCGTAAATATTTACTTGTTGCATTGATGTTTGTCGTATGTACAGTAAGTGCAACCATTCCAAACAATTATTATAGTGCTGTAAATGGCAAGAGTGGTAGTGCCATTTTACCAGCCTTGTATGGCATCATTTCTTCGCATACCGATGTCGGATATGATGGTTTGTATAGTGTTTATCCGCAGACGGATTCCAAACCTGGAACGAATCAAGTCTGGGATATCTATTCTACTTGTACTTTTACTCATGGACAAAAGAAGTGTGGTAGTTATTCCACTGTATGTGACTGCTACAATCGTGAGCACACTACTCCTCAATCATGGTTTGGAAGTGGTAAACCCAAGACTGATGTTTTCAATGTCTATCCTACGGATGGTAAGGTAAATGGTCAACGTAGCAACTATCCATATGGTGAGTGCGCCAATGGAACGCGGCTTACATCAAAAGCATTGGGTAAATTAGGTACCAGCACGTTTAGTGGGTATTCTGGTAAGGTGTTTGAACCCGATGATGAATATAAGGGTGATTTGGCACGTTCTTGTATGTACATGGTAGCATGTTATTACAAAACTTCCTTTACTGAGACTGCCAATGGTGCGGTGACATACACCTATTCTGGCGGTGTGACAGGACTGACGAGTTATGCTGTTGATCTATTTATGAAATGGCATCGTGAGGATCCTGTAAGTCAAAAAGAAATTGATAGAAACAATGCTGCTTACTCAAAACAGAGGAATCGTAATCCCTTTATTGATTATCCTTGCTTGGCAGAATATATTTGGGGTCAGTACAAAGGACAAACTGTCGTATTGGAAAACTTGATGTCCACCGAAGATGCACAATACAACTCATCAGATAAGACGGGTTGCAACTGTTCGGCAACAGTACCAACGCTGCAAGAACCTCAACGTGGTACAACGCTTAATATAGGTAATGCCAATGTGGGAGAAACGATTTCAAGCACGTTGCGTTTGTCTGGAGATTTATTGACCAAGGGGGTACAGTTGACCATAAGTGGTACAAATGCTTCTTATTTCAGTGTATCCAAAACGAGTCTTACCGCATCGGAGGTAAATAATGGAGTGAGTGTGACAATATCGTATCATCCTAATGCTACTGGCAGTCACAGTGCTATATTGACCATATCTTCCACTGAGATATCTGCTTGCACGATTACCTTGACGGGTTCCAGTACCGCATCGTTGGTTTCTCCTACCCAACAAGTAAGTGATATCATTGTCTATGATGTGAATGAAACAGTAGAACAAGAATTGCTAATAAAAGGTGTGAATCTAACGCGTGATGTACAGCTGAAGTTAGCTTCGGGTACTTATGCTTCCCTATTTAGTATTTCCGCTACTCAACTCACAGCTGCAGAGGTAAATGCAGGCAAGACTGTTCGTGTTAAATACACTCCTAATGTATTAGGCAAACATTCAATTAACTTACAGATATCCAGTCTTGGAGGGGAATTTAGCACGCGTACCATTGCTCTGACGGGTCAGTGTTTGTTTGATTTGCTTCCTCCAACGAATATTCATAGTAATTCAGCTCAATTGAACTGGACCAATGCTGGTGTTGCTTCGTATGTGGTGGATGTGTATCAAAAAACTATTCAAGGCAATGCCGAGACGATCATCTTGTCTGATGTTAATGGAGCCAAAGCAACGAAAGGGGGATATACCGCAGTGGAATCAGAATCTTTGCGTATGGGTTCTGGATCGCAATTGGGTTCTATCACTTACAAAAATTTGGATTTAAGCAATGGGGGTGTATTGAAGTTGACAGCTAAATATTACAAAGAGGACAACTCTTCTCTCTTAATCAAGGCGGATACGTATAGTGACACCGTTAAGTTAAGTAGTGCGTTTGTGACGTATGAGGTTAATATACCTGCAGTTTCATCTGCAGCGACACTTGAGATCACTACCATGGCCAAAGGTAAGCGTGCGTTCGTTACCACAGTAGAGGTAGTGTCAGGAGGTGAAAAAGAGGTAAAAGCTTCTTTGAGTGGCTATCCTCAAACAGTTTATGGGGCATTGTATCATCAAGTTACGGGGTTGGTTGAGAATGAAGAATATTTCTATACAGTGACACCTGAGGGATATAGTGTATCTGAAGAAGGAGTGTTTGTGACCGAAGAGGGATGGACGGGTAATTTGTTTGTTCCATTCCCTCAATTGGAGTGGTATGTAAATCCGAATGGAGTAGGTCTTGTGGGGGTGAATGAGGCTTCACAAGTGAGTGTTTACAACTCGTTAGGTCAAATGATTTATGAGCAGGTTGTTCATGATGGAGAAGTGTTTGTTCAGCTGCACTCAGGTATCTATCTGCTCAAAGTACAACATCAAGATGTTGTGCAGGTAATCAAAGTGCAAATTTAATTTGTATATTTCATTCAAAAATTGTATCTTTGCGGACTAATTAGTACTATGGCTAATTGGTCCGCAATGTTTATGAAACGCATATTGCTTGTCATAGGTGTTTTTATCGTTTGTACCATTCTTACCTTAGGGATGAGTATTATGTTATTGCGCTCCAGTAAAGTACAAACGGCTACTATTTCACTATTGACAGAGCAATTGTCTCAAGGTTTAGGGGCGGATGTACATATTCGAGAGATTGATTTCACATTCTTTAATAACTTGAATCTAAATGGATTGTACGTGGGAGATCAGCAAGGCGATACACTATTGTATGTGCAGTCGGTTCGTGTTCGGTTCAATCCTTTTGCGATAGAAGAAAATCGTTTAGACTTTCCCCAAATAGAATTGTTGGAACCCTATTTGTCTTTGCGTCAAAGTGAAAAGGGGACAAATATGGACTTTCTACTTCGTGCCTTTTCTTCTGATACTCCGAGGGATCGTGTGGTGCTACCATTTTTGATTAACATGGATTGTATCAACTTGTCCGATGCTCGTGTTCGCTATCACCATCTTCCTTCCAATACAGATGTATTGATTAGCGATATCAATGCCGATGTTAAAATGCCGATGTTGGGAAGTGATACGTTGGTAGCGTGGGTGGATCAATTGAGTTTGAAGGCTCAATTGCAATCCATTGATGCACATATATTGGGAGGTTTTCATGGTGGTTTGGATACCCTCTATGCAGATCAGTTGCAAGTATATTACAAAGGGAAGCGTTTATTGTTAGGCAATGTATCGGTGGTTAATCCGTTGTCTATTGATTCGTTCTATGTGTCTGCCAATTGCCAAGACTTGTTTGCCAATAGTTTATTGATACAAGATTTGGTATCTGATATTACTCGTAAACCTTTTGAACTTCCCAAAGAATTGAAGGCATTGGGAGATGTTCATTATAGAGGACTTCTTGAGGGTAATTTGGATGTACTAACGTTGCATGGTGCGTTCACTACGCAGAGAGGAACAATCACCACGAATGGTCATTTGGGGGTAAGCAAGGACTTTGATGCTTTCCGTTTTGACGGCAGTGTGGGAGCCAAGCATTTTGAATTGGGCAAAGTGTTGGGTATGAATGAATTGGGACGTATTACAGCGCAAGCGACTGTAGATGGTACTTATGCCGTGAATTCTCCTTTAGAAGCGAATGGGCATTTTCATATTCAGTCTATTCAGTTCAATGGATATAACTACAAAGACTTGTGTTTCAAAGGCGAGTTTGAGGATAACGTGATTAGTGGTTTTTTCAGTGCGGAAGATCCCAACTTGACTGTGCGCATGGATGGTATGGTTGACATTAGTACTACTGCTCCAGATGCGAATGTAACGATCCAACTGGACCACCTTAGATTGGATAAGTTAGGGTTGCTTCCGAAGGCAGTAGATAGTGATGTACATCTTACGTCTTATGTCAATTTTTCTACGGAAGGAACGGATGCGAGTATTTTGGACCGTCTGCATGGTTATATTATCGTGGATTCATTACGCTTGGCTCATGGAGTGGATACATTACAATCGCAGCAAATCAAATTATTGTTAGAGGATAATGATTTGCGTTCATTGAAGTTGCAATCGGAGTTCTTCAATGTCGGTGTGACAGGTACCTTTGCTTGGTCCTCTATGTTGCGCACGATTCAACAATTCGGGCATGAACTATTTCCAACGACAATTAGTAAACCTGATTCGCATAACGAATACAATGACCTGGATTTCTATGCCTATGTTTTTCATGTAGATAGTATTTTGCAGCTGTTACATGTTGACGATGTTATGATTCCGACCAATCCTATCGTGAAAGGATATATACATGAATCGGAACAGTCGTATGATATGATGGCCTATCTTCCATTGTTGGCCAAAGGGAATGTTGCTGTTGAGAATATGACTTTATCGTTCAACAATTTTTATCAGCAAGGTAATATAGGATTATCTTTGCAGGCTTATCCGATAGATAAAGATTCGGCCAAATTGCAGATAGATAACCTTATGTTGCAAACCAGAGTGGCCGCTCGAAATGATTCCTTGTTGACGCATATCAATTTTAGTGTGGATGAATCGCCCAACAATGAAGTGTATATAGAGACTCATTTGGGGCAATACGCTTCCCGTCCTTTTGTATCAGCGTATGTGAACCCTTCCACTATCAATCTGGGAGATTCTATATGGTCCTTGGATGAGGCGATGATTACTTATAATATGGCAGATACGATACTGACTGTAGATAGTTTCAACTTATATACCTCGTTCCAACATCTACAGGCCAATGGTATAGCCTCCACTCACCCCAAAGATTCTATCGTAGTGAACCTTAAACAATTGGACTTGGCTTATTTCTTACAATTGGTGGACTTGAAGAATACCATAACGGTCAATGGGGATGTGACAGGTTGGGCTACGTTATATAATCTATTCTCTACACCGATGTTTGAAGCCAATGTACATGTTCCCGATGCACGTTTGAATAGCGTTAGTTTAGGTGAACTGAATGCTATGGCAACTCTGGATAGGGAAACGAATCATATTCTCATTGTAGGGGATGCTGTAGGTGAAGATCGAGTGATAGCCCATGTGGATGGACTGGTCAAACCGGAGTTGAGATATTGGGAACTATTTATCAAAGCGGATTCAGCAGATCTATCGTTTATCAATTATTGGACGGATGGCATATTAACAGACATCAAGGGACGTGGTTTTGGTTTAGTGCATGTGTTTGGTCAAAACAAACGTACTTGGGTAACAGCCAAAGCATTTGCCAAGGATGCTCAATTGACAATTCCTTATACGGGAGTGACCTATTCCTTTACTGATTCGGTGACGATGGACACTGCGTATATTGCTTTTGACAATATTGAATTGTTTGATAAGAAAGGTAACAAGGCATTACTTAATGGAAGGTTGAACCATCAAGCATTCAAGGATTTCAACTTCAAGTTTAACGTATCGTGTCAAGATATCTTGGCTATAGATATGCCTTATGATCCGCAATCAATGTATTATGGGACAGCATATGCTACGGGGCGTGTGGATATATCAGGGGACGAGCAGTTGGTTAAGGTAAATGTAAATGCAGCTACTCGTGAAGGGACAGATTTTTATTTGTCTGTAGCAACAGCATCCAACGCTATGGATAATCAATTTATTGAGTTTGTTGTGCCGACTAAGGAAGAAAAAGTATCCCTTTTCCCTAAGAAAAGACGTATAGACAAGCAAACGACTCGTTTGCAATTGTCGTTGGCTATTGAAGCGACTCCGTTGGCCAAAGTGCACTTGGCACTTGATCCTCATAATGGTGATGGTATTGTGGGTCGAGGAGAAGGAAATTTAAGGTTGACAATGGATGGGGATGCTATACAGTTGTTTGGAACCTATTCTATGCAAGAAGGTATGTTTTCTTATTCTATAGGCAATATTGTTCGACGTGATTTTTCTATTGAGAATGGTTCATTGGTAACGTGGAATGGTAATCCAGAAGAACCAACTTTGAATGTGACTGCTAAATATAGAGTGACAGCTTCTTTGAAGGACTTGTTTGGTTCTGATGCAGCCAATTTGGCTACCAATAGAAACTCTGTTCCAGTAAACTGTGTCGTCAACTTATCTGAGAGCATATATGACCCTGTGTTGCGTTTTGGCATTGAGTTGCCTCAATCAGACGAGTCGGTAACGTCTCAAGTGATGTCTATCATCAATACAGACGAGATGCTTATGCGCCAAGTAATCTATCTATTGGCCTTCAATCGTTTCTTCACACCTGAATATTTGCAAAATACGACGGTAGGACTAAATGAAACGTATTCGTTCCTATCTTCTACAGTAACGGGACAAATCAATTCGTGGTTGAGTAGATTGACGAATATGTTCACTTTAGGTTTCAACTTTAGGACTGATGGAGAGGGTGCCAATGCGAGTCAAGAGTATGAAGCACAATTCCAAATTCATCCAATCAATCAGTTGAGTATCAATGGCAATTTTGGTTATCGTTATAATGACCTGAGCAATCGTCCTTTCTTTGGTGATGTTGATATCGAATATCAATTGACCAAAGATGGTAAGTTGCGAGCCAAAGCCTATACGCATACGGTAGATAAGTACTCCTTGAAACAAGCAAACACAGTGCAAGGAGTGGGCTTGGTGTTTAGACATGATTTCAATTTTGGTGATACGAAGAGGAAACGAATGCAGCGCAAACGATTGGAAACAATAGGTGCGCAGAACGCGGATAGTTTGGTGCTCATGCCAACGATTGAAAATGATACAATAACAAATTCGATAGACACAATTGCAAACTAATACTCCATCATGTTAATCAAGACATATTCCGCAGCAGTAGAAGGCATTCATGCGCTATTAATCACTATTGAGCTTCATGCAGTAGCAGGTGTAGATTTTACGTTGGTAGGTCTTCCTGATAATGCGGTGCGTGAGAGTCGTGACCGAATACGTGCGGCATTACAAGTAAATGGATATGATATACCGCATAAACAATTGACCATCAATATGGCTCCTGCCGACTTGAAAAAGGAAGGAGCTGGATACGATCTACCGTTGGCAATAGGGATGTTGGCTATTTGTGAGCATATCCCAACGAACGCGTTGGAAGGGCGCATGTTTGTAGGTGAGTTGTCGTTGGATGGCACGTTGCAACCTATCCATGGAATGCTACCGATTGCGTTGTGTGCAAAGGAGCAAGGGTTGAAAGAAATAATCGTTCCTAAAGATAATGCTTTGGAGGCTGCTGTGGTAGAAGGATTGGATGTCTATGGTGCAGAAAATCTGATGGATGTAGTACATTTCTTGAATGGTATTCAAACCATAGAGAAGACAACTGTGGATATTCAGCAGGAGTTTGAAAAAGGACAAGCTGTTTGTGATGCAGACTTTTCTGATGTGAGAGGACAAGAAAACGTTCGTAGGGCCATGGAGATTGCTGCGGCTGGTGGACATAATATCCTTATGATAGGTCCTCCAGGTACAGGTAAATCGATGTTAGCAAAGCGTTTGCCCTCTATTCTTCCTCCTTTGAGTTTGAAAGAGGCATTAGAGACCACCAAGATTCATTCAGTGGCAGGATTGCTGCCTAAGAATCACTCTATATTGACGCAACGTCCTTTCAGAGCACCTCATCATACAATAACGGATGTGGCATTGGTGGGTGGAGGAACCAATCCACGCCCAGGTGAGATAAGCCTTGCTAATAATGGTGTGTTGTTTCTAGACGAGCTGAGTGAATACCGTGCCGCTACTCTAGAAGTATTGCGCCAACCGCTCGAAGACCGCCATATTACCGTTGTGCGGACAAAATCTTCAGTTGATTTCCCTGCGTCATTTATGTTAGTCGCCGCTATGAATCCATGCCCATGCGGTTATTATGGAGCTAATAATCCAGCCCATCCATGCACCTGCACTCCGGCACAAATTCATAGATATCTAAGCCGCATAAGTGGGCCTTTGCTCGATCGAATTGACCTCCAATGCGAAATCGAAGCTGTACCCTATGAGCAATTACGCGAAACAGCACCGGGTGAATCTTCTGCTGCGATGCGCGAAAGAGTAACTAAGGCTCGTGAAGTCCAGAAGCAACGGTTTGCTAACAATGCGCTCATTCACTCTAATGCGATGATGTCTACTAAAATGGTACGACAATATTGTGCTTTAGATGCAGAATGCGACAAGTTACTGGAGTTCACAATGACTAAATTAGGATTAAGTGCTCGTGCTTATGATAGAATCCTGAAAGTTGCCCGTACAATAGCAGACTTGGACGGTTCACAAGACATACAAAAGAAACATTTACTGGAAGCCATATCTTACCGCTCCCTTGATAGAAGCAACTGGGCAGGATAAGAGTTTAAAATGAAAGAAACGCGTACTGAGTGCGCGTTTCTTCTTTCTATTCTTCAAACTCTTCCGGATGTTCCTTATATCGTTTCGCTAATTTTCTTCTGGAGATATCTTCTTTTGTATTCAGCACGTCGCGATAGTAGTAAAAACCATCGTGATAGATTTGATCTCTAATAGTCGTACTTACCTGATACGGATCGCCATCGGTAAACAAAGGCTTGGTTCGTTCGTTTTCAAGAAAGAAATGCACTATGATATTACGGAATCCGAGACGACCAATATCGTTTATAATCGTACTTATGTATGGTAGTTTATAAAGCGACTCCGATGAAGAAAAATGTGGGTGTCGGATTAGCTGTAGCAGTAAGGTGTTGGACAATACTGCAAATGCTTCGTGTTCTGTAATGGGTAACTGTTGCCGTGAACAAAGATGAAGGAACTCATGTTGTTCCAATTGTGAACGATCCACCGGATAGTCGTTAGGCATTCTTAACCGAACCGGCAAATAACGGTAGTCTGCTGCTAATTGGTCAAAGTTCTGAGAAACGAACTCATCTGTAGCATAATGAATAAGCACTTTTGCGGTTTCAGCATCATGGTGTAATCCCCATATAGTCTCGATAGCCTTTTCATACATTGGTTCATAGTGAGAATCGAGATATTTACAGGCATATTCTCTGTCTAACTTTGCATCAGAATCCAAGAACGCATATATTATTTGTTTTTGCTCCAAGGCGGTTACATAGGGCAACCGAATTTGCAGTTCCTTTCGAGCTACTTGCCGTTTGCCGGTTCCTAAGAACTCTTCAAGAACCTCGGATACTGGTCTGTACTTGGGCTGTTCTTGAACTTCATACTCATAGCTCACATTACTCTTTTCCCAATAAAGAGTATTTAATGCGATACGGACTACGCTTGGCGTTCCTTCTTTTTCTAATTGCTGCCATTCTGATTCCGGCATAGTGCGAATTAGTGCTCTAACCATGCGTTCTTCTGCACCTTTTTTAGCAAGATACAATACTTGCTCTTTCCATGATAGGTTCAATACCTCATCATCTGTAGTATGACTGTTTTCCATATATGTTTAAAAGTTGATTTCTAATTGATGCTGCTTCAACCATTCCAAGGAAGAGGACTGCTGTTCACTATCTTGTTTATTATTCCACCGTGCATACATTTGTTGGTAGGAATAATACATTTTATCTAGATCTGAAGAAAGTTTACGAATATCTCTTCGTAATGTCAGATAGTCACGGCTAAACTCTCTCAACTCCTTTTCGTTTGGTTCTACAGTTTGCCAAAGTTTTACTTTGTTCTGTAATCCTTCAGCTCGATCTTTAATGTTTTCCATCGTTTACAAACTTTTCTTGATTCTTTCTAATCTTTCACGTTCTGCGGAAATTTCTTCAGGAGTGAGAATAATGTCGAATAATAACGTCCGAGAGAACATCTCTGCGTGGCGTGGCTCGCAATGAGTTAGTTTACAGAAATCCCGGAATGGACTTTCTCTACAAATTAAAGTGGCCATTTTGCTACGAATGTCAATACTAGACATGAATAATTCTTTGAGACGCAGTAATTCTAACTGGTCATTGACTGATTGTAAATCCATATAGTAATTGTCTTTAGTTTGTTTCAATACAAGGCAATATATACTGAGGCTTTGTATAAGGTTGATTAGCGATAGACTTAATAAAGTCCTCAAATTCCTGTCTCTCAATGAGAGCACATTGGGCTTGGGCGATACAACCTAGTCCTTTTCCAACCATAAGCATTTCTCCCCTTGAAAGATTTGTGGCTGCATCAAGATCAATTATACTTGAAGAGTCTGAAGAATTCTCTGCTCGGAAAGCGATTTTTGCGCGAAAGCATCCCTTAATCTCATTCGTTATAACTTTAGCTGATGGACGCTTTGTTGTAAGAACGAAATGGATGCCGACCTCATGTGCAACACCGGTGAGGTAAATAATAAGGTGTTCTATCTCATTTCCTCCTTGTAACGCGAAATCACTATATTCATCCATCACGACAACGATGTAAGGTAACATTTTTGATATGTCTTGGACTTGCTTATTATATTCGTCAATGTTCGCACACTTAGCTTCTGATATTATTTTTTTCCGATTTTCCACCTCTTCCACCAATGAGTTGAGCATATCAATTACTTGACTATATTTGGTGATAATTGGCTCTTTATTATTCGATGTCGTAGCAATATACATTTGACTAATATAGCGCATGGCTTTATACTCAATACCGGAAGGATCCATAAGGAGAAACTTCAGCTCGGAAGGTCGTTTTCTGAATAGCAGAGAGGTTATGATTGCCCTAATAGCATTTGTCTTACCTTGCCCACACGCTCCTGCTATCAGCAAGTGTGGCATTTTGGCTAAATCGAAAACATGTACAACCTGCGGATTGGGGATGTTTCTCCCTATTGCAACAGGAAGAGACATGGTTTGTGTGTATAGAAATCTATCTGACATGATGACAGAATGCATCGAGACATATCGTTGGATCACATACTCCGGTTGGTATGTTTTCAATAATGAGTCAGAAGGTAATTGATAGCTCTCCATGATTTTTTTTACAGTATATAGTTAATCTTCTCAATCCCAAAGATTCCGGAAATGCTTGCGGAACAGATCAAGACCTTCCTCTACAATAGGATCTTCTTCGTCAGTTGGAGTATAAGGGCTACTTAATATCTCAAAGGCATCTATCATCCTTTGGATGGCGCTATTCCATTGTCGCTCACTATTCATTTCCGAGGGATATCCATGTTTTTTCAAATCCTTGAACGCCCTTAGTCGAGGTGCGATAAAAGCTGCAATAACATTTTCTGTATTCCAAATTTCCTCAATCGGGAAGTCATGTCTATGACTCCAGTATTCTTGTTTTATACGAATTTTCTTGCCCATAACATATAAATTTACAGCGCGACTCTTTTGAATCACGCTGCAAAATTAATGCTTTATACTCTCACAAAATGGAGGCTGATGATTTTTTTTGAATTTTATCTACTTTTATCCAATAGTATTACGTATTACAAAAATTGATGTATCTGTGCTAGGGCTTCAATGCCGGAGCAGCCATATTCTTCGATGATATTATATGCCATCTGAAGACCAAATACCTGCATACCACATTTCTCTTTTGTTTCGGCTACCATCTTCTTGACTTCTTCTTCCTGTAGATAACGTCCGGACATCATAAGATAGCCAAGAGATCTTGCTGCGATGATTTCATCACTATCTGAGCCACAAAGCCCAACCAGAATATGCCCCATAAGGAATACGTTACCAGAGTCGTTTTCATCCATATTGAGCTTTTTCAAAGCGATTTTTGCCACTTCGTTTACAACGTAATCAAATGCATCTTCCATATCAATTATGTTTTAGATTATTTTATTCTATCTCCACAAAACTCTTTGCGTCCACACTTCTTGCAATGAGTGCCTTCCCATACCGAATCGAAGTGGCTCATAGCAGAATCAATAAATCCCGGTTCATCAGTTAATATACCGGCTTCAAAATTGCGATTAACAGATGATTTCAAGCCCATGCCGGCTCCAGTAAGATTTGCGGAACCGATATACACCAATTCGCTATCCATTACGACTAGCTTCATGTGTACACGCGAACATAGGTGACGCTCCATGCCTCCCCATAAAGCTGGATATTTGTCGAAGTCTTCCCTGAATGGTTGTCCTGGCTCTTTGGCATGAAGGAGCCGCACCTCAACACCTTTTTTCACCAAGTCATTAAGAACTTGAAGAAGTGGGACAATAGATTTGTCCTTCTTTTCAATATACAAATCCTTCAAATCCGCAGTCGCAATCCAAAGTAGGCGCTTAACCTTGGGAATCTGTGCTATGACTTGAGAATAGTGGTCTATGTCGGCTATGTATTGTATCATAGAAGAGTAGCTGCTTTTTATTCAATAGCTACAATCTCTTTTATTATATCTTCTAATTTTGATTGGATCGACTCTATTGATTCTTCTTGACTAAGTTCTCGTTCTATCCTTTTATCATTAAAGTAAGTGACTAGCTTGTTGTTCCATGTCCAAATAAAATCTTTTTCGCTATATTTAAAAGTGACATCCCATCCCCAAAAGAAATTACATGTTTTATTTAATCGTTGTTTAGTTGATATTGTCTTGCTGTCACAAAGGGACGACAAAATAGGATTTCTGTTTGAGCCTATGATATATTTTTTCCATTCTGCATGTGCGTTATAAGGATATAAAATCTGATATGTGGTTCGATCGTTCAAGAAACATCCCTTTTCTATATATTGCAGAATGTTTGATTGGACCATTTCTTCATGGATTCTTTTCTGGTGGGAGTCTGCCAGAGGAGACTGAAAGGCCACCAAATCATTTTGACTATTATCGAAAAGTAATTTATGAATCGGTTTCTTCCACTTGTCTTCTAATAACATTTTTAGCCATGTTTCTTTTGTGGAATCATATGTTATATTAAAAAACATACCCCAATCATCATAATATGAGATTAGCCTACGCATAAGTATTGGCGAATAATCCTTTCTGACACCATCTCTATCAAAATAGCACTTGGCATTTGCGGCTTTTATATCAAAATCGCTCCAGTTATATGTGCCATTTTCATCGGTAAACAAGAACCGAATAGCTCCTTTAAAGAACGCTTCATTTTCAGCAATAATGATATCATTTTCCCATGATCTATTATCTATTCTTGCTTCAAGAATCTTTTTCGCTTTTTCAACTTCTTCTTTATATCTTTGCTCAATATCTGATAACCTATTCCCTTTTGAGAGAATCATTGCTTTATCTTCATTCAAACTCTCGTATACGTTATGGCTATCCAATTTATCTATTATCTCAATAGCACTCCGCATAGCATCTGTACTTCTGATTTGCGGACGACCATCTGATGCTTCTCCCGATATTAAATTCCATACCACTCTCATCCACCGTTTTAGAGAAATTTCATCTCCAGCATCTTCGTTAAAATATTTACATAAACCGAAGAAGGTAATCCTATGAATTTGGGTTAATGTAGTGACTTTTAGAATAGAATCCGATGAGTTATTAATGATTTTAATATTCTCTTCTCTTTCTATGCCATTTTCATCCTTGACATTTTCGTATTCTGGGACAAACTTAAATGAATTATTCCAGGAACAAATCGGAATGTTACCTTTGAAATTATGTAAATTATCCAATATGCGCATTAACTTCTCAAAGCATTCTAATGGAATTTCTCCGTTGAAATACTTATATACATCCAAGCCTTGATAAGCTATCTTTTCATCATAACCTTTATCATTTTTTTCATCATTTAAGAAGAAGTAAGAACTATTTTCTCTTTCTCTACCATTTAGCGTGAGAATGTACTTATTTTCTGCATCCTTGGCATTAAATAGTTCATTCCAGAAGAAACGATTTAAGAATGCATAATAAATTTCATCTATTTGATCAGTTAAGATAATGTTTCCATCAGCCTGTTTAATGCCTTTTGATCTATTATTCCAGAACAAATCTGTCCATGTAGTATCCATTTTAATAGGAATACCAATTGCAGGATCAAGCAATCTTTCCCATTTAACGTGTACCTCTTCTGATAGATTCTCATTATAGGCTTGGTGTCGGATGTATCCAATTAAATCCGCTTTGAAATTCTCAAAACTTGTTAATTGTTTTCCTCGTGCATTCATCTTAATATACAAATCATCAGAAAGTCCAAAATTATCAAGAGGCAAATGATAGAAAACAATAGGACAAATAGTAGTTGTTAAGATGTTCCAATACTCTTTGAATTCGCGTTCTTCTGTATCGGAAAAGATCTCTTCCAAACCATCTACAATGTCTTCGCCCTTTTTATTGTGTATATTCGTTCCCCCTAACATGCGAAGCATGGATTGAATTGTAGGATCTTGCTTCCATACTGAATAAAACCAGGTTTGACGTTTAATATAACTCACTATATCATTACCATCAAACTGTTTAAAATATTCGTATTCACATAGATTCTGACAGAACTCACGGGAAGAGATGCGTGTCTCATATGAAAATTTCTTGAATATCTGACAATTTTCTTGTGTCAAACAATCGGCGCGCAAAGCAATATACCAATGAAGTAGCCAAAGTGTGGTTAATCGTTGCTGACCATCCAAAGGAAATAAAGTATCATTATCCGTTGAACCATAAACGAAATCCAATTTCATTTCGTTTTGGGGATTGTCAAGAGCTTTTTTTAAATCGGATAAAAAACCTTTTCTCAAATTCTCCTTGCCAAGCCGTCCTTGAGCGTAGTCGCGTTGAATGATAGGAATTTCAATTTTATATTGCTTTATAAAATCCCAGAATGTTGATTTAACCGTTGTGTTATTGGTATCCATGATTAATCCTCCAATGTTTTAATACAACCTAAGATATCGTTCTTATACCCCAATGCGTCTTCCTTAGTCCAGTAATTAGGATCACTAAAGATAGATGAATAGTATTTCATAAATACTTGTTTTGTACATTGGGGAATAAAAGATGATGTCGCTTCTTTTTCTTCAGTATCCAGCACAAAAGCCTTGTTTTTTGACCATTTCGGAATTGGAATTAATTTTCCCTTATCCTTTCCTATGATTACACGTCGTTTTCCTGAGAAAATTGAATTTCCATAACTTCTATTAGTAGACGAGTCCAAAAGTGTATAATTCCAGATTCTATTCTTCTCCTGATCAGACCACTCAACTTGTGAAGGATATATTTGTTGTATTTGTTCAAACAATGTGTTTTTTACATCAACATCATCTTCTTCAAAATAGTTTTTAATAAGTGCTTGAATCTCAT
Organism: Paludibacteraceae bacterium; assembly: GCA_017938155.1. GTDB lineage: Bacteria > Bacteroidota > Bacteroidia > Bacteroidales > Paludibacteraceae > Colicola. Next base: position 74,439 of record JAGBCD010000038.1, on the reverse strand, counting down.
CATTTACTCCTAAGTAAATATTAAACAACCATTCTTTTTGTGTGTCTTCTCCTTCCTCTGGATTCGTCGTATTAGAGTTTATATGTTCAACATCCCAATTCTCAATCTTATACAAATGGAATGGGAACTTATAAAATACACCTATTTGATATTTTTCATTATCTTCTTTCGTCTTGTTTTGATTAATGATTGTTTGGATATTATGGAATAATAATATGGGTTTGCACCTCCCCTTATCGCTACCGTCCTCCTTAAATTGGAAATTCATCGCGTCTTTTAGCGTTTGAATCCCCTTGGGATAACTGTTCAAAATAATATCTCTAATCTTTTCTTTAAGTTTTTTGATAAATGCAGACTTATCTTCAGATTTTTCCCATGCATTTACAATGTCAGCTATTTTATATTTATATTCTACCAAATACCCTACATAGTGATATAGTTCTACATCGTCATACCATTCCTTGAAGACTTGGAAATAGTTTTTTATTTCTTTCCAGCATTCTTCAATACTGGCATCGCCAGACTTAAAATACTCATAAAAATATCGGAATGTTCTATAATCATCAGTACCTATCAACTTAAGTTTCTCTAACGATAATTGCAATTTGTTTTGATTGCATATTAATTCAAAAATAAAATCAATTCTTGTGGGACGATGATAACCCGGTGAATTAAGGAAAAGCCAGAACTCATCTTTTTGTAATGAATATTCTATGGCATCCCACTCACTTGCTATTTCTTGTTGGCGTAATATCAAATGATTATCATCTTCAGATCTAAAATTTGAACGGTTCAAGAACAATGCTTTAATAAGTTCAGCATTGGTTAAGGAAATTTTTCCAATGTTTAAGCGCGTGAACACTTTGATAGGATCTTCTTCAACAGATTCATACCATATAAAGCTTGTCTTCCTTATAAATTTTGTTTGGAATTCATTTTCATCAAAATCCGGATGACTGTCTACCCATTTATCAATAGCCTTGTAAGCCAGTTTCATATAATAAAAATCTATACTATCTGGTAGCTTGTTTTCGTACAAGACATCCCCTGTCTCACTTATTTCCAATGACTTCAAATAATCATAACTATGTGTTCTTGTCTCATATTTTATATATGGAAGCTCCTTTTTCTTTTTTCCATTATACATTTCATTGAAATAATGTATAATCAAAAATGTAGTAGTTAATCGTTGCTGTCCATCAATGACTTCATACCATTCACTTTTGTCATTTTCTAGTACTAGTCTTTTGTCTTCAGGATTCATTAACCGGACAACTAATGGCTGCAAGCAATACCATGCATTGTCACCACCGGTTTTAAATTCATTCACATCATTAAGCAAATCCAAAACCTGTTGCTCAGTCCATCTATATCCTCTCTGATATGCAGGAATGAAGAATTTTTTACCTGAGATTTCACTCACTGTAAGGGTGTATATTTTATTGTCTTCCATATAACTAATTTTTCTTTTACAATATTTCTCTTGCTATCCATGCGCACGCCTCTGCATCAGCAAGTGCATGGTGGTGATTCTTTAAGTCATAACCACAAGCTGCTGCTATAGTTTGTAGTTGGTGGTTCGGGAGGGCATTCCCAAAATGACGACGCGATTGAGCCAGCGTATCCAAGAAGGTGTAATAACGATCATGGATGCCGTAAGTCGAAAATGCAGCATTCAAGCACGATTGATCAAACCGGGCATTGTGTGCAACAAGAATAACTGAGTTGGATAGCTTGTCGCATAGTGGTTCGTCTGAATCCGAGAATTGATCTTGAAAGTCGCGTGCAAGCAGATTCTCAATCTCAGCCCAAACCTTTGAAAAGACAGGAGCTTTGTCGGTGTCACAACGATCTAATCCATGCACTTCTTGGCAGAACCAGGCATAGTAGTTTGGTGTTGGCTTTACAAGTGAATAATAGGTATCCACTATTTCGCCATTCCGGACGACCACAAGACCCACAGAACAAATACTGGAATGTTGGCCATTAGCTGTTTCAAAATCTATTGCTGCAAAATCTTTCATTCCTACTTAACCTTTATATATTCCATATAAGTTAACCGCCTCCTGAGTAAACTCGTCTCTTAGCCACTTAGGACTGAGGACTTCCAAAGTAGAGCCTTGTTTCCGTAGTTCTTGCATAAACTCAAATGTAGGAACAATATTATACCGGAACACAGAATAATCATCGTTCTTCTCAATTTCTTCTTGCGAAGAGTGAATCGGTAAGGTGCGTAGATAATTAGCCTGATATGCCTCAATGCGTATTTCTACTAGTTGCGGATCACACTCCATACCGCTAACGCCATAAGTATTTCTAAAATATAGTTCGGCATCAAAACCTTTCGGTAACTTATATTTGCGCGAAGTCGGCTCAATGGCATGGATACGGTCAAGAGAATAAACACGTATTTCGTCTATCCCTGTAGATAAAGCCAACATATACCAACGCTGTTTAAACATTTTGAGGCAATATGGTTCAACCTCAAATGTAGTAGGTTGCGTTTTGCTGAAACTTTGATACGTCAACATAATAGCGCATCTATCTCGTAATGCTTCAATGATAGGTGATAGGAATTTATCCCCGGAAGGAACAGGTTCATATAGAATCTGGTCGCGTAAACCTTTGCTGTCTTTAAGAAGACTATTAACAGACATAAGGTTTAACATGCGTGTGCGCATGTCTGTGTCGCGTAAGCTCGCAGCCTCCTCAATGTAATACTCGCCATGCGTATTGCACTTAATAGTAATATCGAAAAGTAACTGTACTGTTTCACGCCAACGATGAAACGTACTTTCCGGAATAGAATCCTTTTTGTAGTCATTCACAGAAGATCGCGCCCACTTGTCATCTATATCCGCGCGAGATATAGGACCACGTGCGATAGTGTTTACCAACCAGATATAGCACTCAAAAAGATAAGCTGTTGATGATTTTTTATTCATGCGTGTTAAATTTTCGGTTGCAAAATTACGGCTTTGTACTCCCACAAAATGAATACGCTTGCAAAATTAGTAAAAAAAATGACTTGAACAAATTTTTAGAGGTAAATGTACTCTAAAATGTGGAAATTGTAACAAAAAAAATAAAAAAATGATGTCTCCCGTTTCGTGGGAGCCGTATATTGTACCTTTGCAGCGAATTTCAAAAAAATGGACTTATGAAAACGAAAACAATGCCCCAGGATTTAGAAAAATTCACGCAGGTGAAGTTGCTAGATGGAATTATCAGTGCTATGAAAAAGAAAAAACTATCAGAAGCAAGTATCACAGCTGCCTTGCCGTATATTCAGACTTTTGCCAGACGAATCAATGTTTCTGATGATGCTGCGATGCTCTTCTCTGCATTTTTCGATGACCTCTCTGATTCTCGAATACGTATCAAAGATCTTGCTTATTTTTATGATTGCAATCAAATTAAGATTCTTACGTATTGGCCAGCGGTTGAAGAATTAATGAAGTTTCAATATGTGTCTCAATTTAAGGATTCAGATGGCGATGTATTTTATTCTATTCCAAATGAGGCGATTGAGGCTGTTCGTGAAAATAGGGTATATACGCCAAAGGATTATAAAAATCTAACACTTGAACAATGGATAGGGGATTTAAGCGTATTGATGGAGAAAAAAGACCGGGATCGAATATCGTATGAAAATTTCCGAACGGCTCTATTGCAATTGATAAATGAAAATCCACACCTTATTATCGCGAGTGAAATGGCAAAGATTACAGACTTCGAGGATATGTTGGTATTCGCAGCAATGACGAACTTATATATACAAAACCATGATGAACATATTATCAAAAGTGATATAGAGGATGTGTTTGAACAGCGGTGGCAGATGCGTACCCATGCACGCTTATTGGAAAGCGGAACGCACCCTTTACAAGAAGCGGGATTGGTGGATTATAGTGATAGTAATGGTCAAACGGAGATAGATGCGTGGAAACTGTCCAATACAGCCAAGGAGCGTTTTTTAGTAGACATAGATACGAGTGGAGCCGTAAAGGAAGACAAAAATATCAAAAATCCAGATTCAATCACACCGAAGAAGTTATTCTTCAATCCGTCTGTTACTAAACAAGTAGAACAATTGGAGACGTTATTGCAATCAGAACGTTTTTCTGTTGTGCAAGAAAACTTAACGAAACATGGGATGAGACGTGGTTTTGCATGTATCTTCTACGGCGCTCCGGGAACAGGAAAAACAGAATCGGTTCTGCAACTGGCACGTAAGACAGGTAGAGGCATAATGATTGTGGATGTGCCTAACTTACGGAGCAAATGGGTGGGAGATACAGAGAAGAACACCAAAGCTATTTTTGAGAGATACCGTAACAGCTGTAAAAAGGCAGAACTAGCGCCGATCTTGCTATTCAACGAGGCTGATGCTATCCTATGTAAACGCAAAGAAGGAGCAGAAGATAGTGTAGATAAGATGGAGAACGCTATGCAGAACATCATCTTACAGGAAATGGAGACGTTGGATGGTATAATGATTGCGACTACTAATCTCACCGGCAACTTGGATACTGCATTTGAACGCCGCTTCCTCTATAAGATTGAGTTCCCGAAGCCAACACCAAATGAAAGTCAGCATATATGGCATAGTATGTTGCCGGAGATTTCTGAAAAAGAAGCTTATGAACTTGCCAAACAATATTCATTTAGTGGAGGACAGATTGAGAATATTGCACGGAAACAGATCGTTAATGCGGTACTATCGGGAGATGACAAAGTGAAAATGGATTCTATACTCGAAGCTTGCAAGACAGAACTCTTCAGTAGTAGCAATTCGCGACGAATTGGATTCTGTTAGTGAATCTAAATAAAAATTCAAGTTTGCGTTTCAAAAATTAAAATCTGGCATACAATATCTAAATAAATTTGTGTATGTCAGATTTTTTTTGTACCTTTGCGCTCGATTTTGAAAATTAGCAATAATAAAAAGACGAGTATGTCGACTTTTCTAACTGTATGGTAATGACAGAAGATGATATCACCCGGAAGCAGCATCTATTATTGGCAATCCGAGCAGCAGTAGTATTAAACGAAAAGGCAGAATTGAAGAAATTAGTTGCAGAGTATAGGAAGTTATAATAGATAGTTAAATCTCCGACAACCCTAAAATTATGATATTTTTTAGTTCAAAAATAGTGGCTTTTTTGATATTTAATCTTCTCATACACAGCGGATTATATGAATGGCACAAGTCTATATTCTTGGATGAATTGCCAGAGTATAAGCGTAGTGCGTTGGAGGTAATGCGCCAACCATTGGAGGACCACAAGATCATTGTTTCCAGGAGTCGTTTCTCGGTAGAGTACCCTGCTACGTTTATGTTGGTAGCAGCTATGAACCCATGTCCATGTGGTCACTATGGCGATCCGAATACGATTTGTACGTGTACCCCCAGTCAAGTCCATCGCTACAAGGATAAGATTTCAGGTCCGTTGTTGGACAGAATAGATATCACCGTTCCTGTTCAGGCTGTTCCATATAGCGAACTAAGCAAGATGGAACCAGGAGAACCCAGCAAGGATATCCGTGCTCGAGTGGTGCGTGCCCGAGAGATACAAATAGAACGTTTCAAGGCTGATGAGTCCAATACAACCGTTTATTGCAACGCACAAATGACGCCTAAAATGCTTCGCAAATATTGCGTTTTGGATGCGATGAGTGATCAACTGCTGGAGCAAGCCATGGCACAATTTGGATTGTCTGCTCGTGCATACGACCGTATCTTGAAAGTGGCAAGAACCATCGCGGACTTAGATGGCATGGAGACAATTCAAGTGGCGCACCTAATGGAGGCTATCTCCTATAGAAGTTTGGATAGGGATAGTTGGGGTGAGTGAAAAATGCAGAGCAGCATTTTATGCATCTAAAATATACTATTTTCGCTTCAGCAAAAAACGTAAATCTTTTCGATAGAACAAGACGATATATAAAGCAAATAGTAGGGTCCCGACGATCATAAAGATATATTCATTCCAACCAGTAATACACCCTTTCAAGAGGTAGTATATGCCTAACAATGCTATTGTCATTAGGGTATATATACCAATACTTTTCAAATCATAAGGTATGGTAAGATATTTTCGACCAATCAAATATGAAAGCACCATAATGATGAAGTAACAAATGGCTCCGCTCAATGCCGAAGCCATGTACCCAATACGTGGTACAAATAGTACTTGTATTGCAATCGTTATGACGACTCCTATCATCGAAAAGTATGCTCCCCATTGTGTCTTGTCGGTCAATTTGTACCAAAAACTAAGGTTGAAATATACACCTTGGAAGACGTATGCCCATAGTACGATAGGGACAATCTTTAACCCTTCCCAATAACTGGGAGCGATAATAAACTTGAGCAGGTCCAAGTAGAAGATCATACCCAGAAGTATCATGTACGAGAAAATGATGTAGTATTTCATAGCATCCGCATATGCTTCTACCGATTGTTTGTCTTTATGTTTAGCAAAAACAAAGGGCTCGTAGGCATATCGAAAGGCTTGAGTAAACATCATCATCACCATGGCTACTTTGAAACAAGCGCCGTAGATACCCAATTGTGTTTGGGCGTCAGCTCCTTGGTAGAAGAAAGGGAATAGTATTCGGTCCAATGTCTGATTCATAATGCCGCATACCCCTAAAACGAGCAAAGGAAGTGAATAGCGTAGCATTTGCTTCAAAATATCCCAGGAAAAGTAGGTCTGTGGAAGAGTATTTGCTTCGCTGGTATTGCTTTTTTTGAAACCTTCTATTATGTAGGGGAGGAGACATAGTGTTTGAATAGCCGTAGCAATGATATTGGCAACAAAGACATACCCCACACCATAACTTGCATTGTACCATGCTCCAATAATAGCCCATTCTTGAATCTTTGGACAGATGACCAAGAAAAAGATATTGAGCGCAATATTCAAGAACACAAACAATAACTTAAGTGCGGCAAAAGGCAATGCACGTTTGGTATATCGAAGGTAAGCAAATGGAATGCTGGCAAATGCATCCATCGCTACAACTATGGCCAGCAAGGTGATAAACTCTGTGTGGGTAGGGTATCCCAATGCATTCGCTATCGGTTGAGAATAGATGGCACATAGTATAGCAAAGAGTGCTGAGGTACTAAACAAGGCTATCAAGGATGTGCTGTAAACGGTCTTAGGGTGTACGCCTTCCTTGTTAGCAAATCGAAAGAACCCCGTTTCCATTCCATAGGTTAATATTACCAATAACAATGCTGTCCATGCATATAGATTGGTAACGATACCATAGTCTGATTGTTGTTGTAATACATACGTATAGAGGGGAACCAATAGCCAGTTGAGAAATTTGCCTATAATGGATGACATACCATAAATAGCCGTCTCTTTGGCTAAGATTTTCATTTGTAAGTTGCTGCTCATATTCGTGATTTAGACTAAATAGATAAATCTACTACAAAAGTATTGAAAATTTTGTATATGTGCAAATGATATTTACCATACCCATGGAATGAGGCGGTAAGGTACTCGTTTTTGATAATCACGATATCCCTCCAAACCATTCATAAGTAATTGTTCTTCATTACGTATGCGTAGTACAATCAATATAGGATAAAATGCAAAAACAACCAATCCCCACGCAGAACCTAAAATCAAAGGCATTGTAAGGAACATTAGTATTGTGACGGTGTACATAGGATGCCTTACTATACGATATAGCCCTGTGTCGATGAGTTTTTGATTGTTTTGTATTTCAATGGTACGTGACAAATATGCATTCTCACGCATTACCTCAGCGTATAAGGCATAGGATAATAAGAAAAGAACTGACGCGCCTATTACTATCCCTACGGGGAGATGAGACCACCCATAGCGAAAATCCAATCCGCATACAAGAAATCCAACGATAAACATGATTCCCGACAATGACACAACACGTTTTTGTTCTTTGTCCTTTTCCTTATGATTGAGTCGTTTGATGAGTAAATGGGGATGGCATATTAGCAGCCAAATACCGACTCCTAACATAGGTATGAAAAGAAGTGAAATAAACAACCATGCATGACCATATTGCCATGTTCCTGCTGGTAGAAAAAGCAATAACCCAATGATTCCGATTCCTAAAACCAATTTGACTAAAGCTTGTATTGTTAATTGTAATTTGGAACTTTTTATCATAATAGAACCAATGTAAATAAGTTGATTTATAATATAATCGTGACGTATCAAGCAGTACGTCACGATTGTATTATATGCCCGTTGACTTGGTTTTATTCTTTCTTTCCCTCCACGATGATAACGATCTCTCCTTTAGGTGGATTTGTTTTGTAATATTCGCATAGTTCAGATAGTGTCCCACGTTGGGTATCTTCATGTAGTTTGCTGATTTCTCTACTCACACTTGCCAGTCGTTCACTACCGATATGTTCGGCCAATTGTTCAAGTGTTTTGACCAAGCGGAAGGGCGACTCATACAAGATGAATGTGTGTTCAAGTTGTGCCAATTGTTTGAGTCGAGTTTGTCTTCCTTTCTTTTGTGGCAAGAAACCTTCAAAATAGAATCGATCGTTAGGTAGTCCGCTATTGACCAGTGCAGGGACAAATGCTGTTGCGCCAGGTAGGCATTGTACTTCTACTCCTGCGGCTACACAGGCACGTACCAAAAAGAAGCCTGGGTCACTAATGCATGGGGTACCAGCATCTGAAATAAGTGCGATATTTTCTCCCGCTGCCATTCGTTGCGCCAAAGCCATTGATGTTTCATGTTCATTGAACTTATGATGAGATTTCAAGGGAGTATGTATATCATAATGTTTCAGTAGAACAGAGGAAGTACGAGTGTCCTCTGCAAGTATTAAATCAACTTGTTTGAGTACTTGCAGGGCTCGTAATGTAATGTCTTCAAGGTTTCCTATTGGAGTAGGGACAACGTAAAGCATAGGGAATTATTTTGTGGCTTCGTTAATCTTTTTGAGCAAACCAAACATGATAACGGCTGAGATAACGCATAGAATCATTAGGATAGCCCAGTTGAGCCATAATGGTATCTCTTTCCATAACATGGATGGTATGCGGCTTAGATAATTTCCAATAGCTCCTGATGCAAACCAAAGTCCCATCATCAATCCTTTGTACTTTGGAGGTGCAACCTTGCTTACAAAGCTTAATCCCATAGGGCTTAACAACAACTCAGCAAAGGTTAATACCAAGTACGTACTGATTAGGTACTCTGGAATGACAGGTGTAGCACAGGTTTTGCCGTTTAGTGTGCTTGGATCTGGCAATCCAATGGAGCACATAACCAGGATCAAATATCCTACAGCGGCTACCACCATACCTATCGCAATCTTCATTGGAGCACTTGGCTCTTTACCTTTCTTGGCCAAACTACCAAATATAGCCAAAGAAACAGGTGTCAGTGCGATAACAAAGAATGGATTGAATTGTTGGAACTCTTGTGGTAAGATGTCGCGTGAACCTTCATTATTGAGATAGATGTATCCAATAGAGAGAGCAAGTAATAGGGTTACAATGGTGCATATTGTTTTGCCCTTCTTGGTTTCTGCTTGGAAGATGCCAAACAAAGTGAACATCATCACTGCAATAATAGCAAGTACACCTATATTGAAACTCATGCGTACCCAACCACTAACGCTGGTTGCTGTGTAGTCGCGAGCAAAATATGTGAGTGATGTGCCATTTTGGTGGAAGGCCATCCAGAAGAAGATGATGACAGCAAATATCATACATAGTGCAATGATGCGATCTCTTGTTTGTTTTGGAGTCAACTCCTTCTCTTCTGAAGATTGGGTCTTACCATTATAATCCGCATGTTTGAACCATGGACGGAATGCAAAATAAATGATGGCAGATACAATCAATGACAGCACAGCAATAGCAAAACCGATATTGAATGATTGGGAAAGTGCATCAATATAGTTTTGGCAATACGCAGCGAGGTTGTTTCCAAATCCCATAGCATTGGCAAACTCTTGCAACAAACTGAGGTTTTCTTCGTTGATATCTCCATTGAGATATTGGTGTGCTAATGAAGGAACATTGGCGTTGTAGAAGAAACCTTTGGATGCCATATAAACATTGGTAACCTTGGTAGCAGCTGCGGGAGCAAACATCGCACCAATATTATTTGCCATGTAGTACAATGAAAAGGCCGATTCTCGTCCCTTGGCATAATCGGGACTATTGTATAGGTTGCCAAAGATGGTAACTAAGTTGCCTTTGAAAAAACCTACACCAGTAGAGATGAGCCCTAAGGCGACAGCCATAAGTATGAGCCCCCCCGTATTAGGCATTGCAGGAATGGCCATGCATGAGTAACCTGCAATCATGAGCAGTTGACCTGTTACAACACATTTGCCAAATCCTATTTTGTCTGCTACCCATCCCCCCACAACAGGCATAAAATAAACTGCAGCCAAGAAGATGGAGTAATACAATCCGGCAATGTTTTCGTCAAAACCGAATTTTGCTTGCATGTATAGGACCAAAGTGGCAAGCATGATGTAGTATCCGAAGCGTTCGCCCGTATTGGCTAAGGCCAATGGATATAGTCCTCTATGTTGATTCTTGAACATATCAAATAGTATTGTGTGTCAATTAATGGGTGTTGATTTTAGATAATTTGATGGTGTTAAAAACGGCGATGCAGTACGTTGATGAACAATTCATAGGTGCTGCTATCTTGGTTCCACTCAAAGTTCTTGTTGATATATGCCAATGCATCGTCAAAGTCATGCTTTTGGTTTAGTATATCCAATGTTTTTTGCATGAGTTCACCATTGCCGCCAAATAGTTCGCGTTGGAATAAGAACCGGTCTCCTAAAGAGATGGCTTGACGAATGTCATCAACAGAGGATCCGAACAGGGTAGTTTGGGTAGGGTAGAAAGTCGTTTTTGTTTCTTTTTCCTTCGGCTTTTCAGGTGTCGCTGCTTCCTGGGCTACTACTTCTGGTACTACCGCTTCTTTTATCTCTTCTTGCGTCTTTTCTACTACCGTTTCAACTATAGTTTTTTCTTCTATAGTAGTTTCTTCAACGGGTACTACTTCTTGAGGTGTTTGCATCTCTTCCTCTTCGTTTTCAACGATAGGAAGAATGTCTTCTTGTGAAGCAATGGTGGTGTGGGTAGAAGTCTCCTCAATATCCTTTTCTATAGGTGTGTTCTCTTGAGTCTCTATCGTTTCCTCTTCGCTCTCGGTATCTGAGACAATGAGTTCTACTTCTATTTCAGGTTCTTGATTCATCTGTTGCGTAGCGTTTGCTTGTAGGGTTTGATTGATTTGTTCTATAACCCCTTGCAGTTGATGAATAGTAGTCGTGTAGTTGTTTTCGTTGTCTTGGAGTGTTTTTAACTGCTCTTCTAATTGTAGTACACGTTTCTCAAGAGCAGCTATGTGCTGCTCTAAAGAAGATGTGTATTCTTGAATGGATTGGATGAGTGAATTATTCATATCTATCCTAAACTTGTCTATAAATTATTTAGCAACTTTCTCTAACCATTTAACCATGCCAAACATTACGCCCATTGAGATAGCGCATACGATAGCAAACACTGCCCAGCAATATTGGATTGCCCATGCATTGTACATGAGAGGACCTACCCATAACATGACATTGCCCAAGGCAGTAGCTCCTAACCAAAGGCCTTGGCAAAGACCTACCATGTGTCGTGGAGCAACTTTGCTCACGAAACTGAGTCCGAGAGGGGAAATGAAAAGTTCGGCTACCGTGAGTAGGAAGTAAGTAATTACCAACACCATAGGCCCTGATTTAGTCAAACCTGCAGCTGCCATTGTGTTGGCATCCATGCTACGGAATTCGGTAGCAGATGGGTAATTGTAAGCATAAGAGTAAATGGTTAGGAACAAGAAGGCTGTTCCTGCAATTGCCATACCAATAGCAATTTTGCGAGGGGTAGAGATCTCTTTTCCACGGCGTGCTAATGCACTGAAAATCCACATAATAACAGGTGTTAGGACAATCACAAAGAATGGATTGAGTGCTTGCCAAATCTCAGGAGCAATAGAATCTGTATTGACGAAGTCGCGTGCAAAATATGATAGTGATTGTCCATTTTGGTGGAAGCTAAACCAGAAGAAAATAACGATGCCCAAAACTGCAAATAATGCGTATAGACGTTGCTTGATTTCATTAGCCATAGCAGCTTTTTCAGCAGCGGTATATTCAACTACGGCAGCTTTCTCTTTTTTTGCAGGTTGTGGGAAAATCTTCTTGGTTGCCATGAAAATAGTCAATGAAATCAACATTGCTACCACTGAAGCAATGAACGAGAAGTGGATACCTTGGTTGAAAACCTCAATATAATCTTGGCAGAAAGTAGCATTATCTACCCATTGGTAGGTAGCAGCTTTGGCTGCTTCCATTGTCTCGGTAAACTTGGTAGTAATGACTCCGTCAGCCAAATATTGATGGCATAGTGCAGGCATATCTGCATTGTATATAAAATCATGTGCTTTTAACCACCATTGGCGAATCAATGGAGCTACAAAAGGAGCAATCAAACCACCCACGTTGATAAACACGTAGAAGATTTGGAAACCTGAGTCACGTTTATCTTTCGCTTGAGCCAATGCTTCAGGACCTTTCTTAGCAGCTTCAGCTTCAAATTCGTCATACATCTTACCAACGATAGCTTGCAAGTTGCCTTTGAATAAACCATTACCAAAAGCAATCATCAAGAGCGCTAAACATGTAAAGACTAAAATACCCCACCAAGTACTATCGCCGCTCGTTTGGCTAAATACAGGAATAGAAAGGGCGATATAACCTAAGGCCATGATGATCAATCCCCATTGAATGGTTCGGTTATAGTTGCGTGTACGGTCTGCTATAAAACCGCCTACTAAACTTAGAACGTAAATACCGCAATAGAATACGGAATAGATAATTCCTGCGGTTGAGTCGGATAATCCAAATTTAGAAACAAGGAATAATGCAAGTACTGCATTCATGATGTAATAGCCAAAACGCTCGCCCATATTGGCTAAAGCAGCAGGTATTAACCCTTTTGGATGATTTTTGAACATAAAAATGTGTTTTAGAGGTTATTATTAATTTATCTATTTATTTCAATTGTTTGGGATTCACCATCATTTCAAAATAGTTCAACGAAGTATCTATTTGTTAGTGCGATGTGGCGATTGCTCCTAAGTAGAATACAGTGGCTGTATGTGTTTGCACAAATGAGCACGTAAAATTACAACAAAATATGCACATACACAAGTAATCGAGTTATTTTTTTTACTAAGAGTGTCCATTTGACTCAAAGTATTGGGTGTGCTCTATTTTGAGTAAAAAAGAAATTAGCTTTGCAGATCAAAGCTAATTTCCAAATATATTATATGTAATAAACAATATAAAAAGTGTTGAAATTAGCCTACAATGCGTCAGAAAATAGTTAAAACATATTCATTGCTGTATAATACAAACAAGAGCATGTTTTGAACATGCTCTTGTTTGTATTATGCTTTGTTTTTATATTATCTCACACCAGTTATACTTATCATTCACTTTTCCATACTGAATATCTTGCAGCGCATGATATAGTTGGGTAAGCGTTTCTCCAGGTTTGTTCCCAAAATCGTAGGTTATTCCCTTGTCCGGGTCAATCACTTGAGTGATGGGTGATATGACGCATGCAGTACCACAAGCTGCGGCTTCTTGCATGTCAGCCAATTCTTCTATTCGAATATGTCGGCGTGTCACCTTGATACCCATTTCTCGTGCCAAGGTCATCAGCGAGTCATTCGTGATGCTTGGCAGTATCGCTTTGGAACGTGGGGTGAGGTACTCTTTTTGACCGGATGGTAGTTTTTTGATGCCTATAAAATTAGATGCAGTACATTCGTCTATGTACCGATGGGTCTTGGCATCTGTGAACATGCACTCATATCCCATAGCATGTGCCACCTCACTTGCGCGGAAAGATGCTGCATAGTTGCCTCCTACTTTCCATTGGCCTGTTCCTTGTGGAGCAGCTCTATCTATGGTCCTATTTATAATAAAAGGTGTCCCCTTGAAACCATTTGGGAAATATGGACCTATAGGAGTTGGAATGACGATGAATTCGCAATCCTTGCCTGGTCCAACACTTATTTCTGGAGTGGTTGCGATCAAAACAGGCCTAAAATATAGGGTGGCTCCCGTCTCATAAGGGGGGACAAAATCAATATTGTGTTTCAAGGCCAGCAGAATTGCTTCGTGAAAAATATCTGTAGGGACAGGAGTCATTAGTAACCCTTGCGCCGACTGCTGCATACGTTTAGCATTCTCTTCCCATCTGAAAAGGCGTATTTTACCATCTATCCCTCGAAACGCTTTAAGGCCTTCAAACACTTCTTGTCCATATTGTAGTCCTGTCGCAGCTACGTGGATAGACATGTATTTGTCTTTCGTAGCATAGGGCTTTTGCCATACTCCGTTGATACAACTGGAACGAACAATATAATCCGTTTCGGTATAGTGAAATGTTAATGATTTCCAATCTACATTCATACCATCATTTGATAATCAATTGACTTTCAACTCCCATATTGCAAAGCATATCCATAATGCTTAGGTTGGGTTGGAAGCCACACTTGTCGGCAAAGATTTGATAATAATTAGGGGTATTTCCTTGCCAATATTTTTCTAAATCATTTTTTACCCATTCTTGCGTTCGTCCAATGGTTGATTTGTGGCTGAGTAATCGCATCACCAACGCATTGATTTCCTCGTTCAAATCTATCAAAAACGTGTACTGCTTCTCATAGAACGGACGAAACAAATCTTCATAATATAAGAAATAAGGTGTATGTTGGTATGCACTGACCAAAGCCATCCAATGTTGGTGTTGCCATTTGCTTTGGTAGGATATTTTTACATCTTTGGTATATTGTTTGCTTTCGCATTTTCCCACAGGTATGGACAATAGTTGTGGGCCATTGGCTCCAGCGATCAACATCCTGTTTCTATAGGTCTGTTTGGGAAAAGATTCCCATTGTTCTATAGCAACTGTATCGGCTTTCAGTAGCGATTGGTAATAGGAAATAGGTCCCCAATATGCTGTAGGTAAAACCATAGGCTCTTTTAGTCAAAATTGGTTTGACCGATTCTCTTCCAACGTATGCGATTGAATAGTCCTGTTTGATCTTTATCGATGCTCAACCATATAAACATAGGACGTCCGACAATATGGTCCTCTGGTACAAATCCCCAGTAGCGACTATCCGCAGAATTGTGTCTATTATCACCCATCATCCAATAGTAATCCATCTTGAAGGTGTAATACTCACCTATTCGCATAGGCTTGTATTCGTATGCGTTAGCTATTCGATTGTATATCCAAAAGTTTTCTTCTGTGATAAGAATCTTGTCCCCCTTCTTTGGAATGTAGATTGGACCGTAATTGTCTCGTGTCCAGGATGTATGTCCCAATGGATAGACAAATCCTCCTTGCTCCTCTGGCTGAACGATGATTTGCAATATATGTGGATTGTTCTCCAATTGGCCTTTCATCTCTTGTGTCAATGGAAAGAGATATACGTCTGTGTCAATCTTATGTCTATCTTCTTTGCTTATGCCTATTTTGTTTAGGTAAGAAGGAGTCAAAACGTGTCCGTCTGTAACGACGAAATAATTAAGTTGTATGCCATCACGTTTAGGCTCTGGAATACCGTTAATGTGGACAACGTTATCAATGATTTGCAATGTGTCACCAGGGGTTGCTACACAACGTTTGACATAGTTCTCACGCCTATCAACTGGACGTACTACAATTTCGCCAAAACGATCGGTTCGCTTTTCTACTACTTGTTTGCCATATTGATGGCAGAGAGTGTAGTAATCAGGATTGGGTGCTTTGGAACAGACAGTGTCGCCTGTAGGGAAGTTGAAGACAACAATATCTCCTTTTTCTATCGCTCTCCATCCCTTTAGTCGCTTGTATTCCCATTGAGGATGACTGAAAAAACTCTTGCCTCCTCCTAACCATTCAGGAAAGGTGTGCTGTACCAACGGCATAGACAAAGGCGTATTGGGAACGCGCGCTCCATAACTCATTTTATCTACGCATAGGAAATCTCCTACTAATAAGCTCTTTTCCAATGATGAGGAGGGTATCTGGTAGTTTTGAAATAGATACAAGTTGATGAAATAAACAGCAACGAGTGCAAACAAAATGGCATCAATCCATGAGAAGATGACAAATAGTGTTTTGTTCTCAGTGGGCTGATTAGGACCATATTTTTTCCACCATGTCCATGGAATGTAGTGGGTAATGAACATGTCCAATATGATTGGAAGAAGGAGCAACCAAGCTAAACTTGTCCAATCATTCCATGCTACCCAAATAATAAAAACGATGTATATTAGTCCCCATATGCAGGCGCTTATCCAACTTTTCTTAGTCGTGTTGTTGATACGTTCCTTAAAGGACATCTTGGGTGATGTATGTTTATCTTGCGTCATGACTTGTTATATCCGTGTATTATATCAGTGCTTTAATAAAATAGTAAATCATCATTCCAGAGCAAATAAGTTTCATGATGGTTCCGAACAAAAGCCCTACAAATGAGCCAAATCCAGCGCGTAGTGATAGGTGTAAAGCACTATGCGGATTAGGGTCTTTGATCGCATTTGGTTGGTTTTTCTTCTCCTGTCTCTTGTAGTGTATCCATTCGAAGAGTACCGCCCCAATGAAGGGACCCAATATGATACCCAATGGACCGGCAAACATACCTATAATCAATCCTATTGTACTTCCCCAAACGCCCATTTTGGAACCACCAAACTGTTTAGTCCCCCATGCTGGTACCACGTAATCCAAAATCTGTACAATAACGACTACAATACCCCATAGGATTAAAAAACGATTAGAAAAATCAACTTTATCTGTCCAATGGAGTAGCAATAGTCCGATGTACGACAACGGAACACCTGGTAGGATGGGAGCGATGCAACCTACAAATCCTACAATAAGACATATTGCTGCAAGTATGATAAGTGTGATGTCCATAGAAATTATTTTATTTCGTAAACATGTCCTATGGATTCAATAGACCATTCCCCGTCTGTCCAGTAGAGGTCGGACATTGAAGTGATGCAAGTAGCCGATACTTGTTGTTTTTCCCATGTAGGGGGTTGTTTGTAGGCTCCGAATGCATGTATGATAATAGGGTTCTTATCTACAGTTCCAACTAATATCATTGTATGACCTTGTGAGAGAAGAATACTTCCTGGCATGAATTGGGTATAGTCGAAGTTTGTTCCCCCTTCGCTATGCATATTACGTTGGATACGTCGCATAGATGAGGTGTTTCGTGGCAATTGGATGCCCATGCATCGATACACCGATTGTGCCAATCCAGAGCAGTCATTATAACCATTCTTGCATCCCCAATCATAAGGAAAACCTTGTTGCTTAAACGCAAGTGTCAATACGTTTTGTGTGGTGTAAGGAAGATATCCATGGTGTATATCTCCAGCCATATCTATCTCGTATATAGCCAGTGACCCATCTGCCATTCGTACAGGAGCCAAGGCTTTGTTTTTTTGTGTAATATAAGGCAATTTGGTTCCCATGTTTAGGCGCATGGTCACGTCTTGGATGGTTTGCTCGTAGATGTCCGTAACAACGCAGAAAGGTTCTTTTTGGATATATCCGCACATATCCTCGTAGGTACATAAGCCCACATGCTTGGATTTTATCCAACCAGCATAGTCCGTCGCGCGAACAAAAAACCACTCTCCATCTGCCGTTTGATGCCAAATATGTACACCTTCGCCCAATCGCAATTGCGTTTCTTGGAATCGGTCATAGCACTGAGGACCTTCTACCACTTTGTCTTTCGAACTTACTTTGTCAGTTGGGAAACTACGCATATCAGTCGGGTGAGTAATCACGCCATATCGAACGATAATAGAGTCGGGTAATTGACTGAGATTGCGTGAGTCGTATAGCACTTGCTTGTCTTCTGGAGTGATGAGCATGGTATCCAACCATTTCCAAGAGTCTGCAATCGTGTACTTCGTAATCGCTTTTTCTACAATGTTTTTTGCTATGATAGGCTCATAGATGGTGATATCAACCAAATCCAAATTACCTTGTGCAATAAGTTCGTTATTGTATTGAGTGATCTGTTCGGGAGTGAGGATGATCGTATCGGAAGGATTCCAATAGCTCACATCCGTCATTTCTTGTGTTGCCGAACCACCATAGCACGAACGCACAGAAGGTGTGCTACTGTGCGTTCGATGACATGATGTGTTCATGATTGTCCATACGAAACAACCCATGATGAATAGTAACGCATGAATGGTATTCCGATTGAAAAAAGATGGAGTTCTATACATGATTTGTTAAATTGTTGATGGGTTGTTGTATGAGGTTATTAGTTGTGATTACGATTTGGACGTTCTGGTCTTGGACCTCTACGTTCTGGTCTTGGACCACGCTCGCTGCGTGCAGGACGTTCTGGTTCAACGTAATCCGCTGGTTTTTCTTTCAAAGCGCGTGCACTAAGACGGAATTTGCCGGTTTTCTCATCTACTTCGAGCAACTTAATCATAATCTTGTCACCCTCTTTGATACCAGTCTCTTCCATCGTTTCATAACGCTTCCAATCCAATTCGGAAATGTGTACCAATCCTTCTTTGCCAGGCATAAATTCAACGAAGCATCCGTAAGGCATGATACTCTTGACGGTTGATAAGTAACTTTCTCCAACTTCTGGGATGGCTACGATAGCTTTGATTTTAGCTACAGCAGCTTGCATTGATTCACCATTGTTGCTTGCCACTTCTACTTTGCCTCCTTCTTCTACTTCATCAATAGAAACGATAGCACCTGTCTCAGCTTGAATGCCTTGAATAATCTTTCCGCCAGGACCGATGACAGCACCAATCATATCTTTAGGAATGATAAAGCTTACGATGCGTGGAGCATGAGGCTTGAGGTCGGCTCTTGGAGCAGGCATGGTCTCCTCAATCTTGTCAAGGATATGCATGCGTGCTTGATGTGCTTGTGCCAAAGCGTTCTCCAAAATCTCGTAACTCAATCCATCTACTTTGATATCCATTTGGCATGCAGTCAAACCGTCTCTTGTACCAGTAGTCTTGAAGTCCATATCACCGAGATGATCTTCGTCACCAAGGATGTCGCTCAAAATAGCATATTTAGTTCCTTTGCATTCGCTTATCAATCCCATTGCGATACCGCTGACTGGTTTTTTGATAGGTACACCGGCATCCATCAGTGCCAATGTTCCTGCACATACAGTAGCCATACTGGATGAACCATTTGATTCTAAGATATCACTCACTACGCGTACGCAATATGGGAAATCACTTGGGATGATGTTTTTCAAAGCACGGCATGCTAAGTTTCCGTGCCCTATTTCACGACGGCCTACACCACGTTGTGGTCTTGCTTCGCCTGTTGCGAATGGTGGGAAATTGTAATGTAATAGGAATTTCTCGGAGCCTTGAATCAAAGCTTCATCTACAATCTTCTCATCTCTACCTGTACCGAGAGTAACCGTAGAGAGTGATTGTGTCTCACCACGAGTAAAGATACTTGAACCGTGAGGTCCTGGTAGTGGACTCACTTCGCACCAGATAGGGCGAATGTCTGTCGTTTGACGTCCATCCAAACGTTTGCCCTCGTCCAATACAGCACGGCGCATAGCCTCTTTCTCTACATCGTGATAGTAGCGGTCAATCATTGCTTCTACATCGCTAACTTCTACTCCCAATTTCTCTGCTCTGGCTGCTGTGTCTTCAGCATTGTCAGTCTTGTAGTCATCACGTATTTGTGAGAACATTGCTTCACGATGGTGCTTGTCTGTATCTGCACTGGTTGCTTGTGCATATGCTCTATCGTAGCTATATGCGTGTACTCGTTGTTGCAACTCTTCATCATTGATTTCGTGGCAATATTCACGTTTCACTGTTTTGCCAAATGCCTGCATCATCTCTATTTGTGCTTGGCATTGAGGTTTGATAGCCTCGTGTGCTACGCGTATGGCTTCGAGCATATCTGCTTCGCTCACTTCTTTCATCTCGCCCTCTACCATCATGATGTTGTCAAGTGTAGCAGCTACTACTAATTCAATATCAGCATTTTCGCATTGTTCGAATGTAGGGTTGATGACAAATTCACCGTCAACGCGTGCTACGCGTACTTCGCTAATAGGCCCCTCAAATGGGATGTCTGAACATGCTAATGCTGCGCTGGCTGCCAAACCTGCAATACTTTCTGGCATATCAATACCGTCAGCGCTATACAAGGTTACGTTAACGAAGGTGTCTGCATGGTAATTAGAAGGGAATAGAGGGCGCAATGCACGGTCTATCAAGCGTGCAATCAAAATCTCATAATCGCTTGCTTTACCCTCTCTTCTTGTAAAGCCACCAGGGAAACGCCCTGCAGAAGCAAATTTTTCTTTGTACTCTACGGTAAGAGGCATAAAGTCTGTACCAGGTACCGCATCTTTAGCAGAACATACGGTGGCCAATACCATTGTATTGCCAAGAGTTGCCATTACGGCACCATCTGCTTGTTTGGCAAGTTTGCCAGTCTCCAACGTGATGATACGTCCATCAGGGAGTTGAATTTCTTTTCTTACGATATTCATCAGTATCTTTGTTTAATAAATTTGAGCACTTTGCTCGTAATAATTTTAAGACCACAAATGTCCCTGCAAAGGTAGCACTTTTTTTTTACATAGCAAAATAAAAATTTTATTTTTATAACAGCTTCACCATGCATGGGTAATTATCCTTTTGCAAGATACATGCTCGTGCAGTTTTATTTAGAAAATAAATGGGAGTCTTGTGAACTCCCAAAGTGAAAAAATGATTCATCATCCAGCCAACGCAGTGTCCATGATCATCATGATGACGAAACCTACCATAAAACCAATGGTCGCGATATTACTATGTGGCTCGGATTGTGATTCGGGAATAAGTTCTTCTACTACTACATATACCATTGCACCTGCGGAAAAGGCTAATAGGTATGGTAATATAGGGGATATCCATGTGATCAAAGCGATGGTCAATAGTCCAGCTATAGGTTCAACAATTCCACTTAATGCCCCCAATCCAAACGCCTTGTTTTTGGATAATCCTTCGCTATGTAATGGCATTGATATGATAGCTCCTTCTGGTAGGTTCTGAAGTGCGATGCCTAACGATAAGGCAAGAGCTGCGGATATATTGATATCCACACCTTGTGCTATTGTGCTGGCCAATACAACACCTACGGCCATTCCTTCAGGGATATTGTGCAGGGTGACCGTCATTGCCAATAGTGTGCTTCGTTTCCATGAACTCTTCATTCCTTCTGCTTGGTCTGTGTTGAGGTGTAAGTGCGGAGTGAAGGTGTCTAATGCAAGTAGAAAGAGCATGCCTAAAACAAAACCGATGGTTGTCGGCAGCCAAGGGATATTATGGGTTTCTTGGCTCATTTCCATACTTGGGATGAGTAGTGACCATACACTGGCTGCTATCATTACACCTGATGCGAATCCTAATAGTAGTTTTCGAAGGTTATCGCTCATGGCTCCGCGCAATAAATATACTAACGAAGCTCCGACAAGTGTTCCTAAAAAAGGAATTAATAATCCAAGAGTAATATAAGTATTCATATTGTGTTAATTGGAGGACAATGAATGTGATTTTATTTATTGGATGCAAAAATCGTGCAAAACCTTTTGACAAAAAAAGAACGCTCAGCAATTCTAAGCGTTCTTGCGGTGCGGACGAGACTCGAACTCGCGACCCCATGCGTGACAGGCATGTATTCTAACCAACTGAACTACCGCACCAGGTAGTGCTTTATTTCTCAAAAGCGAGTGCAAAGGTAATGCTTTTTTTTGAACTGACAAAATATTTTGCAAAAAAAATCACTTTTTTATGCTATATTTTTGTAAGATAGGGTCGTTTATATCACTTTCGAGTCAATAATAATCGTTACTGGACCATCGTTGTTGAAGTCCAATTGCATGTCTGCGCCAAAGCGTCCTGTGGCTATGGGGATGTGGTATTCGTTCTGCAAAACATCATTTAGCAACCTGTACAAAGGCTCGGCAAGGTCAGGATGTGCAGCTTGGATGAAACTGGGGCGATTTCCTTTTTTGCAGTCGGCATATAGAGTGAATTGTGAGATGCTTAATATAGCCCCTTTGATATCTTGAATCGAAAGGTTCATTTTGCCTTGCTCATCGCTGAAGACGCGTAAGTTGGCGACTTTCTTTGCTATATATGCGACATCTGTAGGGGTGTCTTCGTGTGTCACGCCTACCAACATTAGGAACCCGTGCTCAATTTGTCCAACGATCTGCTTGTCAATACGAACAGATGCGTTTTTGGTGCGCTGTACGATGACCTTCATAGTGAATTATTCTTCGTATAACAAGTAGGGTTTGCGTTGAATGATAAATTGTTTTACATCATCCTCCCATGTTGCTTTGATTTCCTCTGCAGTTTTGCCAGCTATAATCATTTTGCGTATATAATCCACGCCAACCAATTTTTCAAAGAATACCGAGAAGAAGAAATTGTCCATGTTGAGGGCCTTGTATGCATCTATCACATAGTCCAAACAAAATCCTTTCTTAAGTGCTTCCTCTTCGCTCATACCACTCAAATCCACTCCATAGCATGTTCTTCCTTTTTGGGTGGAAGCTGTAGGATGGAAGATGAAGTCATATCGTTTGACGTCTATACCATCGCTGGGATGAATCATATTAGGGTGTCCATAGCATAAGAAAGGTTTATCTGTTCCGCGTCCCAATGAAACGGGAGTGCCTTCAAATAGACATATCGATGGATAAAGGTAAACAGACAACATGTTGCGCAAGTTGGGGGATGGTGCGATCGGTAGTCTATATAGAGTTTGGTGTGTGTAG
This sequence comes from Paludibacteraceae bacterium, assembly GCA_017938155.1. Taxonomy (GTDB): domain Bacteria; phylum Bacteroidota; class Bacteroidia; order Bacteroidales; family Paludibacteraceae; genus Colicola. Next base: position 51,516 of record JAGBCD010000038.1, on the reverse strand, counting down.
TTCAAACAAGGAATAACGGTCAATTCTACTTGCTTGCCATCGGTTAACCATTTTTCTCCATTTACCATTTGTGCCAATTCGCCCAATGTCATGCCATGTACGACGGGGATGGGCAGGTAACCCACACCAGATTTGTGTTTCATGTCAAGAATAGGCCCATCTACATAATATCCATTAGGGTTGGGACGGTCAAAGATAATAACGTGTTTATTGTGCTCGGCACAGGCATTCATCAGTCTTACCATCGTGATATAATAGGTGTAGAAACGCAAACCTACATCCTGAATATCAACAATCAATACGTCAAACTTTTGCATTGATTCATCAGATGGTCTTCCTCCTTTGCCATCATATAGGGAAAGAATAGGTACACCCGTCTTCTCGTCAATACTACTTTTGACATGTTCTCCTTCACGTGCAGTGCCCCTAAATCCATGCTCTGGTGAAAAAATAGCTGTCACGTTTATGCCGTTCTCAATCAAAATATCCAACGTGTGCTTGTCTCCAACCATGCCCGTGTGGTTGCTCATCAGTGCAACGCGTTTGCCTTGTAATAGTGGCAAATAGATATTTGTACGTGAAGCTCCTACTTGTACCTCTGCTATGGATACTAAGCTAAATAGAGCGATGCAAATGAATAGTGTAAATCGTTTCATGATAAGATGGAATGTTAAAGTGATTTTTAATTTGTGTGCAAAAATAAGTAAATATTTTTATCTGTGCAAATTCTATTGTGCCTAAAGCAATTGTTCTACGTTATGATAATATTTGGCGGAAACGGGTATTTGCTTTGTATTGACGATGTCCAACTCCGCCCATATCATACCTTCCTTGTCTTTGCGTAGGACTTTTATATGGTTAGGATTGATATAATAACTTCGTTGACAACGTACCATGCCATGTTTTTGCATCAATGGCTCTAATGACTTCATCGATGAGCGTAAAGTGTAGTGTTTTACAATATCGTTGTCCATGTAGTGAATGTGTACATAGTTTTCCTCTGACGATATGTATAGCACAGCATGAGGGGATATGATTAGTTTCAAGCGTTGAGTGCTGTCGGTAAAGCGCATCAAACTGTCATCGTAAGCATCTTCGTTCTCTTTGCTACCGGCAAAAGCCATCGCTACGTCAAATATTATATAAGGATATATGCATATCAGCAAGAGTGCCAGTAGGTTTAGTCCTACCATATTGAAATATGCATATTCTCCGCCATACATCAATGTGAGGTACAAGGCTGTAAATAGACTCATGATAATCAATTCGCAAACCTCCCATACTATGAATTGAACCCAATTCATGGACAATTGCTTGTGCAAAACCAGCATTACTGTGCGGGATAGGAGCATTACTCCCAAGATAATACACATAATGATGGTAGCATTGAAACTCAACATGTCATTACTCATGTCCAATAGTCCTGCCATTTGACGAGGCTCGTACAACAATACAAAACAGAGAAAGAAAATGGGTAGTCCGATGATATAGAGTACCTGCCCTTTGATTGTGTTGATTAGATGTGGGATTTTGTTCATAATTTAGTCACTTTAGTTGTTGTGACAAAAAGTATTTTAGTCAAATTTCGTCACTAATATGACATTTTTGTCACTATATAACGAATTACAACAAAAATTATGCCGCACTGTCACACTTCTTATACTGGTTGACAAAATGGCAGTATCTTTGCACTCGAAATCCGAAGATTGCCTCTCTTTGATGCGCATGATTGGGATGATTTTTAAGTAACTCAAACATCAAATATAATATGAAATTAGTAGCATTAGGTGATTCAATTATTAAAGGAGTTGTACTTACTCACGATGGCATGCGCTCACGCTACACTTTGTCGCGCAAAAACATAGTAGATCAATGTGCAGAACGTTGGGGAAGTGAGATTGTTAATCTTGGTAAAATGGGTTGCACCATAACGGCAGGAGAACGTATATTAGACAAATGTCTTGAACGCATTGCTGGTGCCCGTTATGTGTTGCTCGAATATGGAGGGAATGATAGTGACTACAAATGGCAAGCGATAGCAGAGAATCCATCGCAGGAACATCTGCCTAACACCCCGCTAAGCCTCTATGAGCAAACGTATGAAAGGGTCATACATAAACTTCGTCAGGTAGGTGTAGAACCACTAATCTTGTCGCTTCCACCGATGAATGCAGAACGTTATTTCGCATTTTTTTCTTCTACATGGAGTGATAAACTCAAACAGAACGTTATGGATTGGCTTGGGGGAACTACCAATACCATTATGTCGGGTCATGAACTCTACAATATGGCTACTTTCAAAATTGCTCAACGAACACAAACGCCATGGATTGATGTAACAAGCGAACTAATCAAAGGGAATCACTCGCGTGACTATCTATGTGAGGATGGTATTCACCCAAATGAGATGGGGCAGGCCAAAATTGCGGAATTGATAGTCAAACAACTTGAGATAATGTAACACACACACTCTCTCTGTGTTAAGCATAAACCACTTATACCAAAGCACCAAGCAAACTCCTAAGTGGAAATCAGCTTGGTGCTTTTATATTATTTATTAAGAGATATCATTTGGAGATATCATTTGGAATAATGCTTGGTATTACATCATAATGCCCAAACTGATACCAATACCATGTTGTAGATATTGACCAAGAGGGCTGGAATCTTCAATGGGCTTGTAGGCGGGTATGCTCATTTGATCTTTTGTCCAAAGCCAATTCATGTTATAATGGAGACCAATCGCAAGGTCGCAGAAACTGAAGGGTATGCGCCAATCCAACCCTATACGTGTGTCGGTTACGATATTGAAACCTCCATCTACTTTTCCGCTCTTCATTGGACCAGCGCCTGCGCTCTGTGTAATACGTGGAACAAGAGTGTATTTGTCTATCGAGATAGGCACTTGGGCTCCAACATATAGACCGAATAAGACACCTCCCCGATTTTGATAACCCAATTCATCTCTGTGCAACTCATCCATAGCCATAATGTTGGATATGAGTGCAGCAAAGCGTACGCCGGTTGAAATATATCCCAACCAACTGTGACCAATCTGTAGTCCTATTTGTTGATTCGGACCGAAATAGTTGTCATACGTAACGAGTATTTCGTTTCTTCTTTCAAGGTCGGTATCTACGTGAGTGGCAGAACGTTTGAACTTGTTACTTTGTTTTGCATTCGTGGATATAATACTATCGCGCACTGCCATTGTACGAAGCGTTTGATCAAATGGTAAGCGCCATTTGATCTCTTTGATTTGTTTTTGCGAGGAGTCAGGGATTTGTTTGAAGATGTATATCCAATCCTCTCCGGATGTGTTCTTTATTTGCTCCAAGTCTTCGGCATCTTTTGTTCCAAGATGATGCATATCTTTTAGGAAAGTGGTTATATCATCCGTACCAATAGCTAATCCTACACCATCTCGATAAAAGGCTTTCCAAGTGTTGATACCAAGGATTCTATATTTTCCATCTTCTCCTTTGAACAAGAGGGGACCACCGCTGCTTCCTGGGTCTATAGCTGCAGTGTGTTGTATGATATGAGATGCTGAAGTGCTCTCAAGAGATTCTACCCGTGCGTTGGAAATAAAACCACGTGTCATCTGCCATGAGGGTTTGTTGGCTAATGCAGGAAAACCTGCAGCTACAATAGGCATATCCTCTGTTGTAGATTCTGAAAATAAAGGCAAAGGAATCATTTCACATTCTTTAGGCAACTCAATCACTGCCAAGTCGCAAGTTTGACTTGTTGCAATGACTTGACAATCTGCGTAGCGAAGTGTCTTTTCGTGCAACTGAAAGGTGATGGTAGCACTCTTGGCATAGGCGATTACATGTAGATTGGTGAGAATATACTTGTTGCCATTTTGTTCAATTACTACACCCGAACCAAAAGTGCCCTCGCTCTTGTAGGAGGTTAGAGCTTGGGATGCACTTAAAAAACCAGCACGTGCCATATACAGCGCATAGTCTTCCATCATGGTTTTCTCGGCGTCCGTAAATTTAGGTTCTATGTAGCATACACTATGGCGCAAGCCTTGCGCTGAGAGATTATGGAGTGTGCAGAAGAGTATGATTGCTGCAAATAGAAATCGTTTCATATTCTTAATAAGGATTGTGTGTTTAGATTAGTTTGATATCATCAGTGTTTGTGCTTATTCGTCGTCGCCAATAGTACCGTTATTGATAGAATCTGTTTGAACTGTAGTAGGAATAATATCAAGTGTTTCGGATGGACTATCTGATACCATTCCGCTTGCCATTTCGTTTAGGATATATTCAATATCTTTTCCACTTAGTTTACCAGACTTGATGCCGTCATAAATCTTTTGGTTTTCTTTAAATACTTCTGCTGTTTTCTTTGGCAATCCGAAGAAATTCAAGTTGGCCATAATGAGGTTGGCTTCTTCTTTATCAGCTCGCTTTATCATATGATATGTTGGCGTGACGCTGCCGAACTCATCGCGGAATCGTATGACTTCCAAATCGCCAGTCTTTTTATTAACTTTGTATATTCCTTCGCATTCAAATAGAGTGCCCCATGCGTTGTCAAATACAGGAACGCCCCACCAGTCGCTTTTGCTGCCCATTGATCTTTTGGCTGTTTTAACATGGTACAACACGTATTGCTTCTCTGGAAAATCTTCGTGCCAAAATTTGACTCCCAAAATGTCAATAGCAGCAATGCTTGTACGAGCTTTGTCCTCTTTGTTTTTCTTTACATAAAGTTTATTTTTGCCTACTTTAGGTACTTCAATCTCATAAAAAGATTCGTGATGCCCATCCTTAAAATATACCTCTCCAGGGCAATATTGAGGAGCGTAAGCTTTAATGGTGGCAATCAATTGTGCGTGCGTAGTTGTGCCTACAAGTAGGACAATGAGGAGTAAAAGTGTCTTTTTCATACCGTTTTTTTTTTTTTTGTTACAAATTGTTTGCAAAAGTAGCAATAATATCTCATATAGACAAATAATATAATAAAAAATGCAATATTGTATTTCTAATCTTACTGCCTTTATGCCTTGTCTCACATACGTGCACAAAAAAGAGGCCGCCTAAGCGACCTCCCATAGTTAAGGTTGTGAAATACTAATCATATCAGAATGCTTTCATGTCTGATATTTCAAAAAATGAAACAACAACAAAAACAATGCTTAACCCTTCAAAATTATGAATTACGCTGCAAAATTACATCTCAAGAGTGACAAATCGCGTCATTACCTAACAAAAAATAACAAATCATGTTGATTTTTTTCAAAGACTACTTAATAATTGCTGATTGTTATTATCTATGATTACGATCTAATACACTCTCAATACATCAGTACATCAATACACGTTCAACACATGTTCAAGCCATTGCCGAGACATTATGCAGTCAATGTCGTTCGCATGTCGTTCGCATCTCGTTCGCATCTCGTTCGCATTACGAACAGTTACTATAACGTGATGCACATTGTTTCCATGTTTTAGTCTGTACACAGATCACATTCTTTATGTACTTTTCGTGGTATTTTTTTTCACATTCTTCCTATCATATTACCAAATACCTATTTAATATATTATAACGTGTCTGCCTTATTGGATAGGGGAGCGCCATAATATGTCAACTCCCCTCCATTGGGTAAAGGAGGGGAGTTGATAGTAAGTGATGTAAGGTAATTATAGGAAAAACAGTATCATCATTTGTCCGGATAGTACTCTAAGGAACATGGTTAATGGATAGACTGTTGAATAAGCGACAGCTGCACGGTCGTTCGTTGACGAAAGACTGGTGGCATAGGCCAATGCAGGTGGGTCGGTTGTGCTACCAGCAATCAGTCCCATGAGGGTAAAATAGTCTAATTTGAGCCATAAGCGTCCTATCGTGCCAACTATCAAAAGAGGAACGAGAGTAATGATTACGCCATAGCCTATCCATATATATCCTCCATCAAGTAGTGTGGGGATGAACGTCTTGCCTGCTCCAAATCCAACAGCGGCCAAGAACATCGCTATGCCTATCTCGCGAATCATTAAGTTAGCACTACTTGTGGTGTAGGTGATGATGTGCATTTTAGGACCAAAGCAACCTAATAGAATCGCTACAATGAGTGAACCGCCAGCAATACCTAATTTGAAGGGTTGTGATAAACCAGGTAACATAATAGGCAATGCTCCTAAAACGACACCTACGGCGATACCCAAGAATATGGATGCCAAATTAGGGACATCCAGTCGTTTGGTAGAGTTGCCAAAGAGTTTTTCTACTTTATTCACAGCTCTTTCCTCGCCTACTACCAAGATGCGGTCTCCTAACTGTAGGTGCAAATCACGTGTGGCCAATAGTTCGATACCTGCACGGCGAATGCGGGTGATAGACACATGATAGGTCGCACGTACATTGAGGTCGCCAATGCGTTTGCCATTCAATTCGGGCTTGGTGACCACTATATGGCGAGAAACTAAATGTGCTTGCTGTTTAGGATCGGTTTGAATAGTGGTTTGCATGCCTAACAATAGGACACTTTTCTCGTGCTCTTTGTCCACTACGACACGTACTCTGTCTCCAACGTGCAGGACAGTTTCCACATCTGGCATCTCATCTTCGCCCGATGGCCTCACCAAACGAGACACTATGAGGTTGATGTTGCATAGGCTGCTTAGCTCTTTGATAGAAGCTCCTTCTACTTGTGGATTGGCCAATAGGATGTCAATATGAGAAATCTCTTTTTGTACGTCGCTCTCGGCTTTCAAACGCTCTTCTTCTTTATCCAATTTGATACGGAACAACCATCGTAAGGCAAGGATAACGAAGATAATACCGACTACTCCCAATGGGTATGCCATTGCATAACCACTGGCTATGTTGGGGTTAATAATGCCTGTTGTATCTGTAAAAGCCTGCTGTGCTGCACCTAATCCGGGTGTGTTGGTGACCGCACCAAATAGCACGCCTGTCATGGTGGCAATGTCCACTCCGGATAACAAATGGATAAGGTAGGCTGTTAAGCATCCTAAAAACACAATGCTTCCGGCTAATAGGTTAAGCTTGATACCACCTTTGCCAAAGGAAGAGAAGAAACTTGGACCGACTTGCAATCCTATTGAATAGACAAAGAGAATCAGTCCGAAATCCTTGGCGAAGGTTTCCACCATAGGATCCAGATGCATCCCAAAATGCGAAAAGGCAATGGCGCAAAATAAAATCCATGTAATACCCAAAGTAATGCCTTTGAATTTCAAATGATGGCTAAGAAAGATTCCTAATGCAATAGCCAATGTCAAAATAAATATAGAATGCGGCACTCCTGTACCAAAGAACAGACTATTCAACCAATCCATAACTCGTGCAATTTAAATTCGTTGACAAAAGTACGATAAAAAACTCCGTCGCCCAAATAAATACGACAAAACTTTTCCTTTCGGGTTCCATAACGTGATAATTGACTTCTTGAGAAGGCAAAATATATCAAATCGGTTCTTGATTTGGTACAATCGCAAAATATTTGTATTTTTGCACTCGAAATGAATATTGGCATGAAAACGCATCTCGTTATATCTACCTCTAATGAATTGCTACGTGTGGCAGCAATGCACATTGTATATATATCATCGGATGGTAATTATAGCAACCTTCTTATGTCAGGAGGTGAGATTCGTATGGTGACTTTTCAGTTGGGGCAAATAGAGGAAATGATCAACAAACAACTTCCAGAAATGCGCTCTACCTTCATTCGTATTGGTAGAAGTCTAATCATTAATATCAACCAAGTATATCATATCAATATCTCGCGTCAGCAATTAGTCTTGCATGACCGTGACAATACCTACACCTTATCGGCTTCTAAAGAAGCATTAAAAGCATTGAAAGAACATATCGAAAAGAATATATGAACCCAAACAAATACGACATACAAGATACAGAGATTCGCATTATAGGTGGCTCCCAACCTCCTCAAAGAAACAAAAAAGGATGGTGGTTGTTGGCGGGTATAGTAGCGATAGTCTTGCTGCTCATTATTATCCTGTGTCTCCCTTCCAAGAGTGAGCAAGAGGAGATAGGTGTTTTTGAACAACCGATTACGATTGTTAATCCGCATCCTTTGAGAGCATGGCTGCAATCGTTGGATACCATCCAACAGATAGGAACTGTCATCAAAGATACTGTTGTCAATGATATTCCGATGCGTATTTACGTACCGCTCAATACTACACCTCGTTTGGAAGTAGGGTATAAATGTATTGATGATACGTTACACAATATCTTACTTTTTCAAGCGGCAGATGTGCGTGCGGATAACAAGAAGATTGTAGGTGCTTTTGTATTGCGGGGTAAACCACTTAGTTGGGGACTTAGCAAGAAAGGGTATTGTAGTATTATTGGAGATCAAGTGACGATAGGCGTGGCAGATAATTCTCCTCTCTTTGAACAAGCGACAGAAGTCGGCGGTTATTTCTTCCGCCAATATCCTTTGGTATCTAATGGTGTTTTGGTGGAGAATGAACTCAAGAGTCAATCCACACGTCGTGGTTTGTGTGAGTTAGAGGGTAGGGTAGTCGTGGTAGAAACCTTCTCTTCAGAGTCGTTGCATGACTTTGCTCAAGCCTTGGTGGATATAGGTACAGCGAATGCTATCTACTTGGTCGGCAGTTCGGCTATTGGTTGGCATCGTACCATCGATGGTCGTGGTGTGGCTTCAGGCCAATGGGAACCACGCATATATAAGAATGTGAGTTTCATCGTCTGGTCCCTCTAACTTATCACGAATATTTTGAGGTTTATATTGAGTAAATTTTTGTGCGGAACGAAGGAGCAATGGGGTACATTGTGACTGAACGACAATCAAAAAGATGCCAATAAAAAAACAAAATAACAAGTATGAAATGGCATGTGTGATATTAATTCATACATGCCATTTTTCATTTCGTACAAAACTCGAAATTCTTCATTCTTAATTCAAAATAATTCCCGACCTTTGTGCCATAATTCAAAATTCATAATTCAAAATTCAAAATTCAAAATGCGTAATTCAAAACTCATAATTCATAATTCAAAATTCATAATTCAAAATTAACAATACTCTGTTGTCATTAAACCTTTAGAACCCTTTGAACTTTTAGAACCCTTAGAACCCTTAGAACTTTTAGAACTTTTAGAACTATCTCTTATGAAATCAACCTTCTTCCAGCGCTTTAAGTCGCTATCCACCAAAACCATTCTGCTCATTACCTCCGCCACGGTGGTAGTCATCGCCACTATTGTTGCCCTCAGCGGCACCATCTCATCTGCCTCCAAACGCATGGAGAAAAAACTCTACGGCGAGGAGATTGGCAACAACCACCTCCGCTACAAGCACGGCGACCACATCTACAACCCCGAGACGGGCGATATCCTCGTGGACAGTATCGACTGGCTACACATTAACTACAGCGACACCATCGCAATCCTCGCCAAGAACAACCGCCGTGCGTTCATCAACCTCAACACCGCCGAACTCATCACGCCCCTCATTTATGAGAAAGCATGGGAGTTCGCCTGCGACCGTGGCATCATGGTCAAGAGCGACACCATCTATATCTTCCGCCGCGACGGCTCGCTGGTTAACCCTTCGGGCTTCAAGTACAAGGGGCAATACGACCTGCTCTACCACCGCGACAAACTCATCGTCAATGTCGATAACGACAAGGTCGGACTCATCGACACAGCGGCGCAGTGGGTACTGCCACCTGTCTATTCTATGATTGAGAACGAGTACCAGCACCGCCTCTACAACACCCGTCTTGACGACCAATGTATCGTCTATAACTATGCCCTGGATACAGTCTTGTTGGGCACTTACAAGTCCATTGATATCGATTGGTCGGAGGGGCTTATCGCTACCGAGTACAACGGCATTCAGCACCTCTTCTCCTACGAGGGCAAACTCATCTACGAGGTCATTTATAAGTCCATCTCCGAACTCTCCTACAACACTGGCCGTAAGGACGCGCAAGGCAACGAGATCTGGGAGGAGACCAACTGCTATGTCTATACCGACTACAATGGTAAGAAAGGCCTGATGGACAAGCGCTACCGCGTCTTGACGCCCCCTCGCTTCTATGATATCACTGCCCAAACCAAGCACACATTCTTCGCTTCTTTTGGCAAATGGTCCAAACACTTTGGCACCCTAATTGACGAAAATGGTAAAGCGATTCGCTAACCTCAATAATTCATAAAAAGCACCTTCAATCTCTAAACTGTAGCTTGCTAAGCAAGCGTTCTCTAAACAGTAACGATATTGCCATATTTTTGTATCTCGGAACGAGTGTGTTTATGTTAAATAAAAATTACCGATAATTGTCTTATTATGCGTCCTCTCTATCGCGCCAGAGAGTTGATTGGCGCGAAAGTTGTCTATATTGTCGTTTTATATAAAGCCTCTTTATTCCTTGCCTTGTAGTGTGACGTATTTTTGTTAAATAAAAATTACTAATAATTGTCTTAATTAAATATACTTGCCTAATGACTCGTCTTATCCGTTTCTTCAGCGATATCCTGCTCTTCTGTCTTCTTGGCAGTATAGCCCTTGTTTTGGTCTTTAAGTTTGTCCCTATCCCTTTCACGCCTCTGATGTTGCTCCGTCATATCGAGGCGCGTCAGGAGGGACGCCAACTGGACATACAGCACCAGTGGACGCCATTGGAGGACATCTCCCCCGGCCTCATCGCTGCTGTCATCGACTACGAGGACGCCAAGTTCTACGAGCACCGTGGCTTTGATTGGGATGCTATCTCCTATGCGTATGAGCAGAATCAGCGCTATGGGTTTATTGTCTGCGGAGGTAGTACAATCTCCCAGCAAACGGCAAAGAATATCTTCACTTTCCACTCGCGCACCTATCTGCGCAAGGCGGTAGAGGCATATTTCACGGTCTTGATTGAGTTCTTTTGGGGCAAGGAGCGCATCATGGAGGTGTATCTGAATATGATTGAGATGGGTGATGGTGTCTTCGGCGCCGAGGCTGCAGCCAATTATTATTTCCATACCTCTGCCTCTGGCATCAACCGTTACGACGCCAACTACCTCGCCTCTCTCCTCCCCAATCCAAAAAGATAGATGATGTATGATAGTATACCTTATACTAAAATCCTATATGTGGATGGTCTAATGCTCGGTGTTAATTTGCCGAGCAAAGTAAAACATATTTACATCTATAAAGACAAAAAATCACTCATTTCTTGCACATCTCATATAAAAATAGTACCTTTGCGGTGAGAATTTTGAGTAAAAAGTCAAACAAAATTGAGTAAAAGTTCAATAAATATTGAGTAAATATATCAAGTTATGATTACCCGTAAACAGCTGATTGTCTTGCAAGAACGTATGCAAGAATCGCGTCGATTTATTCAAGTATTAGCAGGAACACGACAGGTTTGTAAAACCACGTTGGTAAAACAATTTGTCGAAAAATGCACTGTACCTGTCACTATGTTGAATGCGGATGCAATAGATGAGAACAATCCTCAATGGATATCCAAACAATGGGCAGATGTTCGTCAGCAAATGCGTCTTCTAAAGCAAGAAGAACACATATTGATTATAGATGAGATACAAAAACTCACGAATTGGAGCGAATACGTGAAGCGTGAGTGGGATGCGGATACTTGGAATGGTCTCAACTTGAAGGTTGTATTGTTAGGTAGTAGCCGTCTGCTCATCAAAGATGGTTTGACCGAGAGTTTAGCTGGGCGTTATGAATTGATTCGTATGCCTCACTGGAGTTTTGCTGAAATGCAAGAGGCGTTTGGATTCTCGTTGGAGGAATACATCTATTTTGGTGGTTATCCTGGTAGTGCTAAGTTGATTAAAAGCGAGGCGCGTTGGAAACGATATATCTTGCAGTCCATTGTGGAGCCAGCTATAGAGAAGGATGTTCTGATGACCAAACGCATTCACAAACCAGCTTTGTTGAGTCAACTTTTCCGCATCGGCTCTACATATAGTGCTGAGATTGTGGCATATAATAAACTACTTGGACAACTGCAAGATGCAGGCAACACAACCACCTTAGCTAATTACCTCAAAGTCTTGGGGGAAGCGGAGCTGCTGGGTGGATTGCAAAAGTTTGCTCATGCGCCTATTCGTCAAGTCTCATCCATTCCTAAGTTTCAAGTATATAACAATGCTTTGTTATCCACTTATGCAGGTCATGGCTTCGTGGCGGAGCAATTGGATAGTGCACGTTGGGGACGTTGGGTAGAGAGTGCCGTAGGTGCACATCTAATGAATTGGGCTGAAGAACAAGATTACCGAGTGTTTTATTGGCGTGATGGTAATGATGAGGTGGATTTTGTTATCCAACGCGGTTTAGATGAGGTGGTTGCTATTGAAGTCAAAAGTGGCAAGCGAACAGACAATCGAGGTGTCCATACTTTTGCAAACTCGTTCCATCCAAAACATAGTATTGTCGTCGGTGGAGCAGGTATATCGTTAGAGCAGTTCCTATTACTATCACCTGACAACTTATTCTAATCTCATCCAATAAAATCGCTTCAAAAGCGATTTTATTTGCATATCTCAAAAAAAAAATTGTATCTTTGCGGCTTGAAATAAAAACTTCATCAAAAATACGAAAAAAGCAAAAAAAAATAACTTTTTTCGACAAACTGACAAGTTTTAGCAGTTTGATGTAGTAATTTTGCAGACGATTTCAAAAATTACTAACTAAAAAACGCAAAGATTATGGACAGTATTCATGATGAGTTTATTGAATGTATTGGTTTTCGCATTTGCGACCATTGTGGAAAACGAATGACTGAGGGCTATTGCATTGATGACGGTAGAGAGCATTATTGCTCGGATGAATGTCTGCATCACTATTATTCAGATGAAGATTTTGAACAAATGTATGCCGATGGTAAAGGTACTTCATATTATACAATATGGGATGAAGAAAATTAACGAATAAAATAAATTAACAATGAAAGCGAAACCATTTGTCAAATGGGTAGGCGGAAAGACGCAACTCATTGACCAACTCGAAGCAATGCTTCCAGCTGACTTTGACCAATGGGAGAATGTCACTTACATTGAGCCTTTCGTAGGCGGAGGAGCAATGCTCTTCTATATGTTGCAGACACACTCCAACATTCAGTCGGCAGTCATTAACGACATCAACGAAGATTTGACTACATGTTATAAAGTGGTCAAACAGTCCCCACAACTTTTGGTTGATTCTCTTGCAGAGATTCAAAAAGAGTACTACTCGTTGTGCTCAGAAGATAGCAGAAAGCAGTTCTTTATGCTTATGCGTGCAGAGTTTAATACGAAAGCACTTGACCCAATACGCAACACAACATTATTCTTTTTTCTCAATCGCACCTGTTTTAATGGATTGTACCGAGTGAATAAATCAGGCTTGTTCAATGTGCCTTTTGGTCGCTATGAAACGCCAATGATTTGTGACCCAAATACAATTTTTGCAGATAGCGAACTGCTTCAAAGAGTAGAGATTCTGACGGGTGACTACACACAAACCATCAATCATGCACAGGGTAATACTTTGTTCTATTTTGACCCACCTTATCGCCCACTAAATGCAACAAGTAGTTTTAATGACTACACCAAAGAAGCGTTTAACGACTTGGCACAAATGCGATTGAAAGAGTTTTGCGACCAAATTCAAGGGGCTGGGTATCACTTTATGTTAAGCAATTCCGATTGCCAAGATGGCTTCTTTGACGACCTCTATATGCAATATCAAATAGAGCGCGTTTGGGCATCAAGAAGTATAAACGCTAATCCTAATAAACGCGGTAAACTTACCGAATTACTAATAAGAAACTACGCATAAACTATGGCAGCACACACCGAAAAAGAGTTCAAAACTTTCATGTCGCAACTCAAAGAAACCAACCAATCATTGGATTTCTTCTGCGACTTTGACAAAATCAACAGCAATGTAGAAAACATCAGGCTTAGTCTTTGCATGCTTAATAGTTTGATTGGCTCTACCAATTTGCGCGCCTCCGTCGAAACTATTTGGAATCGTGATAAAACGGCTTTCAATGTCATGGATATATTGATTGCAGTTAGAAACGAAGGCAAAAAGAAAGTCTTAAACTCTTTAGGCGAATGTGTTGTACTCGACACACTATTTCATTCCATAGATGGTGTGATGGAGTTTTTGACTGATACAGGATTGGCTGATGTCTTCCAAACACAAAAGATCACTAACTTGGTCGATTATGTGTTTGGTGTTGAAACAGGACTTGATTCTAACGCGCGCAAAAACCGTAGCGGTCATGTCATGGAAGATGTCGTAGCTGACTTATTTGCTGATAATGGCATTACTTATCGCAAAGAGGTATATTCAAGTGAGTGGTCTGCTCTTACCCAAGCATTAGGCGAAGATGAGAAGCGTTTTGACTATGTGGTTGAAACTCCTAACAAGATTTATCTAATTGAGGTGAACTTCTATTCTGGCGGAGGATCTAAACTCAATGAGGTTGCGCGTGCATACTCTGAGATTGCGCCTAAAATAAATGCAGTAGATGGCTTTGAGTTTGTATGGATTACTGATGGCATTGGCTGGAACTCAGCAAAGAACAAACTGCAAGAAGCATTCTATACCATTCCAAGCATCTATAATCTAACTTCTATTGAAGAATTTATAAACAACGTAAAATTATGACAGTTCGTATTGATGAGCATCAAGAAAAAAGATTAAATGTTGATCATATTCATTCTCGGGTAGAATTGCGAAAGTTTATGTTGACAACATATGCTATCGAAGATTGCAACACTAAAAATCGTTACTATGTTGAAACATTGAAAAACAACAAAAGAATTTATATAGAACGTCCAACTATGTTAAATAAAGGATGTGATTTTGTTGTATATGTAGAAGATCTTATATTATGGAAAAACGGTAATGATAGACCTCCGAAACATGACGATGTCTTAGATGACTTACACCAAAAGAAAGCAAATCTAACAGATGAACAGTTTAAGAAATTAATATCTGCCATTACAACTATTTATAATGTAGAAGAATATGATATTGCAGAGCAATATATTGAAACTCTACCATCTGTCGGTTGGGATTATGAGGTGCTATTAAAACTTCTTCGTTGGTTATTCATAGAGCAAGATATAACATATTGGTCAGGAGAAGGACGTAATATGCTGTATTCTGCGATACTAAAAATATGAACCCTCTCTATCAATCATCAAACGCTAACTTCACCCTCTATCAGGGCGATTGCATGCAAGTTATCGAGCAACTGCCCGATAACTCCTTGGATGCAATCTTTGCAGACCCACCTTACTTTTTGAGCAATGGCGGAATAAGCGTACAAAGTGGCAAACAAGTTTGTGTGGATAAAGGCGATTGGGACAAAGGCGGTACACCCGAATACATCTACCAATTCAATAAACAATGGCTTTCGTTGTGCCGTCCAAAACTAAAAGAAAACGGCACGATTTGGATTTCGGGTACACACCATAATATATTTGTGGTACAGCGTTGTTTGCAAGAATTAGGATATAAGATACTCAATGTCATCACTTGGCAAAAGTCTGACCCACCACCAAACTTGTCGTGCCGATATTTTAACTTCTCTACTGAGCTTGTCATTTGGGCACGCAAACATGAGAAGAAACCGCACAAGTTCAACTATGAAGCCATGAAGCAGCTTAATGGCGGTTCTCAAATGACCGATGTGTGGCGTATTCCTGCTGTAGGCATGTGGGAAAAGACTTGTGGCAAACACCCTACACAGAAAGCATTGCGCTTGCTCTATCGCGTTGTGTTGGCTTCTACTAACGAAGGCGATACTATCCTCGACCCATTTGCTGGCAGTAGCACTACAGGCATTGCCGCCAATTTGTTAGGTCGCAACTTTATAGGCATAGAGCAAGATAAAAGTTTTATTGAGTTAAGCAAACGCCGTCGAGAGTTATTAGATAATCCTACAGAGGCGCAAAAATTACTCAAGAAAATGCGTGAAACGCCAGAGGAAACGATGGTACTTGTCAATCACGCACGCCCTAAAGACTATCAACTAATGCTCGAAAAGGGACTATGTTATTTGCGGGCTGGTGATAGCAAAGGTTCGCTACTTGTGCAAAAGGGCTTTGAGCGGTTGGGATATGTACTATTGCACTCCAATGGAAAGAATCCTCAACTATTTAAACTGACCAAAAAGGGATTTCAGATTTGGACAGCACAAGCATTGCAAGAATTGGGCTTTAGTGCAGAGAACGCACCTTATTATGCGGTATTGCGCTTTGACGCAAGTAAAACTGTACCATACGACCAAGAAATCCAACTCCAACAGCGCGCATATACCAATGTGGCAAAAATCCGTCCACTGAGTGATTTTGTAGAAGTAAAATAAATATAATTGAACAACATTGTATTTATAAGAAATGGCTCAAAAGTTATAATATCTGACGATGAAACGATTTATATATTGTAAATGAGAAGAAAATGAAAATACAAAAATTAATTATCAATAATTATCGTGGTGTTAATGTCTCGACAGAGATAAGTCTACATGATTTTACATGTATAGTTGGTAAAAATGATGCAGGAAAATCCACTATTCTTAAAGCACTAGATATATTCTTAAATGATAGTAGTGTTTCTGTGGATGATAAGAATATTTATAATCCCGATACTCTTATTTCCATAGAGGTAGCTTTTCTTTGCGAGGGAGAAGTTATTAAAATAGATGATGCAATAGAAACTACATTTGCTGATGAAGAATTAGTGGATACAGATGGCTTATTATATGTTAAAAAAGTCTGGGATACTACACCCAAAACAATAAAGCCTAAAGTATATATCAAAAGAAAGAAGTATGAACAAGAAGACTTCCTATTGGCTACAGAAAGAGATTTAATACAGCTATGTCGAGAATGTGGTATTCAAACGATAAAAGGAAATGGTGATGACTATAACAATAAAGAAAAACGAAATAAATTGAGAGAGCATCACCTTGCTAATAATTATGCATTTTCATATGAATATGTAGAATTACCGACATCAGGGCAAACACGATTAAAAAAAATAGCTGATGCGTACAAGAGTGTTCAACCTTCTTTTGAATATTTCAAAGCGGATACTTCGTTATCTGATTCTGATACATCTGTGCAAAAATATTTCAAAGATAAAGCTTCAAGAATATTAAAGGAACAAATTAATACTGATGACATTGAGCGGAGCATTAAAAATAGTATTGAAAATTCATTAAATTCTATCACCGAAAAAATTAATGCTGTATTGACAGAAGAAGAGCAAGTGTATGCTCAAGTAGCTTTCGATTGGTCAAAGTTAATAAGTACTGCTTTTAAATGTAAGAAAGATGATAGTAATATACCTCTAACTGCTCGTGGAGATGGTTTTCGACGTATTACCATGATGTCATATTTTGAAATGTTGGCCCAGGAAAAACATAGCGAAAATATGATATTTGGATTTGAAGAGCCAGAAACATTTTTGCACCCAGAAACACAAATATTGCTATATAATAAATTAAGAGCAATGAAAGAAAACGGTTATCAAGTTATGATAACTACTCACTCGCCAAATATAGTAGCAGAAACGGACGTATCAGATATCATATATGTTTCGCGTAATAGTCATGATTATACTATATTGCAAGAAGGTCAGGTCGATGTTGCGACTATTGTTCATGACTTAGGTATAAAAGAAAATGATAATTTACTGAGACTCTTTGATAGAATTAATTGTTTGTTTTTATTGGAAGGACCGGATGATGTTGCCGCATTTACACATGTGGCACAGCAGTACAAACAAGCTGGTCAAATAGAAAAAGATTTTGATGAATTAGGTGTCTTGTTAATTCCAATCGGAGGATGTGGATCTATTAAGCATTGGACCAACTATAATGTAATAACTAAACTTAATAAACCATATCTCATATTATTAGATTCAGATAAGACAACTGCGGATGCCGACTCTCCTAATTGGGATAAATTGCGCTCATATGGTTATGATGCTAGTTCTTGTTTGGTAACAAGAAAACGTGAAATAGAATGTTATATACCTGATTTGTATTTTGCACAATTACCAAATCCTATAAATGACTTACATTATGGAGATTGGGATGATGTTAAGAGTTTATTTGCTAGGCATATAGATGCAAGCCGATTAGGAGGTAAAGGAGTTTGTGAAAAGCACTTTAAATATTTGACATATGATATGTTGAGATTGACATTTTGCCCAACAGGGAATGATACAGATGATGAATTCCTCGAGATATATAATAAGATCTTCGAGAAGATTAATGAATAATTTGAATGATTTTGTTAAAAATATTTAACAATGACAACAATTGATAATTTATACCAAGAGTGGCAAGTATTACAGCCACTGAGCGCAGAAAATCAAAAACGATTGGATACCAAGTTTATGTTGGAATTTAATTACAATTCCAATCATATTGAGGGCAACACACTAACCTATGGTCAAACTATTTCTTTATTGATTCATGGAACGGTGGAAGGATCAGCTCCCATGCATGATTATGAGGAGATGAAAGCGCATCAAGCCGCATTGGAAATGATAAAGGTGGAGGCTGCAACAGGAGAACGCCCGCTAACAGAAATGTTTATTCGTCAGGTACATAAAATTATGCTCCGAACGGATTATATTCCTGAGGGAAAAAATTATACTGTTCACGCTGGAATATATAAAACACGCCCAAATTCCGTCCAAACACCAACAGGAGAGATTTTTGAATACGCCTCACCTGAAGAGACACCAGCTTTAATGATGGATTTAATAGCGTGGTACAACAATGTTGAAAAGGAAGCAAAGATATCTCCTCTTGAAATAGCGGCACTTTTTCATTATCGTTATATTCGAATACACCCCTTTGAAGATGGCAACGGACGTATTGCACGACTTTTAGTCAATTATATTCTTGCAAGACATGGCTATCCTATGATTGTAGTACATGACTCCGATCGTAATGGATATTTAGGTGCGCTCGGTCAATGTGATGCAGAAACGGGATTGGTACCAGCTGTGGGGGCTCATGCAAAACTAGAACAGATTACGCCGCTGGTTAATTACCTAGAGCAATGCCTTAAACGCGCGCTTATTATCAGTATTAAAGCTGCAAAAGGAGAAAATATTGAAGAAGATGATGATTTGCAAAAACGTTTGGCTATTCTTGCTCGTAATGCACAAGCAAAAAGAGGAGATATAAAACGTAGAAGCGATGAGTATGTGGCTGAAATCATAGATGGTTGTATAGCTCCTTTTAAAGACGAGATAAATATACAATTAGCAATGTTTAGCAATTTCTACAACAAAATTGATGTATCATTCTATTATGTTGGTTCTGGAGGAGGCAAAGTACCACTAACACAAAAAGTTTTAGACGCTCGTCATGGCAATTTTGAGAAGTTTTCATCTAAAATGACACTTCAAGTGCAATTGTGTCAACCAACTATACTGCTTCCATCTAATTCAGAAGAAAATATTAATATATACATTAGTTGCAAGGATGAGGAATATAGCATACATTTGTTTGATGATGGATATTTTTTTCGCTATGGAGTATTACCTACTGATTCGCAACAAAAAGCATGGATCAAAAAAATAATGGAATATTTATATGCTAGTATAGAAAAGAAAGTTGCAGCAATAAAATAGTTTGTAAGAATCAGTTCAGGCATCCCTCGTATCATGCAAATAAGAGATTATCTCAAAATCGAACTCACAAGGACTTCTTGTTAGTTCGCCAAGAGGGTAATCGTCAAGTGCAACGCAACATTGCTCACTGCTAGTTCAGCACAATACTCAGCACACGAAAACTTTTTTCAACATACACTATAATAATTATGATAGACAACGGAAATATCATCATCTATCAAACAGAAGATGGACTCACTAAACTGGATGTTCAACTCCATGACGAAACGGTGTGGCTGTCTCTTGATATGATGGCACAACTCTTTCAACGCGATAAATCTACCATTTCTCGTCATATAAAAAATATTTTTGCTGAGGGAGAACTACAAACTTCAGCAGTTGTTGCAAATTTTGCAACAACTGCATCAGATGGTAAGACATATCAAGTGGATTACTATAATTTAGATGTCATCATCTCTGTAGGTTATAGGGTAAAATCTTTGCGTGGTACGCAGTTCCGCATATGGGCAACGCAACGACTGAAGGAGTATATCATCAAGGGCTTTACAATGGATGATGAGCGACTGAAGGGCAATGCAGGCGGCAACTATTGGAAGGAATTGCTCAGCCGTATTCGAGATATTCGTTCATCAGAAAAGGTGCTATATCGTCAGGTGTTAGACTTGTATGCTACGAGTGTGGATTATGACCCTAAGACCGAAGAGTCGGTGCGTTTCTTCAAGATTGTGCAGAACAAACTGCATTATGCCGCCCATGGTCATACGGCTGCGGAGGTTATTTATGAGCGTGCCGATGCCGAGAAACCTTTTATGGGCTTGACTACTTTTGCGGGTGAACTACCTGCGCTGAAGGATATTTCTGTGGCTAAGAACTATTTGAGCGAGAGTGAGTTGAAGATACTGAATAATTTGGTATCTGGATATTTCGATTTGGCAGAGATTAATGCCATGGAGCACAAACCGATGTATATGAGCGACTATGTTCAGCAGTTAGATTCGGTGCTTAGTGTGGGCAACCGTCCGCTACTCGAAGGTGCTGGTTCTGTGAGCCATGCGCAAGCCATAGAAAAGGCAACTGCAGAGTATCGCAAGTGGCAAACCAACACGCTCTCGCCTGTGGAACAAGAGTATATGCGTACTATCAAAGCCATAGCAGCAGACACTAAGACAAAGTAGTAATCCCCCTATTTGGAAAATTGTTGCTTTGACTGTTCGCCAAGAGGGCAATCATCAAGCGCAACGCAACATCGCTCACTGCCGATTCAACACAACCTTCGGCACAATCTTCGGCACGCGAAAACTTTCTTCAACATAAATAACTAAACTATCCTCAACTATAACCACTCCAGACCCCTTCAACCTTCAACGTTTCCTTGATACCTAAGAGAGCGATTATGCAGACGCCTTCCGAGAAATCAAACAAGGGCACAAACAGAGCCATTGAATATAGTTTATCTTTCGTAAATATACCCCAACTTAATAACCCCTAAATATAACATGAAAAAACTCCTAATTGTATTCACGTTTTTACTTGTTGCCATCATAGTGGCAAGTAATATTGTAGTCTTAACCATATCTAACGGCCGATGTTATGATGATGTGAACGTGGTCCCCCATGCGAATTATTGCTTATTACTTGGCACTGGGCGATCGCATGACCCCAGTCCATATTACGATGCCCGTGTGCAGGCAGCTATTGAGTTATACCAAGCGGGGAAGGTGGACCTAATCTATATTTCTGGAGAAAACGATATTCGTGACTATCACGAAGTTGACCAGATGGCAAAGGACATACGCAGCATCATTCCAGATGCACCAATTATGCTTGATTACAATGGGACCAATACCTGGCAATCGCTCAATAATTTGGGCAATACGTTAGGCGATCATTCTTCTGTAACCATTGCCTCGCAGAAGTTCCATAACCAGCGAGCAGTTTTCCTGGGTTCTGTTCTGTTTCGTAAAACTCCTATTGCGTACAATGCCACTGATACCAAGGACTTTTGGTGGTCGCTTTTTAGTTTCGTTCGAGAAAGTTTAGCGCGAACAAAAGAGGTGCTTATGCTACCAATAAGAATCGCGAATTGATACAAGGGCGCATATGAAAACTTGTAGAATTCAATCAAAAGTGCTACCTTTGCGTACTTAAACAGTTAGAGTTATGATTACAATACGTCGTGCATTGGTGGATGATGTTCTCTTCATAGCTGAAGGGATATATCGTGCCTTTTTATTGGACAAAGAAGAGGACGAACAATTACATACGCAATGGATAGAAGTCTTACAGGATGTATGTGCGCAACCCAATACCCATTATAGCTACACCAATACGTTTATAGCCGAGGTCAATGGCTTAATAGCTGGTATGATGATTGCTGTAGATGGCGAACACTACCGCGAACAGCGAGACCGAATGTACCCGCAATTGAAGTCATTGTTTGATGTGGCCTTTGGTGTCGGTTGGGACGATATGGAAGATGAGGCGCAACCAGGAGAGTTTTATATCGATAGTTTGTCGGTAGCAGAACCTTACCGTAATCAAGGGGTAGGCACTGCATTGATTGAGCATGCCAAAAACGTGGCAAGCCAACTTCACATCCCTGCCGTCACATTGGCTGTAGAACCGATGAATACAGCTCAAAAACTGTATCGCCAATTAGGATTCAGATACCAGCGCACAATAACTATTTTTAATGAAGAATATCACTTGTATGCGATAAAATAGAAAAGACTCTCTCCTGCTTTGCCTAAACGAGGAGAGAGTCTTTCTTATGGGGCATTAGTGTTTTATCTCTTGCCCCGTAACGTTGTATGTTTTGCCATCTCGCAGGATGAGTATTTGTGTGCCATGTAAGATAACTTTGGCGGTGTTATTTGCGCTATGTTGTACATTGGATATAGAAGTCGTTTCACCTTTGTCAAAACGCACTGCAACGTCATCGTATGCAAAATAGGCAGGGCAGTTGAGACCATAAGCGCCTATCAAATCTTCTGATGCTTCGAAATTGAATGCGACGGAAGCAACTTTTCCCAAAACAGATAAATCCCATTTCTTCCATGTAGTGACAATGTCATTCTTTGTGTTGCAGAGCGCAAACGTAGTACGAGAGATTTCGTTTCCGTTGATGTCTTGCCCAATGGCGACAATCTCGAGTTTGCTATTCTCACCTGCTGGAGGGCAGAACCCGTCGCCATAAACAAGGGAATTGAGTACATAGCAGATATTCGTTACATACATATGGTCAATGACACGTGAGATGCCATCTGCAAAACGGATGGCTTGCAATGTGGCATCTGGATTCATACCTGAATTGAAAAAGTCCACATAACCCATGTGAACGCAGAAGTTAGCGGAGCTATCATTACCTCCAGTTAATGTGGCAAATTGTACTTCATACCATCCGTACGTTCCAGCAGGAAGATCCTCGTTGGAGAAACCATTACTGGTGTAGTTGGAGATAGCATGCCCTCCTCCCCAATAAGGAGTAGTGAAACTGTGTTGCAACAACGTGTTGTTTTCGTCACACCAATGGTAGGTGCCACCATTCATGTTGTAAGTTAAGGTACCATTGTACTGTGCGTCATCTACCAAATCGGACCATTTGGAGATGGTTTTGTTGGCATACTCGAGGGTGTAGGGCGCAAACTTGGCATCAGCATCTTCAAATGTCAGGGTTCGTAACTCGTAGTCCTGTGCATTAAGAACTACATTCATCAAGCATAATGCTACAAAAAGAATAATTTTCTTCATGTCGTTAATAATTTTGTGGTTAAACAATGATTATATCTCATTTTACAAGATAAAACGATTTCACAACTCTTTGCCTCGTGACGCAGAATTTATTTCGCTTGTCAAACTCATATTTCGTCCGTTTTTTTACCTGAAAATCGTATACCCTTGCTATACCCTTGTTATACCCTTGGGGTAGGTGAGCATGTCGAATAAAAAACGTGCATGCTATGAGCAAACATTTCTTGCGAAATATTACGTTGTCTTAAGCCTATCTTGTCATATAACCACTAAGAGCCGACCATCCGATTTCGTCCTATTCTTCTGTACTCCAAAAACGATGAAGTCTTTTAGAAATTAGGCAACATGTTTTGCAATCTAATCGTTGACTACATTGGGTGCAATCTTGTTGCTGAACATAATCGACATGGCAGGTTGATGGTCGGCTGCTAAGTGGTAAGAAAACCCATGAAGAATGAAACCGCTGACCATCGGACATAAAGAATTCGTATGCTTGTCTAACCTGTCAAGCATACGCACGCAAGCGTGCAGTACATCATATTGAAACCTTTGCGTCATTGTCGTTGGCTCGATTCCCCGAGAGCGTTCAACTTCGCAAACTATGAAAGTTAAAGTGTTCAATGTTTCACGCCCTTAAGGGCTATTTCAAATTCAACTCTGAAACCTTGAAACTTTTCAACTAACGCAGTTTACGGCACGCAGCAGGTCTTCTGACTTATCGCTCCTTTTGTTCAGCCTTCCCAGTTCGCTAAGAACCAGTGACTTATAAGAATTTGAACATCGGATTGCGAATCACAGCAGCGGGACTGTGCAGGACTCTCACCTGCTTCCCTAAGCGAGTCCCCGACGAGCCTCGTGGGCGAGTGGGGTGCTCTTTCACTGAATGCAATGCAAAGGTAGTACTTTTTATCTATATGGCAAAATTTTGGAGAAAAAAAGAAGTGTTTTTTTTGTGGACTCAAGAAATTTCTTTACCTTTGTCACTCATTCACAACCAAATAATATATTATGAAAACAACTCCCTTTCTTCCGATGACGAATGCAATCAAAGTCCTCACTATCTTGGTCATACTTTTGGTTGCTTATGTGTTTTACTTTTTATTGTTCAAACAGTCGTCGCTTGGGGAATCTAATACGGTTCTGATACTTGTGATTTTGGGTCTAACCATGCTTGTTTCTGTTTGCATGATACCCTACAAGGTAGTGGTAACAGCTGATGCTATCTGTGTGCGCCTATTGGGTTGGAGAATACATGTGCCGAAGGATGAAGTGGTGTCAATAGAACACTATTCTCGAGGCATTACTTCTTATCGTATTGTGGGAATGGGGATGTTTTTTGGTAATGTGGGCCTGTTTACATGCTCGCAATGTGGCAAGCATTTCTCTGCCATAACAGACCCTTCGGATGTATGCATAATCACCCGTAAAACTAAACGCCCCATTGTGGTAAGTGTCAAAGATTGTAGTGTCTTTGAACTCATTGCACCAGTAGAGGAGAAATAAGTAGAATAAATCATAATAATAAACTCGCTATCAATTGACGTGATAGCGAGTTTGTTGTTCTTCAATACGCTCTTGTTGCGTGGAAATAGTGGCGTTCAAGATTAGTAGTGCGGCAGGCGCATATGGTTAGTCAATATATTGCACTTTGTTGATGTCACGCGGTTTGGCAGCGGGAGATTCGTTGGCATAACCAAAACCGACACAAAGGCACAACTCGTAGTTTTCGCTCAAGTTAAGCAAGGCAAGTATCTCGGTGCTGTTGTCTGCTTGATTGATGAAACGAACAGGGCTTCCTAAGCATATTGAACCTACGCCTAATGATTGAGCGGCGAGCATCATATTGCCTGCCAAAAGACCACAGTCATAAGCGGAGAAATCATATCCCAAATCACGTGCAATAAATGCCATTACGGGAGCCCCTCTCATGCAACCACGAACCATGTCAGCTTGGAGAGTAGGGTTACCTGTAACCATCAGATCTTGAATGTGTTGCATAGTACTTGGATTGTCCACGATACGCACCTCCCATGATTGTTTGTTTTGACCATTAGCGGCGTTGATTCCGCAAGTCATAATCTGCATCATTGTGTCTCGTGCCACGGTAAGAGAATGGTACTGGCGGATGCTGCGGCGTGCCATAATCGTGTTGATGGTCTCATTGTTCATAGGGTCGTTGTTTGCTGGAGTTGGAGTACAACCCATCAATAAAATGCCTAACAGAGCAAAAGTCAAAAGAAAAGTCTTTTTCATAGAATGCATGATTAAATGATGAATAATAAATGTGATATAAATTCAGTGCGAAAGTATTACTTTTTTTTCAAATGTACAAATTTGTAGCCATGCATTTAGTGAAAAATATTTGAAATGAATGAACGAGATTATTCCTTTTCGACCTCATACAACCAAGAGAGTAGAAATCTTGAAACAAAAGGATAATTTTGCAATCTTGACATGACATTTTATATTTTTTTGGTATTTTTGAGAAGAAATATCACTTTTTTGTATAAATATTTGTGCAATTAAAGAAAAAGTCGTATCTTTGCACGCTTTTTCGCGGCAATGAAGTCTCACGCGTGGGCGTAGCGCATGCGTGATGCGACCGAATGGCAGCGAGAAACGAGAAGTAAAATTTATTAATAACCAATTAAACAAGTTAAGATGCCTACAATTCAACAATTAGTTAGAAAAGGAAGAGCAGAACTTATTGACAAGAGCAAAAGTCCAGCTTTGGACAGCTGCCCACAACGTCGTGGCGTTTGTGTGCGTGTTTACACAACTACTCCTAAAAAGCCTAATTCCGCAATGCGTAAGGTGGCTCGTGTTCGTTTGACGAATCAAAAGGAAGTGAACGCATACATTCCAGGTGAAGGACATAACTTGCAAGAGCACAGCATCGTTATGGTGCGTGGTGGTCGTGTAAAAGACCTTCCAGGTGTACGTTATCACGTAGTACGTGGTACATTGGATACCGCAGGTGTGGCAAATCGTTTGCAACGTCGTAGCAAATATGGAGCTAAGCGTCCTAAAGCTAAAAAGTAATTCAAAGTTCTAACAAGAAAACTAACTAAAAGTTCCATATTTGGGACAGAGTATTAATGGGTTGATCGGTTGAGTAAGCAGGATAGAGTAAGTGCGATAACTGAATTTTGAAAATCCTAAGGTTGGAATGCTGAAGAAACCTGCTGAAGTTAAGACAATCAACAAAAAAACAAAAACAAAACAATGAGAAAAGCAAAACCAAAAAAACGAGTAATCCTTCCAGATCCAGTATTTGGTGAGGTAATGGTGGCTAAGTTTGTAAACCACCTAATGCTTGATGGTAAAAAGAATACTGCTTACAGTGTATTCTATACCGCATTGGATGTTGTTGAGAAGAAATTCAAAGCTGAGGAGAAAACTCCTCTTGAGGTTTGGAAACAAGCTCTTGATAACATCACTCCATTGGTAGAGGTGAAATCAAAACGTATTGGTGGTGCAACTTTCCAAGTTCCTACCGAGATTCGTGCTGATCGTAAAGAGTCAATCTCTATGAAGAATATGATTCTCTTCGCTCGCAAACGTGGAGGTCACTCAATGGCTGAGAAGTTGGCTGCTGAGATTTTAGATGCTTATAACAACCAAGGTGGTGCATTCAAGCGTAAAGAAGATATGCACCGTATGGCGGAAGCTAACCGTGCATTCGCACACTTCCGTTTTTAATTATTAATCAGGTATTAGTTTGTCTATAAAAAAAGATGGCAAAGCACGATTTAAAATTTAATAGAAACATCGGCATCATGGCGCACATTGATGCTGGTAAAACAACTACTTCAGAACGTATCTTGTTTTACACTGGATTGACTCACAAAATTGGTGAAGTTCATGATGGTGCTGCAACTATGGACTGGATGGCACAAGAGCAAGAGCGTGGTATTACTATCACTTCTGCTGCTACAACTGTTTTCTGGAATTATGCTGGTAACAAGTATAAGTTTAACTTGATTGACACTCCGGGTCACGTGGACTTCACTGTAGAGGTAGAACGTTCATTGCGTATCTTGGATGGTGCTGTAGCAGCATTCTGTGCAGTAGGTGGTGTACAACCACAATCAGAGACAGTTTGGAGACAAGCAGATAAATACAACGTTCCACGTTTATGCTATGTGAATAAAATGGACCGCTCAGGAGCCAACTTCTTTGATGTGGTTACTCAAATCAAAGAGGTTCTTGGTGCGTCTCCATGTCCTATCCAAATTCCTATTGGTGCAGAGGAAACATTTACTGGTGTTGTTGACCTTGTGAAGATGAAAGCCGTTATATGGCGTGATGAGAGCATGGGGTCACAATATGTTGAAGAGGAGATTCCAGCTGATTTGCTCGAAGAGGCAAAAGAATGGCGCGAGAAAATGCTTGATGCTTGTGCTGAGTTTGATGATAATTTGATGGAGAAATACTTCTCTGATCCTGATAGCATTACAGAAGATGAAATCAGAGCTGCTATCCGCAAGGGTACTGTTGGCTTGAATATCTTCCCTGTAATTTGTGGTTCAAGCTTTAAGAACAAAGGTGTTCAAACAATGCTTGATGCAGTATGTGCATACTTGCCAAGTCCATTGGATACACCAGTTATTAAAGGTACGGACCCGCGCACGAGCGAGGATACTGAACGTAAACCAGATGAATCAGAGCCTTTGTGTGCATTGGCATTCAAGATTGCTACCGACCCATATGTAGGACGTTTGTGCTACTTCCGTGTTTATAGTGGTATACTTGAGGCTGGTTCATATGTTTACAATCCACGTTCTGGAAAGAGAGAGCGTATTTCACGTTTGTTCCAAATGCACTCCAATCACCAAAACCCTGTTGACTGCATTGCTGCAGGTGATATAGGCGCTGGTGTTGGTTTCAAGGATATCCGCACAGGTGATACGTTATGCTCAGAAGAAAATCCAATCGTTCTGGAATCTATTGAGTTCCCAGCACCAGTGATTGGTATCTCTGTAGAGCCTAAGAGTCAAGCAGACCTTGACAAACTGGGTGTGGGTCTCGCTAAATTGGCAGAAGAAGATCCAACATTTACTGTTAAAACTGACGAGCAAACAGGTCAAACTGTAATCTCTGGTATGGGTGAGCTTCACCTTGAGATCATTATTGACCGTCTGAAACGTGAGTTCAAGGTAGAATGTAACCAAGGACGTCCTCAAGTTGCTTATAGAGAGGCAATCTCTGCTCCTGTAGAGTTGCGCGAAACCTATAAGAAACAATCAGGTGGCCGTGGTAAATTTGCTGACATTATCGTACGTGTTGAACCTGCAGATGATGACTTTGAAGGTTCACTCCAATTTGTGGATATTGTTAAGGGTGGTAATGTGCCAAAAGAGTATATCCCTGCAGTGGAGAAAGGTTTCCAAACTGCAATGAAGAATGGTATTTTGGCTGGTTTCCCAATGGATAAACTCAAAGTTACCCTTGTGGATGGTAGCTATCACCCAGTGGACTCTGACCAATTGTCATTCGATATCTGTGCACAAATAGCATTCAAGAGTGCATGTGCAAAAGCTAAACCAGTTCTCATGGAGCCAGTCATGAAAGTGGAAGTGGTTACTCCAGAGGAGAACATGGGTGACGTTATCGGTGACTTGAACAAACGTCGTGGTCAAGTAGAAGGTATGGATACTGCAAGAACAGGTGCTCGTATCATCAAAGCTAAAGTTCCATTGAGCGAGATGTTCGGTTATGTAACTGCATTGCGTACCATCACTTCAGGTCGTGCAACAAGTAGCATGGAGTTCTCACACTATGCACCTGTTTCAAGCGCTATCGCTAAAACAGTTCTTACAGAGTGTGGTGGACGTGCTGACTTAGTATAAATTTCATTCCTTTGCTCCATTACGGAGCGAAGGAATCAAAATAAAACGAGCGAAAGTTCGAAAAGGTTAAGCAAAGGGCCGCTTAATACTTCAAACCTCTTCACTCACGCGTGCAAGTGTGCACGCACACATAAATACCTATTTATAATAGGACGTAATCAACCCCTATGGTGTGAGTCATCTGAGCAAATGACTCTTTAGGTGTACGAGCGCAAAGGGAATATTATTAAACACTATTAAAAAATTAAAACAATGAGTCAAAAAATTCGCATTAAACTCAAATCCTACGACCACAACTTGGTTGATAAATCAGCTGAGAAGATCGTAAAGACTGTTAAACTTACTGGTGCTGTTGTTAGCGGTCCAATTCCATTACCAACACACAAACGTATTTTTACTGTTAACCGCTCAACGTTCGTAAACAAGAAATCACGCGAGCAATTCGAATTGGCAAGCTACAAACGTCTTATCGACATCTATAGCTCAAACCAAAAGACTGTTGAAGCGCTCATGAAACTTGAACTTGCAAGTGGCGTAGAAGTAGAGATAAAAGTGTAATAAACTAACAATGGATTACTTCCCGCGGATAGACAAGGTCGTAAGACACGGATTCCCGAGGGCGAGAGTAATCAAATAATAATTACTAACAATTTTTTAATCACAGCAAAAATGCCAGGATTATTAGGTAAAAAAATCGGAATGACATCCGTTTTCGGTGCTGATGGCAAAAATATCCCATGCACCGTTATTGAAGCTGGTCCTTGCGTTGTTACCCAACTCAAGACAGTTGAGAAGGATGGCTATGCAGCTGTACAAGTTGGTTTCATGCCAAAGAGCGAGAAACACACCAACAAAGCAGAAGCTGGTCACTTCAAAGCTGCGGGCGTACAACCAATGCGTCACTTAGCTGAGTTCGATGGATTCGAACAAGAAGTCAAGCTTGGAGATACTTTGACTGTGGACATGTTTGAGGAAAACTCATACGTGGACGTAGTAGGTACTTCCAAAGGTAAAGGTTTTCAAGGTGTTGTAAAACGTCATGGTTTCGGTGGTGTAGGTCAATCTACTCACGGTCAAGATGACAGATTACGTGCACCAGGTTCTGTAGGTGCGTGTGCTTATCCAAGCCGTATCTTCCCAGGTACTCGCATGGCTGGCCACATGGGTACTGACAGAGTTACTGTACAAAACCTCGTGGTACTTAAAGTTATTCCTGAATACAACTTAATTATGGTTAAGGGAAGTATTCCAGGTGCTAAAAATTCAATCGTCATTATTAACAAGTAAAAGGTATGGAACTTAGTATTTTGAATATGGCCGGAAAAGAGACCGGCAAGAAGGTAGTACTTAATGATGCTATCTTCGCTATCGAACCTAACGACCACGCCATTTATTTGGATGTAAAACAATATTTGGCTAACAATCGTCAAGGTACTGCTAAAGCTAAACAACGTAGCGAAAACGCACACTCTACCCGCAAACTCGGAAGACAAAAAGGTGGTGGTGGTGCTCGTCCAGGCGACTTGAAATCACCAGTACGCGTAGGTGGTGGTACCATCTTTGGTCCTGTTCCACGTGACTATAGTTTTAAATTGAATAAGAAAGTAAAACAATTGGCACGTAAATCAGCATTGAGCTTGAGAGCACAAAACAATCAAATCGTTGTATTGGATACACTCGCATTTGATGCTCCTAAAACTAAAGCAATGCTTGAGGTTATGAACAATCTACAAGTAGCAGGCAAGAAAGTTCTTTTCGTTTTGCCAGAGAACAATTACAACGTAATCAAATCTGCAAGCAACATCCAAAGAACGAATGTCGTTACAGTTAACGAACTCAATACATACGCAATCATGAACTCCTCTGCAGTGGTTATGACTGAAAACGCTATCGCTGCTATCGAGGCAACTTTTAACGCATAAGGAGGTTACAACTATGGCAATTATTATTAAACCAATCGTCACTGAAAAGATGACCGCCGCTGGCGAAAAGATGAATCGTTATGGATTTCAAGTAGTACGTACTGCTGGAAAAATTGAAATTAAGAAAGCAGTAGAGGCTATGTACAATGTACAAGTAGAAGATGTAAACACTATGATTGTTGCTCCTAAACGCAAACTACGCTACACTAAAAGCGGCTTGTTGAGCGGCAAGACTAATGCTTACAAAAAAGCTATCGTTACATTGAAAGAAGGTGAAACAATTGATTTTTATAGCAATATTTAACAATGTCTGTACGTAAATTAAAACCCTCTACACCGGGGCAAAGACACAAAATTATTGGTGCATTTGACACAATTACAGCAAGTGCCCCAGAGAAATCTCTTGTGTTCGGTAAACGCAAAACGGGTGGTCGTAACCACGTAGGTAAAATGACCATGCGTTACATCGGCGGTGGACACAAACAGAAATTCAGAGTAATTGACTTCAAGCGTAATAAAGATGGTGTACCTGCAACAGTTAAAACAATTGAGTACGATCCAAACCGCTCTGCTCGTATTGCTTTATTGTTCTACGCTGATGGTGAGAAACGCTACATCCTCGCACCTAATGGGTTGCAAGTTGGACAAGTAGTGGTATCAGGACCTGATGTGGCTCCTGAGATTGGTAACGCACTACCAATGGCGAATATTCCATTGGGAACCCTTATTCACAACATCGAATTGAGACCTGGGCAAGGTGCTTGCATGGTTCGTTCTGCTGGTGTGTTTGCACAATTGTCTTCACGCGAAGATAAATATGCAATCATCAAACTTCCTTCAGGTGAACTTCGTAAAGTACTTTCTGCTTGTAAAGCTACTGTAGGTGTTGTTGGTAATAGTGATCACGCTTTGGAAAAAAGTGGTAAAGCTGGTAGAAGCCGCTGGTTGGGTAGAAGACCTCGCAACCGTGGTGTAGCTATGAACCCTGTAGATCACCCAATGGGTGGTGGTGAAGGACGCGCATCTGGTGGACACCCACGTTCACGCAAAGGCTTGTTAGCTAAGGGATACAAGACACGTGCTCCTAAAAACCAAAGCAACCAATATATAATTGAAAGAAGAAAGAAATAACCTATTAAAACAAGAGAAATTATGAGTCGTTCATTGAAAAAAGGACCGTTTATCAATCTTAAGCTTGAAGGCAAGGTACTGGCTATGAATGAGTCTGGCAAAAAAGATGTTGTCAAGACTTGGAGTCGTGCTTCTATGATCTCTCCTGATTTTGTAGGTCATACTATTGCAGTTCACAATGGAAATAAATTTATTCCTGTTTACATCACGGAAAACATGGTGGGACACAAACTCGGTGAGTTCGCTCCTACACGTATCTTCCGCGGTCACGCAGGCAAGAAATAATCCATTGAATCATAAAACAACAAACAAAATTTTAGATTAAAATGGGTAAAAGAAAATACAATACAGCCGAAGCAAGAAAAGAGGCACAAAAAACTCAATACTTTGCTAAGCTTAATAATGTTCCTACCTCTCCACGCAAAATGCGTCTTGTTGCTGACATGATTCGTGGAATGGAAGTGAACCGTGCCCTAGGCGCGTTGCATTTCTCTACTAAAGAAGCTTCGCGTAAACTAGAGAAACTATTGAAATCAGCTATCGCTAACTGGGAAACCAAAACTGGCAAAAAAGCTGATCAAGAAACACTATACGTTAGTAAAATAATGGTTGACGGTGGTATGATGCTCAAGAGACTACAGACCGCTCCTCAAGGTCGTGGATATCGCATCCGCAAACGTTCAAACCATGTTACTATCTTTGTTGATACTAAAAATACAAACTCTGAAAAGTAAGCAAAAATGGGACAAAAAATTAATCCAATTAGTAACCGATTAGGTATCGTTCGCGGTTGGGATTCCAACTGGTTCGGCGGTAAGAACTATGGTGATACAATACTCGAGGATAGCAAAATCCGTGAGTACTTGAATGCCCGTCTTGCAGAGGCTAGTATTTCACGTATCGTCATTGAGAGAACTCTTAAACTTGTAACTGTAACTGTCTGCACTGCTCGCCCCGGTTATATCATCGGTAAGGGTGGACAAGAAGTTGACAAATTGAAAGAGGAACTGAAGAAAATCACTAAACAAGATGTACAAATCAACATCTTCGAAGTTAAACGTCCAGAGTTGGATGCAACTATCGTTGCTACTAAAATCGCTAAACAACTTGAAGGCAAAATCGCATACAGAAGAGCTGTAAAACAAGCTATCGCTTCTACTATGCGTATGGGTGCTGAAGGTATCAAAGTGCAAGTGAGTGGACGTCTTAATGGAGCTGAAATGGCACGTAAAGAAATGTATAAAGAAGGACGTACTCCTCTACATACACTCCGTGCTGACATCGACTATTGCCATGTAGGCGCTCTAACCAAAGTTGGCTTGATTGGTATCAAGGTTTGGATTTGCCGTGGTGAAGTGTATGGTAAGAAAGACCTTGCACCTAACTTTACGCAAAAACAAGAAAACACAAGAGGTGGAGAACGTCGTAACGATCGTCGTGGTGGTTTCCGCAGAAATAAAAAACAATAAGTTTAACCGATTTGTAGAGTACAGTTATGTTACAACCAAAGAAAACGAAATTTCGCCGTTCGCAAAAAGGCCGCATCAAAGGCAATGCGCAACGTGGTAATGAGTTGGCATTCGGCTCATTCGGTATCAAAAGTCTTGATACCATCTGGTTGACAGGTCGTCAAATCGAAGCTGCACGTATCGCTGTAACACGTTACATGCAACGTCAAGGTCAAGTATGGATACGCGTTTTCCCTGATAAACCAATTACTAAAAAACCTCTCGATGTTCGTATGGGTAAAGGTAAGGGTGCTCCAGAAGGATTCGTTGTACCATTGGAACCTGGAAGAATTATTTTCGAGATTGACGGAGTGTCATACGAAGTAGCTAAAGAGGCTTTGCGCCTTGCTGCTCAAAAACTTCCTATCATAACAAAATTTGTCGTAAGACGTGATTACGACCCAACCCAAAATGTTTAATTAGGATTATGAAAACAGCTGAAATTAAAGAATTAACTACTGCTGAGATTCAAGAGCGCTTAGTGACTGAAAAAGAACAACTAACACGCATGAAATTGAATCATAGCATATCTCCGCTAGACAATCCATTGCAGATTAAGGTTGCTCGTAAGACAATCGCTCGACTTGCAACTGAATTACGTGCGAGAGAATTAACCAAGTAAAAAACGACAGAAATGGAAACAAGAAAACTAAGAAAAGAGCGTCAGGGTATTGTGGTTTCCAATAAAATGGACAAGACTATTGTCGTGGCCGTTAAATGGAAAGAGAAACACCCTATTTATGGCAAGTTTGTCAATAAAACTCGTAAGTTCCATGTTCATGATGAGAAAAATGAGTGCGGCATCGGTGATACCGTTAGAATCATGGAAACTCGTCCTTTGAGCAAAACTGTTCGTTGGCGTCTAACACAAATTATAGAAAGGGCTAAGTAATATGATACAACAAGAATCAAGACTTATAGTTGCGGACAACTCAGGTGCTAAAGAAGCATTATGTATCCGAGTTCTTGGCGGAACAAGAAAACGTTACGCATCCCTAGGAGACACCATCGTTGTAGCTGTGAAAGGAGTTATTCCTTCATCAGATATCAAAGACGGTACCGTTACAAGAGCTATCGTTGTTAGAGTAAAGAAAGAGGTTAGAAGACCTGATGGAAGCTATATCAGATTTGATGATAATGCTTGCGTACTCGTGAATAACGCTGGTGAAATTAGAGGTAGCCGTATCTTTGGTCCAGTGGCACGTGAACTACGTCAAACGAACATGAAAATTATTTCTCTAGCACCAGAAGTGCTTTAATCATCAAAATTTTAAAGTAATGGCTAAATTACATATTAAAAAAGGTGATATCGTATACGTTAATGCCGGTGCTTCTAAAAAGCAAACTGGACGAGTTCTTGAGGTGCTTGTAGAGAAACAACGCGCAATCGTAGAAGGTGTCAACATGGTATCTAAGAGTACCAAACCTAATGCAAAAAATCCACAAGGTGGAATAGTTAAGCAAGAGGCTCCTATTCATATTTCTAACCTCAATGTCGTTGAAGACGGCAAACCTGTAAGAGTAGGTAGAGTATTGAAAGATGGAAAACTCGTGCGAGTAAGTAAAAAATCTGGTAAAGAAATCTAACAATGAATACAGCAAGTCTAAAACAAGATTATCAAGAGCGCATTGTGCCTATCTTGATGAAGGAGTTCAACTACACTACTGTTATGCAGTGTCCAAAACTCACTAAGATTGTCCTCAACCAAGGACTAGGTGAAGCTGTAGCTGACAAAAAGATCATTGATGTTGCTCAACAAGAAATGACAATGATTACTGGTCAGAAAGCAGTTGCTACGGTTTCCAAAAAGGATATCGCAAACTTCAAAGTTCGTAAAAAAATGCCTATCGGTGTAAGAGTTACCTTGCGCGGAGAACGTATGTACGAATTCTTGGAACGTTTGGTTCGCGTTGCGTTACCTCGTATTCGCGACTTCAAGGGAATTGAAAACAAATTAGATGGTCGTGGTAACTATACCATGGGTATTGAAGAACAAATCATTTTCCCTGAAATCAATATCGATAACATCACCAAACTACTCGGTATGAATATTACCTTCGTTACCACAGCTCAAACTGATGAAGAAGGATTCGCATTGTTAAGAGAGTTTGGCTTACCATTTAAAAAGTAATCTTTCTAAAACGAATAATTATGGCAAAAGAATCAATGAAAGCCCGTGAGGTAAAACGCGCAGCGTTGTGTGCTAAATATGCAGCTAAGCGTGCTCAACTCCTCAAAGATGGTGACTATGATGGTTTGCAGGCTCTACCTAAAAACGCAAGTCCAGTTCGTCTGCACAATCGTTGCAAAATTACTGGTCGTCCGAAAGGTTACATGCGTGCATTCGGCTTGAGCCGTATTCAATTCCGTGAGATGGCTTCCAAAGGCCTTATCCCAGGAGTGAAAAAAGCTAGCTGGTAAATTATAATGCTGTGAGCGGAGGGGAATTACCCCTCTGCAAAGACAGCTAAATTACTTTATTATTAATTAAATATTGTCCCGATAGGCGGGATTAATTTAACAACAAATCATTATGACAGATCCAATCGCAGATTATCTGACTCGACTCAGAAATGCAATCAAAGCTGGACACCGAGTTGTCGAAGTACCAGCTTCGAATCTGAAGAAAGAGATCACACGCATCTTGTTTGAAAAGGGATATATCCTTTCCTACAAGTTCGTTGAGGATGGCCCTCAAGGCACTATCAAAATTGCCTTGAAGTATGATCATGTTAACAAAGTTAACGCCATCAAGTGTTTAAAACGTGTTTCAACACCTGGTCTTCGTCAATACGTTGGCTATCGCGAGATGCCAAGAGTACTCAACGGCCTCGGTATTGCCATCCTATCTACTTCTAAAGGTGTGATGACAAACAAGGAAGCCCTCGGACAAAAATTAGGTGGTGAGGTTATTTGTTATGTTTATTAATTAAAGGAGGAAATACTATGTCAAGAATTGGTAAATTACCTATAGCTATTCCTGCTGGCGTAACAATAGCAGTTAGCCCTGAAAACGTTGTTACAGTTAAAGGTCCAAAAGGCGAACTCGTACAAGCAGTTGATAAAAATATTACCGTTACTGTAGAGGAAAACGTGTGCCACGTAACTCGTCCAAACGATGAGAAAGAGAATAGATCCAAACACGGACTATATCGCGCACTTATCTACAATATGGTTTATGGTGTAAGTGAAGGATACAAGAAAGTTCTACAACTTCATGGTGTAGGATATCGTGTTGAACTCTCCCAACCACAATTGTTGAATTTCTCTTTGGGTTACACTCACCCTATCTATTTGCTTCTTCCTAAAGAGGTGAAAGTGGAGACCAAATCAGAGCGTAACCAAGACCCATTGATTATGTTGGAATCAGCGGACAAACAATTGATTGGACAAATTTGTGCAAAAATTCGTTCATTCCGCAAACCAGAACCTTACAAAGGTAAAGGTATTCTATTCCAAGGTGAAGTTGTTCGTCGTAAAGCTGGTAAATCGGCTAGTAAATAAATAGAAAGGAATAAATTATGAATCAGAAAATTGCACGTAGACTAAAAATCAAAGCTACTATCCGTACAAAAGTTTCGGGTACTGCTGAACGTCCTCGTCTTACTGTATTCCGCAGCAATAGCCAAATTTACGCTCAAGTAATCGACGATGTAAAAGGCATTACATTAGCTAGTGCTTCTTCACTCGCTATCAAGGATACAATGACAAAGACAGATAAAGCAAAAGAAGTTGGAAAACAAATTGCTAATGCGGCTAAAAACGCAGGAGTTGAATGCGTAGTGTTTGACAGAAATGGTTATTTGTACCATGGTCGAGTAAAAGCACTTGCTGACGCTGCAAGAGAAGCTGGATTACAATTCTAAAATCGATAGCTGTTATGAATAGAGTAAAATCAACACAAGACTTAGAGCTCAAGGAGCGCTTAGTTGCCGTTAACCGCGTAACCAAAGTTACGAAAGGTGGACGTACTTTCACATTTGCAGCCATCGTTGTTGTAGGAAATGAGGCTGGCATCGTAGGATGGGGACTTGGAAAAGCAGGTGAAGTAACTGCTGCTATTTCTAAA
This sequence comes from Paludibacteraceae bacterium, assembly GCA_017938155.1. Classification (GTDB taxonomy): domain Bacteria; phylum Bacteroidota; class Bacteroidia; order Bacteroidales; family Paludibacteraceae; genus Colicola. The sequence goes on along the minus strand of JAGBCD010000038.1, from coordinate 13,626 downwards.
GGTACTGAAGCTGCAAAGAAAAATCTTATTCAAGTACCTGTTCTCAAAGGAACTATTCCTCACGAACAAGCTGCTAAATTTGGTGGCGCTAGAGTATATTTACAACCTGCTACACACGGTACCGGAGTTAAGGCTGGTGGTGCCATGCGTGCCGTTCTTGAGAGCGCTGGTGTAACTGATATTTTGGCAAAAGCAAAAGGTAGTTCTAACCCTCACAACCTTGTTAAAGCAACCATCCTCGCACTCAGCGAATTGAGAGATGCAAGAACTGTAGCACAAAACAGAGGTGTGAGCATTTCAACAGTGTTTAACGGATAAATTTGATAATTATGGCAACAATTAAAATTCAGCAAGTACGCAGTATTATTCGCTGCCCTAAGGTTCAGAAATTGACTATGCAGGCTCTTGGCCTACGTAAAATGAACGCCGTTGTAGAACATGAAAGTACACCTGCTATACTTGGAATGGTAGAGAAGGTGAAACACTTGGTTAAAATAATTGATTAATTTGGTAGAAGAGAACGAACGTTTAATTCATAAATCCATTAAAAAAATAATACAATTATGGAATTAAATAATTTAACACCTGCTGCAGGTTCTGTTAAAGTTGCTAAGCGTGTTGGACGTGGACCAGGTTCAGGTTTAGGTGGTACTTCTACCCGTGGTCATAAAGGTGCTAAGAGCCGCTCTGGTTATTCCAAGAAAATTGGATTCGAAGGTGGTCAAATGCCTATGCAACGTAGATTGCCTAAATTCGGTTTTAAGAATATCAATCGTGTAGAGTACAAAGCTATCAACTTATCAACTCTTCAAGCTTTGGCTGATGCTAAAAATCTTGAGAAGATTGGTTTGGTAGAATTACACGAAGCTGGATTCATCAACAAAACAATGCTCGTTAAAATTTTAGGCAACGGAACACTTACCAGCAAGTTAACTGTAGAGGCTAATGCCTTCTCAAAGAGTGCAGAAGAAGCTATTACAAATGCTGGTGGTAGTGTAGTAAAAATCTAGTAAACAATTGTTAATATGAAGTTTATCGAAACAATCAAGAATATCTGGAAAATCGAGGATCTTAGAGATCGTTTGATAACGACATTCCTTTTTGTGGTTATCTATAGATTTGGATCTTACGTATTATTGCCAGGTATCGATCCAACTGCTTTGGAATCATTAAGAACACAAACAGAGGGAGGACTTATGGCGTTGCTTGATATGTTCTCTGGTGGTGCGTTCTCTAATGCTTCTATATTTGCACTTGGTATCATGCCATACATTTCTGCATCTATCGTAATACAATTGCTTACAATAGCAGTTCCTTACTTCCAAAAAATGCAGAAAGAAGGCGAATCTGGACGTCAAAAGATGAACCAGATTACACGTTACTTGACTGTTGCTATCTTGCTTTTCCAAGGACCAAGTTACTTGTTCAACCTTAGAAATCAATTATTACAAGCAGGACAAAGTATCGAAATTGGCTTCAATTGGTTTACAATTTCTTCTACTATCATCTTATGTGCTGGTTCTATGTTCGTGATGTGGTTAGGTGAAAGAATTACTGATAGAGGTATTGGTAATGGTATATCATTTATCATCCTTATCGGTATTATCGCTAGATTCCCTGCTGCTCTCGTTCAAGAATTCTCTAGCAGATATAATGATGCTGGTGGTGGACTTATCGTATTCTTACTTGAGATTGTTCTCTTGCTCTTTGTTTTCGCATTTGCAATTATGCTTGTACAAGGAACTCGCAAAATTCCAGTACAATATGCAAAACGAATAGTAGGCAATAAGCAATATGGTGGCGTAAGACAGTACATTCCACTCAAGGTAAATGCTGCTAACGTTATGCCTATCATCTTTGCACAAGCAATCATGTTTATCCCTGTAGCAATTGTTGGTTTCAATACCGATGGTTCAGGATTCTTTGCAAGAGTATTTATGGATCCTACAGGATGGGGTTATAACCTATTAACAGCATTGCTTATTATTGCTTTTACATACTTCTATACTGCAATCATTATTAATCCTATTCAAATGGCAGAAAACCTTAAGGTTAATAATGGATTCATTCCAGGCGTTAAACCAGGAAAGAAAACAGCAGAGTATATTGACTCAATCATGTCAAGAATTACATTGCCAGGTAGTCTCTTGCTTGCTCTTATTGCTATCCTTCCTGCTTTTGCTTCTATGTTAGGAGTAAGTTCAGGATTTGCGCAATTCTTTGGAGGAACAAGTTTGCTAATTATGGTTGGTGTAATTTTGGATACATTGCAACAAATTGAAAGTCGCTTATTGACACGTCACTATGACGGTTTCTTTGAGAACGGTATGCGTATCAAAGGACGTTCAGGTGCTATGGCTTATTAATTTCTTCATTAATGATATATCTTAAAACAAACGAAGAAGTAGAGCGCATGCGCAAAAGTAATGACCTGCTCGGAAGAACTTTGGCTGAAGTAGCCAAAGTTATCCGACCAGGAGTTACTACTGCCCAACTGGATAAAGTCGCTTACGAATTTATCATGGATCATCATGCCATCCCAGCTTGCTTAGGTTATGAGGGTTATCCTGCAACCCTATGCACATCTGTCAATGAACAAGTGGTACATGGTATTCCAAGTGACAAGGTAATACTCAAGGATGGAGATATCGTGTCTGTTGATACATGCATTCTTTTGGATGGCTTTCATTCTGATTCAGCTTATACTTTTCCTGTTGGAGAGGTAAAACCTGAAACTCTTCAGTTGATGAAAACAACGAAGGAAGCTTTGTACAAGGGTATTGAAGAGGCTCAAACAGGACATAGACTCGGAGATATCGGTTTTGCAATTCAAAACCATTGCGAGAAGGCTGGATATTCTGTTATTAGAGAATTCGTTGGACATGGCATAGGAAAAGAAATGCATGAAGCCCCAGAGGTATGCAATTATGGAAGACGTGGAAATGGTATTGTGCTCAAAAGTGGTATGACTTTGGCTATTGAACCAATGATTGCACTTGGCAAGAGAAGCATACTCATTGAGGAGGATGGATGGACTGCTCGAATGATCGACAGAAAACCAGCTGCTCACTACGAACTAAGTGTTTGCGTAAGGGATGGGAAAGCAGATATTTTATCTACCTTCGAATATATTAAACAAGTTTTAGGAGAACATTATATTTAATTTAAGCTATGGCAAAACAAGACTCAATAGAAGTTGACGGCACGATCACTGAAGCATTATCCAATGCAATGTTTCGTGTTCAATTAGAAAGTGGTCATATCATTACGGCTCACATCTCAGGTAAGATGCGTATGCATTACATTCGTATTCTCCCAGGAGATAAAGTGAAAGTAGAGATGAGCCCCTATGATTTGACCAAAGGAAGAATATCATTCCGTTATAAATAATAACTGAGCGACTCAGAAGAAACATTGTAAAATGGGACTTTTGACAAGCTTTTAAAACTCTTACTACAATGAAAGTTAGAGCATCTGTTAAAAAGCGTAATGCAGACTGCAAAATTGTACGTCGCAAAGGACGCTTGTATGTAATCAACAAAAAAGAACCCAAAATGAAGATGCGTCAAGGATAAGCATTTCATGGAGGTTAATCACTAAAAAAAATATCCTTAAGTAAAAAATTATGGCTATAAGAATTGTCGGTGTAGATCTACCGCAAAATAAGTGCGGCGAAGTCGGATTGACTTACATCTACGGAATAGGTCGTTCAAGCGCAAAGAAAATCTTGGCAGAAGCAGGCGTTGACCCAAGCATCAAGGTACAAGATTGGACGGATGACCAAGCAGCTAAAATCCGTGAGATCATCGGTGCTAAGTACAAAGTAGAAGGTGATCTTCGTTCAGAAACTCAATTGAACATCAAGCGTTTGATGGATATCGGTTGTTATCGTGGTGTACGCCATCGTATTGGCTTACCTGTTCGTGGTCAATCAACAAAGAACAACGCGCGTACAAGAAAAGGTAAAAAGAAAACTGTTGCTAACAAGAAAAAAGCAACTAAGTAAGCAAACAACCAATAAATCAAACGAATTATGGCAAAGAAAACAGTTGCAGCTAAGAAGCGCGTTGTTAAGATTGACGGGGTAGGTCAACTACACGTTATGTCTTCTTTCAACAACGTTATCGTTACGATAGCTAATGGCGATGGACAAGTAATTAGCTGGTCTAGCGCCGGAAAAATGGGCTTCAGAGGCTCTAAAAAGAATACTCCATATGCAGCACAAATGGCTGCACAAGATTGTGGAAAGGTAGCGTATGACCTAGGACTACGCAAAGTGAAAGCGTATGTTAAAGGACCTGGCCAAGGACGTGAAAGTGCGATACGTGCATGCGTCGCTGCGGGAATTGATGTAACAGAAATCGTTGATGTTACTCCAATGCCTCACAACGGATGTCGTCCTCCTAAACGTCGCCGCGTATAATTTTATTAACTTTTAAATTTTTTAGAAAATGGCAAGATATATTGGTCCAAAATCACGCATTGCGCGCCGTTTCGGAGAGGCAATCTTCGGCCCAGACAAAGTACTTGACCGTCGTAATTATGCTCCAGGACAACACGGTGTGAATAGACGCAAAAAAAATTCAGAGTATGGTATTCAGTTGGCTGAGAAACAAAAAGCTAAATATACATACGGTGTACTCGAACGTCAATTTAGACTTCTTTTTGCACAAGCTTCAAGAATCAAAGGTATTACTGGTCAAATCCTATTGCAACTACTTGAAAGTAGATTGGATAACATCGTTTACCGTTTAGGTATGGCTCCTACTCGTGCTGCTGCAAGACAATTGGTAAGCCACAGACATATCACTGTTGACGGTAAGGTGGTTAACATTCCTTCATATCAAGTTAAGCCAGGACAAGTGGTAGCTGTAAGAGAAAAATCCAAGTCATTGGAAGTTATAGCTGCTTCACTTGAAGGATTCAACCATAGCAAATATAGCTGGTTGGAGTGGAACGAGGCTGACAAGGCTGGTAAGTTCCTTAACATCCCTCCAAGAGAGGATATTCCAGAAAATATCAAGGAGCAGTTAATCGTTGAGTTGTACTCTAAATAATAATTAAATTCATGGCAATATTAGATTTTATTAAACCTGATAAGGTGATAATGTTGGACTCAAGCAACACGAAAGGCGTTTTTGAATTTCGTCCACTTGAGCCGGGTTATGGTATCACGGTAGGTAATGCTATCCGTCGAGTTCTTTTAAGTTCACTTGAAGGATATGCTATTTGTTCTATCAAGATCAATGGTATTGATCATGAATTTGCTACTATCCCCGGCGTCATTACTGACGTAACCAACCTTATCCTCAATCTCAAACAAGTCAGATTTATCCGCAAAAACGGTGCTGATGCAGAAGGAGAAACTATCACACTAAGATTGCAAAATTCAACAGTTTTTGTAGCTGGTGATTTGAACAATGCATTGCAAAATTTTGAGGTGTTGAATCCAGAATTGTTGCTTGCAGAAATGGATGAAACAGCTTATCTTGAGATTGAAATCACTATCAACAAAGGACGTGGCTATGTACCAGCTGATGAGAATCGTAATCCTAACGATCCTATCGGAACATTGGCTATTGACTCAATCTACACTCCTGTAAGGAACGTGAAGTTTGCTTTTGATAGCTATCGTGTTGAGCAACGTACTGACTACGAAAAACTAACTCTTGAGATTGTTACTGATGGTTCAATCACTCCTAAGGATGCGCTCAAAGAGGCAGCTAAGATTCTTATTTTCCACTTTATGTTGTTCTCTGATGAGAAGATTATCATTGAAGAGGAAACACAAGCAAATAATAGTGCTTTGGATGAAGAAATGTTGCGCATGCGCCAATTATTGAACCAAAAATTGCAAGATATGGACCTCAGTGTTAGAGCACTCAACTGCTTGAATGCTGCTGAAGTTGATACGCTTGGAGAGTTGGTTAAATACCACAGACAAGACCTTCTTAAGTTCAGAAACTTTGGTAAGAAATCACTTACCGAGTTAGACGAATTGCTCGAAAGAAATGGACTTGCTTTCGGTATGGATATTAGTAGATATAAACTTAACGAGTAATGCCTGGCATTACATTTTAACACTACAAAAAGAAAATGAGACATAATAAGAAATTTAATCATCTTGGTCGTAAAGCTGCTCATCGTAGTGCGATGTTGAGTAACATGGCATGTTCGTTGATTATGCACAAACGTATTTCGACCACATTAGCTAAAGCTAAAGCGCTTCGTATCTATGTCGAACCACTTCTAACTAAAGCTAAAGAAGATACAATGGCTAACCGCCGCTTGGTATTTAGCCAATTGAAACAAAAAGAAGTTGTAACCGAGTTGTTCCAAAACGTAAGCGAGAAAATCGCTAACCGTCCAGGTGGTTATACACGTATCCTTAGAACAGGATTCCGTTTAGGTGATGCTGCTGAGATGTGTATCATCGAATTGGTTGATTACAACGAAAACATGTTGAAAGAGACTAAAAAAGCTGCTAAGAAATCTACAAGACGTGCTGGTAAGAAAGCTGCTCCTAAAGCAGAAGAAGCTGCTGTTGAAGAGGCTCCTAAAGCAGAGTAATACATTTTTAGTTCGATATATCCCAAAAAGGTCTAACCATTGTGTTGGACCTTTTTGGTGTATTATAGGATATGTATAGGATATATATGAGATGCATACCTGATAGGGTGTAAAAAGAGTGGTGAAAATATTGTTGTGAAAGTGGAGAACTATTGTGTGAGTTTGAGACTGTGTGGGATAAATATATAGGTTGCAATCCGTTTTTATTTGTTAGATTGCATTTTATTTGTTAACTTTGCACCAAATTCATTGATAGGTAATGTTATGAAAAATTCTGAGAGAAAAATTGCAGTCATTGCAGGTGCGGGACCTGCGGGATTGACAGCTGCATATGAGTTGCTAAAAAATACGGATATACATCCTATAGTATTGGAGGCGACAGATGCCATTGGAGGTATTTCACAGACTGTGAACTACAAGGGCAATCGTATGGATATCGGAGGACATCGATTCTTCTCAAAATCAGAAGAAGTGATGAATTGGTGGCAGAATATCATGCCGATGGCTGATCCCGATAAGACGGACCGAACCATGCTAACCAGAAATCGCGTTAGTAGGATATTTTTCCTTAGAAAATTCTTTGACTATCCTATATCCATGAAAAAAGAGACCTTCCTCAATATGGGTTTCTGCAACATGATGAAGGCTGGTTTTGGTTATTTATGGTCTTGTGTCCATAAATTGCCAGAGACATCTCTTGAAAACTTTTATATCAATCGATTTGGAAGGCCTCTATATGAGATGTTCTTTGAGGGCTATACAGAGAAGGTGTGGGGTGTTCACCCTTCTAAATTGGGAGCAGATTGGGGAAGTCAGCGTGTGAAGGGTTTGAGCATATTATCCGTATTGAAAGATATGTTTCAAAAGGCTTTTGGAACCAAGAAAGACAATCAGCATGTGGAGACCTCTCTTATTGAGCAGTTTATCTATCCTAAATATGGTCCAGGACAGTTGTGGGAAACCGTGGCATCGGATGTGAAGCAAATGGGAGGAGAAGTTTTAATGCAACACGAAGTAATAGGTGTTAATATAGAAGAAGACAAAGTAGTATCAGTGGTTGCTAAAACTACAACAGGAGAAGAAGTGGTATTCCCTTGTGATTATTTCTTCAGTACAATGCCTATCAAGGACCTTGTTCCTGCTATCAAAGGTATAGATGTTCCAGAGCAAGTTAGAGAGATTGCAACCTCTCTTCCATATCGTGATTTCATTACAGTCGGTTTGTGTGTTAAGGAGATGCAGATTAAAAATCAAACGGCTATCCAAACCTATAAGAATCGTGTGCCAGATACTTGGATTTATATTCAAGAACGTGATGTACGTATCGGTAGATTGCAAGTGTTTAATAACTGGTCCCCATACCTCGTTAAGGATTATGAAAATACGATGTGGATTGGTCTTGAATATTTCTGTACGGAAGGTGATACGTTCTGGAATATGTCCAAGGAGGATTTCATTCAAATGGCTATTGACGAATTGGTCAAGATAGACATCATTCGCAAGGAAGATGTACTTGATGCTTGCCATGTGAAGATTAAGAAAGCATATCCATCTTATTATGGGTCATATTATCAGTTGGATGAAGTCAAGACTTTCCTTGATACGATTCCTAATCTATACTGTTTGGGTAGAAATGGTCAGCATCGATACAACAATATGGACCATTCTATGATGACTGCTATTGAATGTGTACGTAATATCAAAAATGGTGTTGCATCAAAAGAGAATATCTGGAATGTTAACACAGAAAAGGAATATCATGAAACAAAGTAATTTGCTTAAGTACATAGTTTTTCCTCTATTGATTGTCATAGCATGGTTATGTCTGGTGTTGTACACATTCAATGACAAGCCAGATATGAATGGTGACAATTTTAGTTATTATATCTATGCTACGTCTCTTGCTCAAGGGGAGGGGTATTGTGATTTATCTTCGCCAGGTAGTCCTGCAACGTCCAATTTTCCTCCAGGTTATCCAATCTTGATGTCTCCTCTACGCATGATTACAGATAGTGTAGTGGCACAAAAGTGGTTGAATGAATTGTTTGTGTTGGGTAGCATATTGCTTTTATACTTTGCGTTATTGGCATTATCGTTGCCATTGAGCATCAGTTTTACTGCCTCTTTTGCGGGACTCTTTTGTCCTCGTTTGCTGCATTTCTCTACCATGATGATGTCGGAGGCGAGTTTCTTATTTACCAGTATGTTGGTATTTTTTGCCTTGGTCAAATTGTGTCAAAACGAACAGAGTCAGACCAGTGAATTACGTTCGCCTTGGTTCTATGTGATGTTGGTAGCTTTGCTTTTCACCTACCACATACGCACACAGGGGATGGCACTTGTAGTGGGAGTTTTGTTCCTTTTCTTGTTGCGCAAACGTTGGGTAGCTTTGATAACTACTATAGGTGGTTTTGTGTTGGGTTGTTTGCCTTGGATGATACGTAACAAAATGCTTGGGCTCAATGGCAATAGATATTTGGATACTATAATGCAGGTCAATCCATGGCGACCAGAAGAGGGGATGTTGTCGGTAGGTGAGGTTGTTACTCGTTTTTTTGATACCTTGCGCATGCTTATTTTTAATGCTTTCCCGAGTACTGTTTTGCCATTTGCAGATCTCAATCCTGACCAACCGACTTATTCGGTAACTATTTATCTCTTGGGAGCAGTTGTTTTTCTATTGATGTTTTATGGAGCGTGGAAGTTGGATAAGCAACGTTGGTTTGCGATTGGATATATTGCGGCTACCTTGGGTGTCATATCTATTTTTAGCACGCCGAGTGGAAATCGTTATATCACGTCAATATTGCCATTTTTGACAGCATTCTTGTTGATTGGCTTGTGGGGTATATTGACCTGGTTTATTCAACGCAAATGGAAAGAGAAGACGTTTCCTGCCTATATATTGTTATTCCTATTGATTTTATCAAAACCAGGATTGCAAGAGGAACATCTGCAAGCACAACAAAAGTACCCACGCAATTATCAGCAGTTTTTCCAATTGGGAGAGTCTATTAAGAAATATACTCCAGAGAATACCGTTGTTTGCTCTCGTAAACCTCAGATGTTGTATTTGTACAGTCAAAGGCCAGGTGTAAATTATTTGTTTACCAAGGATGCGAAGGCTCTTATTACCGATTTGGTTAAGAAGGATGTTGATTTGGTTATCTTGGATGCGTTGGGGTATAGTTCTACGTATCATTATCTTTTCCCTGCGGTCCAACAATATCCACATCTTTTTCCTAAGATAGTGGCGCATTATGAAGATACCAACACCTATCTTTTGACTTTTGATAAAGCGGCTGCTAAGAAGGAATTACACGTAACAGACTAATGATTTTATTGTGCAGATTAACACAAAAATGTTTGTTATTGTGTTATTGAATAGGTAGAATTAGAAAAATGGATGTTTTATGAATAAGTGGATAGATTTTTTATTCAAACAGGAAACCAATAATGTTTTTCTACAGTTGTTTCGTTATTGCTTTGTTGCTGTAGGAGCGTTTGCTGTTGATTATGGCAGTTATTTTGTGACATCCTATGTGATAGGCATACCTTATCTTATTGCGGCAGTTATTGGTTTTGTAACGGGAACATTGACCAACTATGCCATATCCAAGTTCTTGGTTTTTCGTGGAGAGCCTAAGTCCCGTGCAGGGGAGATAGCTATGGTGTTTATCATTGGAGGTATAGGACTACTTTTCTTAGAGTTAGGAATTTGGACATTGACAGAGAAGATGGGCATACATTATCTTTTGTCCAAACTCATTATGACTTTTGTTGTGTTCGGTTGGAATTTCTTTGCCCGCAAGTTTTTTATGTATTCGAAGTACTTTAATGTACTCAAGCATCCGAAGCATTAACTATTATTTTTTAGCTTTAGGCACGACGAATCCCACGACGATTACTCCGATTAGTCCAGCTATTCCTACCACCCATTCTACCCATCTGGTATCTATAAAACAGAAGATGCTTAGACTTACCATGCCACTCATGAGCATGATAATCATGATGCGTTTGCCCATGGTTAATCCCCCTTTTTCTCGATAGTCTCGTATATATTTACCTAAGAACGATTGCATCAGCCAGCGTTGCAATCGTGGTGAACCATGTAAAAAGCACCATGATGCTAATAGTACAAGTGGGGTAGTGGGGAGTCCTGGTACAACAACGCCGATAGAACCTAATATGGTGCACACAACACCTCCTAAAATCCAAAAAACACGAGTAGGACGTTTCATTATTAAAAAAGGAAATCGTTGTATGGATATCTTTGGATATGAAGGGCTTTGACGCGTGAGTACAACAACTCTTTGAGGTGCTCAATATTGACTTTCTTGGCTGCTGAGATAAAGATGCAATCATCTTCTAACTTAGCCATCCATGTTTTCTCTAATTCCTCTAACGATATATTCTCACGTTTGATAGGAGTCAAGTCGTCTTCTTCTTTTGGAGTATATTGGAAGGAATCAATCTTGTTGAAGATAACAATACGTGGTATATCAACCACTTCGTTACGGGAGGTTTTTTGGTCGATTTGATTCTTCTTGGACCAAGGTTGTTTTTCTTGTTGTATAGCCTCTCTTGTTAGAAGTTCGCTGATGGTTTGTTCTACTACGGCATATTGTTCTTCAAAGTTTGGATGGCTGATATCTACGACATGCACCAGCAAATCGGCTTCTCTCACTTCATCCAAGGTGGATTTGAAAGATTCAATGAGATGATGTGGTAATTTGCGTATAAAACCTACGGTGTCGCTCAATAAGAAGGGTAGGTTGTCTATGGTTACTTTGCGCACAGTCGTGTCCAGAGTGGCAAAGAGTTTATTCTCTGCAAATACTTCGCTTTTGCTAAGCAGGTTCATGATGGTAGATTTGCCCACGTTGGTATAGCCCACCAATGCGACCCGAATCATTTTACCTCTATTCTGGCGTTGGGTGGCCATTTGTTTGTCTATTCGTTTCAACTCTTCTCGTAGCAATGCGATGCGTTGACCAATGATACGTTTGTCGGCTTCTATTTGGGTTTCGCCCATACCACGGCTGGTAGTTCCTCCGCCTCGTTGACGGTCCAGGTGGCTCCACATTCGAGTCAAGCGAGGGAGCATGTATTGCAAATGTGCCATCTCCACTTGTGTCTTTGCGTAACTGGTTTGTGCGCGTGAGAGGAAAATCTCCAGAATGAGGATAGTTCTATCCATGACGCGGATATTCTTGTCTCTGCTATTCAGCACCTTTTCAATATTGCGTAACTGACGTGGACTTAGCTCGTCATCAAAGATCACCATATGAACGCCTTCATCACCGTGTTGTTCGATATCTTGATGTATCCAATCGCTTATCTCTTGTAGTTTTCCTTCTCCCACATAGGTATTGGAATGTGCATGGTCCAAACGTTGCACAAAACGTTTGACTGCTTCTATTTGATTGGTGTCGGATAAGAATGCCAACTCATCCAAATACTCTTTTGTTCGTTCTTCTGGTTGTTCAGGGGTAATTAAACCTACTAAAATTGCTCGTATCATTATTTCAAAAAGAATCTAATCAATTTTTCTTTCCATGTAGTGTAAGGTTGGTAGCGCATATGCAAATCTAACCAAGTGTATTTTTTGACGACTGATTTTTCGTGTGAGAAGGTGTCAAAGGTATATTTGCCATGATATCTCCCCATACCTGAATTCCCTATTCCGCCGAAGGGCAAGTTTTTGGTTGCAATATGAATGATGGTGTCGTTGATGCAACCTCCGCCGAAAGGTACTTGTGTGAGGAAACGTTTCTCTACACCAGCATTGTTGGTAAATAGGTACAGTGCCAAAGGGTGTGGGCGTGATTGAACGAAGTGATATGCCTCGTCCATGTCACTTACCGATAAAATAGGAAGCAAAGGACCAAAAATCTCTTCTTGCATCACGGCATCGTCACCTGTGACATGATCAAGGATGGTAGGTTCTATTCTAAGAGTTTCCTCGTCGTGTTTGCCTCCGAAAACGATTTTTTGTTGCGTTATCAGCCCTAATAATCTATCATAGTGTTTGCGATTGATAATCTTACCGTAGTTTGGATTCGTTAGGATATCCTCGCCATACATTAGGGTTAGTTCTTTGATGAGATGTTTGACAAACTCGTCATGTATAGTTTTTTCCACTAAGATATAATCGGGGGCGATACAGGTTTGTCCACAATTGAGAAACTTGCCAAAGACGATTCGTCTGGCTGCTATCTGTAAGTCTGCACTCCGTTCAACGATGCAGGGCGATTTGCCTCCTAATTCCAAGGTGATTGGGGTTAAGTGAGCCGAGGCTTTTTGCATCACCAGTTTGCCTACGTTGACACCACCAGTGAAGAAAATATAGTCAAACTTCTCTTCCAAAAGAGATTGGTTGGCTTCACGTCCACCCTTGATTACGCTAACATATGCTGAATCAAAAGTCTCTTCTATGACTTGTGCTATTATATTGGAGGTGTTGGCTGAGTAAGCAGAGGGTTTGAGAACCACCGTGTTACCTGCAGCGATAGCTCCTATCAGTGGCTCCAAAGAGAGAAGGACGGGATAGTTCCATGGACTCATGACAAGTACTACGCCATAAGGCTCTTGCACAATCATCGAACGTGAATGGAAATTGGTGAGAGGTGTTGGCATGCGACGGGTACGTGCCCATTGGTTGATGTGCTTTAGTGTGTAGCGGATGGTAGATAGCGTCAAACCCACTTCGCACATGTATGCCTCTGTGCTGGATTTGCCCAAATCGGCTTGGATAGCATCCAACAACTCTTTTTCGTGACGAAGGATGCTGTCGCGTAGGGATTTTAATGCCTGCTTGCGAAAAGCAATATCAAACGTCTTGCCAGAAGCAAAGAACGCCCTTTGCGATGCAACAATAGATTCTATATTCATATGTTTACTAAACCTTATCTGCAAAGGTAATACAAATTGTCGAAATATCAAAATCTTGTGTCAAAAACCCGCTTTGTGTGGTATTGATATGAAGCAAAAACAAAGGGATGTACATCAAAGCACATCCCTTTGTGAAAAATAGGTAGTTATTTATTTATTTAT
>JAGBCD010000037.1 GCA_017938155.1 Paludibacteraceae bacterium | reverse complement strand
CATTGGACCCGCAATATCAGTTGCTGGGATGATAAGGTATGGAACACCCGCTTCTATGCTTTGCGCAGGAGTAAAATACAAAGTCAACTCACGGTTACTACCCTCACCTACTACCTCTGCATTGAGGAAACGAACCAAGGTCGCGCCTGCCAAATCGGTACCCAATAAACTTGGCAAAGAGAATGGCAAACAAATTGTATTGTACATGCCCGATACCAATGAACGATGGAGTACCACATCCACTGATTGGGATAGGTTGTCCGCTAAAATTTCTGTATTATCCACGTTGTCTGCCAATGTAAGCGGCAGTTTGTTCCATTTAGCATATAGTTGCATATCGTTAGTTACGGAAGAGATTGGTGCTCCGGTCAAAGAAGGATTATCGTACCACCCTAAGAACTCATATCCCTGACGAATGATGGTAGTAGGTAGTGCATCCGTAGCACGTAATGTTTTAGGAAGCTTTGCTTCTGCATAATATGGTCTCCTATTCTTAGCCAAACCAGCTTGCGTAAAATCCACATTCTGAGGGAAATCATTTTTTTGAGGCGAGCAATTGAAGAATGCTCCTACGTTGTAACGCCAAGCCACCTCATCTGTAGTAAGCGCAACACCCTGTGCCGTACATACGGTTTGCACGTAGGCACCCAGCCATGCCCACGCGGATGCAGGATCGGTCACAAACTCTTTCATCTTCGCATTTGCAAAGGTGGTTACTGCAGTTATTGATTGCGCTGCTCTACTCAATTCATAATATGCATTGTAATCAGGCATGAAGAGCGTCCATAAGTCTTCGTTGGTAGCAGGACTGGATAAGTAACCGCCATTGGTATGCCATTGTACCGCAAAATCAATCTTGTTGATGGTTAGTTGGCAAGTAGCCGTTTGCTCCCCTGCTTGCACGGTTATGTTCACGTTACCAGGTGCGTGGGATGTTACCAGTCCATCAGCATTGACTGTAGCAATCGTTTCGTCACCAGATGTCCAAGTCAATGAAGGGTCGGTGGCATCATTGGGTGTAACCGTAGCTTGCAACTGCAATGTCTGTCCCATATCAATGGTTGCAGCGGTATGGTTGAGCGTTACAGCAGTTACCTCAACAAAGTTGTCAATCTTTTTGACTTTCAAACTACTCTTCGCAGGAATGGTAGTGACATTGTTGTCTGTTGGCGCGGAGTAAACAACTAACTGCATACTGGTATCATAGGTACCAACAGTCGTAACAAGATTACCTGCATAGTCGAAATGTATGGTTCCTATTGCTCCATAAGCAGTAGTATAGGTAGCTCTGTACGTCAATGTTGGCACATTTCCTGTCCAAGCAATTTCAAAAATAAGAATATTGCCCGACTGATTGACAATTGCTAACTTTGTTTCATCTGCCGACACTGCCATACCAGCTCCGTAAGAACCATTGATATACGTTGTCTCAGTAGATACATATTGTCTTTTGCCATTGTTGTCATAAAATTGCAAGGAACGATAGCCTGCAACGTTAGTCCATCTATTTTGGCATACCCAAGCACCATGACTGGTACCCACAATAGACATGTTTCCTGTACCATTATCACTTAAAGCAACTTTTTGCGATGGAGCTTGATTCCATGTACGTTTGATGGTGCCATCTGCTTGTCCAATATTATAAACGAGATACCCATTCTTTGGCAATGAAGAACCTGCATCTTCATTTACCATAAAGAGTTTGGTGTTCTTGCCTGTTCCATAGATATGCGCACCTGGTGTAGAAGAGCCCATTTCTACTCCACTACCATTAGTCCATACGCCAGAACTTGCTTGACTGCCAACAAAGAATGCACTTGTTTGCAATGTTTTCGGATTCATCACCCATATACCGCCATGGTTATCTCCATAGTCTGCCCAATAGACATATCCTTCAGCATCCACAGCAGGGCGTCCTGCTGATTGTAAGCGTGTCATGCCGCACAGTTCTTTCGTTACGATAGGCGAATAATCGTAGTCATAGATATACACATATCCTTCACCATTCGTAACACGATTCTCTGCATAGATACGTCCAAAATAATCTGATTCTGGACTGTTGTCTATCACAGCATGCATGCGCTTGAGTATGGTTGTTTCTTTGTGTATTGGCCCAAAGGCATTGTTATCTTCGCCTGTAAGTTGGATAGCCCATGTACATTCCTCTGCGCTTGGCAGCTGTGATGCAGGTATAGTGATTAGGTTGTTTCCTTTTTTAATGGTTTGTGCTATTGGATATTCCCCCGCTTTGGTTCCATCACTGAGATAGAAAATAAGTTTTGCACTCGTAGCATCCATATTAGCATAGAAAGAAAAGTTGTAGTTATCATCTTCTAATTGGCTATTGAGTTTGTATGCCATGATATGGGGTTTGGCATTGTCTGTAGTCAAAGAGAGATTGTATTGTTCTCTTGCGATGGTAGTAAATGAGTTGTCTGCTTTGGGCAATGCATACGCATAGAAACGTTCTGCAGAAGCAGAGGCGAAATAAAGGTTGTTCGCTACATCAAAAGCAATACCTTCTACATTGGTTCCATGACTTGTAGTCTCGGATATTTTTGTAAGGGTTGGTTTGCCATTGGCATCGTATGCAACCTCATAAATCCACAATTTTTTCCCTCCACAAAAGGCAAGATACTTACCATCAGGACTTACTGCTCCATTGCCACGCGTATTGCCTGTTGTGCTTAAAGAAGAATTGCTGGTGCTACTAATATAAAAATCGCGTACCCCCTTGCTATTGTAGTGCGTCACAATAGGATATGTGTCCAAACTACCTCTATATTGGAAAACCCAAAAATCTCCATATTTGCCCCTAACAAGGGTATTCAAAGATTGCACAATATTATCTTTCGCTGTATTTAGTAAAACCTCTCTATTGGAGAGATTCGTATTATTTCCTATCTCAAACTTTACGATATCATCTGACCAATCCAAAATATACATGGTTCGTTGTGCACCACTCCCCGTCACCGCTACACTATTCACTCGCGTGTAAGCAGTCTCGCGTTGAGAAACATCTAACATACAATCAAAATTGTTTTGAGGATTAGCAGGATTCATTCTCCAGACTCCCGATGTATTATTAGCTGCATTCAATCTACCATTATCACAAATATATAAATATCCATCCTCATCTACACTCAAACGAGCAGGAGCAAAGATTGCATAAGGATTATTGTTATTATCTTTATTACTCGTATCCTCATTCCAACTTACTCCACCAGCATAAGCAGCATTGCCTTGTGAAGTAACGTCCGTCAAAGCAGCATCAAAGATATATATACCTTGTTTGACAGCACGTTTACTTCCTGTAGTCGCAGTACGACTCTCCGATACATAGATACGTCCAAAATATGGACTTGTCATCGAATTATCTACCGCTATACCTTGAGGTGAGTAAAAGTTAAATCGTGTTTGTGTAGGATCGTTTTGTAGCGATAAGTTAGCATTGGCAGCGGCAGTCGCTTTGAGTGCCCATGTGTAGTCTCCCTGCGGCACGCTATACAAATCAATATTGACATCCTTGTGGGTACCCATCGTTAGTGGGGCATAGGATGTGATATCAAGCGTTTGTACTACTTTTTTCTCTTCATTGAGCAATAGGAACTCAAGTTTAGTAGCATTAGCATTGAGACAATACGTAATGGGTAATTTGCGGTCAACTGTTAGTGCCTTGGACGACAAAGCACTTGGATAGATATTCAATCCAGCAAAAAGAGGAGTCACTGCAAGGATGCAGAGACTGAGAAGAATGTGTTTTTTCATGGTATAATTAGTATTTCGTCACAAAGATAATTAAATAACATTAAACATACAAAAGAAACATCCTTTAAGATAAAGAAATCTATATTTGTAATGATTGTAGAAGGAAAATATCGCACCCGCAGTGATGTCTCAAAGTTTTTTGTTTCGTATTTTAATGTTTGAACTTTAGTAAGGTATCAAGCTTTTTAGAAAAAAGGAATAGCAGAATAGCATTCAGGAAAATAAACATAGCAAAAGAGAGTATTCAAGAGTAATTGATAAAGAAAGTAGCCGCAGTTCTGCACGAGGAGCACAAACACTCCGTAGCAGCAACTTACTACAGGCTACTTTTATGGCATGTTGTATTCACCTGCACGAAGTCTCACTTCATGAGCATGGAGAATTTCCTACATTTCTACATTCCTACATAAAAAAAATATGTCGATTGAAAAGTTTTAAGAGTATTAAGGTTTCACGCACCTTGCAGTGATTGTTATGCAACAGCGCCTTTAGAAAACATATGTTCGTGGTAGTGTGCGGCAATTGTAGCATGATGCCATTGTTTCGCCGTAAGCACCTGCACTAAGAATGGCGATAAGGTCACCTCTTTGCGTGGTGGGTAATGGTATGGAAGAAGCAAAAACATCACTTGACTCGCATATCGGTCCAACAACATCGTATGTCTGCAAAATAGGAGAAATAGACGTTAGATTGACGATGACATGATGTGCCTGATACAAGGCAGGACGGATAAGTTCGGTCATCCCAGCATCCACGATAACAAATTGTTTTGTAATAGAGGCCGAAGGATATGTCGTGGTCAGCGAAGACTGTACATGGCCATGCATATAGTTTTGCTTGACATACAACACACGCGTAATCAAGGCACCACATTGTCCTACTATAGAACGCCCCAATTCAAAATGAACCGATTGCCCTGGTTTATACTTGAGATGCTTGGCATAGAGAGCAAAATAGTCTTTGAAATTAGCTATCGGATTGCGTTCGGGTTGTTGATAATCAATTCCCAACCCGCCACCGACATTGATAACCTCAGGTACGATATTATTTTGTTCTAACCAATACAACATGTTATTGATGGACTTGCATTGGTCAATGTAGTCATTCATTTGTAGGATTTGACTCCCAATATGAACATGAATACCTTTGAAATGTATATGACTAAGCGATTGTGCTATTTTGATAGCCTCAAGCATGTCAGAGAGGTCGATTCCAAACTTATTCTCTGCTAAGCCCGTGACTATATGTGTATGCGTATGTGCTCCCACATTGGGGTTGATACGCAAACAAACATTGGCTATTTTATTGACTTGCTGTGCCAACTCATTGATGACAAGCAACTCGGGAATACTCTCCACATTGAAACTGAAGATATCATGTTCCAGTGCCAAAAGAATCTCTTTGTCTGTCTTCCCCACTCCAGCAAAAACGATTTGGTTGGCAGGAAAATGTGCATCCAATGCTCGTTGTATCTCTCCTCCACTCACACAATCGGCTCCCAAGCCCTCTTGAGCAATTAGAGGTAACAACTGGGGATTGGCATTCGCTTTGATAGCATAATGCACATGAAAATTATCGTATTGACTTACCTCATCAGTAATAGCCCTTAAAGTGGACTGAAGAAGCGCCTTATCATAGTAATAAAATGGTGTCTCTAACGATTGAAAAGCAGATATGGTTGTTGGGTTCATAAAATAGTATCGCTAATGCGTATATGATGATGTGATACGTATTATTTCTCATAGTTTTTGGCCAATCCTCCTTGTGCTGTTTCTTTGTATAACGATGGCAAATCGTGTCCTGTTTGTTTCATCACATCGACTACTTTATCAAAAGAAACACTATGCGTGCCATCAGAGAAGGCAGCATACATATTGCTATCCAAAGCCCTTGCAGCAGCAAAAGCATTGCGTTCGATACAAGGTATCTGCACCAATCCGCATACAGGATCGCATGTCATACCTAAATGGTGTTCCAATCCCATCTCTGCCGCATACTCTATTTGTGCCAATGTACCTCCAAAGAGTTGATTAACCGCAGCTGATGCCATTGCACATGCCACTCCCACTTCTCCTTGACATCCTACTTCTGCTCCTGAAATAGATGCGTTTTCTTTGACCACGTTACCAATAAGTCCCGCCGTCGCCAATGCATGCAAGATACGCGTCTCTGTAAAATTGCGTGAACGCCAAGTATGGTACAACACCGCAGGCAATACTCCGCATGAACCACATGTAGGTGCTGTAACAATCTTACCCCCCGAAGCATTTTCTTCACTCACAGCCAACGCATACGAGAAAACCAATCCACGCGTACGAAGATTATCCTTATACCCCGCTACTTTTATATAATAGCTTGCAGCCTTGCGACGAAGGTGTAATGGTCCGGGTAATACGCCTTCGTGGTCCAATCCGCGCTCTACCGCTTCACGCATCACCTGCCACACCTCGCGTAAATAATCCCAAATCTCTTTACCCTCATAGTGCTCTACATACTCCCAATAATCCCATCCCATCTTATCGCAATAGTCTTTGATATCGCTTAGACGAGACAGCGGATAAATATCGGGGGATGAGGCATTTTGAATTAGATATTTAGGATTTGCAGGATCTTCCGCCAATGCTCCTCCACCTACCGAATAAACAGTCCACTCATCCAGCAAAAGCCCAGCCTCATCCCATGCACAAAAACGCATACCATTGGGATGGAAAGGAAGGAAGTCATCATGCCAAACAATCTCTACCGATGGAATAACATGAATGATGGCAACATCAGTTAAGTGACCTTTGCCGGTAGCAGATAAACTACCATAAAGGTGGGCCTGATACTTAGTAGCATTAGGAATACGCTCTAAAAACATCTCTGCGGCCTTACGAGGTCCCATAGTATGACTACTACTCGGACCATAACCTATACGAAATATCTCACGAATGGTTTTCATAATTATTCACTGTAATCATTGTAGTTCGTGCTGCATAATAAACCATTATCAACACACCTTACATAAAAACGGATGCAAAGATACAACAAAATACCGCAATTACACAAACAAAACGGTTTTTTTCAAAAAAATATTGCAATTATCTGACAAGGATTTATTGTCACAATCAGACCTTATCGCAATGAAGAAGAGAATATTATAGTTTGGAGATCTAATTGCAATACATAGAGTTTGCAAGTTAGAGTATTTGTTTACTCGTATTTATTATGCAAAAATACGAAATGATATCAGTAAGTATTCCTTGTGGCATCGTTAATACCCTTATCGTCATGGCAATTGTAGCGCTATCCAATAGAAATTTGGACAATGTTAGCCATGGTGTCGCTGAAACAATGGTCATATACCCCACCATGAACACCCCTCCTATTAGAATACAAACTGCAAGGAGATGGCCTATGCGACTTATCACATGTAAGAGTGAATGCTGCGTTGAACAAGGTTTGATGTTGTGTGGTAGAAGCAATCGTTTTTCACAACAGTAGGAGGCATTCTGTTTTGCATTCTCAGCATGAGATGCAGGAAAATTGTTGCCCGTTTTTCGTTTGATAAGATAGGTTATCCATAGCAAGATTAATGTCATAATCATCGTGCCTAAGGGTACGGAGAAGAATGCTATTTTCCAATCATGCAAAGATAAACTTTGGTAGAATGCCATCGAACAAGATAGCATCAGTAAGATAATCCATACAGTCATGCGTGGATTTAATTCCATTCGCTCTCTTTCTTCGTTCCAAGTCCCATAGAACAAAGCAAGTAAGTAAACAATGGTCTGTAAGACAATAACTATTAACAAAAGGCTCCATGTTTCGATTGGTAGCTCCTCCATCATCGAATCTAAAAAAGTAATTAATAAACAGATGAATAGATTAGTATAAACCAAACATCTCACTAAAGGACATGTTTTTGCTTGCTTTGCTCTTTCTTTCCATGTGTTGATTTGATGCAAGATTGCATCTTCTTGACCCAACCTTTGGTTAACTTGCTCTATTTGCTGGGTTGTTAATCCAATGTGATGGCGTATCATAGTTGTAGGTTTTTTAATTAGGTAGAGTTAGGATTAGGATTTAATGGCAAGAGCCAATTGTAAAAGTTGGTGCAAAAGTAGTGTGTTCTGCTGGGTATTGCAAATCATAACAATATTGCTATTCCTCATCCCATCTTTGAGTTGTACGAAATAGCAATATTGTTGGTTTTTACCTCTACGTTATGGAAGTATCATCTCAATGATTTCCAAAACGGATAATCCACAAATAGGTATTCTCCCACCGTATCACGAAGAATGATTTTAGCAGCATCAAGGGTAATGTAATACTTTGATTTGTCTGCAGAATCTTTTGGTAGATAATAATTCACATCTTGTATATCAATGTGATGTGCAATGGCCGTACGGATACGGGTAATATATCCTCGAATATTTGGCACATCGTCTAAATAAGAGCGGTGGTCCACGATAGGCTGTTCACGGAACAAGTTACAAATAGCATGATAGGTTGTCCCTAATCGTAATACATCTTTCTGAGATAGTGGATGATGTTGTCCAGCCTTGATCAATCCCTCATGATGTGTACATAGCGTTTGGTGCAGTATGAAGACATATGTAGCAAGTTGTGTCGCACTCATTTGTACTTCTATACCTCGCATCCATATCCTTCTAGCTGAAAGGTCTATCAATATGCGATTTTCCTCTCCATTAGTATGATGTCGCGCCATGAAATCAAATAATTGCTTATAGAACCCATGATAGTGAAATAAGTTTTTACTTCTCTTAGGACGATGATATTCTGGCTCTGTGATGAATGTTTCGTATTGGTCTAAAAACCGACGTATCTCGTTTAAGACACAGTTTGGTTCATCCTCTAATCGTATGGTAAGGAAATTGATAAAATAGGTATCCTGTTGCTCAGGACAAGATGCTGAAATATGCGACATACCCACATTGATTAGTAGCGAAGGTTCAATGTCATAGAAATGGTTCTGATGAGATGAATTAACTAAATAATCATGAGTAAAACTATCTGTAGTAAAATTGGTTAATCGCTCATACAAATCATTTAAATTCGTCGTAGATAGACGCGGATTCATATATCGAATAATGTCTGAGAGATAGTCCTTGTCCATTTCTCTGAATGACTGAGTCAGTTTGGGTATGTAAATAAACTCAAACTTCCAAAGATGCAGCAGATTGGCAATGGTATCGTATTGCTGCAAAATTTCCTCATTGATTACAGGCATGTAGTCGCTTTCAATATAGACTACATATTTATCTACATTCTGCCATCCCTTGATGCTGGACGAAAGCAATTTGTACTTGTTGGTTGTATCGTTGAGAGTAAGTGATAACGTGAGCAACAGGAGCGCTTCCCGTGCTACACATGAATTGTCGAAATAAGCAGCTTTTTGTAGGATAGAAAATATCTTCTTCTGATCATTCGGCATCATATGGCGAATATAAGAAACGGCCTCTGCCTGCGAAATGGATTGCGCTTCGTATAATTCGTCTTGCGAGATATCGAAAGTGCGTACAATCTGATTATACAACGCAATCTCTTCTTTACAAATCACATCATCCGACTTAATTAAATCGGAAATCAATCGAGCAATTGATATTTTTTGATGATGTCTCATTGTGTACTTGGATCATAGATGGACTAAAAACCAATCTACCTGCAAAGATACATCAAAATAGGTCATTTATGCAAATAGATAAAACAAAAAACATATACTTTATGCTGCAAAACATATTTCGGAAGTCTATAATAGGAATTTTTCTCAACCAAAATGGCATGGATATCTTTGTTTTATAGACTTACGTTTGTTTGGGTATGTTACCTCTCCCACTCTATTTCCCGAAGGCAGGCTGGTAACTTCTTGCCATGTTCTTTATGGTGAGCGACGCAGGCACAGCAGACGCCGTGACGGGGACAGTCTTTTGAACAAGGGCAATCAATGTGGTTATGTTGACAAGACATTGCTATTACTATTTAATGTACATTTGGTTGAGAGTATAGGGTTGCGTCTTTTTTATTCAATGGAGCATAAGCATAACAAAAAAAGACACAAGCTACTATTGAATATTAGAGTTTTTGAGCGTCAGTTCTGTCCATAGTGCCAACCCTTTTGCAGTAAGGCGATAGGCTTGTTCTGGTTTATTTGGTGTGCCTGGATAAGCCATAACAATCATTTGTTGCTCCAATGCTGGACGGAGATAATTATTAATAAAGGTATGTCTGCTATTTTGCCTCATGCCCAAATCTGCCATTATTTGACGACGCGGTAGAACATTTTTTCCGATAACCAGCACCAATTTCTGCACACGCAGGGATGCTTTATCTTTAGGTGCTCTATGCATGTTCTGTTTCTGTTCATCCTGAGTGGCTACTGAATGCTGTTCCTCAATGGTTTCGATATAAAAACTATATGGCCGAAAACCATCATTACAACTAATCATAGCACTCATGGGATTACGCATCCATCCATCATAGAAATTACCTCTTCCCTTTGCCAATGCTTCCACAAACTTGCACATGGATGTCCAAGCTGCCAAACATAATCCGTCCGGTCGCTCGCCATGAATGGAAATCCATTGTTGTCCCTGCTTAATATCGCAAGTGTGTTCAATGGGATTTTCATATTTTGCCATTAGGTCAGAATAGACTGTTTGGCGAATAGCTGTTATACGAACTTTACTCATGATTTATAACATTTGCTGCAAAATTAGAAAAAATAATTGACTCACACAACAGCTTGTGTCTTTTTCAAACTTTGAAATATGAATATAGAAAAGACACAACCAAACTCTACTATGTTGCGGATGGGAAAAATAAAGGGAGAGTTTTTATGCTAACTCCATATTTAGACCTGACTTGGATTATTCGAAGAATCGCAATAGACAAACCTCTTATGCATAGTAATTTTTATTCTTCCTTTTGTGCTGGCATGTGGGCCTTTAAAGCAGCAAGGGCACGGCGATGGAGGTTATAGAAATTAGGAAGGGTTACTTCCATTTCTTCTGCCATCATTTGCGGAGACAAATGACGACGATATAATCCATCTAATAGTTGTTGATAACGCTTATTGGGCAGCGTGTCCAACGCATTTGAAACGACTTGGTTTCTATCTGTTGCTTGACTGGCAAAAAGACTATCATCAGCCGAAAATTTATCCATTACTTCTGGCTCCATATGGATGACATGCCTGTCAGCCCAACGATCATGGTGATATTTGTTTTTCATAGGTTTTGTGTTGGTTTTGTGTTAATAATTTAGTTTGTTAATATACCCCTCCATATATAAGGCAAAAAAAATAGAAAATCTATCACCTAAAATGCAACTTTTTTTTATTTTTTTCATTGCTATCCAATAAAAACAAGGAACATTCATAAAAAAAACAATAATTAGTCAAAAAATATCAATCTTTAGATTTATGACTACCTAAATTATTATCACTCCCAAAATTATAGTATACTGTACAAAATTAACCAAAAATTTATGGTTAAAAATAATTTACAAAAGCTTATCCATTCGGTCAAATTTTCTTCGTAACTAAATTTCAATAACTCAAAGAATAATTTATGCTTTTTTAGTGGACACAAGTGACTCATCAACAATAGACACAAACTAAAATAGATACTTAATAAAAAAGACACAAGCCATACTAAACTAATGAAAAAAGACACAAGCTAAAACTGACTCTTCAAAAATGAAATAAGCTATACCTAAACTAATAAAAAAAGATACAAACTAAAACAAATACTCAGCAAAAATGGATACAAACTATACCCTACTCTGTTTGGAGGAAGTGAGAATCAATGTAGTTATGCGGCCATACCTTCTACGGGCGTATATGCAAAATTTACACATAATGAATAATCTTCAAATCTCTCATTCCAAACTAACGAGATTACCTATGTTGTAGCAATGCTATTCAGTTAGCAAGTAAAACTCAGATACCGACGTTGAATGGCGCATTTGCACTTGTTTAGACATATCTTGTTTTATTTCTGCTTTCAAATCTACCGCTCTTCGCACCATTGAAGGTAATCATGTTTTTGCACAAAAAACTTTGCAGCAATAATGATAATGCATTTTTCTAAGATATGCAATTTAGGTTAGAGGAAAAAAGCGGATGACTGGAGCCTGCAGAATACCACAGGAATAGCCACCTAATTGGCTCATACTTTGATGATGGCGGGAACCTGCGAAATACCACAGGAATAGCCACCTAATTGGCTCATACTTTGATGATGGCGGGAACCTGCGAAATACAACAAGAATAGTCACCTGATTGGCACGTACTTTGATGATGGCGGGAACCTGCAAAATACAACAAGAATAGTCACCTGATTGGTTCGTACTCTGATAATGGCGGGAACCTGCAGAATACCACAGGAATAGCCACTTATTGCTTTGTTGCCTTTAGTTGAGCGGAGAGAGAGGCGATGATGAAGCCACGAAGTGTGCTATAAACCTTGTCGTTAGGCTTTTGCGATAGGTTGGACACAGTGCCAATAAACTTGGCATTTGCACGCGTTGGATTCCTTTGGGCATCTTTGCGATATTGAGCATATCGCTCATTCCAATACGCGAGTTTCTCAGTGTCTGACATTTCTTGTTTGCAAAGAGTTACAGCCTGCGAGAAGGTGCTTATCGTTCGTTTACGACTCTCTGCGAGAGGCCCCATGTAAGGGTTGCATATCTCATAGGAATGGACTCGTCCATTGCGCGTGCGCATAACAAGTCTTTGCTTGGATGATAGTTTGCCACTGAAGTTGTCAAACGGAAGAGATGGTACTACTTTAGCCATTGATGTAAGTTGATTGAGTTAATAATAAAAAGGTATATATATAACTTTTGATTGAAATATACTAATATCCGTTGTGGTCTATTAGATAATTGTCACAATTAAGTCTTTCAATAATTGAATACATTTTACAATCCTAATTAACTGTAAGCATGTATTCTAATTGACATGATAGAGTTTAGTCGAACAAAAATAGACAATAATACACAAACATCATAATAGTCTAAGTATAAAAAGTACGGTTAATAAGCCCTACCTATACCATAATTATAATATAACGTATATCTATCGTATATGTATCGTATATCTATCGTATATCTATCGTGTATCTATCGTATATCTATCGTCTTTGTCTGCAAATAGTCTGTGCAAAGTTACGATATATTTACGGAATGTGCAAGAAAAAAAGTTGCATTTTTTTTTGTTCATCGTTAGGGATATTACAACAAGGCGGGCACCCTAAATGGATGCCCGCAATGTTGTATATAAGTGGCTTGATTACTCAGCCATCAAAAGCTCCATGATGGTGCATGCTGATTTGGACAAGTTGGTACCAGGTCCGAAGATAGCAGCTACACCAGCCTTGTAGAGGTATTCATAGTCTTGTGCAGGGATTACACCACCAGCGATAACCATGATATCCTCACGACCAAGCTTCTTGAGTTCTTCAATTACTTGTGGTACAAGTGTCTTGTGACCAGCAGCAAGTGAAGATACACCAAGAACGTGAACATCGTTCTCAACTGCTTGTTTAGCAGCCTCAGCAGGAGTTTGGAACAATGGACCCATATCTACGTCGAAACCGCAGTCTGCGTAGCCAGTAGCTACCACTTTAGCACCACGGTCGTGACCGTCTTGACCCATCTTAGCAATCATGATACGAGGTTGACGACCCTCTTTCTTAGCAAATTCTGCTGTGAGTTCTTGTGCCTTAACGAAGAACTCGTCATTCTTAGTTCCTGATGCGTACACGCCT
>JAGBCD010000006.1 GCA_017938155.1 Paludibacteraceae bacterium | reverse complement strand
TGATGATGGGCACGACCCGCCAAACCATCATACGCAGCACATTGGCAGAAGCCATGGATGCGCATAATTCCAAATTCTTAATTCATAATTCAACATTGTCTGTCGGCATACCTGTGCAGATGCTCTATCACCGTCCCGATGTGCGTGCAGCGCAGATGAACATGGCGCAAGCGCATTACGCGCTCAACTTATCGCGTAGCAACTGCTTGCCATCGCTCAACCTCAGTGGCACTTTTGGCTGGACTAACCACTCGTATGGCATGATTCTCGACCCAATGACCATGATTAGTAGTCTAGCAGCCAGTCTGTTTGTACCGCTATTCAATTCGGGCAGAAACATCGCACAAGTGAAGATGGCCAAATCGCAACAAGAGGAAGCACGTTTGCTGTTTGCCAAGACTGTCTTAGCAGCAGGCAATGAGGTGAACGAAGCCCTAACACACTATCAGACCTGCCACGCCAAGCAGTCGCTTTACGCACAGCAGGTACAGGCATTGAAAAAAGCGCACCGCGCCACCCAACTGCTCATGCAGCATGGCAACACCACCTATCTGGAGGTGCTGACGGCGCAGAACACATTGCTCAATGCGCAGTTCACGCAGATTGCTAATAACATGCAAGAACTGCAAGCCGTAGTCGCACTATACCACGCTCTTGGCGGAGGATGTGAATACTAAACATTCTCTTCCAACCTTCGGCACAATCGTCTTATCTCGCCCAATGAGCTCGAACGAGTAATCGCAAGCGATTTTTCGGCACTCACAAACTTTTTTCAAAAAAATACGCTCACGCGGAAACTCTTGTAATACAGATGCTTCCGCGTGTTGTACACAACCTCCTTACAACAAAAAGCACCAATATTCCAGCACAAAAACACCAAAACGCTGAGTATTCAGCACCCCTATTATTATCATAGAGAAGTACCTCAAGCGCCCGAGGAGTTTCTTATATCCTTTCGGTCGAACGATCTGCTTCGCCGTACGATGCGGGCGCAAGGTTGGATATGTCGGCCAACAACAAACAAGCGGCAGAAATAGCGGCACGTGTAAAAAAAATCTTACACAGCAATAATCGCACTTCGCAAGCTATAAAAAAGCAAATCAGCGGCAACATTGCTTAGAAGTGCCGCTGATTTGTGTAGTATTATTATAGATACACTTACTTGTTAAAATACTTGGGATACTCACTCATGAAAAGTTTAACAGCTTCGCTTATAGGACCATAGAACTCACCTCCCGCAGCATTGGCATGTCCGCCACCATTGAAAACCTCCTGCGCAAAAATATTGACGGGTCTATCTCCTTGCGAACGAAAAGATATCTTTACTTTGTTTTTGCCTACTCCATCCTTATGATTATCACCTGGCAGCACCTTATCTTCACGCATAAAGCAAGAATAATGTATGCCACTTATTTGCAATGGTAGGTTTACAATACCTTCGGCGTCACCCGATTGAAAATTAAACGCATATAGTTCCTTGCGTGTGAGGGATATGAATGCCGTATGATGCTCAGGGAAGATACGCATCTTCTTATGAAGGCAATACCCCATCAAACGCATTCTATCCTCCGAAAACTGGTTGAAGACATTATTGTAAATCAAATCCTTGTTTACTCCTTTTTCAAGTAATTTGGATACAATCTGGTATATTGCTGGGTCGTTCGAATTATAAGAAAAATTACCTGTATCCGTCATCATACCCGTATAGATACAAGTTGCGACATCATCTCCTATCAAATGCTCTGGGAGATTATACATTCGTTGGAGTTGGTACACCAAACGGAACACCATTTCTGAAGCCGAACAAGCCTGAGGAAAAGAGATAGAAATGGATGCAAAATCTGTAGGATAAAGATGATGGTCAATCATCAATTTGCAGCATGAGTTGTTCAAAATCATGCTGCCCATCATTCCAACACGTTTAGGATCATTAAAATCCGTAGCTATAATCAAGTCGGCTTGACTAATCAGTTTGGCAGCCTTTTCCTCTTCCGCATCGCATACAACAATTGCCTCAGCAGCAGGCATCCATGCCAGAAAGTTTGGGAAATTATTAGGAACGATGACATTGATAGATGTGTCTTGCCTATTGGCGGCATACAATGCTTGCAAATAATGGTAGATAGCTAAACTACTACCCATAGCATCTCCATCAGGAGACATATGGGTACATACGACTACATGTTTTGCATCCTTGACACGAGCATACACTGCTTGAATGATTGGTTGTTCGATGATATCTAAAATCATTGTTTTGTTATTTTTTGCAAAGGTAGATAAAAATTTGTGTATTACAAAACATTTTTGTAACTTTGCACGCTATTTGTACGACATTATTTTCGTAATTAATCAAATGATATACAAATGAAAAAAATTGAGTTATTGCTTATTACCCTTTTCTTTGCTATGGGGGTTAGCGGTCAAGATGAGACATTGATGACCATTAATGGCGAGAGCATTCCTGCTTCCGAGTTTATGTACATCTATTCCAAGAACAATCAAGAAAAGTCTATTGACCCTAAGAGTATGGACGATTACTTGGAATTGTTCATTAATTTCAAATTAAAAGTAGCTGAAGCTGAGGCATTAGGTTTGGATACCACAGCTGCATTCAAGAAAGAACTTCGCGGTTATCGTGCCCAAGCTACTCCTAAATACCTATGCGACAACGTAGCGTTAGATAGTTTGGTTCGCATGAGTTATCATCGTATGGCCAATCCACGTCGTGCGGCTCATATCGCCTTAGAATGCCCTATGGGTAACGATTCGTTGGAGAAAGCAGTATATGCACAAATGGAGACCATTCGTCAACGCGTCACAACGGGATTACCAGTAACAGTAGGCAAAGGCAAAAAGGCTAAAACTGTTTGCTCTCCAGAAGATTTCCTCACCGTTGCCAAAGAAGTGTCAACCGATCCCAGCGTAGTGGACAATGGTGGCGAATTAGGATGGATCACTCCTTTCCGTTATGTATATGTGTTTGAGGATATTGTCTATAACACTCCTATTGGAGAAGTTACTCCTATTTTCCGCAGCCCTTATGGTTTTCACATTGCACTTGTTTTGTCCGAAGACAAATATGAAGAAGTACATGCGGCTCACATCATGAAAACGATTCCTCGTAATGACTCCATGCTGGCTGAAGCTGCCAAAGCTCAAATGGACGACCTTTACCTAGCTCTACAAAGAGGGGAAGACTTTGAAGAATTGGCTAAAAAAGAATCCGACGACAAAGGTTCTTCACGCCGTGGTGGTGACTTAGGTTGGTTTGGCCGTGGCGCAATGGTGCAACCATTTGAAGATGCTGTGTTCGCTTTGGAAGAAGGCAATATCTCAGAACCTTTCCGCAGTCGTTTTGGATGGCATATTGCTAAATTGTATGATAGAAGGGGTATGCAACCTATTGATAGTGTCTATTCTACTATCATGAAAAACGTACAACGCGACGAACGTATGACATTTGCAGACAAGTCATTCATTGAGAAAACACGTGCTGAATACAATCTGCCAGCTGATATGACGGATGAAGCAGTACGTTCGTATGCCGATGCTCATTTGGAAGAAAAATATGAAGAATTACGTTATTTGGTTAACGAGTATCATGATGGTATTCTATTGTTTGAAGTCAGTTTGCAAAAAGTGTGGGACAAAGCAAGTAAAGACGATGCGGGATTGACCAAATTCTTCCGCAAAAACAAAAAGAACTACACATGGGACGCTCCACGTTACAAAGGTTATATGATTTATGCTAAGAATCAATCTGTAGCCAACCAAGTGAAGTCCATTATCAAAAATGCGCATCCTGATTCTATCCAAAGTTATATCAACAACCGCATCAACAACGATAGTACCACATTAGTACGCGTAGAACGTGGTCTATGGAAAGAGGGTCAAAATACAGCAGTAGATGCTATTGTCTTCAAGAACGATACTGTCAACTTCACTGCTGACGAAGCGCTACCTTTTGTTGCCACAATGGGTAAAGTTATCAAGGCACCACAAGAATATGCTGACGAACGTGGTAAGGTGACCAACGACTATCAAGATGCACTGGAGAAAGAGTGGATTGAGTCACTACGTACCAAATACGATTGGCATGTCAATCAAGAAGTGTTTGACGCATTAAAAGCGAAATACGAATAATACTTTGTAACAATGAAAATACGAACTCTCATAGGTATCATTATTGGTCTTGTGCTGGTCAACATCCCCGTACAATGGGTTGTTGTACGTTGGGACTTGACTTATGACAAGCGTTACACCCTTAGTGAGCCTATGAAGGAGTTGGTGGGTTCATTGTCCTCGCCATTGGAAATAACATTATACCTTGATGGCGAGCTAAACTCTGGTTTTCACCGCTTGCAGCAAGCAGTGGAAGATTTTGTCACAGAACTGGACATGTATGGAGATGTGCAGTTGGTTGCAGGAGACACTGAGGATAAGGCATTGCAAGCATACACGCCCACTGTTATTCACGAACGTTCCAAAGATGGCAGGACTATTCAAACGACTATCTATCCTTATGCACGCCTAAAATATGGGGAACGTAGCATGATGATCAATCTACTGAAAAACCAACGCGGCAAAAGTGGAGAAGAAAATCTCAACCAATCCATTGAAGGACTAGAATATGCTTTTGCTGAAGCTATCCATGCTATTAGCAAACAAGAGATTGAGCGCATTGCTTTCCTTGAAGGACACGGCGAATTAAGCGAACAGGAAGTGTATGACTGGAGCCAATCTTTGAGTCGTTATTTTCAGGTAGATAGAGGAATATTAGGTACAGAAAAAGGGGTGCTGGATGGATACAAAGCCGTAGTTATAGCCAACCCACAGCAACCATTTTCTGAAACCGACAAATTCATTTTGGACCAATACTTGATGCAAGGTGGACGTATCATGTGGCTATTGAATGGGGTACAATTCTCTTCGGATATGCTATCACATCAGGGCACCACTCCTATTATTGCATTGGACTTGAACCTCACGGACATCCTTTTCCGTTATGGTGTACGCATCAATCCTATGTTGGTTCAAGATATGCAATGCCTACCTATTCCTGTAGATGTAAGTCAGGACCCTAATCAACCTAATTTCCAACCTATCCCATGGACTTACGCTCCTTTGCTACTCACATCACAAAACTCGTCCATCACGCGCAATGTGATGCAAGTAAGTAGTACTTTTGCTTCCAGTATAGATTTTGTGGGTGAAGAGGACGGGTTATACAAAGAGATTTTGTTGGCTACTTCATCTGCTTCTCGTATCACGGGAACTCCTGCTGAAGTTGATTTGACCGACTTAACCATCTTGCCTGAGATGTTCCAATATGCATACATTCCTGTGGGTGCTTCGATTGAAGGTTCTTTCCCTTCATTCTACGCCCATCGCATGCCTCCTGCTGAAATAACCAATCTGGATAGCACGCTCAAACAAAGTGTTGCTACCAAACAAGTAGTAGTAGCATGTGGCAGTTTAGCGCGCAATGAATGGCAGAATGGAGCACCACTTCCTGTGGGATACGACCGATATACACGCACACAATTTGGGAACCAAGACTTTTTGACCAATGCTATTCTATACCTCACGGATGACCAAGGACTGATTCATCTGCGTCAAAAAAGCATTGTCTTGCGGCTATTAAATGACAAAGAAGCATATGCCCACCGCACGTGGATACAAACCATTAGTTTAGCGGCTCCTATTCTTATCTTGTGTATCATCGGACTATTGGTATGGTGCATACGCCGTTATCAATACTCCAAATGGAATGGACCTATTTAAGTACTATAGCTATATGAAAAACTATTTGCGTCATTATTTACTCATTTTATTGTTGTCTTTCGTGCCAACAATCATGGCTCAACTGCTTCCCTATCCTATTGACACCATCAACGGGACAGCGGTATATCGCTATTCAGTAGAGAAAAGCATTGGATTGTTTCGTATTAGCAAGAACTTTGGTGTCACACAAGAAGAGATTATACGATGGAATCCGCAATTGGAAAAGCGAGGGTTACGTTTTGAAGAGGAAATACTTATTCCTGTCAAACAGCAACCTGCTCCGACAACGCCAGTAGATGTCATTGCACAAGCTAAGCAAGAGGAACCCACAGTAGAGAAGAAACAACAGACACCTATCATCACACCTGCCAAGGTGCAGGAAGTGTTTGAACAAGGCAAACAATTAGTAGAAGACGTTACCCAATCGTTCAACCAATTGGTAGAAGAAGTTTTTGAACTAAGCAAAGATAGCACTCTTGGCCTATGGACTGATGGTTTGACCCTTACGCCAGATAGTATCGCACTCGACACATTGCTTGCGGAAACAAGAGAAAGAAAGCACATCGGGTTGTTGTTACCATTGTGTGTTGATATACTGCAACGAGATGAAACGATAGACCGTTTTTACGATTTCTATACGGGTTCATTGCTCGCTATATACGAAATGCAGCAACCTCATTTTCCTTTGGACATTCACACGTATGATATTGGCAAGGACGACAACAAACTACTCGCATTAGCCAACGATAGTATTTTCCGTCAAATGGATATGTTTATCGGTACGGCTTATGCTTCACAAGTGGCTGCTATCTCGGCTATTGCTTTGAAGGATAGCATCTACACTATTCTTCCGTTCGCGTCCAAAGTGCCAAGTATTGAGCATAACCCTTATCTCTTCCAGTTCAATCCTTCCAACGAAATGGAAGCAAAGGCATTGAGCAACTATTTGAAGGAACATATTGATTCGATACACTGTGTACTGATAGAGGCCCCCGAACAGGAAATACCCGTTAGTATCCGCAGTCTGCATAATATGATCAAAGCCAACAAGATTCCGCACACCTACACGACTATTCGCAACATCTTGTCCGACTCAATAGGGACTGCATTGCGAACAGATGTCGAGAATCTTGTTATCATCAACACAGAACGTTTTAGCAACCTACAAGCCTTGATGCCACATTTGGAATTAGCGAGTCTCAGCTACCCTATAACACTCTATTCCAGGTATGCTTGGCAGAAAGAGACCATACGAATACCGCAACTCTATACCACGGTTTTTGCACCAGACAGTATTTGTGATCAGCAGCATTATCAAGAGCTCTTTGAGCATTATTTCCATCACGAATTATCCTCGCAAAACCCAAGATATGATTTGTTAGGTTACGACATCACCAAGCATGCATTGGAATGTCTCCAACAAGGCAACGACTCCACCTCTACCAATCCTTGGTTGAGCAAGTACAATGGTTTGCAATCAGGTATTTTGTTTGAGCCTGTTGATTCATTGGGTGGTTATGAAAACACTTATATCCGTATCGTGCGCAAGTGAGAAACATTACTCGACATATTATCATCGTTGCATGTTGCCTTTTAGTGTGGTTTGGTTATCACATGCCTGCCATGGCGCAACCTCGTTTGAACATGCCTCATATATATATAGGTGTGCATGGAGGGGTTATGGGGTCGATGATGTATTGGAACCCTCGCGTTGTAGGGACCCAAGACCTTATGGGTACAGCCCTTTTAGGGGGGAATGGAGGATTGGTCTTCCGTTATACGGAACATAAAGTATGTGCTTTGCAAATCGAATTGAATTATATTCAACGTGGATGGCGTGAGACGGATGCAGAAGCGGGGGTGGCTTATTCACGTACTTTGGATTGCATACAAATACCCTTGCTGACGCACTTATATTTTGGCAAGAAGAGTTTTAGGGGCTTTTTCAATTTAGGTCCACAAATCAGTTATTGCATCAATGAGCGCGAAAGTGGCACCAAGCATCCGACCTATACTGCCCAATATGCACCTATTGACCATCCTTTCGACTGGGGACTGGCTGCGGGTTTGGGTTGTTATATACACACACCTAAAGCGGGGATTTATCAGTTGGAAGCGAGGTTCAACTACAGTTTGAGTGACACCTTTTCCAATAGCAAGATGGCATATTTCAGTTCCTCTCATGCTATGGTAGCCAGTGTCAATTTTGCTTACTTATTTGAGATAAAAGTTAAGAAGAAAAAACGCTAATCATGAATTACCTTGTACTACGTTTTCACAGTTTAGGCAATGTGGCGATGACCGTACCTGTAATTGCATCATTAGCGACACGATATCCCGAGCATAGGTTTATGGTAGTCGCCCAAAAGCGTCTTCAAGACATGTTTGCTGGGTATGCCAACATTGAGTTTGTAGAAGTCAATTTTGATTGGGGGAAATGGGAAGGGATGAAAAAAATCTACTACACACTCAAGCAAAAAAGTATTGACGGCATCATTGACTTACAAGATGACTTTCATACGCGCATGCTCCGATGGATGCTTCGCAAGCGTCACATGCCTGTATCTGTGTTTGAGAAAGAGCGTTGGAAGAAGTTTTTGGCATACAGTTTTATGAAGCGTAAGTCACCTCTTCTCACGGAGTTTGAGCGTTATAGCAATGCTTTTGCTGCTGTGGGATTGCAAGCAGATGAATCGTTTCGTCACATACCCGTTCATCTGGACTATGCGGAGGAATGTCAACGGCTGTTTGGGGACAAACATGGCTATTGGATAGGCATTGCGCCTTTTGCCAAATACAAGTCCAACGTTTTGGGAGTGAGGAAGACAAAAGAGATCATAGCACATTTGGCTCATCGAAAAGACACGCATATCTTTTTGTTTGGGGCCAATAAGATTGAATGTGAGAGGCTCAAGCAGTGGGCGACTATTTATCCCAACACAACCAGTGTAGCAGGTCAGTTGTCGTTGGGGATAGAGTTGGAACTCATGCGACGATTGGATATTATGCTATGCATGGACTCTGCCAATCAACATTTGGCTTCTTTGGTGGGCCTGCGTTGTGTGAGTGTTTGGTGTGCTACCCACCCTATTTTGGGATTCAAGGCCTGGAAACAAGAGGAGCAGAACATAATACAATTGCCTATTGCATGCCGCCCATGCCGAGTGCATGGGACCAACCATTGCAGGTATGGGAACTTCTCATGCCAAGACATTGATACCAACATGATTATCGAACGTATCGAAAATAACCTCGTTACAAAATAAAGTAATTATATATGAGTAAGATTATTTCATTAGCCAATCAAAAAGGCGGTGTGGGTAAGACCACTACAGCCATCAACCTTTCGGCAGCTGTAGCGCGAGAAGGAAAACGTGTCTTATTGATTGACGCAGACCCGCAGGCCAATGCTTCTTCGGGATTGGGAGTGGATATTAGAAGCACGGACAACACCATTTACGAGTGCCTTATCAACGGCATTGACCCAAAAACGGCTATCATAGAAACGAAGGTCAAACATTTGCACATCATACCCAGCCACATTGATTTGGTAGGGGCCGAGATTGAGATGCTCAATATTCCACAAAGGGAACTCATTCTCCGAAATATTTTGGAGCAAATCCGTGACGACTACGATTATATTTTCATTGACTGTTCGCCTTCATTGGGTTTGATTACCATCAATGCCTTGACGGCAAGTAATAGTGTTATCATTCCCGTTCAATGTGAATTTTTCGCTTTGGAAGGCATTGCCAAGTTATTGAACACCATCAAGATTATCAAATCCAAGCTCAATCCTTCTTTGCAGATTGAAGGTTTCTTGCTTACCATGTTTGACAATCGTTTACGTTTGTCTCATCAGGTGTATAATGAAGTGAAGCGTCATTTTGGCAATTTAGTTTTCGACAGTGTTATTGCCCGAAATGTACGTTTGAGTGAAGCGCCAAGTCATGGATTATCTGTTTTGGACTACGATTTCAATAGCAAAGGAGCACAAAGTTACATCAAATTAGCCAAAGAATTATTGGCAAGATAAACATATAGGATATGAAAAAATTCACAGGATTAGGAAGAGGCTTAGATGCCTTGATTGACACGTCACATATCTCTACAGAAGGTTCCAGTTCAATCAACGAAGTGAGTCTTGAGTTGATTATTGCCAACCCTGACCAACCCCGTCACACCTTTGACGAGGAGGCGTTGCAAGAGTTGGCCGACTCCATACGAGAACATGGAGTAATCTCTCCTATCACATTGAGAAAAAACGACGATGGCACATATATGATTATTGCGGGTGAAAGACGTTTTAGGGCCTCTAAATTAGCTGGACTTAAAGCCATTCCTGCCTATATACGTACTGCCAAAGACGAACAAGTGATGGAATGGGCACTTGTGGAGAACATACAACGTGAAGACTTGGATGCCATTGAGATTGCTTTGGCATACCAACGACTGATGGACGAGTATCAACTCACACAAGAGAAAATGTCTGAAAAAGTCGGCAAGAAACGGGCCACTATTGCCAATTATTTGCGACTTTTGAGACTTCCGGCGGAGATACAAATGGGTATCAAGGAGAAAAAACTCGATATGGGACACGCTCGGGCTATTTTAGGATCCAAATCGGCGGAACAACAATTATCGCTCTACAAACGAATATTAGAGCAAGGACTTTCCGTGCGAAAAGTGGAAGAAATTGTTAGCAATAGCAGACTACCCAAATCCAAACAAAAACGCAAGGAGCCATCATTCAAACAATACCAAAACAAGTTGTCTCAGTTATTGGAAACCAAAGTAAAGATTTCCGACAACAAGATTACTATCACTTTTGATAACGAGCAACAATTTCAAACCATAATGAATCACATTCATTGAAAAAACTACTTTACATATTCCTTTGTTTGTTGTTATCCTGTTCGTTGTTTGCGCAGGAGTCGGACACGGTTACGCATCATTTGCATGCTTTGCAGTATGCTCCTGATAGTATTGTGACGGCGGAGGAGAATGATTTTGATGCTTTCAGTGATTGGAAACCTGACCCGTTGCGTGCGGTGTGGATGGGAGCCATTTTCCCAGGATTGGGGCAGATAGAGAACCGAAGTTATTGGAAGTTGCCTATCGTGTATGGTGCTTTCATGGGATGTGCATATGCTATTACTTGGAATAGTGGCATGTACAACGATTACAAGGCGGCATATCAAGATATCACCACCGATGTCGTCTTGTCCACCGACCCCAACCGCTCCTACAATGCCGTACTGCCTAAGGGATACACCATCAACATGATGGGAGGGAGGAACATGTACACCAACACTTTGAGCAACAAAACCAACTTATATAGGCGATATCGCGATTACTCCATACTGGCCACTGTCCTTGTATATGCGTTATCGTTGATAGATGCGTATGTGGACGCACAATTATTTGATTTTGACATTTCAACCGACTTATCCATGAACGTGCAACCACAGATTTATCACGACATACGAAACCAACGTTCAGCGGAAGTCAAATTAGCTATTACTATCAAGTGAAAAAAACTCTTTTTACTATTATCATTTGCTTCGTTGCCATTTTTCAAACCTATGGTAACGATACCCTTAATCTTTCCTATCCCAATACGCCAGATACCTTACCCGAGCATGCTATCTCTAACGACCTCATGGACTCCACCATGTTGGCGCATATTGACCAAGCATTAGCATGGATCGACACCACTCAGTGCAACTGTGATACGATTATTTACACCTTGAGTGATTCCATTTATAAGGCAAGGTTGCAGGCTTTACCTTTCATTATTGAGGTCCCTTACAATCCTGTAGTGGGGAAGTATATCCATCGTTATACGAAGGCGCCTAAGCGATTGGCTACTTTGCGACAGGTCAGTGACTTTTATTTTCCTATGTTTGAAGACCATTTTGCTCAGTACAACCTTCCATACGAACTCAAGTATCTTGCGGTAGTAGAGTCTGCGCTAAATCCACAAGCGCGTTCGCATATGGGAGCGGTGGGATTGTGGCAGTTTATGCCTTCTACGGGAAAGAAATATGGTTTGGAGATCAACTCTTTGGTGGATGAGCGAATGGACCCTGTGCGTTCTACGGATGCGGCTTGTAGGTTTCTGAACAGTCTTTATTCGATTTTCAACGATTGGACTTTGGCTATTGCGGCATACAACTGTGGACCGGGCAATGTGAACAAAGCCATACGTTATGCGGGTAACAAGAAGGATTTTTGGTCTATTTATCCTTATTTGCCTAAGGAGACCCGCAATTACGTACCACTTTTCATTGCGGTGGCGTATGTTATGAATTATGCGGATGCGCATGGTATATGTCCTGCGACGTCTCAGTTTACGATGGTGACGGATACGGTTGTCACTTTTCATCGAATGCATTTGAAGCAGGTGACGGAAGTTTTGGACATTGACATCAATCATATTAGGCGTCTCAATCCGCAGTATGCTCGTGACATTGTGCCTGGTGGGAAGGCATATACATTATGTTTGCCTATTGATAAGACGGGTCAATATATTGCTGCCACTCAGCAGATTTTGGAGCATCGTGCGGATGAGCTTATTCATAATAGGCGGGCGGAGATTGATTTGGCTCACAAAACGGGGTTGAATGGGGGGTATTCCATCAACGGTGTGACGTATTATAAGATCAAGGAGGGGGACAATTTGGGTAGTATTGCCAAGAAGTTCAGGTGTACGGTCAAGCAGTTGAAGCAGTGGAATGGTCTCAAGAACGATTTCATCCGTGCTGGCAAAACCCTCAAGATACTGAATTAACCAATAAGTGATGCGCAAACTGAAACAAGCACCGTAGGTGCGTGAAACGTTTAACCTTTGAACCCTTAGAACCCTTAGAACCTTTAGAACTTTGAAAACTCTTAAAACAAGCACCATAGGTGCGTGAAACCCTTCAACAGCCGTAAGGCGTGAAACAAGCACCGTAGGTGCGTGAAACCTTGAAACAGCCGCAAGGCGTGAAACAAGCACCGTAGGTGCGTGAAACCCTTCAACAGCCGCAAGGCATGAAACAAGCACCGCAGGTGCGTGAAACCTTGAAACAAGTGCGAAGCACGTGAATACAACAAGATGGAAATTAAGAAAGTATATTATTCAATGCAAGAAGTGACGGAGTTAACGTCTCTTCCTGCTTCTACTTTGCGTTATTGGGAGAAGCATTTCAAGCAGTTGGAACCTCGCAAGGACAAGCATCGTAATCGTTATTATACGGAGGAGGATATTGATTTCATCAAGCAGGTGAAGTATATACGTGATGATTTAAAGATCACGCGTATTGAGGCCATTCAAAACAAGTTAAGGGAGTCTTCGGGTAGGGTGAGTCACAAGCAGAAGACCAAAGATATTCTCCTGAGCATACGCAACGAGTTGGTAGAGATTCGTTCGATGATATAATAAAAGACTCCACTCAATTGTGGAGTCTTTTATTTTTACTTGTATAGGAATCGTTTGATGGATTTCTTTGGAGTTTTCTCGAAGGGTTCATTTTTTATTTCGATGT
The DNA here is from genome assembly GCA_017938155.1 of Paludibacteraceae bacterium. Lineage (GTDB taxonomy): Bacteria > Bacteroidota > Bacteroidia > Bacteroidales > Paludibacteraceae > Colicola. The sequence goes on along the minus strand of JAGBCD010000006.1, from coordinate 7,529 downwards.
CGCTTACTTGGCTATACCCAGGGATGAGTTTATTGAGTTTAGCGAGGTTTTCTTTCATAAGTTTTTTTATTTCTTCCAAGCTCATGGACTTAGTACTTTCTTCGTCAGGGAACACCAATCCGATGAGTTTACCTTCTCTTTCCACGACGACGGACTCCCCTACTCCGAGTTGGTTATTGAGTTTATCTTCTATTTCTTCGGGGTAGATATTTTGTCCGCTTGCTCCGAGTATCATTGATTTGATACGTCCTCGGATGTAGATATTTTTCTTTTTGTCGATGTATCCCAGGTCTCCTGTTCTCATCCAACCATCTTCGGTAAACGCAGCGCGTGTTGCTTCTTCATTTTTGTAGTAACCCAGCATAACGTTTTCGCCTTTGACGAGTATTTCTCCTTCTCCTTTGTTGTCGGGGTTATCTATTTTGGCTTCCATGTTAGGTACGGGAGCGCCGCAGCTACGGCGTTTGAAATATTTGGGTGGGTTCCCGCTCACTAAGGGACCACATTCGGTCATGCCGAAACCGATGGATAGAGGGAAATGCACATCCATCAAGCATTTCTCTACCGTCGGACTCATCGCTGCACCGCCGCAGAGGAAGTAACGTACTTGACCACCGAACGCTTTCACAAGGGCTTTTTTCACGTGACCACGAATCAGGTTCATCACGCCTGGCATATACCAACAGAACTTAAGAACGGGTTTAGACAACAGCGGATCCAATTTCTTCTTGTGTATCTTCTCTATAACCAATGGAACGGTAGCCACCATAAATGGTTTGACATCAGCCATCGCTTTCAGCAATACAGAAGGAGTTGGACTCTTCGTGAGGAAATGAACGTGCGTGCCCACGCATATTGGGTATAGGAAGTCTGCCAATTGGCCGAAGGAGTGAGCCAAGGGCAGCATCGATACAACACGTTGACCAGGTTCGACGGGAAGTATTATCATCGCTGCTTCCACGTTGTTGCTCAAAGAGCGACCATTCAACATCACCCCTTTAGGACTACCTGTACTACCGCTCGTATAGTTAATCAATGCCAAGTCATCAGGATTGACTGAATACTGAACATTGTCCGATGTCATACCATTCGGATACTTTTCTTTCATTATCGCATCCACTTCCTCGCGGTTCGGAACGACTATGCCGTCTTGCGAACGGAGAGGAGAAAAATCTACCATAGAGAGAATAACGGAAAGTGACTCCAATGGTTCTTTTTGTAGTTCGCGCCACACGTATGGTCCGACGAAAAGCATTTTAGCATCCGAGTGTTCCAGCAGTTTAGCGATATCATGTGCTTTGAAGTCTTGTAGTATGCTTACTACTACAGCTTCGTAAGTAGCAATGGCTAAATAAGCGACAGCCCAGTTTGCGCAGTTCCGACTTGCGATTGCAATCTTGTCACCTTTTTTAATACCCATTTGTTCAAACATGATGTGCAAACGTTCGATTTCCTCTGCCAATTCGCCATACGTGTACGTTTGCTTCTCCCCATAATCCGACAACGCCAAATCATCCCATTGATGTTCCATTATCGTTTTCAGATAATGCAAATAATGATGTTTCATACATTTTTGTTTTTAAAATTTAACTTCAACTGCAAACAGAATTGATTTCCACTATTTTTATCATCTCATATCAATCTGTTCATCCATATCGCCGACAAAGGTACGACAAAAGATGCATATACGCAAGAAGCGAACATTGAAAAAAAGATAAACAGAGTTTATCTAAAACAGCCTTCCAAAGGACAATAGGAGCTTGCTCATGATTGGAGTTTGGAAGGGTGTGGTGTAGAGGTGTCAACCGATTTTTTTTCAATGCGAGCGCGAGCGTATAGGCTGCATCTTGCGAACGTAGCATCGGGGGAATTGGCTTTTGGGGTAGTACTTTGAGGGGGTAAATGGGTAGTAGTAAGCGTAGGAGTAAAAGCCAAGGCAGATGTCCGAAGTAGACAAAAAATTATCACTTTTTAAGCATTTTTAACCAATTATTTTCAAAAGTCCCCCAAAAAGCACATCGCGACTATAGGTTTTTTGATAAAAATACAGAAATGAAGGAACGCCATGATTAGGAACACACATATAGAACACATTCCCCTTAGAGGGGTCTGTCTCAAAAGCGTTGACCGTCGGTTGACCGTCGGCTCACCGTCGGGAATGACTCGATAATGTCTTGATAATGTCTTGATAATAATTATGAATTGCAATGTATGGAGCATTTATAACAATGTGATGGAGGGCAATATTTTTTTTGCACATGTAAAATAAAAAGTGTAATTTTGTCAGCGTAAATCTGCGCCGAGGGATGTCTGACATTGCTGGCGGAGGGTAGCAGACATAATAAAAGGCGTTTATTGGCGCTTGTTTTGATTGACAAAAATCTGTAAATAGTAAAGATTGATGATATGAAAAAAATTGATTGGCTTAGTTACGTTGGACATTTTGTTATTCTCTTTATTTTTCTTATTGCATCTGCGATATATTTTTTTCCTGCCTTAGAGGGAAAGATTGTGTATGCGGGGGACAATATCAACGGCAAAGCGGCTGTTCAAGAATCTGCTGCTTTCCATGAGCAAACGGGAGAATATTCATTTTGGACGGGGTCGATGTTCTCGGGGATGCCCAACTACCAGATCGGAGGTAATGGCGGATATATCGTAGATAAAATGCTCAAACCTTTGCGTTGGTTTTTCATGTGGGGCAATAGGAATGCTGCTTTCATTTTTCTATTCTACTTATGTGCTTTTTATTTGCTACTGCGAGCATTCAAGATTGATAAATGGCTGAGCATGGCAGGAGCATTTGCTATTTCTATGTCCAGTTATTTCTTTATCATCATCGCTGCACAGCACCATGGTAAGTGTTATTCGATTACATGGATGACATTGGTGGTAATAGGATTTATCCTCACCTATCGTAAGCAGTATGGTTGGGGGGCATTATTAGTGATGTTCTTTACGTATATTGGCTTTTTCTTGCATCCGCAGATGTCTTATTATATCTGTATGATGATAGGCATTTTCTTCTTTGCCGAACTATACTTATCCTATAAGGCGAAAGAGTGGAAACATTTCGCTATTGCTACGGCTCTTTTTATTGCTTCCTTTGGCATCGGTATGGGCATGGGTAGTGCCAATGTCTTCTCGAATATGGAATATGCCCAAGAAACCATGCGTGGCGGCCATTCCGACTTAGTCAAAGATAAAGATGCAACCAACAAAACAGAGGGCTTGGACTTAGACTATGCCACCGCTTGGAGTTATGGCATCAACGAAACCATCACGTTCTTGGTTCCTAACTACATGGGCGGTGCCAGTGGATATAACTTAGGCGACGATTCACAATTGGAGAAGGATTTGAAACGTATGGGTGTACCCGCTCGCCAAGCGCGTCAGTTCTGCCAAGGAGCGCCTACCTATTGGGGAGAGAAAGCCTTCACCAGTGGACCTGTTTATATGGGAGCCATCGTTTGTTTGCTATTTGTCCTGGGACTATTGATTGTATCGGGTCCATACAAATGGGCATTGCTTATCGCTACCCTTTTCTCTGTTGCATTGGCTTGGGGACGTAACTTCATGCCGCTCACCGAACTGTTCTTCAACTATTTCCCAATGTATAATAAGTTCCGTGCGGTAGAGAGTATCCTTATTGTGGCAGAGATTACTATTCCTTTGCTCGCTTTCCTTGCTCTCAAAGCCATTCATGATAAAACGTTGGATTGGAAAAAACTACAAAACAGCCTTTGGATAGCAGGGGGTGTAACGGGAGGTCTTTGTGCACTGATTGCTTTGATGAGTGGTTCCATTGACGTCACATCCACGTATGATGCACAATGGAAGTCGCAAGTAGGACAAGCTATCTACGACCTTATTCTATCGCAGCGCGCTGCTTTGATTGCTTCCGATGCTTGGCGGTCTTTGCTTTTCATCCTTTTTGGATTAACCCTTGTCTATGCTTATGCTTACCTACATTACCATAAGCAACCTAAGAACCTCACCCTTTATGTGGGCATTGCTTTGACATGTCTTATTGTTGGTGATATGTGGACGGTTAACAAACGTTTCTGCAACGACTCTATGTTTGTATCCGTGAAGGAGCGTGATAAGACGTTTAAGATGTTACCTTACGAACAACGTTTGTTGGAAGACACCACCCATTTCCGTGTCCTCAATCTATCCACCAACACGTTCAATGAGGCACGAACCAGTTATTATCTCAAGTCTATCGGTGGTTATTCGGCTGCCAAACTGCGCAGATATCAAGATATGATTGATGTGCATATCGTGCCTGAGATGCAAACACTGATGCAAACCATCATACGCACACAAGGTTTTACGAACCTCGATACCCTTGCTGCCAATGCTTATCCTGTACTGAACATGCTAAACATGAAATATGCTATTGTTCCGTTACAAAACAAACAGGTAGAAGCGATACAGAACCCATTTGCTATGGGCAATTGTTGGTTTGTGGACCGTTTACAAGTGGTGAACAATGCCAATGATGAGATTGCTCAACTCAAGAAAGTGGACCTGCATCAAGTTGCTGTGGTAGATACATCGTTTGTTTCGTTGTTAGACACCTCTCTTCCGGCCGCAGCACCGCTGATGGCGTATGATGAAAATTATATCCACGTGACGAAACACCAACCGAATAAGATCATGTACGAGTCGCAGTCCGAGCAAAACAAAGTGGCTGTTTTCTCTGAGGTTTATTATCCTCATGGTTGGCATTTATATTTGTTGAATGCGGATGGTAGTATCTCCTCCGAATTGCCATTGGCTCGTGTTAATTATATTCTCCGTGCGGCGGTTATTCCTGCTGGTCATCACATGTTGTGTATGGTCTTTGAACCTGATAGTGTGAAAAAGGGAAACACTATTTCTTTGATTTGTTTCATCATCATGTGCCTTAGCCTCATTGGTGTGGTAGGTTACAAACTCTACCGCCGCAAGCATTGAAGCAACAGGAAGAATAATTTTGAATTTTGAATTAAGAATTAAGAATTAACAGACCCCTCCGCCCTGCGAGCACCTCCCCTAACTTAGGGGAGGAGTTGTGAGTGATGGAACCTTGAAACAGCGAAGCGGTGAAACAAGCATCTCTGATGCGTGAAACCTTGAAACTTTGTAGCAATCGTTCAAGCCCATTGGGCGAGATAAGTAGCAATCTTCTTATTATCGGTACAAGTGCATATATAAAATAGCGTGTTATCCTCTATTATCCCAATTAAAATTCAAAGATATTGATTTATATATCTTCAAACACCAACTAATTCTTAATAACTACCTGCCTAATTAATTGGTCATTGGCATGGATATAGAGCGTGTATTCGCCTTGCATCCATCCGCTCATGTTGATCTGCACCACGTGTTCGCCTGCGGCTTCTGTACGTGCGGATGTTGAGTACATAGGCATGCCCAATGCATTGTGCATGTGCATATATACCGTAGCATCTTGTACCAATGTATAACGCACTTGCAAGTCCGTTTGTACGGGATTAGGCAGATAGGATAAGTTCGTTAATAGCGCAGGGGCAGTTTCTTCCGCCTTTTCATCTACCACTGGTGCTAACTCCTTAGGGGTAGAATCGGTAGTATCTTCCACTTGGTAGTAGAACGATGTCTGAAATGCCAATTGCATGCTGTCTTCCACCATCTCGTAGGCGGTTACACTTTCAAAGACGGGGATATACGATTCCGCCGCAAACCATTGGTACTTCTCTACTAACATAGCGGTACTATCCAAACCACTTTCCACGTACTGGCGTTGGCTATGTACGCGCAGCACTTGCTCGTAGGTCTTATCAGGCAAGATGAGTTTGCCTTGTGCATCTACTTCTATGGTATTCGTACCCGATAGGGTCATTGGTATGCGATGACCATATTCGCCTTGGGCTGCAAAGGTGGTGGTGAGGGTATCACCATAGCTCAATGGAAGGCGCAATACCGCTTCGGGCAGGGTGTATCGCACGAAGGTGGTAGGGTTCTCATACCCCGTGCGCCAAATGGTATCGGCGGTGAGGGTGTAGTAGTAGCGTGTACGATGCTCGGTAGCGCACCATTGGTGCATATAGTTGCTATCGGGTATGGAATACGCTACGGTGTATTCTTCGTTGATTGGACTCAGCATACCAAAATCCCATGTCAGTTCCTTGCCATTGGCACCTTGGTCTTTGTATGCTACTTGCTGTTTGATATAGATATTGTCTTCTGCGTATAGCGTTGATACGCAGAGAATAGCTGATAACGCTAAAAATAATTTTATTGGGTTCATGACTTTTTATTTATCATTGTTGACAACCTCAGGTACAACGAGGAAGCGCGTTGTCCATATCTGACTAGGATATAAAGTACAAGGATTATAGTAGTCTCCTATCCACCAATGCCATTTCAATATTTCTTCACGAATTTTTGAAGTTAATTCACATATAATATCGGATGGGACATTACACTTCATACATTGCAAACCATTGATATCCCTTACAGGTAATTCCTTATTTTTTTCTGCATCTGTCACATCAAAGTTCACCCAGAATTGCACAAATATTTGGATGGTGTCTTCCACACAAGAGGTTTGCACTATTGGACGATTCATATCTGTTCCACAATCATAATCATTTAAACGACAATACAAACTCTTACCAACATATATTGGAGTTGACATTGGAGTTACAAGTGGAGTCACATTCTCTTCATCTGTTTGATTTTCGGTATCGTTACTTGCACAGATATAAGTACTGCTCAAGAGGCATACAAATAGAAAAATATACGTTTTCATGGGTATATAGGATAAAAAGACTTAATTAATGATTTAGTTTGATTATTTCGTATTAGGGGGTAGTTATTATAGATTCTAGATGCATTGGCATTAGAGTTCGCTTTGAAAAGTTCTACAGTTTGATTAAAATTAGTTTGATTATAGCTTTCATAAATTAATGCGTTAACAATGTTATCATAAACTGGAGTTGAATATTCTGCTCCGAGAAGAGGACTTATTCCGGCCCCAAAGTTGTTCATAAAAAGAATTTTTGCTTGAAACAAGTAGGCTTCTACTTCATTGTGTATAGAAGCACCTCCTTGTCCTTTAACATCTTGATATGCGTGAAATAATTCATGACCTAAATAATCCATTCCGTGGTTAGTACCAATATTGATTGTATTGTTCACAAAAGTATATGTTTCTTCTATTGTAGAATTGGTAGGTGATACTTTGTAAATATTCGGGCTGTTTACAAGAGATGATATGAAATCGGTATTCGATAACATTGCATCTAATGTATTCAATTCGTCATAAATACTTGCAGTAAAAATATCACTACCATCGTAAGTTGTATTTATATTATATACTGTGACACTATCATTTTCTCCAATGATGTGTATTTCCATTCCATCAGGATCCATCATATTCACAGGATTATTCCCACACCAAGCATAAGGCGATGTTGGATAGTATTTCTCTGCCAGTGGATCCATAGTAGTTGTGCGACAGATGGCAGGATAGTACCAACGCGCCTCGCTATCATACT